>NZ_JBXWRS010000001.1:0-1032375 GCF_059612985.1 Ruegeria sp. BHSC043 | reverse complement strand
ATAACTCGGCGCGACCAGTCTCGGTTGAACTGGTGCAGGCATTCGCCGATGCGCGTGCCGCCCTCCCAATCCTGCGCCTCGGCCCCGGCGGCGGCCAGCGCCGCATCGACGTCGCGCTGATGCAGGTGCCGTGTGATGTTCGTCAGCCGCGTGCCGAAGGTGAACGCATGCACCTTGGCCCAGCCGGCCCCCTTGGCGTTCGAGACCGTGTGCAGGAAGTGCAGGATGATCCGGCTGTACTGGCTCATCGACCCCGAGATGTCACACAGCGCGATCAGGTTGGGCCAGCGCGGTTTCGGTTGGACCAGCGCGATCTCTCGCAGTTCGCCGCCCTGGCGCATGGCCGCGCGCAAGGTGCGCGCCCGGTCGATCCGCCGACCCAGATGGCTGGCTTGTCCCCGGCGCGAGGCGATCGGGTCCACAGGCAATTGCAACCGTGCCAGAATGCGCTTGGCCTGCGCGGTTTCCGCGGTGCTCATCTGTTCGAAATCCAGCGACCGCAGCCGTTCCTCGGACGAGGCGGTCTGCGTGGCATCAATCTCGATTTCGCTTTCGCCCTCTTGCTCCGCGCCTTTCGGTTCGTCCCGCTCGACACCGTCCAGCAGGGCCTCGGCCGCGCGTTTTTCGCCGGCCTCGGCCATGCGTTCCTCCTGAACGCCACGAATGGCCGGCAGCATCATCGACATCATGTGCTCCAGGTATCGCGGGTCGCGCCAGTACAGGCGGAAGATCTGGGCGAATACCGTGCGATGCTCGGGTCGGTTCACGAAACAGGCGTGCAGGGTCCAGTAGAAATCCTGCTTGCGGGTGAAGCCCGCCGCCTGCACCGCGCGGATGGCGTCAACGACGCGGCCGGGGCCGATCGGCAGCCCGGCCTTGCGCAAAGCGCGCGCGAAATGGGTGATGTTCTGTGCCAGTTTCGGATCGGCCGGAATATCCAGTGGAAGCTGTTCGGCCATCGCTAGGCCCCCGGAGTGTTTTGGCGCAACGACGACATCAGACCGGTTCGAGCGTGGATTTGGCCTGATCCAGAATCCGCTTGGCCTCGGAGCCCTGCAATTTCTGGATGTCGTCCTGGTATTTCAGGATCGCGCCCAGCGTGTCGCCGATCACCTCGGGGCTGAGGTTGATCACGTCCAGCGCCAGCAGGCATTTCGCCCAGTCGATGGTCTCGGCCACACCAGGTTTCTTGAACAAGTCCTCGGTGCGCAGCTGCTGCACAAAGGCCACCACTTCGCGGCTCAGCGCCTCGGCGGCCTCGGGCGCGCGGGCGTGCAGGATCTCCAATTCGCGGTCGAAATCGGGGTAATCGACCCAGTGATACAGGCAGCGGCGCTTGAGCGCATCATGCACCTCGCGCGTGCGGTTCGAGGTGACGATGACGATGGGCGGTTCGGGCGCCTTGATCGTGCCGATCTCTGGGATGGTCACCTGGAAATCGCTCAGCGCCTCCAGCAGAAAGGCCTCGAACGGTTCGTCCGTGCGATCCAGCTCGTCGATCAGCAGCACCGGCGGGCCAGCCGGATCGGGCTCCATCGCCTCGAGCAGCGGTCGGCGGATCAGATAGTCGCCGCTGAAAAGTTCCTCCTGCAGACCCTTCCGGTCGGACCCTCCGACCGCCTCGGCGGTGCGGATGGCCACCATCTGCGCGGGAAAGTTCCATTCATAGACGGCCGATGACGCATCCAGCCCTTCATAGCATTGCAGCCGGATCAGGCGGCGGCCAAGTCCAGAGGCGAGGGCCTTGGCGATTTCGGTCTTGCCGACACCAGCCTCGCCCTCAAGAAACAGCGGCCGGCCCAGTTTCAGCGACAGGAACACCACGGTGGCCAGGGCGCGGCCACAGACATAGCCCTGTTCGCCCAGCATCTTCTGAACGGCGTCGATGGTATCTGGCTGGCTCATGTGTCTCTATCTCCCTTGGCACAACAGGTCATGGCTGCCGCTGCGCGTCAAGACCGTGATCTTTCCGGGACTTGCGGCAATCTGGTCGTCTGGCAAGGTTTGTTGTCACTTTCCCGTGCGGCCTACCTGTGCTAGCCCGGCGCCATGACCGATACTCTGACGCTCCGCCGCCCCGATGACTGGCACCTGCATCTGCGCGATGGCGCCATGCTGCAGGCCGTCCTGCCCGAAACCGCCCGCCATTTCGCGCGGGCCATCATCATGCCCAATCTTGTGCCCCCTGTGGTGACCGGCGCTCAGGCCGCGTCGTATCGCGACCGTATCCTGGCTGCCCTGCCCGAAGGCATGAGCTTTGAGCCGTTGATGACCCTGTACCTGACCGAGGATACCGACCCCGACGACATGGCCGCGGCCCATGCAAGCGGTCTGGTCAAGGCGGTCAAGCTGTACCCGGCAGGGGCCACGACCAACTCGGCCTCGGGCGTGCGGGATTTCGACAAGGTGCGCCCCGTGCTGGAACGGATGGCCGAGATCGGCCTGCCGCTCTGCGTGCATGGCGAGGTCACCGATGCCGAGATCGACATCTTCGACCGCGAGGCGGTGTTCATCGACCGCGTTCTGGACCCGATCCGCAAGGCCACGCCGGGCCTGCGCGTGGTGATGGAGCATATCACCACCCGCGACGGAGTGGAGTATGTGCGCGCGAACGAAACCGACCTTGGCGCAACGATCACCGCGCATCACCTGATCATCAACCGCAACCACATTCTTGTGGGCGGGATCAAGCCGCACTACTACTGCCTGCCCGTCGCCAAGCGCGAAGAGCACCGCAAAGCGCTGGTCGATGCCGCGACCTCGGGCGACGAACGGTTCTTTCTGGGGACTGACAGCGCCCCGCATACGGACGCCAACAAAGAGACGTCCTGCGGCTGCGCGGGATGTTTCACCGCCACGAACACCATGTCGCTGGTGGCCGAGGTCTTTGACCGCGCGGGTGCTCTGGACAAGCTGGAAGGGTTTACCTCGGTCAACGGGCCCAGGTTCTACCGGCTGCCCGTCAACGATCAGACCATCACCCTGCAGAAGGGCGAACCGGTCACCTACCCCAACAAGATCGAAACGCGCGATGGCCCGGTCACCGTGTTCGACCCCGGCTTTCCGCTGCACTGGCGCGTGGTCTAGTCAACCAGTCGTTTCGCCAGATCCGCTGCGCGCCCGCCGGTACGCAGCATCGACCAGATCGCATCCGCTTCGTCCGCGCCGATCAGTTTGGCCGCCTTGTCACGGACCCGGTCCTCGCGTTCGGAAATCGAGATCGGCGCGGCCAGATCGTGGGTCGCCTCGCGCCGCGCCCCGTCCCGCCGCAGCAGCGCCAAGCGGGCCTCAGTCTCGGACAGCGTTTCGTCCGCTTCGACCGTGATCCGGTCGCGCAGCGATTGCAGGCGCGGATCGGTGCAGACTTTGTCCGTGTAACTTTCAGGCAGGGCCGTATCGTATCCCAGCGCCTGCATCGCGATCACCGTCCGATAGGAGAATTTGGCGCCCAGCCCGGTCGTCGGCGCGGTCTGATTGCAGACGCTTATCCAACGGGGTTGGGTGCGAATCTTGATCTCGGCCACCTCGGGTTCGGCGATGTCCAGATCGCGCGCCGCCTCGAGCGCGGCGTGCAGCCCGTGGCAGCAGGCGTGGAACTTGTGGCTGACGCTTTCGATCAGCCACTCATCCCCAAGTCCCGACAGAGCTGAGGCTGTATCATCGGCACCGTGATGCGTCGCGCCAAACCCGAACGGACCGGTCAGGGCATCGGGATTGGGCGCGAACCCCCGCTGCACCAGCAGCGCGGCCTCGACCCCGACCGAAGCCGCCTGCCCCGCATTGTAAGGCTTGCCCATGGTGCCAAACTGCGCCTTGAGGCCCGCCGCCCGGGTCGCGGTCAGCCCCAGAATCCGGCGCATGGCTGCCGGATCGCATCCCAGCAGGCGGGCAGCTGCCACGGCCGCTCCGAACGCCCCCGCCGTCGCGGTCTGGTGGAACCCGACCTGATAATGCCCGCGCCCCAGCCAAAGGCCGACACGGATGGACAGCTCCATCCCCACCAAGGCCGATTCCAGCAGATCGACGATGGGTTGGTCCTGCCATTCGGCCACGGCCAGTGCGGCGGGAAACACCGCCACCGAGGGGTGGCCGATATGGGCGAAATGCGTGTCGTCATAGTCCAGCGCGTGCGACACCGTGCCGTTGACCAAAGCCACAGCGCGCATCGGCGCGGTCCCGCCGCCGAACAGGGTGGCCTGTCCGGACCCGCCTTCGTCCAGCACCATCTCCCGCAGGATGCGCGAGACCGGTTCGTTGACGCCTGCGCGCCCGACCGCCAACCAATCGAGCGCGGACAAAGACGTGACGATCCTAGCCTGCGCAGTCGTGGACACGGGACCCGCGGCGAATTCGGAAAGAGCGCTTGTGAAATCAGTCATGCGGCGCAGTCTAACGTACGCCTGCGCCGGGTAAACCCTCAGCCGTAGAGGCTGGCCGCGCGTTGTTCGAAGGCGCGCACGATCCGGTGCATTGCCTCGTTGAAGACCACGCCGATGATGCCTTGCAACACGGCGTTCTTGAACTCGAAATCCACGTGGAAGGACACGTTGCAGCCGCCTTCGGGAGCGTCCTCGAAATGCCAGTCGGATTTCATGTATTTGAACGGGCCGTCCAGGTATTCGGTGTCGATTTTCCTTTGGTCGGGGTATAGCGTCACCCGGCTGCCGAACCGTTCGCGGAACACCTTGAACGAGATCACCAGATCGGCCTCCATCACCTGCGCCTCGCCCGCCGCATAGGTCCTCCGGATCCGCGCGGCTGCACACCAAGGCAGAAACTCGGGGTATTTCGCCACATCCGCGACCAGATCATACACCTGCTGCGCGCTGTATGGGAGGTGGCGAGTTTCCGAATGAGTGGGCATGGCAACCTGGGCATTTGAAACGTGACAATGGCGCGTCATGTCGTATGTTGCGCGCCAAAGATCAAGGGGGCAGCCATGAGCCAGCGCGCATATGTGATAGATGAGATGATCTCGGCCAAGGCCATCGCGGCACGGATCGAGGAATTGTGTCGCGAAATCACTCGCGAATTCGGCGATACCGACAAGCTGGTGGTCGTGGGCCTGCTGCGCGGCAGCTTCGTGTTCATCGCCGATCTTGTGCGCGAACTGGACCTGCCGATCGAGGTCGATTTCCTCGAAGCGTCCTCCTATGGCGATTCAATGGAAAGCAGCCGGGAAGTGCGCATTCTCAAAGACTTGCGCGGCGCAATTGAAGGGCGCGACGTGCTGGTGGTCGAAGATATCGTCGACACGGGGCACACGCTGAACCACGTCACCAACCTGTTGCGCAGCCGCCAGCCAAAACGGCTCAAGTCGATTGCCCTGCTGGACAAACCCAGCCGCCGCGAGGTTGATTTCCGCGCCGATTGGATCGGCTTTGAGATCCCGGACGAATTCGTCGTGGGCTATGGCATCGACTATGCGCAACGCAACCGCAACCTGCCCTTCATCGGCAAGGTCCGCTTTACCCAAGACTGATCCCGCCGCGGATTCGAGGCCCCATGATCCTGCGCCACCTTCTGCGAATGTCCCGCTGGGCGCGCAATCCGCCCTCGGACCAGCGGGTCAAGCTGGTACTGGGTCTAATCGTGTTGTGTCTGCTAATTGCGGTTATCGAATACATGGGCTGGTGGCCCGAATGGGCAACCAGCCAGCCGCGCAAGCTCAGCCCGTGACCGGCGCGTCCAGCACCTGACGGATTGCCGCCAGAAAGATGCCCGCGCCGACAGGTATCAGCGCGTCAGGGAAGTCATAGTCGGGGTTGTGCAGTTGCGGATGGTCAACCCCGGCCCCCAGCCAGAACATGCCGGTTTTCGACCCCTTGGCGAATTGCCCGAAATCCTCCGAGAACCGTTGCGGCGCGGTGGTCAGGCGCGGTTGCACCCCGGCCTGTACGCAGGCTTGAGCCAGGATCTGCACGGCCTCCGGGTGGTTGACGCAGGCCTCGAACACGTCGTCATAGGTGATCTCGACACCCAGCCCCTCGTCGGCCGCGGCCTCGCAGACCAGCGCCTCGGCCTGATCGACCAGTTGCGCCATGCGCGCGTCCGAGACGGTGCGCAGCGTCACCCATATCTCGGCCTCGCCGGGCGCCACGCCGAATGTCGGGGCCCCTAGTTGGGCGTGGGTGACGGTGGTCAGCGTGTAATCTTCGGTCAGCTCTCCGCCCGGCCCCAAGGCAGCCAAGGCCGGCATCAACTCGGCCATGGCCGAGGCCGGCGACAGGCCGTCCTGCGGAGCCGCGGCGTGCGAGGTCTTGCCCGTCAGCCGCACCCGCATCCCGCGTGAAGCGCAATTGGCCGGGCCAGAGCACAGTTCGACCGCGCCCAGGTCCAGCCCCGGCAGGTTATGCAGAGAAAACAGGAAATCGGGCTGTATTTCAGCGTATTGCGGGTCGTTCCGAAAATCGCGTGCGCCCTGACCGGTCTCTTCGGCGGGCTGGAAGATCAGCACGACCCGACCGCGCGACACCGGCGTTTGCGCCAAGTCCAGCGCTACGCCCAACACCATGGCCATGTGGCCGTCATGGCCGCACAGATGACCCTTGCCCGGAACCTGCGAGCACCAGGGTTTACCCGGCATCTCCAATATCGGCAGCGCGTCCAGTTCGCAGCGGATGCCCACGGTGGGCCCCGGCTGGCCCGAGTCGAACACGGCCGCGACCCCGTGCCCACCGATCCCGGTCAGAACCCGGCCGCCCACACCACGCAATTGCTCGGCGATGAAGGCGGCCGTTTCAGACTCTTCACCCGAGACCTCGGGCCGTTGGTGCAACGCGTGGCGCAGCGCAGTCAGTTGCGCCAGCGCTTGCGGCGTCACGCCTGCCCCAGCTTTTTCTGTCGCGCTGCTCGCAGGCGCGCGAAATCATCGCCCGCATGGTAAGACGAGCGGGTCAGCGGCGTGGCCGAAACCATCAGGAACCCTTTGCCATAGGCGGCTTTTTCATAGGCCGCGAACTCTTCGGGCGTGACAAAGCGGTCCACGCGGTGGTGTTTCGGCGTGGGCTGCAGATACTGGCCGATGGTCAGGAAATCGATGTCGGCGGCGCGCATGTCGTCCATGACCTGGCGCACCTGCTGTTCGTTCTCGCCCAGACCAACCATGATCCCCGACTTGGTGAAGATCGACGGGTCCAATTCCTTGACCCGTTGCAGCAGCCGCAGTGAGTGGAAATAGCGCGCGCCCGGGCGTACCTCGGGGTACAGGCCCGGCACGGTTTCAAGGTTGTGGTTGAACACGTCCGGCTTGGCCGCGACCACGGTTTCCAGAACCGACGGATCGCATTTCAGGAAATCCGGAGTCAGGATTTCGATCGTGGTGTTGGGCGAGCGGTGACGTACCGCGCGGATGGTCTGAGCGAAATGCTCGGCCCCACCATCGGCCAGATCGTCGCGGTCAACCGAGGTGATGACGACATGGTTCAGGCCCAGCTTTTCCACCGCATGTGCCACCCGGCCCGGTTCGAACGCGTCCAACGCATCGGGGCGACCGGTGGCGATGTTGCAGAAGGTGCAGCCACGGGTGCAGATCTCGCCCATGATCATCATGGTCGCATGGCCCTGGCTCCAGCATTCGCCCACGTTCGGGCATCCGGCCTCTTCGCAGACGGTGACCAGGTTGTTGTCGCGCATAATCCGGCGCGTGTCGGCATAGCCCTTGCCGCCGGGCGCTTTCACCCGAATCCAGCTGGGCTTTTTCGGCTGCGCATTGTCGGGCTTATGCGCCTTTTCCGGGTGACGTTGTTCAGGGATTTTCAGATCGCGCACGGGGCCGGTTTCCTGACTTTGGGTCAATTTGGTTGGTGCATAACATAAACCGGTCGGATGTATTACGCCAGCCATGCATAGCTGCCATGCGTCAGCGTTTTGCAGATGCAGAATGAAAGCGCGACTTTCCAGGAGATCGACGCTGATTTCTACATGTTTTCAGCATACAAGAGGATTTTCGCAAACGCAGCACATCCCGTGTTGAAGCCGGTTTGAAATCGTTTTAACCCACGGGCCGAATTAATGTGAATCACAGGAGATGCCCATGAAAACCGGTGCCAAGCTGCCCGACGTGACGTTCCACACCCGCGTGCGCGACGACTCGATCGAAGGGCCCAACCCGTTCCGCTGGGAAGACAAGACCACGGCCGATTACTTCGCAGGCAAGCGGGTCATCCTGTTCTCGCTGCCCGGTGCGTTCACCCCCACCTGCTCGACCTACCAACTGCCGGGGTTCGAGAACAACTACGAGGCGTTCAAGGCCAAGGGCATCGACGAGATCTACTGCATGTCAGTCAATGACAGCTTTGTCATGAACAAATGGGCACAGGATCAGGGGCTGAAGAACGTCAAGGTCATCCCCGACGGGTCGGGCGAGTTCACTCGCAAGATGGGTATGCTGGTCGACAAGGCCAATCTGGGCTTTGGCATGCGGTCGTGGCGCTATGCCGCCATCATCAAAGATGGCGTGGTCGAGGCGTGGTTCGAAGAGCCCGGCCTGATGGACAACTGCCCCGAGGACCCATATGGCGTTTCGTCGCCCGAAAACCTGATGAAGCACCTGGAAAAAGCCCAGCAGCCCGAAATGGCCTGAGGCGTCAACCAGCCTCCATGCAAAGGGCTCGCCAAGTGCGGGCCCTTTTTAGTTCCGGGTTTCTGACACGATGCTTTCGCCTACCTGCCGGATCACCTGGGCCAGTTGATCGAACCACACCGCCCCATCCGACGAGTCGCGCCGCACAAGGCCGATCTGCCGAGCGGGCTCCGGGGCGCCGAACCGCAGCAGTTTCAGCCCCGGAACGGCTTTGGTCTCGGAACGCGCCGCTAACTCAGGGATCAGGGTCAGGCCAAACCCCTCGGCCACCAACCGCGACAGCGTGGCCAATGACGATGCGCCCATGTTGATATGGGCGCTGGTCCGGTCCTGACCGCACACCTCAAGCGCCTGATCCGTAAGGCAGTGCCCGTCTTCCAGCAGCATCAGCTGGGCTGCATTCAGGTCGATCGGGCGCAGAGCGTCGGGGCTGACGGTCAGGCTGTTCAGGCGTGTCTCGCTGCCAGCCAGCAGAAAGCGATCCTCGAACAGAGGCACCTCGTCCATGCCGCGCGAACCCACCGGCAGGGCCAGCACGGCGGCGTCGATCTCTCCCGCTTTCAGCATCGACAGCAGCCGCTCGGTGCGCGCCTCTCGCACCTGCACGCGCAGGGACACATCCGCTGACCGCAGACCAGCCAGGACACCCGGCAACAGATACGGTGCGACGGTCGGGATCAAACCGACCGACAGACTGCGATGCCCGGTGGAGTTGTCACGCGCAAACCGATCCAACCGTTCGGCCGCGCCCAAAATGCGCCGTGCGTGCTCAAGCGCATCGCGCCCCAACGGCGTCAGCAGAACATCACGGGCGCGCCTTTCAAATAGCGGCCCGCCCATGATGTCTTCCAACGCCCGGATCTGCACCGATAGTGCCGGTTGAGAAACGTGACACACCTGAGCAGCCCGGCCAAAGTTGCGCTGCTCGGCCACAGCGCGGAAGTATTGCAGCTGTCTGAGGGTGAAATTCATAATCCCTGACTATCACCTACGACGGCTATCGCAAGCAAAACCAATGAAGTTCGCGGCAGATCACCCGATCCGCCGGTCGCTCTCCGCCTGCATTTCGTAATGCCGCTTAAGCCGCTGGAGCGCGATCCGCAGCACGATCTTGCCCGAGCGCGCCGACCAGCCCATGCGTTTCTCGGCCAGTTCCAACCCTTCCAGATAGCAGCAGCAGCGCAAGGCCACATCGCTTAGCCCCGGCCCCAGATCCGACAACGCGCGGGCCACGCGGTCGCGTGCCTCGGAGGACCCCCGCGCAAACGGCGCATCGCCCTCGAACCCGACGCGCCCGCCGCCGGTCAGGAACCTGTCCCAGTTCTGCGTGACATGTGGCCCCAACTGAGCCAACTCGAAATCTTCCCGCAGCCGTTCGCCGGCGCGCACCAGACTTTCATCCAAAAACGGCTTTCCATCCCGGTCCCGACGACGTGCTAAAGCGACCAGAGGGCTTTCGGCGGCAGTGTAGCGGATCCGACGAGCGCGCGGGGCGTGGCTCGGCTGTGCCGCGTTGCGATGCTGAAACGCTGCTGGTGCTTCGGCCATTCCGTATTCCGCCCTGGCCCTGGCCCGGTTTTCCGCATCAGCGATCAACTGACCCAGCGCCGTTCGCCCTGTCGGGGTGATCCGATAGCGGCTGATCCGTCCGGGATTGTCGCACGAGATCCAGTCTTTCAAAGCCAAGGCCTGAGCGATCTTGCAATCGACAACGGCGGTCCGGGTCGCGCCGGCCGCCCCGCTATCGCGCACCACGACGGCCTTGTCCATGTCCTCGGCAACGGCCAGAACAGCGCCGGTTTCACACAGGCGGCGCAGCACGCGAAGGGCCTCGCGGTCGAACTCCTCGTCTTCGGCCGTCAATTCGCACGGCGTGGGCTCTTCGTCTGCCTCTTGCCGCCGGCTCTGGTCGGCGAAATGGGTTTGCGCAAGCGATTGCAATGCTGCATCGACCAGCGGATCGTCGCGCCGCATTTCGATGCGTCGGATCTGCCTGAGTATGGTTGACGCGTGGCATCCGGCCGATCGTGCAAGATCCCGGATCGACCGCCCCGCTTCGGTATGGGCCAGATAGCGCTGCGCGCCTTCGGGGACCCAAGTTGGAACGGTGGAAGCCATGATGTTGTCCATTGTTGTACGCCCTCGTCGACAAACCAAACTGCCAGTATCCGCCGTTGGATAAAGTGTTAACCAAATCTAACTAGGGTTGGTTTCGTTACTCGTTCGTTAACCACCAACGGCGCCAACCAGAATTGATTCAAAATCATAAACAGTGGTGAAACCATCGTTCGGAGAGAGCCCGGAGAAGGCAACACCCGCTCAGGTTGTGCAACAGTGAGGCATCCAACATAGAATAAAGGATTGCCCGATGCAGGACCTGACCACGATGATCACATCCCTTCGCCGTCCCCGCCTGTTGGCTCGGGCGGCCAATCTGGGGGCACGGGACTACGACCGCAACAGGCATTTGCAGCGTGTGCTGGGTTTTGGCGCCCTGCCCGGTTCGGGGGCGGCGCTGATACGGCTGTTGGAGTTGGAGCGCGAGATGGAAGACCGGCGGCGCATCAATGATCCGGCCTATTCTCTGGTCCGTCACCTGGACATTTTGATCGCATTGGCGGGCGAGGCGCAGCTATATCAGGTCAGCCGCGCCCCGGCCTGTCACTAATCAGGAGAAGGCGTCGGGCATCGACGCTTTCTTTTCTTCGACATAGGCGGTCAGCGCGGCCAGTTTCTCGGGGTCGAGATGCGGTTGCTGGTAATGGGCCAGCAGATGTTCGACCCGGACCGAGGCCAGAGTGCGCGTGTCGCGCGCGCCCTCTTCTTCCCAGGTTTCAAAGGGCTTGTAGTCCAGAAGCTCAGTCTTCCAGAACGCGTCCTTGAAGTTGGCCTGGGTATGGGCACAGCCCAAGTAGTGACCGCCCGGCCCCACCTCGCGGATTGCGTCCATAGCCTGCGCGTTCTCATCATATGCAACGCCCTTGGCCATTGCGTGCAGAACGCCAAGCTGGTCGGCATCCATCACGAATTTCTCGAAATCCGCCACTAGGCCGCCCTCCAGCCAGCCGCAGGCATGCAACATGAAGTTGACGCCCGACAGCAAGCCCGTATTCAGCGAGTTCGCGGTTTCGTATGCGGCCTGCGCGTCCGGCAGTTTCGAGCCGCAGAACGACCCGGCCGAGCGGTAAGGAAGGTTCAAACGACGCGCCAGTTGGCCCGCACCATAAGTGATGAGCGACGCTTCGGGAGTGCCGAAGGTCGGCGCGCCCGAGTTCATGTCGATCGACGACACGAAAGCGCCAAAGATGGCAGGCGCGCCGGGACGGATGATCTGGCTGTAGGCCACACCGGCCAGAACCTCGGCCAGCACCTGGGTCAGCGTCCCCGCGACCGAGACCGGCGCCATCGCGCCGCCCACGATGAAGGGCGAGATGATGCAGGCCTGGTTGTTGCGCGCATAGACTTCCAGCGACCCCATCATCACGTCGTCGAACGTCATCGGCGAGTTGATGTTGGTGAGCGAGGTCATCACGGTGTTTTCCTGCACGAACTCCTTGCCGAACAGAATCTCGCACATCTCGACCGAATCCTGCGCCCGGCTGGGATCGGTCACCGAACCCATGAAGGGTTTGTCGGACAGCGTCATATGCGCCATCAGCATGTCGAGATGCCGCTTGTTCACCGGAATGTCGGTGGGTTCGCAGACGGTGCCACCCGAGTGGTGCAGCCACTTGGACATGTAGGCCAGTTTCACGAACTTGTTGAAGTCGTCCATCGTGGCATAGCGGCGGCCGCCTTTGGCATCGCGCACGAAGGGCGGTCCATAGACCGGAGCCAACACTAGGTTGCGCCCGCCGATCACCACCGATTTCTCGGGGTTGCGGGCGTGCTGCGTGAACTGGCTGGGCGCGGTCTTGATCAACTCGCGCGCAAGGCCCCGCGGGATGCGTACCCGTTCCCCGTCCACATCGGCCCCGGCGTCGCGCCAGCGTTCCAGTGCCGCCGGGTTGTCGACGAAATTGACGCCGACTTCTTCCAGCACGGTCTCCGCGTTGGTTTCGATGATCTCCAGCGCCTCGTCGTTCAGAACCTCAAAGTTCGGAATGTTGCGCTCGATGTATTTCGCCGTTTCGATCCGAACCGCCGTGCGTTCGGCCCGGCGGGCGGCGCCGCCGCCACCGCGCGCTCTGCGTCGGGTGTTTGCCTCTGCCATCAGATGACCCCGTGTGACTGTTTAGGTTGGTATGTGTGTTACTGGAATCTAGCGCGCCATCAGATGTGATTTCCGGCGCATTGGGGGAAAAAGCGACATGGTGCGTCAGGTCACCCCCTCAAATCTGGCGCATTCGGGGATCACAGGGGTTTCTCAAAGTAGACCTTGTTGCCCTGCGCGGCGACCTCGTTCCAGCCCAGATGCCGGTACATCGCGCAGGTATTCTTCATCATGCGGTGGGTCGTCAGCTTCAACCGGTCGCACCCTGACCTGATGGCCTGGGCTTCCGCCTGGGCCAGCAGCTTGCGGGCCACCCCCTGCCCCTGTACAACCGGCGAAACCGCTAGGTTGAACACCATCATCGCCTGCCCCACGGGCCCGAAGATGATAACACCCGAAATCTCGCCATGCACCTCGGCTGCGATGACGTTATGCTGCGCAATGTCATCCTCGAGGCTGGCCGCGACGTCTGGCAGATCGGGAATCCGCGCCGCCGGGCCCGCATAGGCGGCCCGGATACATGCGCGAATGGAGTCCGTGTCCCCCACAACAGCAGGTCTAAGCGTGATTTCGGTCATTCGGTGCGCTCCGCGTCACTCTTTCCCGCCAAATGACGTCAAGGCGCTTGCACATGCAAGGCTTCCGACCTAAAGGCCGGGTATGACCGAGACATCCCATGACCGCCTTCTGATCATCGACTTCGGCAGCCAGGTGACGCAGCTGATCGCGCGCCGCCTGCGCGAGTTGAACGTCTATTGCGAAATCCACCCCTACCAGAACGTCACGATGGATTTCGTGCGGGACATGGCCCCGCGCGCCATCATCTTTTCGGGCGGACCGGACAGCGTAACCCGCGAAGGTTCGCCGCGTGTTCCGCAAGAGATCTTCGACTATGGCGTTCCGATCCTTGGCATCTGCTATGGCCAGCAGGTCATGATGCACCAGCTGGGCGGCAAGGTCGAAAGCGGCCACGGCACCGCCGAGTTCGGGCGGGCCTTCGTGACGCCGCGCGGCAAGCTCGACCTGCTCGAGGGCTGGTTCACCGATGGCAAAGAACAGGTCTGGATGAGCCACGGCGACCATGTCAGCCAAATCGCACCGGGGTTCGAGGTGTTCGGCACCTCGCCCAACGCGCCCTTTGCGATCACCGCCGATACCAACCGCCATTTCTATGCCGTTCAGTTCCACCCCGAGGTGCACCACACCCCCAAGGGCGCAAAACTATACGAGAATTTCGTGAAACTGGCCGGGTTCAAGGGCGACTGGACCATGGGCGCCTATCGCGACGAGATGATCCGCAAGATCTGCGAACAGGTCGGCGACAAGAAAGTGATCTGCGGTCTGTCGGGCGGTGTCGACAGCTCGGTCGCGGCGATTCTGATCCACGAAGCGATCGGCGACCAGCTGACCTGCGTTTTCGTCGATCACGGTCTGCTGCGCAAGAACGAGGCGCAGGAAGTCGTCTCGATGTTCCGCGACAACTACAACATCCAACTGATCCACGCGGATGAAAGCGAGCTGTTCCTGGGCGAGCTCGAGGGCGTCTCGGACCCCGAGACGAAGCGCAAGATCATCGGCAAGCTGTTCATCGACGTGTTTCAGAAGCATGCCGACACAATCGAAGGCGCCGAGTTTCTGGCCCAGGGCACGCTCTACCCCGATGTCATTGAATCGGTGTCGTTTTCCGGTGGCCCGTCAGTCACGATCAAATCGCATCACAACGTCGGCGGCCTGCCCGAAAAGATGGGCCTGAAGCTGGTCGAGCCGCTGCGCGAACTGTTCAAGGACGAGGTTCGCGCGCTGGGCCGCGAACTGGGCCTTCCGCCCAGCTTCATCGGCCGCCACCCCTTCCCCGGCCCCGGTCTGGCCATCCGCTGCCCCGGCGAGATCACCCGCGAAAAGCTGGAAATCCTGCGCGAGGCCGACGCGATATATATCGACCAGATCCGCAAGCACGGCCTGTATGACGAGATCTGGCAGGCCTTCGTCGCGATCCTTCCGGTGCGCACGGTCGGCGTGATGGGCGACGGGCGCACCTATGACTATGCCTGCGCCTTGCGGGCGGTGACATCTGTCGATGGAATGACGGCCGATTACTACCCGTTCAGCCACGAATTCCTGAGTGAAACCGCCACCCGGATCATCAACGAGGTCAAGGGCATCAACCGCTGCACCTATGACATCACATCCAAGCCTCCTGGCACGATCGAATGGGAATGACACGAAGAGCCGGGCCCTGACCCGGCTTTTTTGTTGTTGTTCCAACCGCCTGTGTCTGGTTCGCTTCTCCGGCGATAGCGCAGGGATTCGGAATGAATGAGAACGCAAGGACGATGGTCAAAACGGCACTGTGGATGACCGGCGCCATCGCGTCGTTTTCCTCTATGGCCGTTGCGGGGCGCGAGCTGAGCGCCGTCCACGATACGTTCGAGATCATGATGTACCGCAGCGTCGTCGGTGTGATCGTGGTCGCCACCATTCTGACGCTGACCCAAAAATGGCATCAAGTTTCGACCCGGCGGTTCGGGCTGCATCTTGTTCGTAACACGGTGCATTTCGCGGGCCAGAACCTGTGGTTCTACGCGGTCAGTGTCATTCCTCTAGCGCAGGTTTTCGCGCTGGAATTCACGCAGCCGATCTGGGTCATTCTGCTGTCGCCCCTGTTGCTGGGCGAGCGCCTGACCCCGACACGCGCGCTGTCGGCCGTGATCGGGTTTGTCGGAGTACTGATCGTGACCCGCCCCGGCGCCACCTCGATTTCGCCGGGAGTGATGGCCGCGACAGCCTCGGCTGTTTTCTTTGCGTTGACAACGATTTCGACCAAAAAGCTGACACGGTTCGCCAGCATTGGCTGCATCGTCTTCTGGTTGACCAGCATGCAGGCGGTCATGGGGCTTGCTGCATCGGGTATCGACGGGCAGATCGCGGCACCGACCCTGCAAACAGCGCCCTTCCTGCTGCTGGTCGGGCTGGCGGGGCTGTTGGCGCATTTCTGCATCACCAACGCGCTGGCCATCGCGCCCGCCAGCGTCGTGATCCCGTTCGACTTTGCACGTCTGCCGACGATCGCGGTTGTGGGGATGCTGTTGTATCGCGAACCGCTCAACCATTGGACACTGCTGGGAGCTGCCGTGATTTTCGGCGGTATTTTCCTAAACGTTCGAGCCGAAGGCCGTAGCAATTCTGCAACACGACATCGGGGTACACAAAACAACTAACGTTCGGTCATAGGTTGACGTTTTTTTAAACTCCGCGTGAATAGGGTTCATCGAATTCATCGCCACAAACACTCACCACAAAAGTGACGTGGCACCGGATAGTGAAAAGGGAGGAACACATGAAAAAAGCGCTGCTACAAGCGTGCGCGCTTTGCGTCGGAGCGACAGCCGTACATGCAGGCGGTATCGACCGGAGTGGTCAAGGCATCAACGTCATCTTCGAAGAAGGATCGGTGGTCCAGTTCCGCTTGGGTTACACATCGCCCAGCGTGACCGGAACGATGCTCGGGGTGGACTCAGGAGAGGTGGCCAACAACTTCTTCACGCCCCATCTGGCATATAAGCGTGCGGTCAACGAAAGGTTGGACTTCGCGTTGATCTACGACGAACCGTTTGCCGCGGATGTCTCGTATGGTGCTAGTTATCCGTTGTCGCAGAACCCGATCCCGGGTGGCCGGACCGACGTTCTACGGGCGAAGGCGGATACAGATGCGATCACCGCTCTGTTGCGCTACAAGTTCGACGGCGGATTCAGTGCAATCGGGGGCCTGCGGATTCAACGCCTTAGTGCCAATGTCGCGGTTCCGGCCGCAGCCGGATACGAAGTTGACGCAGATGCCGATACCGCACTGGGTTACGTGGTCGGCGTGGCGTGGGAGAAACCCGAAATCGCCGCGCGTGTCGCACTGACCTACAACTCGAAGATCTCGCATGATCTGTCGCAAACGGAGTCGTTGAACCCGATCCCGGTTCCGCCGATCCCGCCCGGCACGGTCGCAAGCCTAAACAGCACCAGCGAAGTGGTTTCGCCACAGTCGGTCAACCTGGACTTCCAGACCGGTGTTGCACCAAAGACCCTGCTGTTTGGTTCGGTCCGCTGGGCGGACTGGCCGCAGACGGTGTATGACCCGCCGAACTACCCGCCGGCGAACCCACTGGTCGATTATGACGACCCGACCTGGACCTATTCGCTTGGCTTGGGCTACCAGTTCAACGAGCAGTTCTCGGGCGCCGTGACGCTTGGGTATGAATCGTCCACTGACGAGCCCGTATCCAACCTCGGCCCAACCGACGGGTTCTGGAGCATCGGCTTGGGCGGCACCTACTCGATGGAGAAGGCCAAGATATCGGCCGGGGTCCGCTATACAGATCTGGGTGATGCGATCGCCGACGGCGCGGGCCCCGGTGCGCGCGCCACATTCGAAGGCAACAGCGCCTGGAGTGTCGGCTTCCAGATCACCTATGCGCTGAACTGAAGACCGCCAAATGGTTGAAAACATGAACCCCGCCCAAGTGGCGGGGTTTTTCGCATGATCCGGGTCGTTTGCCCGGCTCTGGTGTGGAAAATGCCGGTATGACACGACAAAAAACACTCTCACCCAGCTCCGGGGCCGAACTCGTGCTGCTGGGCCTGATCTGGGGCGGGTCCTTCCTTGCGATCCGAATCGCACTGGATTCGGTTCCGGTAATCACCGCCGTGTTTCACCGGGTTTTCTGGGCGGCGCTGGCTCTTTGGGCCGTAGTCCTGATCCAGCGGCTGCCCGTGCCGACCAGCTGGCGGGTCTGGCGCGCATTCCTGGTCATGGGGCTGCTGAATAATGCCCTACCCTTCACCCTGATGGCCTGGGGCCAGCTTCATGTGGATACCGGCCTAACCTCAATTCTGAACGCCGCCACGGCCATCTTCGGAGTTCTGGCCGCCGCGATGTTCTTTCCCGACGAGAGGCTTTCGGCGACCCGCCTGATCGGGGTGATCCTCGGATTCGCCGGCGTCTCCATCACGATTGGCATCGGCAGTCTGCTGCGCTTTGACCTGCAGAGCATGGGGCAACTGGCGATTCTGGCCGGCGCGGTATCCTATGCGATGGCGGCGGTCTGGGCGCGGCTTCACCTGTCCGGGTTGCCGCCGCAAGTCTCGGCTGCTGGTATGTTGACCGCCTCTACGGTTTTCATGCTGCCAGTCATGATGGTCGTTGACGGCCCGCCCGTCCTGTTCCTGCCCGCTGAGACGTGGCTGGCCATCGGCTATTTCGCCGTGGTGGCAACGGCCGGCGCCTATTTGCTGTATTACCGCATCCTCGCGGCGGCGGGCAGCGGCAATCTGTTGCTGGTGACGCTCATCATCCCTCCGGTGGCGATCACGCTTGGCGCCCTGGTCCGAAACGAGGCCCTTCCGCCCAACGCCTATCTGGGGTTCGGCGTTCTTGCCTTAGGCTTGACGATCCTCAGCCGATCCGGGCGGCGCGATTGACGCCGCGCGCCCTGCGTTTTAGCTAGGGCAAAACAAGGGACGGCGGAACATGATCTACGGCTCGGCACGGGAATGGCGCGAGGCTGCACGAAAGAAGGTGCTGTTTTTCGGGATGTCGGGGCTGGGCAAGACCTATGTCTCGAATATCCTGCGCGAATCCGGCGATTGGTTTCATTACTCGATCGATTACCGGATCGGTACACGCTATATGGGAGAATACATCACCGACAACGCCAAGGCCGAGGCGATGAAGGTGCCGTTTCTGCGCGATCTGCTGCTGACCGATTCCATCTACATCGGCTCGAATATCTCGTTCGAGAATCTGACCCCCGTGTCCGCCTATCTGGGCAAGCCCGGAAACCCGGACCTGGGCGGCCTGCCCATGCCCGAATACCGGCGCCGGCAGGAACAGTTCCGGCTGGCCGAGATCCACGCCCTGCTGGACACCGAATATTTCATCGACCGCGCGCAGCGGTTGTACGGTTATCCGCATTTCATCTGCGATACGGGCGGGTCGATCTGTGAATGGGTCGATCCCGATGACCCGGCGGATCGCGTGCTGTCGGAACTGTCGCACCATACACTGATGATCTGGATCAAGGGCGACGACGCGCACACCGCCGAATTGATCCGTCGCTTTGACAAGGCCCCCAAGCCCATGTCCTACCAGGCCGAATTCCTAACGCGCGTCTGGCGGGACTACCTGGATCGGCACGGCTGCGCCGAGGCTGACGTGAACCCCGATGACTTCATCCGCTGGACCTATGCCCAGGCGCTTGCGCATCGCCAACCGCGGTATCGGGCGATGGCGGAAAACTGGGGCGTGACCGTCACTGCCGACCAGATCGGACAGGTACGCGATGCCGGTGATTTCGACGAGTTGATCGAACGCACCCTTGAGGCCCGCCGGGCCGCATCCTAACTAGAGCCTCTCACCGGACCAACCAGAAGTTTGAACCATGCCCATCAAGATCCCCTCTGACCTGCCCGCCTTTGACGTCCTGACCAAGGAAGGCGTCATGGTCATGGCCGAGGATCAGGCCATGCGGCAGGACATCCGGCCGCTGAAGATCGGGCTGCTGAACCTGATGCCGAAGAAGATCCAGACAGAAAACCAGTTCGCGCGGCTGATCGGGGCAACCCCGCTTCAGATCGAACTGTCGCTGATCCGGATGACCGAACATCAGACCAAGAACACCGCCGCCGAGCACATGGAAGAGTTCTATCGCCCTTTCCAGGAGGTCAAGGACCAGAAATTCGACGGGCTGATCATCACCGGCGCCCCGATCGAACATCTGGATTTCACCGACGTGACCTATTGGGATGAACTGACTGAGGTGTTCGACTGGACCCAGACCAACGTGCATTCCACATTTGGCGTCTGCTGGGGCGGGATGGCGATGATCTACCACTTCCACGGGGTCCGAAAGCATATGCTTCCGGCCAAGGCTTTCGGCTGTTTCCGGCATCGCAACCTTGCGCCTGCCTCGCCGTTTCTGCGCGGCTTCTCGGATGACTGCGTGATCCCCGTCAGCCGCTGGACCGAGGTGCGACAGGGCGAGATCGACGCCGCCCCCGGCCTGACCACCCTGTTGGGCAGTGACGAGGTCGGCCCCTGCCTGGTCGAGGACCCCGCACACAGGGCTCTGTATATCTTCAACCATTTCGAATACGACAGCGACACACTGAAACAGGAATATGACCGCGACGTCGCCAACGGCACGCCGATCAACGTTCCGATCAACTATTACCCCGACGACGATCCCAGCCGGACTCCGCAGAACCGCTGGCGCAGCCACGCGCATCTTCTGTACGGGAACTGGATCAACGAGATTTACCAGACCACCCCGTTCGACATGAACGAAATTGGCCGTTAAGGCGCTGATACTGTTCACCGCGGCCGCGGCAACGCTGGCGGCCGTGACCCTCTGGCTTGCGGCCCAGCGGGAATCCCGAGCCCTGGCCGACTTCCCGCCCGAGGGGCAAATCCTGGACATCGACGGTATCGCCGTCCATGCGGTGGTCATGGGTCAGGGGCCTGACGTCGTGCTGATACATGGCTCCAGCGGCAACACCCGCGACATGACCTTTGCGCTGGCACCGATACTGGCCAGGTCTTTTCGTGTCATCGTGTTCGACCGACCCGGCCTTGGATATTCGCAAAGCTTCAATCCTGCCGGCGAAACCATCGTCGAACAGGCGGACATCCTGCAAAGGGCCGCGGCCCGGTTGGGGGCTGACAAACCCATCGTCGCGGGGCAAAGCTATGGCGGTTCGGTCGCCCTTGCCTGGGCGGTGACGCGACCGGAAGATATTTTGGCTCTGGTCCTGATCGCCCCGGCAGCGGTGCCATGGGAAACCCCGCTGGATTCGTTCAATGGCGTCTCATCGACGGCCTGGGGCAGCGCAGTGCTCTTGCCTTTGATTACCGCTTTCGTGCCGGACTGGTATGTCGAAAAAGCGCTGGGTACCGTGTTTTCCCCGCAAAAGACGCCTGCAGGCTATGCCCAGCATTTCGGTCCCGGTCTGACATTGCGCCGCGCATCCATGCACGCCAATGCCAAACAGCGCGCCAACTTGCTGGATGAAGTCACGAGACTCGAACCGCGCTATCCTGAAATTTCGGCCCCGACCGAGATCGTCCACGGCACTGCCGATACCACCGTGGGGCTGGACTGGCACTCGCGGCGCCTGCGCGATCGGATACCGGGCGCCGAGTTGATCGAACTGCAGGGCATCGGCCACATGCCACAGGTCGTCGCCGCGTCCGAGGTGGCCGCAGCCATCGAGCGGGCAGCGCACCGTGCCGGTTTGCGTTAGCCCGGCCAGCAAGCCATAGTGACCTGTGAACAGTGTTACGAGGCGCTTCATGACCGGAACCCAAAAAGGGGCAATCAACGACTATTACCGCAAGTCCGCACCCAAAGATGTCCGCGACGCGATCGAGAATGCTGGCCGCGGCGACATCCTGTCTCCAACCTACCCCTACCGACAGAAGATGAAGCGTAAGGACTATGACCGGCAGATGGACGCGCTGCAGATTGAACTGGTCAAGCTGCAGGCCTGGGTCAAGGAAACCGGTCAACGTGTCGCCATCATCTTCGAAGGGCGCGACGCCGCGGGCAAAGGAGGAACCATCAAACGGTTCCGCGAAAATCTCAATCCGCGCGGCGCAAGGGTCGTGGCGCTCAGCAAACCGTCGGATGCCGAACGCAGCCAGTGGTATTTCCAGCGCTACATTCCGCACCTGCCCTCGGCCGGAGAGCTCGTTTTTTTTGACCGCAGCTGGTACAACCGCGGCGTGGTCGAAAACGTCTTTGGCTTTTGCACCCCGGACGATCGAGAGCGCTTCTTTAGACAGCTTCCGGGGTTGGAGGAAGGTCTGGTCAACGACGGCATCCGCCTGTTCAAGTTCTGGCTGAACGTTGGTCGGGCCGAACAACTCAGGCGCTTTCTAGACCGCGAAAACGACCCGCTGAAATACTGGAAGCTCAGCCCCATCGACATCGCCGGCCTTGGCAAGTGGGAGGACTACACCCAATCCATCCACGAAACTCTGACCCGATCGCATTTCAACCACTGCCCCTGGACCATCATCCGCGCGGACGACAAAAAGCGCGCCCGGCTGGCCGCGATCCGAACGGTTCTGGCGGGGTTGGACCATGACGAAAAAGATCTCGACACCGTCGGCACCCCAGACCCCCTGATCTGCGGGGGGCCGGAAATCTGGGATGCATGACGACCCGCGCGGCCATGCCGCAGCGGTGGATTCCTGCCGATCGACACCATATACCCATTAGGCAAAAGACAAAAGAAACACAGGCATTCGAGGCCGGTATGACCAAGCGCGGCTATCACCACGGGAACCTCAAGCAGGCGCTGATCGAGGCGGCCCTGTCCCTGATCGAGGAAAAGGGCCCGACCGGCTTTACCCTGTCCGAGGCCGCCAAGACCGCCGGGGTGACGCCGGCCGCTGTCTATCGCCACTATCACGGGCGCGAAGACCTGATCGCCGAGGCTGCGCGCCAGGGCTTCGAGATGTTCGCCGACCTGATGCAACACGCCTATGACAAGGGGCAGCCGTCGGCGCTTGCCGCGTTCGAGGCGACCGGCCGGGCCTATCTGGCCTTTGCCCGCAAGCATCCCGGTCACTACATCGCGATGTTCGAAAGCGGCATATCCCTGAACCGCACGCCCGAGCTGTCGATGGCCGCAAACCGTGCGAAATCCGTGCTTGAACAGGCAGCCGCCGACCTGTCACAACACATCCCACCCGAGAAACGCCCACCCGCCTCGATGTTCAGCGCGCATATCTGGGCCATGAGCCACGGCGTGGTCGAACTCTATGCCCGCAACACGGGCGCGTCCTCGCCCTTCCCGCCCGAGGACCTTCTGGAAACCGGGATTGGCATCTATCTGCGCGGTCTGGGGCTGGTGCCCCCGGACGATTGATCACGGCATCCGGCCGGACCAGGATACGTTCAGCCGCGAACTGACATTGATCAGATCCATCCGCCCCAGGCCCTTGATTTCGACCGCCCCGAGATCGGCGATCTGGAATTCGTCGATCAGGGCGTATTTCATATCTTCCGGCGCGACGATGTTCATGGGGTCGGCAAAAACCTAAAGCCGCGATTCGATGTTCACCGCTGGCCCGAAGACATCTTAGACGTATTTCTGCACTCCCACGACCGACCCGACCGGCGGACCGATGCCCAGGCCTATGCGCGCCTGACATTTTTGCGGGTGGCTTTCGTTGCGCCGGTCGAGATATCGCAGAAACCGCACCGCGCAATGCGCCACCGCCGTCGCGTTATCGGGCGTTGCGTCCGGCATTCCCGACAGCGCCAGGTAGGCATCGCCGATCGTCTTGATCCGCTCGCAGCCGAATTGCTCGACGATCCGGTCAAAGGCGGTGAAGATGTCATTCAGCTCGCTCAACGTGACCGTGGGGTCGGTCCGGGCCGCAAAATCGGTGAACCCGACGAAGTCCAGCATCACCACCGACACCTGATCGAACAGCTGCGGTGTCACCACGCCGAAGGTCTTGAACTCCTCGTAGACGGATCGCGGCATCAGGTTCAGCAGCAACCGCTCGACCCGCTCCTTTGCGCACTCCAACTCGCGCGTGTTGCGCTCGACCATAGTCGAATAGCTGTCGATCATGCTTTCCAGCTCGCGGATGCGGGTGATGTTCTGGCATTCGACCACCAGAATCTGCTCGTCCATCCCGTTGGCCAGCGACACCGAGACGGCGAAAACCGGCGTCCGGCGGTTGCGCTTGATTTTCAGCTCGGCCAAATAGCGCAGTAATGATTGCTTGACATTATCCAGTTCGCGCCTGTCCAGATCGGGCAGCAGGTCCGGCAAGGTCTGGCCGACGGCCGGCGTTCCGAACCATTCGGCAAAAGGCCCGTTGTGGAAGATGAAGGTCAGATCCGACGCCCGCAATACGGCAACGCCGACTCCGATGGCCCGCAACAGTTGCTCGTTGATGGCCTGGATACTCATGCCGGGCGAGGATGATCCCCCCGCTTGCTCTCAATGGCGGCAAGGGCAGCATCCAAATCTTCATCCGACATGCCATGCATCGACAGGACCTGCCCGAACAATGCCGCCATCGCGTCGAAATCCGAATGACTGATTCTCAGGTGGCGGTGGACCACCTCGATCCGGTCATCGCTGAACGAGGCCGGGCCTCCAACCAACGAGGACACGAACTTAGTCTGGTGGTCGATCAGGCGCGGCATGTCGATGTCTTCGAACTAGTCGCCGATCTCGTCGGACTTTAATACCATTTCAAAAAACGACATCACGATCCGGATTATCGTTTTGAACCCGCCGTATTTTTCAAAAATCGTCTGAGCCACGGCGAGACCTCATACCACCTCGAGCATCCTCGCAGTGCAATCTCATTCCGAGAGTTTTGCAAACTAATTTGAGCACACAGCCGTTTATGCGCACGCAAAACAAGCGAATTTTCAGAGGCACGACCCGGACCGGCCTTAAGAGTTCAGACATCAAGATCGTCCGCGCACGGAACCAGACCGACATAGCCGCCCCGTTTCAAAAGCCGGGACTGTCCGCCTGCCCGCCAGTACAGCTTGCGGCCCGCAGCCTTCAGCTCGCGCGCCACCCGGAACCAGGTCGGCCCCTTGTCCAGCCCGCTGTTGATGCGAACGTCCTGCTCGCGTTCGCTAATCTTGATGACGGTCTGAGTGTCCAACTGCGACTGAACCGCCTGGACACACACGGCTGGAAAACATTGATACATGGCCCAATCCGGGCGCGGAATGGTCAGAAAGTCATCCAGATGGTCCGAGTATTCCTCGGACCATTCCAGCAGTTTGCGGCATCCTTGCTGCGACACGACATATGCCGCCGCACTGGCAACCATCTCCAATATCTCGCGCACCGCCACGCCACCAATGTCCCTGCTGGGGCCGAATCGGCGCACGCGCGGCCAATAGTCGAGCTTGACGTAGTCGAATTTGTCGGCGTTCTGGACCAGAGATTGAAGGACATCGGCCGTCACATCGGACAGTTGGACATCATCCTCAAATGCGACCACGGCCGGCAGCCCTCTGTCGGCTCCGATTTGCCATATCCTTCGGTGGCTTTCGAAGCACCCGATCTCACTCAGCTTGAGCCCCCACCGGCTGCCGCTGCCGGGCACATAGCGCGCGGAATTCAGCGCCCCCGGCTGGCTGGCATCAGTCGCGCTGAGACGGTGCGCCCCGGCCAACCCGGCCCGCGCGAACTCGGCCTCCATGAAGGCACGGCGTTCCGGTACGCGATCAAGGTTGATGTAATAGATGCTGTCGGCCACCGAGTGGTCAGGCGTATGCACTGGGGTTCCCTTCCTGCTGGACGTACGACCTAGCCCTTACCGTCAATACCTGCCGCTCGTCCAGCGTTCAGGGGTTTGCTTGCAGAAGGCAATATCGCTCCGTTTTCTGCCCAGCACCTTGGCAAAAGCTTGGAATTCAGGAGTGTGCATACTTACAATGGAAGTAGTTCAGCTACACCTCAAGAGGGGCTAACCATTGTCCGCAACTCACGAAAATCGTCCGGGATGGGGTATACGCGAAACGGATGGTCGTTTGGTTCATGTCAGCGACGTGCGGAACGGCTCGGATTGCGGATGTCTATGCCCTGCCTGCAAGTCACCCCTGATCGCGCGTCAGGGCAAGCATCGGGTATGGCACTTCGCCCATGCATCAAAAGTGAACTGCGAGAGCGCTGGCGAAACCGCACTACATTTAGCCGCAAAACAAGCCCTAAAAGACCTGAAGGGGAAAATTCTCATTCCGGAAGAAATCATTCGCAAGGCAGGCTGGCCCGCCCCAAACGAGTTGGCAAACCGGCCCATCGCGAAACTGAACGAACTAATGACGCATTCCTTTCCTGAACGTATTGCATCGGAGTCCAATGTCCGCATCGAGCCACAAGACTGGGTACACCAGGGGTTTCGGCCCGATGCGGTTCTGGAGTTGAACGGCGTCCAGTTGTTCATTGAAATTCGTGTCACGCATGAGGTCGATCAACCGAAACGGGAACGAATGCGAAGAATGGGAATTGGCGCCATAGAGATTGACCTCTCGGACGCAGATCGCCACGTCTCACCAAATGAACTAACACGGCTAATAAAGTTACAGGCACCACGCAAGTGGCTGGTCACTGGGCGGACGGAGACTCGGGAGAGATGGGAAAAAGAATTCACGAAGAGATTGAGAGCTGAAGCCTCACGGCTCAACGACATGGTTCCGCGTAAATTGACTCCTAAATTCTACGTCAATGCCTGTCCGCGGAGAAACGAACCAGACTTTGAATCTGTTTATGTCTACAAGTGTTTAGATTGCAAATATTGTGGAGGGCAAATTCCCGACTTCGTGGATACACCACTTTGGAACATGCTTGATGACCGGCTACGGCATTCGGCATAAGCCTCAGTTCTATGTTCTCACAGAGGCAACTCCAGCAATATTCCAACAGAGATGCAAAAGGAATACGTTCGCCAACTCGCACACAACGATTTGGAGCGGGGAGGAGGCCTGACCAAATGTCTTCCCAATGGTTCGGAAAAAGACAAGAAGTTTTGCTCAGATTTCATTTCCGCGCATCCTGACTGCAAAAAGTGTGGTAGGAAGATGGCTCTACGGAAGAACAAAAAAGAACAACTCTTCTGGGGGTGCAGTTTATATCCGCAATGCAGGGGAATATTCCCATTCGATTCGAACACACCATTGGCGTCGATCGTAAAGTCGCACGAGCAAAAACGACGCGCTGCACTCCGGGAACATGAGAAAATCTGTGCTGAGAAGCCGATTCTGCGAAGACCTCCAGCTGACGATACTTCGCTATCGCATAGAGCGATGCCTTCTTCTCCCCGGCCCGTGAAACAGTAGCAAAATGGATTTCTCAAATTTACAACAGCGGCCTGCGACGCAATCTGACATTCAAGCGTCACGCAAAAACCTCTAGGTTCGGCTCAGAACAGGCATTCCGTGCCAACGCCCCCTTGGGTATCAACGCTATTGACCGAGTTTGCCAAATGTTGCTTTGTCCGCAGACTATTAGTTAGGCGGGTCTTGTCGCAGCATCGAGACCCCACTTCGGGGGTCGGCTCAGGGCCGGAAAATCTAGAGTCGGACTGTCCGGCAAGGGAATGCATTGGCAGCCAAGCTTTGTCGCTACACTCCTTGGTATTGGCTTGCCTTCGAGCGGGGGGGGGGGCAAAATGGGGGGGCTACGTAACTTTGTCGCCAATAAATCAATAATATCAATTTATTATAGAAGGATCATGGCGGAGAGACAGGGATTCGAACCCTGGAGACGGTTTCCCGCCTACACACTTTCCAGGCGTGCGCCTTCGACCACTCGGCCACCTCTCCGTGCCGAGGATATTTGGACCAATGAATCAGGATTTGCAAGGCCCGATTGAACGCAAATCACATGCATCTCAGCCGGACCAAAAATTTCCGACGTTGTTGATGAACAACCCAACCCATTCTTTGGGCCCGGACACCGAGCCTTCAGGTTTTGACGTCTCCCTCGGACTTGTGGGCACCGTCTGACAATCCATCCGGCGAAGCCTTTCCTTGACTCGGCTCGCACTCGACTTCGGGCGCATTGACACCAGCCCCAGGCGCTCCGACCAATGTCTCGGGATTGCGCAACCAGACATCCCGTTGGGCAAAGGGAATTTCGATCCCCTCCTCGGCGAATCTGCGATTGATTTCGTGGTTCATTTCGGACTTTACCGCCACCACCCAATTCACATCGCGGATGATCGCGCGGATCTCGAAATCAAGCGAGTCTGCCCCGAACCCGACAAAGTAGATGTTGGGCGTCGGGTGCGACAGGACCATCGGATGCTGGTTTGCCACCTCGCGCAGGATCTTCTCGACCTTGGCGGTATCCGTGCCATAGGCCACTCCGACCGGAACGATGACCCGCCCGATGGTGTTGCCGCGGGTATAGTTCGTGACCACCCCGCTGATCAGGTCCGAGTTGGGGATGATGACATCGGTCCGATCAAAGGTCTCGATCCGGGTCGAGCGGACCGAAATATCGCGGACGTATCCGGTCATGCCGTTCACGTCGATCCAGTCGCCCTGCGAGATCGGGCGCTCGATCAACAGAATGATCCCGGAAACGAAGTTCGACACGATGGTCTGCAGGCCGAAACCGATACCGACCGACAACGCCCCGGCCACGATCGCCAACGAAGACATGTCAAAGCCTGCGACCACAATGGCGACCAACGCCGCCACGAAGATACCGACATAGCCCGTTCCGGCCACGACAGCGGCCTGCCCTCCAGCGTCGAGCCCGGTCTTCGGCAGAAGCGATCCGCGCAACGTGCCTTGCAAGAGGCGGGTCAGCATGTAGCCGATCACGAAGACGGCCACGAAAGTCAGGAAATTGGACGGCGAGATTGTCACGCCACCAATGTCGAAGCCCAGCATGATCCGCGACCAGACCTCGATCAGGTCGGTCTCCCGCGCGCCCCAGTACAGCGCAAGGACTGGCAGCGCCAGAACAGCAAGAACGAACCCGACTAGAACCGAGAACAGCGAGTCGCTCGCCCCGTCCTGCTGGCCGGTCAGCCAGCCATATAGCGATGTCACGAAACGCTGGAAGATCACCAGGGCCGCAATCAGAATAAGCGTCTTGACCGCCGGGAAGACAACCGCAACGGCCGCGTTGGTATAACCCAGCGCAGCAAGCAATGGTCCGGTGGCCCCCAACAAAAACATGAGACGCCGAAGAAGCTCGACGATCTGCGCAAATCCCCGGCCCCGCTCCGAAGTCTGTTCTTCGGAATCTCGACCATCACCGCCACCACGGATATGCCGAGCTCGCAATAATAGCAGACCGGTAATCAGAATGATGGGAAAGTTGACCACCGCGCGGGTCGCGTCGGAGATGTTTTCGATCCGACCGAACAACTGCGCCAGTTCGTGCAAAATCAGCATCACGGCCAACAGGTCGATATAAAGCCGCAGTTCAGCAACCTTGCCTTCCGGCAGGGCCAAGGCACCATCGGCCTCGCTCATCGAAAGTATCTGACGTCCGATCCAGTCGTAGAACAGGATGATCGCGGCCCAATAGGGGACTTCTTGGATCAGCAAAGCGCCGCGAAACCCTGGAACGCCGGTCATCGACACGGCCTGGATGAGAAAAACGACCCCCATCCACGGGAAGATGATCCGAAACAGCGAAACGATGAACGTCCACACGCCACGCCCCGCACCGCCAAAGCGCCGCAGATAATCGCCGGCCCTCTCTGACCAGCGACGACCAAACAGCAGTAGTACCAGCGCCAAAATGACCAGCGTCAGGATGGCCGGAGCATCATTGCGCATTCTTTCACGAACGACTGCTGACCGAAGGTTCGCCTTGGTTTCGTTGACCAGGCTATGCCCGGCCTCGCTGACCGCCTCCCAGGCAGGTACCCAGTACGCGGGATTGAGCGGCGACGGCCCACGCGTCAAAAGCTGCGTACGCTGCCGCTCTCGAATGATCGCGTCAATTTCGCTGATCAATCCATTGGCGCGACTGAAAGCTTCCTCGCTGATGATCCGCGGGATCTTCAGCTTGTTGATCTGACTTTCCAAGTGGGACCGCAGCTGTGCTATCTGCTCTGGTTCCTCCGAGCCATCCTCGGGCGCCGGCCCAAGCGCATTAAGCTGTGCTTCGAGTGTTTTCAAACGATCGGTGTTTGCCGTCCGTGCCTTATTGAAATCCTCCCTGTAAGCATTTATTTCTGCTCTCAAATTTTCGAATGCGGCATTCGAAGCACGGCGCGCCTCAATGACGTTTTCAGCGCGCTCGGCTGTGCTAAGCCATTTCTTGTAATACTCGCTCTGCGTGTCACTCAGCTGGGCAGATGCACCGCCGACCAGACTCAGCACAAGCACAAAGGCAAGTGCCAGCAGATGTTGCAGGTGCCTGACCATCAGACGTCTTCGAACACGCCGGGGATGCTGCGGGGCGCCTCGGTCATCCACTCGGGGACGGGCAGCTCTTTTTCCCGCAGGAATTCGGGGTTGAACAGTTTGGACTGATAGCGCGTGCCATAGTCGCACAAGACCGTGACGATCGTGTGCCCAGGCCCCATTTCGCGGGCCAGCCGGACCGCGCCGGCGATGTTGATCGCGGTCGAGCCGCCCATCACCAACCCCTCTTCGCGAAGCAGGTTGAACACATAGGGCAGCGCCTCGGTATCGCTGATCTGGTAGGCATGGTCCGGATTGAACCCTTCCAGATTCTTGGTGATGCGCACCTGCCCGATCCCTTCCGCGATCGAGCTGCCCTCCATCGCGATTTCGCCGGTCGTGTAATAGGAATATAGCCCCGCGCCCAGCGGATCGGCCAACCCGATGGTCACGCCCTTGGGCTGCAGCGCCTCGGCCACGCCGGCCAGCGTTCCGCCCGAGCCCACGGCACAGATGAACCCGTCGACCTTGCCTTCGGTCTGCTCCCAGATCTCGGGGCCGGTGGTTTCCACATGGGCCTGACGGTTGGCTACGTTGTCGAACTGGTTGGCCCAAATCGCGCCATTGGGTTCGGTCTTGGCCAGTTTCTCTGCCAGGCGGCGCGAATAGTGGACAAAGTTGTTGGGGTTCCGGTACGGAGCAGCCGGCACCTGGACCAGTTGCGCGCCAGCAAGGCGCAACATGTCCTTCTTTTCTTCCGACTGTGTTTCGGGGATCACGATCACCGTCTTGAACCCCATCGACGCCCCCACCAACGCCAGCCCGATCCCGGTGTTTCCGGCCGTGCCTTCGACGATGGTTCCCCCCGGTTTCAGTTCGCCACGGGCGATGGCATCGCGAATGATGTACAGCGCGGCCCGGTCCTTGACCGACTGACCGGGATTCATGAACTCGGCCTTGCCCAGAATTTCACATCCGGTTTCCTCGCTGACCCGGCGGAGGCGGATCAACGGGGTTTTTCCAACTGCGTCGGCAAGATCTCGTGCTATGCGCATGGCGCCCTCATGTCATTTGGCATCATTGCAGGCATACAGGTGCCCGGCTCCGACGACAAGCGGCGATGCTCAGTCGCGCAACCGATCCCTATGGCGCGCCAGCCAATGCGCCACCACCAACAACGGCATGTCCTTGAAGCCGTGGCGGTCGACCTGGCCGATGAACACGTCATATGGCAGGATCCGGCTGCGGATGTCCTCGCCCTCGGCCGTCACACCGCCATTGGCCGCCGGATCGGTCAGATCGCACAGGCCGACATACAGATGGACGAATTCGGTCGACGACCCGGTCGAGGAATAGGCCCCGCCGGCGTATTCCAGCCGATACGGCGACACCCCCGCCTCCTCCACCGTTTCCCGCAGCGCCGTCTGTTCAGGCGTCTCACCGGGGTCGATCATGCCGGCCACCGGTTCCCAGACCCATGGCTCGGGGTCGTCGATCAGATAGACGGGCGGGCGGAACTGTTCGACCAGCAGAACGCAGTCGCGGACCGGATCATATGGCAGGACGACCACGGCACCGCCCTGCATCAAGGCGCTGCGGTTCAGAACCGGCCCCATCGTGCCGTCATGGCGGCGATGCTGAAGGTCGATCTCGTCGACACCGAAATAGTTGACGTAGGCCCGGTGGTGCCGGTGAACGATCACGTCCTTGCGAATGTCGCGCGGATCTCCGGTACGGCGTTTCCGGGCCGCGAGCCGGGCCCAGGCCCGGGTTCGGATGGCCGGAAAGCTTTCGGCGATGTCGACGGCATCGATCCGGCCGTACCAGCTCATGACCTCGTCAGCGGCCAGCAGGGTCATGGGTCCCCATCGGGCAACCCACTGGTCCAGCGACCATGGCGCACCCGGTGTCCACCGGCCGGCGTCAGGAAAGAACACCTGGACCGGCACCAGCGTGCCATCGTCGCACTGCACCTCGCAATCTCGCAGATCGAACTCAAACCCGCCCTCGTAGAAGGCCAGCCGGTCCAAGTCCAACGCCTGCAGACCTTGCACAAGCAGCCCCTCGGCCGCTTGTGCAGCTTCGGGCACGATCATCGGAAAGGGCTGCCCTTCTGCGCAACGCACGGCGTGGTCGATCAGGCGGGCCGGCCGAACCGCCAGCGCATCCCCGGACCGGCCCAGCACACGTTCGAGCAGCGGCAAGTGGCGCAGCGTGCCGTAGAAAAACAGATCTGTCATGTTGTCAGGACCTTCAACCAGAGCTCAGTTCCACCGACGCGACGCTTCTTCGGTGAACAGCCCCGACAGGATGGCCCCGAAGGCCAGGGTTGCAATGATTTCCGGATAGATCAGCTCTTGCCCGAACTCGACACCCAGCTGGAAAATCGCAAGCAACGCTTCGAACGGTCCGTCATACCGGTGGCGCATCGCCAGACGAAACATCTCGTAGGTGCCTTGCACGAAAAGCCCCCAGAAAACCAGCGAAACCACCCCGGTCAGCCCGTTGTTGATCGCGGCCGTCCACCCGTGACCGGCGCGCTTGCCCATGATCACCCAGCCGCACAGAAACCCGAGTATGACGTTGACATAGGTGAAATAGCCATAATCCTTGCCCTCCTCTCCGTTGTCCATGATCATTCCGGATACCAGAAAGGCCACGACCACAAGGCAGATCGCGGCAACCAGGCGTGAGGCGGTGGGCATTTGTCTTTTCCGTGCTTTAGTTCGGTTTTGCTATGGTGATCTGTGTCACATCGCAATTGCCGGTGTCAAAGGCCGCGCCGCAGGCCGTCAAATAATAATTCCACATGCGGCGGAAACGCTCATCAAAGCCCATGGCCGCGATCTGGTCCCATTTTTCGTTGAACGTGTCGTACCAACGGCGCAGCGTCAGGTCATAGCTCGGCCCGAATTCCTTCGATCGCACAACCTGCAGGCCCGCCTGAGCGATCTGCGCGCGCAGAACCGTCGGCGACGGCAGCATGCCGCCCGGAAAGATATATTTCTGGATGAAATCCACACCGTTCTTGTAAACCTCCCAGCGCCGGTCGGCGACAGTGATGATCTGCAAGGTCGCCTGAGCTCCCGGCTTCAGCCGCTCGCGCACGGTTTCAAAATAGACGGGCCAATATTTCTGCCCGACGGCCTCGAACATCTCGATCGATGCAATGCCGTCATATTGCCCACGTTCGTCGCGATAGTCCTGCAGCTTGAGCTCGACCCGGTCTGACAACCCTGCTTTTTCAATCCGTTGACGTGCGTACTTCAACTGCTCCTGACTGATCGTTAACCCCGTCACGCGCAGGCCGCGCTCCTTTGCGGCGTATTCAGCGAACCCGCCCCAGCCGCATCCGATCTCAAGCACGTGGTCCCCTGGCTTTACACCCATCTCATCGACCATGCTGGCATATTTCGCGATCTGCGCCTTTTCTAGGCTTTCCTGCCCGGTCTCGAACAGGGCGCTGGAATAGGTCATCGTTTCGTCCAGCCAAGCGGCGTAGAAATCATTGCCCAGATCATAATGGTACGAAATATTCTTGCGGGCCTGTTTCCGGTGATTGCGCTGCAGCCAGAACCGCAGCTTCTCATAGGCCTGCACCAGAAACTTACCGGTGAAATCGTCGTAGACCGTCTCGGTGCCCAAATGCACCAGATCCATGAAGGAGCGCAGATCGGGCGTGCTCCACCCGCCTTCCAAGTAGGCGTCGGAAAAGCCAAGCTCGCCTTCTCGGATCAGGCGCGCGAACACGTCGGGGTCATGAATGTCCACTCGCGCAACCGGTCCGGGTTTGGCGCCTTCGCTGCGAAACACGCGCCCGTCGGGCAAGCTGATATCCAGCCGGCCGGACTCCATCTTTCCGAGCATCTTGAAGACTTGGGCAAAATATCTGGGCAGGTTTTTCTGCCCCTCGGTGGTAGTCAAGATCATCCGCGCTCCCCTTTGCGGTATTCGGGTCAGGCTAGGTCGCGAAAGCGTTTCTGGCAAGTTTTCAGTTCCTTACTGGTTTTTTTGGCCTTCATACGCGGCCAACGCCCGTTCGCGGCCGACCTTCAGATCGACGACCGGCCGCGGATAGGCGTCGTTGGGACTCAGGTTCCACGACCGGGGAATGGCTTCGAAATATGACAGGGCGGTCTCCGGCGGGGTGCTCTGACCCTCGGCCACCCAACGCCGCACATAGGCGCCTTTTGGGTCGAACTTCTCGGCCTGGGACTGCGGGTTGAAAATACGGAAGAAGGGCGCGGCGTCCGGCCCTGAACCCGCCACCCATTGCCAGCCCATCGCGTTCGAGGCGGCATCCCAGTCGACCAGGCAGTCGGCAAACCAGTCCATCCCGATTTTCCAATGCGTCATCAGGTGCTTGGTCAGATAACTTGCCACAATCATCCGCGCCCGGTTGTGCATCCGCCCGGTCACGTACATCTCGCGCAGCCCGGCATCGACGATCGGTATGCCCGTGCGCGCAGTCATCCAGGCCCGAACCTCGGGCGTCTCGATGTCCTCGTTCCAGGGAAAGCCGTCCCATTCCGGTCTCCAGTTCCGCGTCAGCAGATGCGGCGTGTGGTACATCAGGTGATAGGCGAACTCGCGCCAGACCAGTTGCCGCAGAAAGGCGTCAGCGCCGGTCGAGCCGATCAGGGCCGCGCCCTTCACCCTGTGCCAGACCGTTCGGGGGCCGATTTCGCCCAGCGCAAGGTATTCGGACAGGTGCGATGTTCCGTCATCCGCCAAAGCGTCGCGCTGCGCCGGATAAGCGTCCAGCCGCTCCATGAAGGCGTCAAGCCGCGCCTCGGCGGCTGTCTCTCCGGCCTGTACATGCTGCCCGACGATCCCGGCGCCCCGCCGCATGGCGTGCCCGAGGCCCCAATCGTCCAGCTGTTCGGACGCGGGCCAGTCTGACGGCGCAGCCAGCCGCTCGGGGGCCGGATCCGGCGAGGGGACGTCCCGCTGCGCCACCGCGCGCCACATCGGTGTGAATACCCGAAAGGGCTTCCCGGTCTTGGTGGCCACTGTCCACGGCTCGAACAGAAGGTGCCCCGGAAAGGATTTTGCGGTCAGGCCCAATTCCGTCAGCGCCGATTTGATACCCGTGTCCCGCGCGATCGCGTCCGGGTCATAGGCCCGAGACCAATAGACCTCGCGCGCGCCCGTCTCGCCAATGAGAGCCTTCAGCGCGTCCAGTGGGGCCCCGCTGCGCAGGACAAGCTTGCTGCCCTTGTGTTCAAGGTTTCGCGCCAGGGCCGCCAGCCCCTGACCCAGCCGCCATTTGGGCGCCGCCCCTAGGCCCGCCACCAGTGAATCGCGAATGAACACCGGTATGATCGGCCGCCCGGACCGTACCGCGGCGCTTAGCGCCGGATGGTCCGACAGGCGCAGATCCTGCCGGAACCAGATGAGAATAGGTGACTGTTTGCTGTCCATGCTCGCCCTGTTTTTCCTTGTCTACGCAGCAACGAGCGTAGCGGATCACAAAACGCGATCAAACGCTTGAAGCAATTGGTCAATCTCGTCGCGCGAGGTGTAGTGGGTGAAGCTGACGCGCAGAACGCCCTGCCCCAGATCGACCCCCAGCGCGGTCAGAGGCCGCACCGCGTAGAAATCTCCGCCGCCCGCCATGATGCCGTGTTGCGCCAGTTCGGCGGCGACCTCCTCGGCATTGCGGTTCAGCGCCAGCGCCACGGTCGGCGCGCGCTGTTCCGCCTTGTCCGGGCCGATCAGGCGCACCGCGTTTCGGTCCTTGACCGCATCCAGCACCGGTTGCAATAGCGCAATTTCATGCGCACGCATCAGGTCATGCACGAACTGGCCGCGTTCGCCCGCGCCCGAAGCCGGGCCACCGTGATGGTCGCACAGCAGATCGACATAATCCGCCATGCCTGCGCTGGCGGCCACCTGCGCATGATCCGGCCCAGCCGGGGTGAACCGCTTGTACAAAACGTCACCATTGAAGTAGTGGGCCTGGTTGGGCAGCAGCTCGCCCAGCGCGCGCCGGATCACCATGCAACCCTGGTGCGGCCCATAGGTCTTGTAGGCCGAAAACAGATAGATATCCGGCCCCAACTCGCCCACGTTGGGGAACCCGTGCGGGGCATAGGAAACGCCGTCGACACACACGAAGGCCCCGGCGGCGTGGGCGATGGCGGTGATCTCGGTCACCGGGTTGATCTCGGCCACCACGTTCGAGCAATGCGGAAAACAGACCAGCCGCACCTTGTCGTCCAGCAGGTTTTCCAGATCGGCCGGGTTCAGCGCGCCGGTCTCGGGGTCGATCTGCCATTCACGGATCTCGATCCCGTCCTCGGCCAGACGCCGCCAGGGGCCGGAATTGGCCTCGTGATCCTGGTTGGTGACCACGATTGCCTCGCCCGGCTTCATCCATTGCCGAAACGCCTGCGCCAGCACATAGGTGTTTTGCGTGGTCGAAGGACCAAAGCTGAGCTCGTCCGTGTCAACGCCCAACAGGGCCGCCATGCGCATACGCGCCTCGTCCATCTCCTCGCCCGCCAGACGGCTGGCCTCATACGGGGCATAGGGCTGCACCTTGCGCTGGGTGTAGAACCGCGTCAGCCGGTCCAGCACCGGCTTGCAGGTATAGGACCCGCCCGCATTCTCGAAAAAAGCCTGTCCCTGCAGGCTCGGCTCGGCAAAGGCCGGAAACTGCGCCCGCACGAAATCGATATCCAGAGTGCCCATCACACTGTCCTTCCCTTGTCATGCACGATGGTTCCAGAGGTCTGCCCGCGCATGACACCGGACATCTCCGACAACATGGTAGGTCTTCCAGCCAGCCACGGGCGGCCGCGGCAGTTCGAATGCGCACACCGAACGGCGACAGTTAGCCTTGGCCAGTCACACGGGTCAAGGTGTGTGTCCCCGTGGCGGCCACACGCGACCGACAACAAGAAAGGGCCCCGGATCGCCCGAGGCCCTTTAGCTCAGATCATGGACCGTATCAGTTGCGGCGGCGTTCGTTCACCAACCCGATGAAAATCGACACGCACATCAGAACCAGCACGATCGCAAAAGGGAACCCGGTTGCGATGGCCGCGGCCTGCAGGGCGCCCAATCCGCCGCCCAGCAGCAGAACGATTGCGATGGCGCCTTCCAGAACGCACCAGAACACGCGCTGCGCGGTCGGAGCGTCGGTCTTGCCGCCGGCGGTGATCGTGTCGATCACCAGCGAGCCGGAATCCGAACTGGTCACGAAGAACACGACCACCAGAACGATACCGACGAAAGACAGAAGGCCGGCCATCGGGAAGGCTTCGAACATCTTGAACATCTTCAGCTCCAGCGCCGCATCCGTCAGGGCCTGACCGCTGCCCGACATCACCTGATCCAGTGCCGCGCCGCCGAACACGCTCATCCACAGCGCACCGACAAGGGTCGGGATCAGGATCACGCAGGTCACGAATTCGCGGATGGTGCGCCCGCGCGAGATGCGCGCGATGAACATGCCCACGAAGGGCGACCACGAGATCCACCAGGCCCAATAGAAGGCCGTCCAGCCTTGCATGAAATTGGTGTCCTCACGCCCGATCCAGTTCGACAGCGCCGGCAGCGCTTCGACATAGGCGATCATGCTGTCGAAGAATCCCGTCAGGATGACCATCGTGGGACCCACGACCAAAACCAGCAACAGCAGAAGGGCGGCCAGGATCATGTTGGCCTCGGACAGGCGCTTGACCCCCTTGTCCAGACCCGCGACGACGGAAACCAGCGCAAAGGCGGTGATCAAGACGATCAGAAACACCTTCATCCCGTCGGTCACCGGAACGCCGAACAGATAGTTCAGCCCCGCCAGCGCCTGCGTCGCCCCCAGCCCCAGCGAGGTCGCTAGCCCGAAAATCGTGGCAAACACCGCCAGAACGTCGATGACATGGCCCAGCGGACCCCAGGTCGCCTCGCCGAACAGCGGGTAGAAGACCGACCGCATTGTCAGGGGCAGCCCGCGGTTGAAGCTAAAGAAGGCCAGCGCCAGCGCGACGATCGCATATACGGCCCAGGGGTGCATCCCCCAGTGAAAGATCGTGGCGGCCATAGCCAGTTCACGCGATGCCTCAGGGTCGTTCAACGCGGCGCTCAGCGGCGCCCAGTCGGTGCGCGCGCCGTCCTCTCCCACGGCCATACCGCCCAGCGACGACCCGAAATGCGAGATCGGCTCGGCCACGCCCCAGAACACCAGCCCGATGCCCATGCCTGCGGCGAACAGCATCGAAAACCAGCCGGCATAGCTGTAATCGGGCCGTGCGTCCGGGCCACCCAGTCGGATCGACCCATAGGGCGTAACGATCAGCAGCAGCGAAAACACCACGAAGATGTTGGCCGCAACCATGAACACCCAGTCAAAGCGGCTGGTCAGCGCGGGGCGCAACCAGCCGAAGAAATCGGCAGCCTGCTCGCGGAAAACCAACGAAAAGAAGACGAAGGCGATGATGGTCAGGCCAGACACGGCAAAAACCGGATTGTGAATATCCAGCCCCATGACCTGGATATTGTCCTGGCCGACCTCGTAGTCGGCATCTGAATTGTCGGACATTCTCTCTCCTCTCACTGTAATGCGCTTTTGATCAGGGAAAGATCGCTTTTTCGGTCAGCCGCCAGAGACTTTCCGGCGGGCAAAAGCGACACGCATACCGGTCACACCGAGCATTTTCAGCGGACCGGAAGGCGTTGGGTTACCTAACGTCCGAACCGAGTCGGGCGCCAGGCAAACTAATGTGGGCTGTTCGGTCGGACCTTTGGCTAGCCTTGAACCTTGGTATAGGTCCCCTCGCCTGCCAGAATTCCGCGGAACCCGCCGGGCTCGTCCAACCCGAATACGATCAGCGGCAGATTGTTGTCGCGCGCCAGAGCGATGGCCGAAGCATCCATGACCTTCAACCGCTTGGCCAGCACGTCGTCATAGGTGACCGTGTCATAGCGCACCGCGTCGGGATGCGCCTTGGGGTCCTTGTCATAGACGCCGTCGACGCCGTTCTTGCCCATGAAGATCGCCTCGCAGGCCATTTCGTTGGCGCGCAGCGTCGCTGCGGTATCGGTGGTGAAATACGGGTTGCCGGTGCCGGCGGCAAAGATGCAGACCCGTTTCTTTTCCAGGTGCCGCACCGCGCGGCGTCGGATGTAGGGTTCGCACACCTCGTCCATCCGAATGGCCGAGATCACCCGCGTGAACACACCCAGCCCCTCGAGCGCGGACTGCATCGCCAGCGCGTTCATCACAGTGGCCAGCATGCCCATGTAATCGGCCGTCGTCCGTTCCATCCCCTGGGCCGAGCCCGACAGGCCGCGAAAGATGTTGCCGCCGCCGATAACCATGCAGATCTCGACGCCCAGGTCATGAACCGACTTCACCTCTTGCGCGATCCGCTGCACGGTGGGCGGATGCAGGCCAAAGCCCTGGTCGCCCATCAACGCCTCGCCCGAGATCTTCAGCATCACGCGATTGTAGGTTGTCTTTGGGGTTTCTTCGGTTGTGGTGGCGGGAGAAAGGGTCATGTTGCGCTCCGGGGTGGCACGGGTTTGTTTTCCGGCGCAAAATGAAGCAAAACCCCCGCGGGTTCAATGCGGATGGTCGGACAATGGCGCAATCGGACAGGACAGGAAACGCAACGACCGCGATCGCGGACCGGCTCCCCCCCGTTCCCGAGGGTAAACCGGTTCTGATCGCGGGCCCCACGGCGTCGGGGAAATCGGCGCTAGCGCTGGCCGTGGCCGAAAGGTTCGGAGGGGTCATCGTCAATGCCGATGCCAGCCAGGTCTATGACTGCTGGCGGGTCATCTCGGCCCGCCCGTCGGCCGAAGAGGAAGCCCGCGCGCCGCACGCCCTTTATGGGCATGTGCCCTACGATGAAACCTATTCGGCCGGGCAATGGCTGCGCGAGGTTACCCCGTTGTTGTCGGGCGACCTGCGTCCGATCATCGTCGGCGGAACGGGGCTGTACTTCAAGACGCTGACCGAAGGCATGGCCGAAATTCCGCCGACCCCTGCCGCGATCCGCGCGCAGGCTGACGCGATGCCCCTGCCCGACTTGCTGGCCGAGGTGGACCCGCTCACGCGCGCACGCCTCGACACCCACAATCGCGCGCGCGTGCAACGGGCTTGGGAAGTCGAACGCGCCACCGGTCGCAGCCTGGCCGATTGGCAGGCCGAAACGCCGCCGCCGGTGCTTCGGCTGGATCAGGCCGTACCGATCGTGGTCGATGTCGACAAGGCCTGGCTGCTGGATCGGATCAACCGGCGGTTCGACCAGATGCTGGCCACCGGTGCCCTAGACGAGGTGGCGGCGATGCGGGACCGGTACGACCCGTCGCTTCCATCCTGCAAAGCAATCGGTGTTCCCGAACTGATGGCCTACGTGACGGGCGACCTCACACTGGACCAGGCCCGCGAGAAAGCGACGATTGCGACACGGCAATACGCTAAACGTCAGCGGACCTGGTGCCGGTCGCGCATGAAGGACTGGCATAAAGTCGACCTGAGCGACTGAGACAACCCGGCGCCGGCCCCTATCACCAGTCTATTTTCATTTCTTTTCATTGCCTTAAGCCGAATTATCACCCTTTGGCCCGCACTAAACAGAATCACCCGGGTGATTTTGGGTGTCACTCTTGGACTTGCCCGGCAGAGTGTGGCGGGGCAACCGGTGTCTTTGCTCTGAAATGTCGTTTTTGAACATCTGATGACGATTTCGAACATTGACCTTGATCGGATTCTGGTGCCGAATGTTCGCATGGGGATGATCTGCGCTCAGAAAAATTCACGGAAACGCCGCAAACGGCTCAGTTCGACTGCGACGGTTTCCAGTAACGAAAAAACAAATCTCACAGGGAGACTTTCATGGAAATCAAGACATTGACCGGCGCACCGGTACACTGGGCGGCGGACATGCACGCCCGGGAATACCAGGAAGGCAAGCTGAGCCGCCGCGAGTTTCTGACGCGCACGACCAGCCTCGGCGTCACTGCTGCTGCAGCCTACGGCATGATCGGGCTGTCCGCCCCGGCCAAGGCGGCCGGCGAGGACGCCAAGCAAATGGGCGGCACGCTGCGCGTTCAGATGGAGGTGCGCGCCCTCAAGGATCCGCGCACCTATGACTGGTCGCAGATCGCGAATGTCACCCGCGGCACGCTGGAATACCTGGTCGAGTACAACTCGGACGGCACTTTCCGCGGCATGTTGCTGGAGGGCTGGGAAGTCAACGACGACGCCACCGAGTACACGCTGAAGGTCCGCAAAGGCGTCAAGTGGAACAACGGTGACGATTTCACTGCCGACGACGTCGCCCGCAACATCGCGCGCTGGTGTGACAAGAGCTCGGAAACCAACTCGATGGCCGGCCGTTTCGCCACGCTGATCGACGCAGATACCGGTCAGGCGATCGAAGGTGCGATCGAGGTGGTGGATTCGCACACCGTCAAGCTGAACCTGCCGAATTCGGACATCTCGCTGATCCCGGGCATGGCGGACTACCCGGCCGCAATTATCCACAGCTCGTTCAGCGAGACGGACCTGACCAACAACGTGGGCACCGGCCCCTACCTGATCGAGAGCCTCGAAGTCGGCGTAAAGGCCGTGCTGGTGCGCAACGAAAACCACACTTGGTGGGGCGAGGACGTGTTCGGCCGCCCAGCGCTGGACCGTATCGAGTATATCGACTACGGCACCGATCCGTCGGCCTGGCTGGCGGCGCTGGAATCCGACGAAGTCGACATGCTGTACGAATCGGTCGGTGAATTCATCGATGTGATGGACGGCCTCGGCTATGTCAAATCCGAGGTCGTCACGATGAACACCATCGTGATCCGCCCGAACCAGCTTGCGGAAGTGGACGGCAAGAAGGTCTATGCCGACAAACGTGTGCGTCAGGCGTTGCAGATGGCCGTGGACAACTCGGTCTGCCTCGAGCTTGGCTACGGTGGTCGCGGCTCGCCCGCGGAAAACCACCACGTTGGTCCGATCCACCCGGATTACTACGAACTACCGCCGCAAAAAGTTGACCCGGAAGGCGCGCGCAAGCTGATGGAAGAGGCCGGCATGGCCGATTTCGAGCACGAGTTGATCTCGATCGACGACGACTGGCGCCGCAACACCACCGATGCGGTCGCAGCCCAGCTGCGCGACGCCGGCATCAAGGTCAAGCGGACTGTTCTGCCCGGCAACACGTTCTGGAACGACTGGGCGAAATACCCGTTCAGCTCGACCAACTGGAACCACCGTCCGCTTGGCGTGCAGATCTGGGCGCTGGCCTATCGCAGCGGAGAGGCCTGGAACGAATTCGGCTGGGCGAACCCCGAGTTCGACGCCCTGCTGACCGAGGCCCTGGCCATTGCAGATGCCGACAAGCGCCGCGAAATCGTGGCCAAGGGCGAAGCGATGATCCAGGAGGAAGGCGTTACCATCCAACCCTACTGGCGGTCGCTGTATCGCCACATGAAGGAAGGTCTGGTGGGTACCGACATGCATGTGTCGTTCGAACACCATCACTACAAATGGGGTTGGGCGGCCTGAGCCCGACCTGAACCCTGCTGGGGCGCCCGAATGCGGGCGCCCCTTTCCAGCCGCAGACACACCGACACGGGGTCGGAACGTCCGAGGCCAGGCAATGGTCCACTGATCTGCGGAAAACCCGAACAACAGGGGCCAACATGGGACTCTTCATCCTCCGACGATTGGGCGTGATGCTGCTGACGGCGCTGTGCCTGACCTTCGTGGTCTTCTTCCTCACGAACCTCTATCCGAACCTGGAAAAACTGGCCAAGACCCAGGGTAACCAGCGCATGTCGGACGAACAGGTCATCTCGTGGCTGGAAAATCGTGGCTATATGCAACCCACGCTGGTCAAGTACGGCCAGTGGCTTGGGGTGATCCCGGGATTCACGAACACTTTGGATGACGGGCAATTCGTGGGCACCTGTGCCCGCCCCGGATCGACCCCGGACACGACCCCCCGCTATTGCGGCGTTCTTCAGGGCGATTGGGGCTATTCGACCGTGTTCAAGGAAGAGGTGGGGACGATCGTCGCCAAACGCCTGGGCAATACCGGGTACCTGATGTTCTGGGTGCTGCTGCTGATGGTGCCAACGGCGCTGCTGGTGGGGGTTCTGGCCGGCATGCGCGAAGGGTCAGCGCTGGACCGGTCGCTGTCCACCTTCTCGATCATCACCACGGCCACGCCAGAATATGTTTCGGGCGTGATCTTCATCGCCATCTTCACCTCGTCCACCGTGGGTCTGAAATGGTTCAAGGGCACGGCCACGCAGGCCATGGACAACCCGACATTCGAGAATTTCTTTCTGCCGGTGCTGACCATCGCCCTGTACGGAATGGGGTATATCGCGCGGATGACCCGCGCCTCGATGACCGAGGTGATGACGGCGCAGTATATCCGCACCGCGCGGCTCAAGGGTGTATCCTTTTCCAACATCGTCCTGAAACACGCGCTGCGCAACGCGCTGATCGCGCCCTTCACCGTCATCATGCTGCAGTTCCCGTGGTTGCTGAACGGCGTCGTGATCGTCGAGACCCTGTTCAACTACAAGGGCTTTGGCTGGGCGCTGGTGCAGGCCGCGGGCAACAACGACATCCAGCTGCTGCTGGCGATCTCGGTCGTGTCGGTCTTCGTGGTTCTTGTGACGCAGCTGATCTCGGATATCGGCTATGTCTACCTCAACCCACGCATCCGCATTTCATAAAGGAGGATAGACCATGGAACCTCTGAGCTGGACTGGCTCTATCGCCTTTCTGAACCCGATCCTGACAATCGCTCTGGTTGCACTGGCCGTCTCGGTCCTGGCTTGGATCCTGGCCAGTATCGTGCTGCCTGAACCCCAGGTGACCGTGAACGCGGATGGCACCGTCAGTTCTGGTGGCGGGCTGCGCAGCCTGGTCGAAACCGCGCTGTGGTATTCCTTCCTGGCCAGCATCGCGACGGTCGTCGCTTATCTGCTGCTGGGCGTATTCCTGGGAACCGGAGCCGGCATCGTCGGCGCCGTCGCGCAGCAGTTCTTGCCGGTCTGGGTGTCGCTGATCATCCTGTTCGCGATGTCGGTCGCCTTCAAGCGGCGGCTGGGCCTGTATGGCAAGCTGTTCGACAGCCCGATCGGCATGATTGGCTTTGCCTTGGTCATGTTCTGGGTGTTCACCGGCATTTTCGGCGCGCTCGACCTGATCGTGACCCATGACCCGCTGGTGCAGTTGTCGGGGATGAAGAACAAGGTGCCCGGCACCCCCCTGCCCAACCCCGAGGACGGGCAGTTCGCCTGGTACCTTCTGGGCGGCGACAACCTGGCCCGCGATGTGTTCAGCCGCATGGTCAAGGGCGCGTGGATCGTCGTGCAGATCGCGCCGCTGGCCACGATGTTCGCCTTCATGGTCGGCATCACGCTGGGCCTGCCGGCGGGGTACTATGGCGGACGCCTGGATACGTTCCTGTCGTTCCTCGCCAACCTGATCCTGGCCTTTCCGGTGATCCTGCTGTTCTATCTGCTGGTAACCCCGGAAATCGTGGCGACCGGCGTGCCGAACTATATGGCCGCAGTGCTGTTCATCTTTCCGATCTTGTTCATCGCGGTGCTCCTGAACTCGCGCTACTATACCCGCCCGAACTTTCGAACGCCTCTGCTGATCGGGGTGCTGGGGATCGCGATCTGGCTGTACCTGTCACTGATTTCGACCGGAGGCCACGTCATCAACACTGACGCCTACAGCATCTGGGGGTTGCCGACCTATCTGGATCTGTTCGACATTCCGGGCGGGATATTGGTCGTGTTCGTATCGGTTGTCTTCGTCAACTCGCCCACGGTGTTCCGCATCGTGCGCGGCCTGGCCATGGACATCAAAACGCGCGACTATGTGGCGGCCGCCCAGACGCGCGGCGAAGGTCCCTGGTACATCATGCTGTGGGAAATCCTGCCCAATGCGCGCGGGCCGCTGATCGTCGATTTCTGCCTGCGCATCGGCTATACGACCATCCTGTTGGGAACCCTGGGGTTCTTTGGGCTGGGCCTGCCGCCGGAAAGCCCGGATTGGGGGTCAACCATCAACGAAGGGCGCAAGCTGCTGTCGATCTATCTGCACCCGGCCCTGCCGCCGGCGTTGGCGCTGTTGTCGCTGGTTCTGGGCTTGAACCTGCTGGCGGACGGCCTGCGCGAGGAAAGCCTGAAGGACTGACGTGAACGCAGCCGGGGGGCCAGCCCCCCCGGACCCCCCGGGATATTTTGAGCCAGATGAAGGGGAAACCGGACTTTGGCGAGGAGCGAAGAAATGAGCAAACTTGCAGATCATGACGGGCCAATCCTGGAAATCGAAAAACTGTCGATTTCATTCTTTACCCGCCTACGGGAAATTCCGGCCGTGATGGATTTTTCGGTTTCCGTGATGCCCGGCGAGGCGGTGGGGCTGGTCGGGGAATCCGGCTGCGGCAAGTCGACCGTTGCTCTGGGCGTGATGCAGGATCTTGGCAAGAACGGCCGTATCGTCGGAGGCACCATCAAGTTCAAGGGCCGCGATCTGAGCGAGATGAGCGCCGAGGAACTACGCGACATCCGCGGCAACGAGATCGCGATGATCTATCAGGAGCCGATGGCTTCTCTGAACCCGGCGATGAAGATCGGCAAGCAGCTGATGGAAGTGCCGATGATCCACGAAGGGGTCAGCAAGGAAGAGGCCTATGCCCGCGCTCTGGAAGTGGTGACCGACGTGCGCCTGCCCGACCCCGAACGGATGCTGAACAGCTTTCCGCATCAATTGTCGGGGGGGCAGCAGCAGCGCATCGTGATCGCGATGGCGCTGATGTCGAAACCGGCACTGCTGATCCTCGACGAACCGACAACCGCGCTGGACGTGACCGTTGAGGCCGCCGTGGTGGAACTGGTCAAGGATCTGGGCAAGAAATACGGCACCTCGATGCTGTTCATTTCGCACAATCTGGGCCTGGTGCTGGAGACCTGCGACCGTTTGTGCGTGATGTATTCCGGCGAGGCGGTCGAACGGGGCTCGATCCATGACGTGTTCGACGAGATGCAGCACCCCTATACGCAGGCCTTGTTCCGCTCGATCCCCCTGCCCGGCGCGGACAAGAACGCGCGCCCGCTGGTCGCGATTCCGGGCAATTTCCCCTTGCCGCATGAACGTCCGCCGGGCTGCAATTTCGGACCGCGCTGCGACTATTTCGAAGAGGGGCGTTGTGACGCGCAAGACATCCCGATGTTCCCGGTGCCGGGGAATGACCGTCACCACACGCGCTGCCTCAAGTTCCAGGAGATCGACTGGAACGCCCCGGTTACCGTGGCGGAGCAGAAGGAAAAAGCGCCCATCGGTCAGACCGTTCTGAAGATCGACAACCTCAAGAAATATTATGAAGTCGCCGCAAATGCGCTGTTCGGTGGCGGCGAGAAGAAAGTGGTGAAGGCCAACGAGACCCTGAGTTTCGAGGCCCGCGAGTCTGAAACTCTGGCCATTGTGGGCGAGTCGGGCTGCGGCAAATCCACCTTTGCCAAGGTGCTGATGGGGCTGGAAACGGCGACAGACGGGCAGATCCTGCTGGACAACCGCAACATCGAAGATCTGCCGATCGAAGAGCGGGATACGAAAACCATCGGCGAAGTCCAGATGGTGTTCCAGAACCCCTTTGACACGCTGAACCCGTCGATGACGGTGGGGCGACAGATCATCCGCGCGCTGGAAATCTTCGGCGTCGGCAATTCCGAGGCCGAGCGCAAGCAACGGATGCTGGAGTTGCTGGATCTGGTGAAGCTGCCCCGGGCCTTTGCCGACCGGATGCCACGACAACTGTCGGGTGGCCAGAAGCAAAGGGTTGGCATCGCGCGTGCCTTTGCCGGAGATGCGCGCATCGTCGTCGCAGACGAGCCGGTTTCGGCGCTGGATGTTTCGGTGCAGGCTGCGGTGACCGACCTGCTGATGGAAATCCAGCGCGAGCACAAGACGACCCTGTTGTTCATCAGCCACGACCTGTCGATCGTCCGCTACCTCAGCGACCGCGTGATGGTGATGTATCTAGGCCATGTGGTCGAACTGGGCACCACTGATCAGGTGTTCTCGCCCCCCTATCACCCCTATACCGAGGCATTGCTGAGCGCGGTTCCGATCGCCGATACCTCGGTCGAGAAAGAGCACATCGTGCTCGAGGGGGATATTCCATCGGCGATGAACCCGCCGCCGGGATGTCCGTTTCAGACACGCTGCCGGTGGAAATCCGAAGTCCCCGGGGGCCTGTGCGAACAGCAGGTTCCGCCGGTCAAAACTTTGTCCGAGGGGCACCAGATCAAGTGCCATCTGGCCGAGGACATTCTTGCCAGAATGCAACCGGTCATCAAGATCGCTGCTGAATGACGTACGCGGTCTTCGACGGGTTGGGGCCGTCAACTGGACGGTCCAGACCAATTGCCGCGAGTGATGGGGTTTTCAGCCGCCCCAGATGGCCTTCACATAGTTCCGGGTCTCTGCATAAGGTGGTATACCGCCGTGCTTTTCCACCGCCTTCGGCCCCGCATTGTAGGCGGCCAGTGCAAGGCGCCATGACCTGAATTTCTTGTACTGCCAGTACAGGTAGCGCGCGCCGCCTTCCAGGTTCTGCTTGGGGTCGTGCGGGTCTACGCCCAGCAGGCGCGCGGTCTGCGGCATCAGCTGCGCCAGCCCCAAAGCGCCCTTGTGGGACCGGGCATGCGGGTTCCATCCGCTTTCCTGCTGGACCAGCCGCAGGAACAGCTCTTCGGGGACGTTGTGCATGCGGGCGGCCTGGCGCGCCAGGACAAGATACTGCCCCTTGTACTTGCCGTCATACCGTTTGCCGAACTTTCCCTGCGCCGATTTGGGTTTGAGACGCTCGCTGTCGCGGTATTGGCTGGCGGCGCGACTGTCCAGCACCTTGGCCTGCTTGAGAAAGATATCCCTGCGGTTCTTGGTCGAAAGAACATCGGCGCCCGACGGAACAGAAGTCAGCGCAAGGAAGGCAACCAAAAAACCAGTCAACACATACCGCATTCAAGCAAATCCCGCCCGTTCTGCCATCAGAATGAGTATAGGTATTTCAAGCCGAAATGAAAGCTTGGTTAATCGCGGGTGGAAATTCAAACCTAAGGCGCCACGATCATCCGTGTTCCAACCCGCGCGCGGGGGGTATAGGGTTCGGGTGAACACCGCGCGAGATTCGCGCCCCAACCCGCAAGACAGGATACGAGGAAAAACATGGCAGGTTCAGTCAACAAGGTCATTCTGATCGGCAATCTCGGGCGTGACCCCGAGGTTCGGTCGTTTCAGAACGGAGGCAAGGTCTGCAACCTGCGCATCGCCACGTCGGAAACCTGGAAAGACCGCAATACGGGCGAGCGCCGCGAACGGACCGAGTGGCACTCGGTCGCGATTTTCAACGAGGGCCTGGTCCGGGTGGCCGAGCAATACCTTCGCAAGGGGTCAAAGGTTTACGTCGAAGGCCAGTTGCAGACCCGCAAATGGCAGGATCAGTCCGGTCAGGACCGGTATTCGACCGAGGTCGTTCTGCAAGGGTTCAATTCGACCCTCGTCATGCTGGATGCCCGCGGAGAAGGCGGCGGCGGCGGTTACGGTGGCGGCCAGTCCGGCGGTTACGGAGACCCCTATGGCGCACCGATGGGCGGCAGTTCACCAGCCCCGGCCTCGGGCGGGATCGACGACGACGAGATCCCGTTCTGATCTGACGGAGCCAGAAAATGACATGGTCCTTCGCCGTCGGTCGTCTGCTTGGCTCGGAGCTGAGGGTCCATGTCACGTTCTTCATTCTGTTGGCCTGGGTCGGCTTCGCGGCCTATGCCGAGGGCGGCCTGCCCGCCGCATTTGACAACATCCTGTTCGTTCTGGCGCTGTTTGCCTGCGTGGTCGCCCATGAATTCGGCCACGCGCTGATGGCCCGCCGCTATGGCATCCGCACGCCGGACATCACGCTTCTGCCGATCGGCGGGCTGGCCCGGCTGGAGCGGATGCCGGAAAAGCCCATGCAGGAAGTTGCCGTTGCGCTAGCCGGGCCGGCGGTGAACATCGTGATCTGGCTGGTGCTGGTGGGTCTGGGTGCGGGCATTCAGATGGATGTAATGGCCCATATCGACTCGGCGCGCGTCGATCTGTTCAGCCGGCTGGCGTATGTGAACCTTTTCTTGGCGGTATTCAATCTGATCCCGGCCTTTCCGATGGATGGTGGCCGGGTGTTCCGGGCGCTGCTGTGCCTAAAGATGGACCGGGTCAAGGCCACGCGGGCCGCTGCCTCGGCCGGTCAGATCGTGGCGGTGGGTTTCGGCTTTCTGGGGCTTAGCACCGGAAACCCGATCCTGGTCCTGATCGCGGTGTTCGTCTTCATCGCCGCCAATGCCGAGAGCCAGGATGTCGAGATGCGCTCGATCGCGCGCCGAGTTCTGGCCCGCGACGCGATGATCACCGAGTTCCACGCACTGACGCCGCAGGACACGCTGGGTACGGCCGCGCAGGCCGTGATCCAGACCACCCAGCACGAGTTTCCGGTGCTGGGCCCCGACGGGCAACTGCTGGGCTTCGTGACGCGCAACCGGTTGTTCGCAGCCCTCGCCGGCGAACACCCCCGGTCCGAACCGGCCACATCGGTCATGGAGACCGAGATTCCCATCGTATCGCCAGCCGGCGGGCTCGAGGCAGTGCTAGACGGGTTGCACGGCGGCGCTCCGGCGGTGGCCGTGTGCACCAGAGCGGGGCAGATGGTCGGGTACATCACCCGCGAAAACATCGGCGAACTGATGGTGATCCGGGGACGCTGAGACCGTCAGCAGGTCGCCAGCGCATCCTCGAGCACGGACAAAACCGCATCGCGCGGCACGTCCGAAGTCACGAAGGCCTGCCCGATTCCGCGCGCCAGAATGAACCGCAACTGACCGTCCACCACCTTCTTGTCCTGGGCCATCAGATCGACCAGCGCCCCCGCCGCCGGCAAATCGCCGGGAATGTCGGCGAGGTCAGTCTTCATCCCCATCGCGCGCAGATGCGCCCGAACGCGGCTGGGGTCTTCCTGCGAACACAGGCCCAGGCGCGCCGACAGTTCGAAGGCCAAGGCACAGCCGATGGCCACGCCCTCGCCATGCAGCAACCGGTCGGAATAGCCGGTCGCGGCCTCGAGCGCGTGGCAGAAGGTATGGCCCAGATTCAGCAACGCCCGGTCGCCCTGTTCGGTCTCGTCGCGCGCGACGATGTCGGCTTTCATCTGCACCGAGCGCGTCACTGCCTGAACCCGGGCCGCCATGTCGTCCTCGGCCAACGCGGGGCCGTTGCGTTCCAGCCATTCAAAGAATTCGGCATCGCCCAGCAGCCCGTATTTCACGACCTCGCCATAGCCCGCCAGAAAATCCCGCGCCGTCAAGGTGCCCAGAACCGAGGTATCGGCCAGCACCAGCGACGGCTGGTGGAAGGCGCCGATCAGGTTCTTGCCTTGCGGGGCGTTGATGCCGGTTTTGCCGCCCACCGAACTGTCGACCTGCGCCAGCAGCGAGGTCGGGATCTGCACGAACCGCACCCCCCGGCGAAGCACGGCAGCGGCAAACCCGGCCAGATCGCCGATCACCCCGCCGCCAAAGGCTACGACGACATCACGGCGCTCGACCTTTTCGGCCAGCAGCCATTCGACCGCGCGTTCGAAATGGGGCCAACTCTTGGTTGCCTCACCCGGCGGCAGCGCCAGGGCAGTCATCTCGACACCGGCCGCGGCCAGCCCGGCACGCAGCGCGTCCAGATGCAGCGTGGCAACCGTTTCATCCGTCAGTACAGCCACACGCGGGCGGGGCAACAGCGGCCTGATCCGCATCCCGGCCTCCGCCAGCAGGTCCGGCCCGATTTCCACGTCATAGGACCGTTCGGCCAGATCAACGAATACGGTTTGATGCATCTACTTCAGTTCCAGAACGTCAGAGCGCGTCGCCAGTTTCTCCAAGACCCGGTCCACCATGTCCTCGATCGCAGTTTCGCCATCCGATTCCACGACCAGATCGGCCTTTTGGTAAAGCGGAACGCGTGCTTGGTACAAGGCGCTCAGCGTCGCATGCGGATCGGGGGTGCGCAGCAGCGGCCGTGTGTCCTTGTGGCGGACGCGGTTCCACAGCACCTCCAGATCGGCCCTCAGCCAGACCGACACGCCGCGCTCTGATATCATCCTGCGGTTCGCCTCGGACAGGAAGGCGCCGCCGCCAGTCGACAGAATGCCTTTCTGCTCGTCCAGCAACCGGCCGATGACCTGGCTTTCCTTGGCCCGAAAGAATGCCTCGCCATCGCGCTCGAAGATCTCGGGAATGGTCATGTTGGCGGCCGATTCGATCTCGGCATCGCTGTCCAGGAACGGCACGCCCAGCCGCGCGGCCAGCGCCCGGCCCACCGCCGTCTTGCCAGCGCCCATCATGCCGACCATAACCACCGTTTTGTGCAGGTCATAGGCCGGCCGGACCGATGCCGGCGATGCGTTATGCTTAATTTCGCTCATTTCCCCGTGAATGACGTGATCTTAGAAAAAATGCCAGTTATAACTTGGCCAAAATCAAAATTTGAGGCAGCGTTTCGCCATGGGCCGTCTGATCAAACTCCTCCTGTACCTCATCTGCCTGAGTTTCATCGGGCTGGTAGCTTATGCCTATCTGGGGCCGTATTTCGGCGCGGATTTCTCGGCCCCGCAAAGCGAAATCAGCGAACCGGTCATCCTGAATGTGGACTAGGGCCGCGGCGGTGACGATTGCCCTGGCCGGGCAGGTCGCCGCACAGACGACCGAGCCGCTGTCGGCGATCGACTGGCTGAAGGAACCGGGCGACCTGCTGCCGGGAACGGTGATGCTCGAACCTCCGGTGGCCGATGCGGTGGCGGCCCCGCAGATCCATGTAACTCCGCTCGAGGCGCTGTCGCAGCCACTGGGGTTGGTGGATGCCTCGGTGACGGGGCTTCCGGTGGATCTGTGGCGCCCAAGCGACCCGGCCCGCCTGGCCCGACTGATCGGGCAAGTTCCGGTGAAATCCAGCCCGGCCATGCAAAAGCTGATGTTCACCTTGCTGCTGACCGAAGCCCGCGCGCCGTCGGGCGGCGCGGATCCCGACACCCTGCTGCTGGCGCGACTGGATCGCCTGTTCCAGTTGGGGGCGGCCGACCCTGCGCAGGCGCTGGTGCAACAGGCCGGGCCGGCGGCTTCACCGGACCGGTTTCGCCGCTGGTTCGACACGACCTTGCTGACCGGCGACGAGGACCGCAGCTGTACCGCGCTCATCGCGCAACCCGGCCTGTCCCGCGACTACCGCGCCCACATTTTCTGCAAGGCACGCCGCGGTGACTGGGCCTCGGCCGCGCTCGTGCTCGAGGCCGCCCACGCGCTCGAGATCCTGCCGACAGAAACGCTGGACCTGCTCGACCGGTTTCTAAGCCCCGAGATGTTCGAAGGCGCCCCCTATCTTCCGCAACCCCAGGACCCCGACCCGCTGACCTTTCGCCTGTTCGAGGCCATCGGCGAACGGCTGCCCACCGCGTCGCTGCCGCGCGCCTTTGCCAATGCCGATCTGCGCGACGTCGCCGGCTGGAAGGCCCAGATCGAGGCGGCCGAGCGCCTGACCCGCATCGGAGCGTTGACCCCCAACCACCTGCTGGGTCTCTATACCGAGCGCGCCCCGGCGGCCTCGGGCGCCGTCTGGGACCGCGTCGCCGCGGTACAGCGTTTCGAGGCCGCGCTGGACGGCGGCAAGCCGCAGGCCGTCGCGGATGCGCTGATCGCGGTCTGGGCGCAGATGGAAACCGTCGGGCTGCAGGTTCCCTTTGCCGAGCTGTTCGCGGACCGTCTGGCGCCCCGCCCCCTGCCCGGCGCCGAGGCCGAGAACCTGCGCTGGCGCATTCTGCTGCTGTCCGAGCTGTATGAAGACGCAGCCCAATCCGTGCCCGATGGGCCAACTGCCAATGCTTTTCTGGCCGCGCTGGCCCGGGGGATGCCCGATCGGGCCCCGTCGCCGTCGCCGCTGTCCGATGCGATCACCGAAGGCTTTGCCTGGGCCGCCCCGGTCCCGCCCGACCTGCAGACTATGCTGGATCAGAACCGGTTGGGCGAAGCGATTCTGGAAGCGATGCAGCTTTATGCCCAGGGCGCGCGCGGCAACCTGGTGGACTTGACCGCCGCCATCGCAACCTTCCGCAGGGTCGGGCTCGAGGATACCGCGCGGCGGGCGGCGCTGCAGCTGCTGATCCTGCAGGGGGTCTGACCGTGCCGGGGCCTGAAACGCCAGAGCTGTGGATCTCGGCCTTTCTCGAAGCGCAGGCCGCCGAGCTGGGCGCGGCAACCAACACGCTGCTGGCCTATGGGCGCGACTTGAAGGACTTCGCGGGATGGCTGAGCCGTCACGGCAACGGATTTGCCCAGGCCGACCAGACCCAGATCGAGGCCTATCTGATCGACTGCGATGCCGAGGGCCTGTCGCGCGCGACCCGGGCTCGCCGCCTGTCCGCCATCAAACAGCTGTACCGCTTCGCTTTCGAGGAAGGCTGGCGCGACACCAACCCCGCCATCCAGATCAAGGGACCAGGCCGGCAAAAGCGCCTGCCCAAGACGCTGGACGTGGCCGAGGTCGACCGCCTGCTGCAGGCCGCGCGCCAGACCGGCCGCACCCAAGCCGACCGGCTGCGCAACACATGCCTGATGGAGCTGTTGTACGCCACCGGCATGCGGGTAACCGAATTGGTTTCGCTGCCCGTATCCGCAGCGCGTGGCGACCCGCGGATGCTTCTGGTTCTGGGCAAGGGCGGCAAGGAACGGATGGTGCCCCTGTCGCCACCGGCCCGCGATGCGTTGGCCGCATGGCTGGCTGCGCGCGATGCGGCCGAGGAGGCGACCGTGGCCAAAGGCGGACAGAGGTCACGCTTTCTGTTTCCGTCGCGCGGCAAGTCCGGGCACCTGACCCGGCACAGGTTCTTCCTGCTGGTCAAGGAATTGGCGGTTCAAGGCGGTGTGTCCCCCGACAAGGTCACCCCGCACACGCTGCGGCACGCCTTTGCCACGCATCTATTGGCCAACGGGGCCGACCTGCGTTCGATCCAGACCCTGCTGGGCCATGCCGACGTGGCCACGACCGAGATCTACACGCATGTTCTGGACGAGCGGCTGTCGGAATTGGTGTTGCAACATCACCCCCTTGCCAGGAACGACACCGAGGACTAGGGGCTTCCCCTTGATCGCATGCCCCCGCGACCCCATAACCAAGGCGCGACAACAATCATAGTGGAACGATGGACCCTGACCCTTCCCTTTTCGACAGCGCCTTCTGGATCACCACCGTCTCGATCCTGTTCCTGCTTGTGCTGTCCGGCTTCTTCTCGGGCTCGGAAACGGCGCTGACCGCGTCGTCTCGGGGCAAGCTGCGCGCGCAGGCCGACAAGGGATCGCGCGGCGCGCAAAAGGCGCTGGAAATCACCGACGACAACGAACGGCTGATCGGGTCGGTCCTGCTGGGCAACAACCTGGTGAATATCCTTGCGGCCTCGTTGGCGACGGCTCTGTTCACGCGGCTGTTCGGCGAAAGCGGCGTGGCACTGGCTACGCTGGTCATGACCCTGCTGGTTCTGATCTTTGCCGAAGTTCTCCCCAAGACCTATGCGATCACCAATGCCGAAAAGGCCGCCGCTGCGGTCGCCCCGGTGATCGGTGTTGTCGTTACGGTGTTTTCGCCGGTGGTGGCCGCCGTGCGCCTGCTGGTGCGCGGGGTATTGCGTTTGTTCGGTGTACGGATCGACCCGGACAGCCACATCCTTGCCGTGCGTGAAGAGATCGCCGGCGCCCTGCAACTGGGCCATTCCGAAGGCGTCGTCGAAAAAGAGGACCGCGATCGCATCCTGGGGGCGCTTGACCTCGGCGACCGCACGGTCGAGGAAATCATGCTGCACCGCTCGAATATCGAGATGATCGACGCCGATGCCGACCCCGAAGCGATCCTGAAACAGTGTCTCGAAAGCCGTCACACGCGCCTGCCGGTGTTCCGCGACCAGCCCGAAAACATCGTGGGTGTCGTGCATGCCAAAGACCTGTTCCGCGCCATGTACGCGCAGGCCGGCGGCGGCGAGGGCGGTGCCGAGCGGCTGAAGTCATTCGACATCCTCAAAGTGGCCAACGCCCCGTATTTCGTGCCGGAAACCACCACTCTGGACGACCAAATGCGGGAATTTCTGCGCATGCACAGCCATTTTGCGCTGGTGGTCGATGAATACGGATCGCTTCAGGGGCTGATCACGCTCGAGGACATCCTCGAAGAAATCGTGGGCGAGATCGCGGACGAGTTCGACGTGGACGAAGATGTGACGATTACGCGCACCGAAGACGGTCAGTACCTGGTCGAAGGCTCGATGACCATCCGCGACCTGAACCGTGCGATGGACTGGAACCTGCCCGATGACGAGGCCAACACCATTGCCGGGCTGGTGATCCATGAGGCGCAGATGATCCCGACCGTTGGTCAGGTGTTCTCGTTCCACGGCTTCCGGTTCGAGGTCGTCGAACGCGAGGGCAACCGGATCACCTGGTTGAAGGTGCGGCCGCTCTGACGGACGGCCGGCGGAAACGACAAACTCGGTCGTTTTCGTGACAGATACCGCCGCGGCACCCCTGCACCTTCGGGCCAGACGCAAGGAGGTGCGGATGAAATCGACGTGTCAGGTTGCCGTGATCGGCGGTGGAGTTGTCGGGTGTTCGGTGCTGTATCACCTGACCAAGCTGGGTTGGTCGGATGTGATGCTGCTGGAACGGTCGGAACTGACCAGCGGATCGACCTGGCACGCGGCGGGCGGGTTCCACACGCTGAACGGCGACACCAACATGGCCGCGCTGCAAGGCTATACCATCCGGCTGTACAAGGAGTTGGAAGAGATCACCGGCATGTCCTGCGGGCTGCACCATGTGGGCGGCATCACCTTGGCCGACAACCAAGACCGGTTCGACATGCTGCTAGCCGAGCGCGCCAAGCATCGCTTCATGGGGCTGGAGACCGAGATCGTCGGCCCCGACGAGATCAGGAAGATTACCCCCATCACCAATACCGACGGCATCATCGGCGCGCTGTATGATCCGCTGGACGGGCACCTCGACCCTTCGGGCACGACCCATGCCTATGCCAAGGCCGCACGAATGGGCGGTGCCACCATCGAGACCCACTGCATGGTGCGCGAAACCAACCAGCGCCCCGACGGCACATGGGACGTGGTCACCGACAAGGGCACCATCCACGCCGAGCATATCGTCAACGCCGGCGGCCTTTGGGCGCGCGAGGTGGGCGCGATGGCAGGCATCTACTTCCCGCTGCACCCGATGGAGCATCAATACCTCGTCACCGACAACATCCCTCAGATCGAGGCGATCATCGACACGGGAGGCGAGCATCCGCACGTCATGGACCCGGCCGGCGAGAGCTATCTGCGGCAGGAGGGGCGCGGCCTTTGCATCGGCTTCTACGAACAGCCCTGCAAGCCTTGGGCGGTGGACGGCACCCCTTGGGATTTCGGCCACGAACTGCTGCCCGACGATTTCGACAAGATCACCGACAGTATCGAATTTGCCTATCGCCGTTTCCCGGTTCTGGCCGAGGCCGGGGTGAAATCTGTGATCCACGGCCCGTTCACTTTTGCCCCCGACGGTAACCCGCTGGTCGGGCCGGTGCCGGGCGTGCGCAACTACTGGTCGGCCTGCGGCGTGATGGCCGGGTTCAGCCAGGGCGGCGGCGTCGGTCTGACGCTGGCGCAGTGGATGATCGAGGGCGAGCCCGAGCGCGACGTCTTTGCCATGGACGTGGCCCGGTTCGGCGACTGGATCACCCCGGGCTATACCCGTCCCAAGGTGATTGAGAATTATCAGAAGCGTTTCTCGGTCGCCTACCCGAACGAGGAACTGCCCGCCGCTCGGCCCAACCGCACCACGCCGATGTATGACATCTTCAGCGATCTGGGCGCGGTCTGGGGCCAGCAATACGGTCTGGAAGTGCCGAACTACTTCGCGCAAGAGGGCGAGCCGACCTATGAAACCCCCTCCTTCCGCCGCTCGGACGCCTTCGCGGCAACCGGCCGCGAAGTGCGCGCCGTGCGCGAGGGCGTCGGCATCAACGAGGTGCACAATTTCGGTAAATACCTAGTCACCGGCCCCCGTGCCCGCAACTGGCTGGATCGGATCATGGCGGGTCGCATCCCCAAGCCGGGCCGCCTGTCGCTGACCCCAATGCTGTCGCCCAAGGGCAAGCTGATCGGCGACTTCACGGTTTCCTGTCTGGGTGAGGAGGAATTTCAGCTCACCGCCTCATACGGCGCGCAGAACTTCCACATGCGCTGGTTCCAGATACATCAGGAAGACGGCGTAACCGTCGAAAATATCAGCGACAAACGCAACGGCTTCCAGATCGCAGGCCCCAAGGCCCGCGAGGTTCTGGCCGCCTGCACCCGCGCCGATATCAGCGACATGCGCTTCATGGACGTGCGGCGGATGGTCGTCGGCATGACCGACTGCATCGTGCAGCGTGTCAGCTATACCGGCGATCTGGGGTTCGAGATCTACTGCGATCCGATGGCGCAGCGCCAGCTCTGGTGGACCCTGTGGCAGGCCGGGCAACCGCACGGCATCACCCCCTTCGGCATGCGCGCGATGATGAGCCTGCGGCTCGACAAGTTCTTCGCCTCGTGGATGCGCGAGTTCTCGCCCGACTACACGGCGGCCGAAACCGGGCTGGACCGCTTCATCGCCTTCAACAAACCCGCCGATTTCATCGGTCGCGCCGCCGCCGAGGCGGAACGTGCGACCGGCTCCGCGCGCAGGTTGGTGGCCTTCGAGGTCGACGCCGACGACGCCGACGTGAACGCCTATGAACCGATCTGGCTGGACGGCAAGGTCGTGGGCTTCTGCACCTCGGGCGGTTACTCGCACCACACAGGCAAGTCGATCGCGATGGGCTTCCTGCCCACCGACCGCATCTCTGACGGCCTGCAGGTGGAAATCGAGATCCTGGGGCAGATGCGCAAGGCCCGCGTGCTCTCGACCCCGCCCTTTGACGCGGATGGCGCACGCATGCGCGGGTGACAACGCCCGCGCCGCGCGTCATGGTGGCGGCATGAACACCATTCCCATCATCCTCCTTGCCGCTGGCCGATCCAGCCGCATGGGGGGGGCCGATAAGCTGATGCAGGAAATAGACAGCCAGCCCCTGTTGCGCCGGACGGCGGAAATCGCCCAGGCCGTGGCCCCGGTCATCGTGGCCCTGCCCCCGGCCCCGCACCCACGCCACGACGCACTGGCCGGACTGGATGTGCGCGTGGTTCCGGTCACCGACGCAGAGGAAGGCATGAACGCCAGCTTGCGCGCGGCCCTGAATCACGTACCCGATACAGCCGACGCCGCGATGATCTTGCTGGCCGACCTGCCGGACTTGACGGTCGACGATCTGGCAAAGGTGCTGCGCTCGGTCAGCGAAAACCCGGACTGCCTGATCTGGCGCGGATCGGCAAGCGACGGCACCCCCGGTCACCCGGTGGTCTTCGCATCATGTCTGTTTCCGCAGCTGCGTTCATTGACCGGAGATTCCGGCGCGCAGAGTGTCGTCAGAGCCCATCGCGACAAAGTCCATATCGAACCCCTGCCGGGGACCAATGCCACCCGCGATCTGGACACGCCCCGGGACTGGGCCGACTGGCGAGCCGGTCGGCAGGCCAAAAACTAACACGGCCCGATCTTTTCAGACCGGGCCGGTTGCCCAAAAATGCAGGACTACCACTTTCACCTTTTCCGGAAACGCGCCCGACGCATCAGAAGATGAACGGACGTGGCTCTGCAGAACTGAAACAAGACCCCCTCGTTAACATGCCACTGGCATTCCCGGTAATCGAGATCTGCCTGGAGACACCCCCTTGATGTCTGTCAGGCCCCCTTTTTGGACAATTTCATCGTCACCGATCATTCGCTTCAAAACAATAAAAAATTCGTCGCAAGGCCCAACAAGGTTCAATTTGACGTAGCGCCCGCACAGTATGAATCTCGGCCATGTTCTACCCATGGCAGAGTTGCGGAACTTGACCGGCCGAACTACCAGAGCGTTCAATCGTTCTGTCACGGGAGCGTGATTAAAAATAGTGTACTGAATGACATCAGATACTGAGCGACGTTTTCAAAGACATACAACCTAAGCGAGACTATCCAACTCATAACTCCGGCCTCGTCGCCGTTGTAGCCCCTGAGTGATCAATGCAACACTTTTCTACTATTAGCGCCCTTTTCGGCAACAATCCGACGATTCGCGCAGAATCGAATCCCGGAAAACCGCCTGCGCTCGTCGGGCATAGACCGCAAGAAAATGGCAGAATTAAGAAAATTTAACCATCAGGTCAGAAAACCCACAGGGCCGTCCTCCATCTTTCCGTCAAAGAAATGATCCTCTGCGACGAATCCAAGGAGCACAGTCGAGACATGAATACCCGCAAGCCCCTCTTGAACGCTTTCCGTACACCCCGTCTGTTTGGCGCGGCCGCTCTGAGCGCCGCCCTGCTGGCCGGGACCGCGATCCCGTCCCTGGCCGACGAGCGGGTGGCCGATCTGGTCGAATCCGTATCGCCCGCCGTCGTGACCATCATCGCGACGCAGGACGCCGCCCCGATGCCGGCCGGCAGCCCCAATTTCGATTTCGAAGGACATCCTTTTGGCGAATTCTTCAAGCGTTTCGGTGCCCCCGAAGGCATGGACATTCCGCGGCAGGGCCCCCGTCAGGGGCTGGGCTCCGGCTTTGTCATGGATGCTGATGGCTATATCATTACCAACAACCACGTCGTCGAGGGTGCCAACAAGGTCACAGTGCGCCTGCATGACGACCGCAGCTATGAAGCCGAGATCATCGGGACCGACCCGCTGACCGACCTCGCGCTGCTGAAAATCGAAGCCGATACCCCTCTGACCGCAGTGCCGCTGGGCGACAGCGACGAAATCCGCGTGGGTGAAGACGTTGTGGCCATCGGCAACCCCTTCGGGCTGAGCTCGACCGTCACCACGGGCATCGTCTCGGCCAAGGGGCGCAACATCTCGGATGGCCCCTATGCTGAATTCATCCAGACCGACGCAGCAATCAACAAGGGCAACTCGGGCGGCCCGCTGTTCAACATGGAAGGCGAAGTCATCGGCGTGAACTCGGCCATCTATTCGCCCACGGGCGGCTCGGTCGGGCTGGGCTTTGCCGTGACGTCAAACATCGTTGAACACATCGCCCAGGACCTGCGCGACGACGGGCAGATCAGCCGCGGCTGGCTGGGGGTCTCGATCCAGAATATCAGCCCTGAACTGGCCGCCGCCATGGGGATAGAGGGCACCACTGGTGCGTTGGTCTCGGACGTGGTTCCCGGCAGCCCGGCCGACGGCGTGCTTCAGCAGGGTGACGTGATCGTCGCGTTCGACGGCGAACAGGTCGACAACAGCAGCGAATTGCCGGTCCTGGTTGGCACCACAGCCATCGGCACCGACAGCAAGCTGACCGTACTGCGCAACGGCAAGACCGAGACGCTCAACGTCACCATCGGCCAGCACCAGACCGAAACCGCCGCTGCGGCGCCCGACAAGGTGGCCGGCAAGACGCTGGGCGTGACCGTCGCACCGCTGACCGACACCACGCGCGCCGAGATGGGCGTGCCGGAAAACGTGCACGGCGTGGTTGTCACGGCACTGCAGCCCGACAGCCCCGCCGCAGAGGCCGGTCTGCGCCGCGGTGACGTCATCGTCCGGCTGGGCCGCGCCGAGATCGACACGCCCCAGGATCTGAAGAAGGCTCTGAGCGATCAGAAGGACGGCCCGGCGCTGGTGCTGATCAACCGAGGCGGCAACCAGATCTTCGTTGCCGTCGAGGTGGCCTGACGCTTGTCCCCGCGCGCGCCGCATGATGGGGATATCGGCGCGCGCATCCCCCCGCCCGCACGTCATGTCCGCGTGCGACGGGGCTGCCGGGTGCGATTTCCGCGCCCGGCAGTATTCTTTGACGGCCCCACATGCTTATATCCCGAGCAAAAGGATATCCGACCATGAGCAGACGTTTGTTGATCGTTGAAGACGACGGGGACACGCGGGAATTCATCGCCAAGGGGTTTGCCGAGGAAGGCTATGCCATCGAAACCGCCACCAACGGGCGCGACGGGCTGTATCACGCTACCGATGGCGGGTTCGACGCAATCGTCCTGGACCGGATGCTGCCCGAACTGGACGGGCTGGCGCTGGTGAAATCGCTGCGCGCAGCCGGGATCAAGACCCCCGTTCTGATGCTGACCGCCATGAGCGCGGTGGACGAGCGGGTCAAGGGCCTGCGCGCCGGCGCCGACGACTATCTGGTCAAGCCGTTCTCGTTCCAGGAACTCCATGCCCGGATCGAGGCGCTGCTGCGCCGCCCTCAGGAATCCGAAGAGACCCCGACCCTCAGGTGCCGCGACCTCGAGATGAACCTTCTGACCCGCAAGGTGACCCGCAACGGGCGCGAGATCACCCTGACCCCGCGCGAATTCCAGATCCTCGAATTCTTCCTGCGCCGCAAGAACCGCGTGGTGTCGCGCACGATGCTGCTGGAAGGCGTCTGGGACTATCATTTCGACCCCAACACCAACGTCGTCGACGTGCATATCTCGAAACTGCGCAAACAGTTGGACGATCCCGGCGAGACACCCCTGATCGAAACCGTGCGCGGCGCGGGATACATGATGTCCGATGGCACAGCTTAGATTTTCGTTTCACAATTCCCGCACCCGGCTGGTGCTGCTCAGCATGGTGCTCAGCGCGCTGCTGACCGCGACGGTGCTGGCGCTGGTCTATGTGACGGCGACCCGGACAATCGACGGCGAGACACGCTCGGTCGTTTCGGCCGAACTGACCGGGCTGGCAGACGAATACGAACGGCTCGGCCTGATCGGGCTGATGACGGCCATCGAGCGCCGCCTGCCCTCGGCGTCAGAGCGCGATGCGCTGTATCTGCTGACCGACCGGTTCGGCAATGTCCTTGCGGGCAATCTTGCCCGTTGGCCCGAGGGCGTGACACCGGGCAGCGGCTGGACCGAACTGGAATTGCGAAAAACCGAGACGAATGAGATGGTTCCGGTCTCGGCCGCATCCATCCGCCTGCGCGGCGGCGAGCGTTTGTTGGTGGGCCGCGATGCGCTGGCCCGGCAACAGTTCGACAGGGTTCTGTTCCAATCGGTCGCGCTGGCGCTGGGGGCCGCCCTGGCGCTGAGTATCCTGACGGGCTGGCTACTGACCCGGCTGGTTTTTTCCCGGCTGCGGGACATCGCCGATACGGCCGATTCCATCATGTCGGGCGACCTGACGCAGAGAATGCCTCAGCGCGGCACCGGCGACGAGTTCGATCAGGTTTCGGCCATGCTCAACGCCATGCTGGACCGGATCGAGGACCTGGTGAACAATTTGCGGACCACGTCCAACTCCATCGCCCATGATCTGCGGTCGCCGCTGTCGCGGCTCCGGCAGCGGGTCGAGGCGCTGGGCGACAGCCAGCGAAACGACAGCGAACGCGAGGCCGACACCGCCCGCGCCACGGCCGAGATCGACCATATTCTTCGGGTCCTGGGGCAACTGACCGAGATTTCGCGGGCCGAGGCCGGGCTGGGCCGCGAGCAGTTCGAACAGGTCGATCTTGGTCAACTGGCTGCGGACGTGGTCGAGCTCTATGAACCCGTCGCCGCGGATCAGGGCGTTGAAATCAGCCTGACCGGCACCGCGCCCGCCATCCTCGGCCACCGGCCGCTTCTGTCTCAGGCGCTGTCCAACCTGCTGGAAAACGCCCTGCGCTACGCGCCCGAGGGCACCAGCATCACGGTGGAGTTGGGAGACCTCGACAGGCACGCTAGGCTGAGCGTCCGCGACATGGGTCCCGGCGTGCCTGAACCCGATCTGGGCCGGCTGGACCAGCCCTTCGTCACGCTGGACCCGGCCCGCAGCAGCCGCAACTCGGGCCTGGGGCTGGCGCTGGTGGCGGCCATCGCGCGGATGCATGGCGGCACTTTCAGCGCCCGCAACGCCGATCCGGGGCTGGAAGTCACGCTGAACCTGTCGAAATCCTGATCCGCCGCGCCTCCAAGGACCCCGCCTACAACTCCGCGGGCAGCGAGGCGTATCCGCGGAACCGGATCCGCCCGCCCCGCACCCGCCCGTCCAACAGGCGGTAGCCAGGGAACCGCGCCAGCAGTCGTCCGATGGCGATGCGCCCTTCCATCCGCGCCAGCGTCAGCCCGACGCAAACATGCGGCCCACCTGCAAAGGCCAGGTGCCGGTTTGGCTTGCGCGTGATGTCGAACCGCGTCGGGTCGTCGAACACCTTTGGGTCGCGGTTCGCCGCGCCGATGCACAGGTGCAGGTTGGTGCCCGCCGGAAGCGCCAGCCCGTCCAATTCGATATCCTCGGTGGTCTCGCGGTTTCCGAACTGGTTGGGCGAGCGAAAGCGCAGGATTTCCTCGACCGCTGGCGTGATCAGCTCGGGGTCGTCCAGCAGGCGCTGTTTCTGCTCCGAGTGGTCGTTCAGAAGCGCCAGACCGTTGCCGATCAGGTTCGTCGTGGTCTCGTGCCCCGCATTCAGGATGAAGATGCAGTTCTGCAAAAGCTCGGTCTCGCTGAGTTTTTCGTCCGCCCCCTCGCCCCGGATCAGCCGGGTCAGCACGTCGGTCTCGGGATCACCCGGTGCCGCTCGCCGCCGGGCGACGAGGTCGGTCAGATAGGCCTTGAACTCCTCGACCGCGGCATGGCCCCGCGCCAGCTGTTCCTCGGTCAGAGCCGGCTCCAGCGCGCCGAGGATGGCCAGCGACCAGTCCCTCAGCGGCCCGCGCTCGTCCATCGGAACGTCCAGCAGGTTGCCGATGATCTGGATCGGAATGGTCGAGGCGAAATCCTCGATCAGATCGACCCTGGGCTTTTCCGCCATCGCATCCAGCAGATGATCCACCGTCTCGATCAGCCCCGGCTCCATCCGGGCAATCGCCCGCGGGGTCAGCGCCGATGTCATGATCTTGCGCACCCGCGTATGCAAAGGCGGATCGGAAAACACCAGCGAGGTCGTGTGATGCTCGAACAGAGGGGATCCCACGCCAAATTTCGGGCCAAACGCAGCCTTCTTGTCCGACGAATACAGCTTGGTGTCGCGATAAATCCGGTCCAGATCCCGATGACGGCTCAACAAAACCGACCCGTCCGGCTGCGGCAGAACCGGCGCATGGGCCAGCAGCGCGTCGTAGAACGGAAACGGATTTTCGACGAAGCCCTCTGGCGGATCGGTCAGATCAAGTGTCCGCGCCGCCTGTGCCACATCCAATGCGTTCATTCCGTCCTCCCCTGCCGTATGTTCCCCCGCCTTGGGTATCCCAGGCCGAGACCTCGGACAAGCGTGACATCGCCACCGACCGCCGCTAGACAGACGCCATGCCCAGCCCCGTGTCCTCGATCCGCAATCTCGGTCCCGCCTTTGAACAGGCCTGCGCCCGCGCCGGTATCCACTCGGCCGAGGAACTGCGCGAACTGGGCGCCGATGCTGTTTATGCAAGGCTGATCGAGGCCGGAACCCGCCCGCATTTCATCGGCTACTACGTTCTGGTCATGGGATTGCAGGGCCGCCCATGGAACGATTGCAAGGGCAACGAGAAAAAGGCCCTGCGTGAACGGTTCGACCGCATCAAGGCCGGCGCGAAAACGGCGCCCGTCTCGAAACTGGTCGCCGAGTTGGACGCCGTCGGCGTGCGCGTCTCGGCCTCGGAACTCACGCCCGAGGGCTGACGCGGCACGAAAAAGGGCCGCACCCGGCAGCGGGCGCGACCCTCTTCGATGTCAAATGACTGACGGCTTAGCCGACCAGCTCGATGCCCGAGAAGAAATAGGCGATCTCGACGGCTGCAGTTTCCGGTGCGTCCGAACCGTGGACCGAGTTTTCACCCACCGATTCCGCGAACTCGGCGCGGATGGTGCCGGGGGCCGCGTCTGCCGGGTTGGTGGCGCCCATGACTTCGCGGTTCTTGGCGATGGCGTTCTCGCCTTCCAGAACCTGCACCACGACCGGAGCCGACGACATGAATTCGCACAGCTCGTCATAGAACGGACGGTCCTTGTGGACTTCGTAGAACTTGCCGGCCTGTTCCTTGGTCATGTGGATGCGCTTCTGCGCGATGATGCGCAGGCCGGCTTCTTCGAGCTTGGCGTTGATCTTGCCGGTCAGGTTGCGGCGGGTTGCGTCGGGCTTGATGATCGAGAAAGTGCGTTCCAGTGCCATGCGGGCGTCTCCTTAATCTGACGGCGCGAACTGATCCGCGCCGGAATATACCGCGCGCCGCCTAACATGGACCGCAGCGGTTGGAAAGCCTCTTGTTGAGCACGCAATTGACACTTCCCGAGCCCTGCGCCACACCGCACTCATGCTACGGATCGAAAACATCACCTATGCGGTCGAGGGCCGCCCCCTGTTCGAGGGCGCCAGCGCCACCATTCCAGAAGGCCACAAGGTCGGTCTGGTCGGCCGCAACGGCACAGGCAAGACCACGCTGTTCCGCCTGATCCGGGGCGAGCTGGCGCTGGAATCGGGCAGCATCACCCTGCCCCGCCGCGCGCGGATCGGCGGTGTTTCGCAAGAGGTTCCGTCCTCAAACGTATCGCTGATCGACACGGTCCTGGCAGCCGATACCGAACGGACCACCCTGATGGCCGAGGCCGAAACCGCAAGCGATCCGACCCGCATCGCCGAGATCCAGACCCGGCTGGCCGATATCGACGCCTGGTCGGCCGAGGCCCGCGCCTCGTCGATCCTCAAGGGCCTCGGCTTTGACGATGACGAGCAACAGATGCCCTGCTCGGCCTTTTCCGGCGGCTGGCGGATGCGTGTCGCGCTGGCCGCCGTGCTGTTTTCCCGGCCCGACCTGCTGCTGCTGGACGAACCAACCAACTATCTGGACCTTGAAGGCGCGCTGTGGCTGGAAAGCTATCTGGCGAAATATCCGCATACGGTGATCGTCATCAGCCACGACCGGGGCCTGCTGAACCGCGCGGTCGGTTCGATCCTGCATCTGGAAGACCGCCAGTTGACCTATTACGCGGTCCCCTATGACAAGTTCGCCGCCCGCCGTGCCGAACGTCTGGCCCAAGCCGAAGCCCAAAACGCCAAAGCCAAGGCCCGCATCGCCCATTTGCAGAGCTTCGTTGACCGGTTCCGCTACAAGGCGTCCAAGGCCGTTCAGGCACAATCGCGGCTGAAGATGATTGAACGCATCCAGTTGATCTCGACCCCGCAAGAGGCCGCCTTGCGCGCCTTTTCATTCCCCGAACCCGAGGAACTGTCGCCGCCGATCATCCAGATCGAGGGCGGCGTGACCGGCTACGGCGATACCGAGGTGCTGCGCCGCCTGAACCTGCGCATCGATCAAGACGACCGGATCGCTCTGTTGGGAAAGAACGGGCAAGGCAAATCGACCTTGTCCAAGCTGCTGTCGGACCGGCTGCCGCTGATGGCGGGCAAGATGACCCGCAGCAGCAAGTTGCGCATCGGGTATTTCGCCCAGCATCAGGTGGACGAGCTGCATGTGGACGAAACCCCGCTGGATCACCTGCGGCGCCTGCGTCCGACCGAAACCCCGGCCCAACTGCGCGCGCGCCTGGCGGGGTTCGGCCTTGGCGCAGATCAGGCCGAAACCGAGGTGGGCCGCCTGTCGGGCGGGCAGAAGGCGCGGCTGTCGCTGCTGATTGCCACGATCGACGCGCCGCACATGCTGATCCTCGACGAACCCACCAACCACCTCGACATCGAAAGCCGCGAGGCGCTGGTCGAAGCGCTGACCGCCTATTCCGGTGCTGTGGTTCTGGTCAGTCACGACATGCACTTGCTGGGGCTGGTGGCCGATCGGCTGTGGCTGGTCTCGGACGGCACGGTCAAACCCTTCGACGGCGACCTGGAAGCCTATCGCCAGATGCTGCTGGCGCGCGACAAGCCGCCGACGCGGGAAAAACCGGCCGCCAAACCCAAACGTGCCTCTCGCGATACCATCCTGGCGCTGCGGGCCGACCTGCGGAAATGCGAGGAACGGCTGGAGAAGCTGACCGAGATGCACGAAAAGCTCTCGGCCAAACTGTCCGACCCAGCCTTGTACGAAGATGACCGGATCGGTGATCTGGAAACCTGGAACCGCAAGTTTGCCGAGGTGGTCGAGGCCATACAGCGCGCCGAAGCGCTGTGGGTCGCCGCCGCCGAACGGCTCGAAAGCGCCGAGGCTGCCGCATGATCGAAATGGCATTCTTCATAACCGCGTTCACAACCTTGTTCGTTGTGATCGACCCCTTTGGCACCGCACCGATCTTCGTCGCGCTGACGCAAGGAATGGACCCAGCCACCCGTCGCCGCGTCGCCTACCGCACGTGCCTGACCGCTTCGGGCATCCTTATCGCCTTCGCCGCTTTCGGCGAGGCGGTTCTCGGCTTTGTCGGCATCTCGATGGAGGCCTTCAAGGTCGCTGGCGGCGCATTGCTGTTTCTGACCGCGCTCGACATGCTGTTCGAGCGGCGCAACAAACGGCGCGAGGACCGTGCGGAAGAGGAAGAGCACCCTGACCCCTCAGTCTTTCCGCTGGCCATTCCGCTGGTGGCCGGGCCCGGATCGATCGCAACGATCATCCTGCTGGCCGGTGAGCACCCCGGCATTCAGGGCATCGCTGCGGCTGTCGGCGTGATGCTTGCCGTGATGGCAGTTGTCTTGCTGTTCTTCCTGTCCAGCGGCCTGATCGCGCGCATTCTCGGCAAGACTGGGCTGACCGTGCTGACGCGGTTGCTGGGCATGTTGCTTGCGGCGCTGTCGGTACAGTTCATCCTGGATGGTCTCAAGGCCTTTGGTTTTGCCGCCTGACCCCCCATATTCCGAGGGTATGAAGCGGTTTTGGGTGTACTGATGGATGGTTATGATCTTGGACGGCTGACCTATCTGGCTCTGCTCGGCGGGGCGCTGTTGCTGTGGTTGTTCACCCAGAACCGCCAGTCGCTGGGCAAGACCCTGCAAATGGTCATGGCATGGGTCTTCATCTTCATCGGCGTCATCGCCGTGGTGGGCCTTTGGGATGACATCCGTTCGACCGTGGGCACCACGCCGCAACTGGCCGTGGCCGGAAACGTGATCGAGGTGCCGCGATCGTTTGACGGGCACTACTATCTGCCGATGCTGGTGAACGGCAAACCGGTCACCTTCTTGGTGGATACCGGCGCCAGCCAGATCGTGCTGAGCCCCCGTGACGCGAAACGCGTGGGGATCGATCCGGACAGTATGAATTTCGTGGGCCGCGCGGCCACGGCCAATGGCCTGGTGCGCACCGCCCCTGTGCGGCTGGACAGCCTCGAATTGGGCCCCATCGCGGATCGCAACGTGTCGGCCTGGGTCAACGAGGGCGACATGGACCAATCCCTGCTGGGCATGGACTATCTGCAGCATTTTTCCAACATCCAGTTTGCCGACGGCCGGATGATCCTATCGCGCTGAATGGCGGCCTTCGGGCTTGAGAACAAATAAGGAACATGCTAGCATTCGGCCATGTCCACGCATCTTCTTGGCCGCAAACCGGCGCGCGCGGCGCCGGGGCTGACCCTGCATGATGAGATTTCGCTGCAACTGGCCCGCGTGCACGAGGCCTGCGGCCCCGCGCGGCGCAGCTTTGCCATGTGGCTGGCCGGTCAGGCGCAGGGGCCAGTTCTGTGGATCTCGCCCGCGTGGGAGGCCGATCAGCTGAACCCCGACGGCATGATGACCTTTGCCGATCCCGCCCGGTTCCTATTCGTCCGCCCCACCCGGGCCGAGGATCTGCTGTGGTGCATCGAGGAGGCGCTGCGCAGCGGGGCGGTGCCGTTGGTGATCGGCGATCTGCCGGGGACACCGGGTCTGACGCCGGTGCGACGGATGCATCTGGCCGCCGAACAGGGGGGCACGATGGGTCAGGCCCCGCTGGGCCTGCTGCTGACCCCGGGTGAGGGCGGCGCGCAGGGGATCGAGACACGCTGGCACATGGCCCCGGCGCACACGGGCCAGACCCGCCGCTGGACCCTGACCCGCCGCCGCGCCCGCGCCCTGCCCCCGGTCAGTTGGCACGCCACCCAGACCGCGCCACGCGCCGGGCTGCACCTGCAACGGATCGGCGCCGAGGAAACCTGCGCCTGACCGACCGGACCCGGAACAGGCAAGTTGTGACTGGTCAAACCGCAACCCGCGTCCTAGCGTGCCGGAATGACCCACCCGATCCACGACAGCCGCTATTCCTGGCTTCGCCTTCTGGTCACGCTGGCCATCGCGGCGGTGGCCAATGTGGGCATGTGGGCGGTGATCGTGGTGATGCCCGCAATCGAGACCCAGTTTGGCGCCAGCCGGGCCGAGGCCTCGATGCCCTACACGCTGGCCATGATCGGCTTTGCGCTTGGCAACATGTGGCTGGGTCAGGTGGTGGACCGAATGGGCGTGACCAAAGCGCTGATCGGTGCCGCAGGCCTCAGCGCGCTCAGCTATCTGCTGGCGACATGGGCGCCGACGATCACGCTGCTGTCGGCGGCGCATCTGCTGCTGGGTCTGGGCACCGCCGTCGGGTTCGGCCCGCTGATCGCCGATATTTCGCACTGGTTCCTACGCCGCCGCGGGATCGCCGTGGCGCTGGTGGCCAGCGGAAACTATCTGTCCGGCGCGATCTGGCCCACGCTCCTGTCTGGTATCCTCGCCCGCGACGGGTGGCAGCAGGTCTATCTGACACTGGCGGTCATCACCCTGATCGTGGTCATCCCGCTGTCGCTGCTGCTGCGCCGGCAGGTCCCGGCCGCGGCGCATGGCACCGCCGCAGCCGCCGCGCAGATCAACGCGCGCAGCGTCGGCCTGTCGCCGCGGACCCTGCAATATGTGCTGGGCCTCGCCGGGATCGGCTGCTGCATCGCCATGTCGATGCCGCAGGTCCATATCGTCTCCTATTGCGTGGGGCTGGGCTATGGCCCGACGGTCGGGGCCGAGATGCTGTCGCTCATGCTGATGGGCGGCGTGGTCAGCCGGATCATTTCGGGGCTGGTGGCCGACAGGTTGGGCGGTGTTCACACGTTGCTGATCGGGTCGATCCTGCAATGCATCGCCCTGTTCCTGTTCCTGCCCTATGACGGGATGGTGTCGCTCTATGTCATCAGCCTGCTGTTCGGGCTGGCGCAGGGCGGCATCGTGCCCAGCTATGCGCTGGTCGTCCGGGAATACATGCCCCCGCAAGAAGCCGGGGCACGGGTCGGATTCGTAATGATGATGACCATCCTGGGCATGGCGCTGGGCGGATGGATGTCGGGCTGGATCTATGACGTCACCGGGCAGTACACACTGGCCTTCGTGAACGGGATCCTTTGGAATGGGCTGAACATCGCCATCATACTGACGTTGCTGCACAGGTCCCGCCCGCGCCAACAAGGGGCCATCGCATGACATGGCTGCGCCGCCGAGACCTGATGGCCGCACTTGTAGCCCTGGTGGCCGCGCCTCCGACCCTCGCCGCACCCGTTCCCTACGTGCTCGCCCGCACGAAAACCCTGATCGCCTTCACCTTCGATCTGTCGGGCACGCCCCAGACCGGAACCATGCCGATCCGATCAGCGGATGTATGGGTGGACACGCGCCGCCTGCGGAACAGCCGCGCCACGGTCGTTCTGGACGTGGCGCGGGCCCAAACCCGCCTGCCCTTCGCGCGCGAACCGATGCTGGGCCCACAGGTACTGGACGCCGCAAGGTTTCCCGCGATCGGGTTCCGCTCGACCCGCATCCACCTGGGCCGGGGCGGACGTATCTCCGACGGCGCCACTGTCACCGGAGACCTGACCCTGCGCGGCCTCACCCGCCAAATCGCCCTTCAGGCCGCGCTGTTCCGACCGCCCGGCTCGGCGCGGGACGAGCTTGACCGCCTGTACATCCACCTGACGGGGGCGCTGAACCGCCACGTATTCGGGGCTTCGGGATATGCCGATCTGGTCGGACCGACAGTCGGGTTGGATATTCGCGCGGAAATCGAACGAAAAACCTGAGGCGGGCGGAAAACGACATCGGCGCGTCGAATAGGCGCGCACATCGCGGAAAGATACGCTCAAACAGGGACACCATGCGCACGATCATTACCTTTGCCGCCCTTTTCCTGTCGGTCATTCTATTGCAGCTTTCCACCGGCGGTGTCGGCCCGTTGGATGCCATTTCCGGCCTGACGCTGGAGTTCTCAACCGAGCAGATCGGCCTGCTCGGGTCGGCGCATTTCCTTGGGTTCTTCATCGGTTGCTGGTGGGCGCCGCGCCTGATGGGCAGCGTCGGCCATTCGCGCGCCTTCGCGGCCTGCACGGCGCTGGGTGCCATGGGTCTGATAGGGCATACGCTGACCGAAGACCCCTATGCCTGGGCTGCGATGCGGGTGGCCTCGGGCCTGTGCGTGGCTGGCTGCTACACCGTTATCGAGGCGTGGCTGAACGACAAGGTGACCAATGAAACCCGCGGCCGCGCCATGGGTACCTACCGGATCGCCGACGCCAGCGCCTCTTTGGCCGCGCAGCTGATCATCGCGGTGCTGCCGCCGGCCTCTTATGTCTCCTACAACGTGCTGGCCATCCTGTGCTGCGCGGCCCTGCTGCCGCTGACCCTCTCGCGAGCCACGCAACCGGCGACGCCCAAGGCCCCGCGCCTCCGTCCCAGGCTGGCTTGGGCCTGTTCGCCGTTGGCGGTGGTGGGTGTCGTCGTGTCGGCCATCAGCGCGGCATCTTTCCGAATGGTCGGGCCGGTCTACGGCCAGGGCGTGGGGCTGGCGGTGGACCAGATCGCCTTTTTCCTGGCCTCGTTCGTTCTGGGCGGCGTGTTGGCGCAATATCCGGTCGGATGGTTGGCCGACAAATACGACCGCCGCTGGGTTCTTTTGTGGATTTCGGTCTCGGCCATTCTGGCTTGTGGAGTCACCGCCGCCGCCGGTGGAAGCGGAACGATGGGCGTGATGCTGGCCGCCGGGCTGTTCGGGTTCACGACCTTTCCCGTCTTTTCGGTGTCAGCCGCCCACGCAAACGACTTCGCTACGTCCGAACAGCGGGTCGAATTGGCGGCAGCCATGATGTTCTGGTACGCGATGGGCGCAATTGCGGCCCCCTATCTGTCTTCGGCCCTGATCCGCGCATTTGGCCCACCCGCCCTGTTCGGCCTGATCGCGGCAGGGCATCTTTGCCTGATCCTGTTCGGCCTGAGCCGGATGCGAGCGCGCCCGACACCCGAGGACCGGACTCATTACGTCTATGCCCCGCGCACATCCTTCACCATCGGCAAGCTGCTCAAGAGGTCGCGCGAAGGTCGATAGCAATCTGGGGCTGGGATTTCCCGATCCGGTTTGATAGAGCGCCCGCAGACAGTTAGGCGGAAACCAAACATGGCTCGGATTCTCATTACCTCGGCAATTCCCTACATCAACGGGATCAAGCACCTTGGAAACCTGATCGGCTCGCAGCTGCCGGCGGATCTGTTTGCGCGCTATCAGCGCGGCCGCGGCAACGAGGTCATGTTCCTGTGCGCCACCGACGAACACGGCACCCCGGCCGAGTTGGCCGCCGCCAAGGCCGGCAAACCGGTGGCCGAATACTGCGCCGAGATGCACGAGGTGCAGGCTGACATCGCGAAGCGCTTTGGCCTCAGCTTCGATCACTTTGGCCGGTCCTCCAGCCCGCAGAACCACAAACTGACCCAGCATTTCGCCGGCAAGCTGGCCGAGGCCGGACTGATCCGCGAGGTGACCGAAAAGCAGGTCTATTCCAACGCCGACGGTCGGTTCCTGCCCGACCGCTATATCGAGGGCACGTGCCCCAACTGCGGTTACGAAAAGGCCCGCGGCGACCAGTGCGAGAACTGCACCAAGCAGCTGGATCCGACCGATCTGATCGACCCGCGCAGCGCGATTTCTGGCTCGACCGACCTTGAGGTGCGCGAGACCAAGCACCTGTATCTGCGCCAGTCGGCAATGAAGGATCAGTTGGACGCCTGGATCGACAGCAAGACCGACTGGCCGGTGCTGACCACCTCGATCGCCAAGAAATGGCTGCATGACGGCGACGGCCTGCAGGACCGCGGCATCACCCGCGATCTGGACTGGGGCATCCCGGTCAAGAAGGGCGACGAGGACTGGCCCGGCATGGAGGGCAAGGTCTTCTACGTCTGGTTCGACGCGCCGATTGAATACATCGCCTGCGCCAAGGAATGGGCCGACGCCAACGGCAAGCCGGATGCCGAGTGGGAACGCTGGTGGCGCACCGACAAGGGCGCCGACGACGTGCGCTATGTCCAGTTCATGGGCAAGGACAACGTGCCGTTCCACACCCTGTCGTTCCCGGCCACCATCCTGGGTTCGGGCGAACCGTGGAAGCTGGTCGACTACATCAAGTCGTTCAACTACCTGAATTATGACGGTGGCCAGTTCTCGACCAGCCAGGGTCGCGGCGTCTTCATGGATCAGGCGCTGGACATCCTGCCCGCCGACTACTGGCGCTGGTGGCTGCTGAGCCACGCGCCCGAAAGCAGCGACAGTGAATTCACCTGGGAGAACTTCCAGCAATCGGTCAACAAGGACCTGGCCGACGTGCTGGGCAATTTCGTCAGCCGCATCACCAAGTTCTGCCGCTCGAAATTCGGCGAAGAGGTCCCCGCGGGCGGCGCATACGGCGAACGCGAACAGGCGCTGATCGAAGAGCTGACCAAGCGCATCCGCTCCTACGAGTCCCACATGGAGGCGATGGAGGTGCGCAAATCGGCGCAGGAACTGCGTGCGATTTGGGTTGCGGGCAACGAATACCTGCAGGCCGCCGCGCCCTGGTCCACCTTCAAGGAAGACCCCGAACAGGCCGCCGCGCAGGTGCGGCTGGGCCTGAACCTGATCCGGCTTTATGCAGTGCTGAGCGCCCCGTTCATCCCTGAAACCTCGGCCAGAATGCTGAGCGCGATGAACACGCTCGACACCAGCTGGCCCGAGGACGTGGAGGCCGCGCTGAGCGCCCTGCCCGCCGCACACGCGTTCACGGTGCCGGACGTTCTGTTCGCCAAGATCACCGACGAACAGCGCGAAGATTGGCAAACACGCTTTGCCGGAACGCGCGCCTGACCCGCGCAGCGACCGGGTACAACGGGGGGCCATCCGGCCCCCGTTTTTTTTTCGCACGCGCCAAGCCTGCGCAATCAAAGGCTTGAGAAATAATCCCTTTGCCTCCATCCTGACCAAGAATTCCGTCTGGTCCCTCGGATCCGGACAGCAGATCCGGGCTGCGCGCCCGCATTGAACGAGGCAATTGTCATGAACCCTGTTTCCCCGCCGCGCCCCTCTCCTCTGCCCCGCGCCATCGGCCGCGCGGGACGGTTGGCTGCCGCCGTACTTGCGATTGGCATGTTGCAGCCGGTATCGGCGCAGGAAGACTCGAGCGCGCCGGCCCCCAAAGTCTCGATCGCGGCGGCCTATACGCAGGAGATCACCGAGGAAGCCTCGTTCATTGGCCGCGCCGAGGCGATCAACAAGGTCGACATCATCGCTCGCGTCAGCGGTTTCCTGCAGAGCCGCGAGGTCGAAGACGGCGCCGAAGTCAAGGAAGGCGACCTGCTGTTCACCATCGAGCCCGACCTCTATCAGGCCACGCTCGAGGCGCGAAAGGCCGACCTAGACCGTGCCGAGGCCAATCTGGAACTGGCCAAAGTGGATCTGGCCCGCAAGGAAGAGCTGCTCCGCCGCGAAGCCACGCCGGAATCGGAAGTGGACATTTCCCGCGCCAACGAATTGGTCGCCGAAGCCGAGGTCAAGGCTGCGAAGGCTGCGATCCGGCAGGCCGAACTGGACCTGAGCTATACAAAGATCCACGCACCGTTTGACGGCCGGCTAAGCCGGATCAATGTCAGCGTCGGCGATGTCGTCGGCCCCAACACCGAACCCTTGGTGAACCTGGTCAGCGAGGCTCCGATCTATGTGACTTTCTCGTTGAACGAGAAGCAGTTCACCTCGGTTCTTCAAGTGGTAAACGAAACCGCGTCGACCCTGGCCGAAAGCGACAAGAGCCCGGTGGTCAAGCTGACCCTTCCCAACGGAACCGGGCTGCCCGAGACCGGCAAAATCGTGTTCGTCGACAACCGGATCGACCCTTTGACCGGCGCCATCACCCTGCGAGCCGAGTTTGAAAACACCGACCGCCTCATCGTCGACGGCGCTTTCGTCAGCGTCCAGATCGAGGCGCTGGAACCCACGCTCGAGGTTTTGATTCCGCAGGCCGCCTTGCAGCGCGACCAGCGCGGCGAGTTCGTTCTGGTCGTGAACGACAAGCAGATGGTCGAACAGCGGTACATCACCACGGGCAACAACGTGGGTTCGGCGGTGATCGTGAAAGAGGGCCTGCGCGAAGGCGAAAGCGTCATCGTCGAGGGGCTGCAGCGCGTACGCCCCGGAGTGGCGGTGGACGCGGTCGTCGCCGCAGAACAGCCGGGAGAATAACCGATGTTTTCCGCCCTGTTCATCAGCCGGCCCAAGCTGGCCTTCGTCATTTCACTGGTCCTGACGGTCATGGGCATGATCGGTTACATGGTTTTGCCGGTGGCGCAGTTTCCCGACATCACGCCCCCGGTGGTCAGCGTTTCGACCAATTATACGGGCGCAAATGCCGAAACCGTGGAAAACACAGTGGCCGCTCCGATCGAGGCGCAGGTCAACGGCGTGGACGACATGATCTACATGACCTCCACCTCGTCGGACAACGGATCCTATTCGCTGAACATCACCTTCGAGGTCGGCACCGACCCGGATATTGCCTCGGTCAACGTCCAGAACCGGGTGGCGCAGGCCATGTCGTCGCTGCCCGCCGAGGTTACCGCATCGGGGGTCGTGACCCAAAAAGCGTCGACCAACATGCTGCTGCTGGTGACGCTGACCTCGCCCAGTGGCACCTATGACAGCGTGTTTCTGTCGAACTACGCGTCGATAAACCTCAAGGATGCGTTGGCGCGGGTGCAGGGCGTGGGCAAGGCCGAGGTTCTGACCAATCTGGAATACGCGATGCGGATCTGGATGGACCCTGACAAGATGGCTGCCCTGTCGATCACGCCGGGTGACGTGATTTCTGCCATTCGCGAACAGAATATCGAGGTGTCGGCTGGCTCGATCGGTGCCCCGCCCGTGCCCGAGGGCCAGACCTTTCAATACACGATCAAGACCAAAGGACGCCTGACGTCGGCCAATGAATTCGGCGATATCGTTATCCGCACCGGCGACGCCGGGTCCATCGTTCGGGTCCGTGACATCGCGCGGGTCGAACTGGGCGCCCAGTACTATGCGGCATCGGGGTATTTCCAGGCCGTGCCTGCCACCGTGATCGGCATCTATCAGGCACCCGGCGCCAACGCGCTGGCCGTCTCCGAGCGGGTCGAGGCTGAACTGGAGCGCCTGTCGCGTGCCTTCCCGACGGATGTGGAATACGCGATTCCGTTCAATACCACCGATTTCGTCGAACAATCCTTGAACGATGTGGTTTCGACCCTGATCCTGACCTTCATCCTGGTGATCTCGGTCGTGTTCGTGTTTTTGGGCAGTTGGCGGGCCACGATCATTCCGGCAGTGGCCATTCCGGTTTCGCTGATCGGAACCTTCGCGTTCCTGCTGCTGTTCGGCATGTCGCTGAACACGATCTCTCTGTTCGCGCTGGTGCTGGCCATCGGCATCGTGGTCGATGACGCCATCGTGGTGGTCGAGAACGTGGAACGCATCATCGCCGAAGAAGGCCTGCCGCCCGCCGAAGCGACGCGCAAGGCGATGGGCCAGATCACCGGCCCCGTCATCGCGACCACGCTTGTCCTGCTGGCGGTGTTCGTGCCTGTGACCTTTATGCCCGGGATCTCGGGGCGGCTGTATTCCCAGTTCGCGGTCACCATTTCCACCGCGGTCGTGATCTCGTCGATCAACGCGCTGACGCTGTCTCCGGCCTTGTGCGGAATGGTCTTGCAGGCGCGGTCCGGCCCGCCCAAGGGGCTGCTGGCCGCGTTCGAGGGGTTTATCGGCTCGATGCGCGCGGGCTATGTGGCCATCGTGCGCAAGCTGCTGATCGTCCCGGCAGTGTCCTTGGCAATCGTGGCCGGGTTCGGCTTTGGCGGGGTCACGATCATGTCGAACACCTCCAGCGGCTTCCTCCCGCTCGAAGACAACGGTTACCTGTTCGTCGACATCCAACTGCCCGACGCGGCCACCCTGGAACGGACCGAGGCCGTGACCAAGCGCGTCGACGACCAGATCCGCCAGATCCCCGGCGTGGCCAATACCGTGCTGATCAACGGTTTTTCGATGCTCAACGGCACCATCACCAATGGCGCAGCGATTTTCGCGAACCTCGACAACTGGGACGACCGCCAGGATGAAGACCTGAGCGCCGACGCCATCCTGCAGAAGGTGCTGGCCATCGCCAATGGTGAATCCGCCGCCTCGATCGTGGCCTTTAACCCGCCACCGATCCAGGGTTTGGGCATGTCGGCCGGCGTGGAAATGGAGGTGCAGCAAACCGGAGGCGGCTCGCCTCAGGATCTCGCGTCGGCGGTCGGGTCCTTTGTCTATGCCGCCAACCAGAGGCCGGAAATCGGCCAAGCCTACACGACCTTCCGGGCTAACGTGCCTCAGTTGTTCGTGGATCTGGATCGCGAGAAGGCCAAGACGCTGCAGGTCTCGGTCGCCGAGATCTTCCAGACCATGCAGGCGCAGTTGGGGTCGTATTATGTCAACGACTTCAACCTGTTCGGCCGCGTCTATCGCGTGATGATCCAGGCCGAGGGGTCGTATCGCGACAATGTCGAGGACATCTCCAACCTGTATGTACGTTCGAATGAGGGCAAGATGGTTCCGTTGGGCACGCTGATCGACGTGGAAAACGTGCTGGGGCCAGTATTGCTGAAGCGGCACAACCTGTTCCGCTCGGCCACGGTGACGGCGGTGCCGGCCGAAGGGCTGTCGACCGGTGACGCCATCGCCGTGATGACCGAGGAATCAGCCACCGCCCTGCCCCCCGGTTATGCGTTCGAATGGACCGGTACGGCCCAGCAGCAGCTGGCCTCAGGCGGGCTGGTCGTGGTGATCCTGGGGCTGGCGATCCTGTTCGGCTATCTGTTCCTGGTGGGGCAATACGAAAGCTGGACCATGCCGGTTTCGATCCTGCTGTCGGTGATCGTCGCCCTGTTCGGCGCGGTCGCGGCGGTGGCGATCGTGGGCAGCGACATCAACCTCTATACGCAGATCGGGATGATCATGCTGGTGGGGCTTGCATCGAAAAACGGCATTCTGATCGTGGAATTCGCGATGGAGCAGCGCGCCAAGGGCTTGTCCATCAAAGAGGCCGCCGCCGAGGCCGCGCATCAGCGGTTCCGGGCCGTGATGATGACGGCGCTGTCCTTCCTACTGGGCGTCGTGCCGCTGCTGGCGGCCAGCGGGGCCGGTGCGGCCAGCCAGAAGGCCATCGGCGTGGCCGTGTTCGGCGGCATGTTGGCGGCAACGCTGGTCGGCGTGATCGTGGTTCCGGTTCTCTATGCCGTCATGCAGGGGCTGCGGGAATGGATCAAGGGCAGCAAGGGTTCGGGGCCATCCGAGGAAACGGCCTGAGTTCCCGGCGGACTAGGAACAAAAACCGCCCCGCTGATGCGGGGCGATTTTTCGGCGACCACAATTTCATCAGCCCGCCAGCGCGGGTTCCGCATGACGACGCACCTGCATCCACGCGTCCAGCCGCGCGACCTGATCGGCGCTCAGTCGCAGGCCCAGCTTGTTGCGACGCCAGATCACGTCCTGCGCGGTGCGGGCGTATTCCTTGTCCATCAGCCAGACCACTTCGCGTTCGGTCAGCGTCGCCCCAAAATCTTCGCCCAGATCCGCGGCGGATATTGCATCGCCCAGGATCAGCCGGGCCTCAGTACCATAGGCGCGCACCAACCGACGCGCCCAGCCTTGGGTCAGAAAGGCGAAATCGGCCATCAATCCGTCGATCAGTCCTTGCACCCCTTCAACAGGGAAATCACCGCCCGGCAGGGCAACGCCCGCGGTCCAGGGGCCGGGCAGGTCCGGGAAATGCTCGGCAACCTTGTCCATCGCGCTTTCGGCCAGCCGGCGATAGGTGGTGATCTTTCCCCCGAAAATGTTCAGAACCGGCGCACCACCCTCGGCATCCACCTTCAGCGTATAGTCCCGCGTCGCCGCCGTGGCGCTTTGCGCACCGTCGTCATACAGGGGCCGCACACCCGAATAGGTCCAGACGATCTGCTCCCGCGTTACGGGCTGTTTGAAGTATTTTGACGCGAAGGCGCACAGATAGTCCTGCTCGGCCTCGGTGCAGACGGGCGGTTCGGACGGATCGGGGTGGTCCTGGTCGGTGGTCCCGATCAGGGTGAAATCCTGCTCGTAGGGGATGGCGAAGATGATGCGGCCGTCCTCGCCTTGGAAGAAATAGCATTTGTCATGGTCATACAGGCGCGGCACCACGATATGGCTGCCCCGCACCAGCCGGACCCCTTCGCGCGAATTCGAGCGGATCTTGGTGCGGATGATGTCGCCCACCCAAGGCCCGCCCGCGTTGATCAGCATCCGGGCGCGCATCTCGCGGGTCTCGCCGCTGTCGCAATCCTGCACGGTGATCCGCCAGACGCCCTCGGCCCGCTTGGCCGACAAGACCTTGGTGCGCACCATGATCCGCGCCCCGCGCGCCTCGGCGTCGCGGGCATTCAGAACCACCAGACGGGAATCCTCGACCCAGCAGTCCGAGTATTCATAGGCGGTTTCGAACCGGTCCTGCAGCGGCGCCCCCTCGGGCGCGGTGCACAGGTTCAAATAGGTCGTGCCAGGCAGGATCTTGCGCCCGCCCAAGTGGTCATACATGAACAGACCCAGACGGATCAGCCAAGCAGGTCGGCGCCCCTTCATCCATGGCATGACGGTCCCCAAAAGGCGCGACGTCGGAGTTTCCGAGTCGAACCGCATGTCGGGGTGATAGGGCAGCACGAACCGCATCGGCCAACTGATATGCGGCATGGCGCGCAGCAGGGTTTCACGCTCGATCAACGCCTCGCGCACCAGGCGGAACTCGAAATATTCCAGATATCGCAACCCCCCGTGGAACAGCTTGGTCGAGGCCGAAGACGTGGCCGAGGCCAGGTCGTTCATTTCGGCCAGCGCCACCGACAGGCCGCGGCCTGCTGCGTCGCGGGCAATACCGCATCCGTTGATGCCGCCGCCAATGATGAAAAGATCGGTGATCGGGGTGTCGTCCTGTGCCATCTGAGCGTGATTCCATATTGCCCGGGAGATGCGCGCATTAACGTCATCGTGGTTCGTTTGGTCAAGGTTTGTGTTCGCTTTTCTTCCTTGCACCCCCCGTCGAGGAACTTGGAATACAGGATTTTCCCCAGAGTTTTGGCACTATCGAATGGGGCGCGCACCGATACAGGCTTGCGAAATCACACAAAAACGACCAAAAACGAACACAGCCTCGGATCGGAGCCCCCATGTCGCTGTCCTTTCGCCAAACCGACATCCTTGAACTGGCCAAACGGAACGGGCGCGTTTCGGTTGATCACCTGGCCGAGCGCTTCGGCGTCACGGTCCAGACCATCCGCCGCGATCTGACCGAACTGGCCGAGGCCGGCAAGCTGGACCGCGTGCATGGCGGTGCGGTGCTGAGGTCGGGCGTGACCAATATCGGCTATGAGGACCGGCGCGACCTGAACGAAGAGGCCAAGGCGCGCATTGCCCGGCGCTGCGCGGCCGACATCCCCGATGGCGCCTCGGTGTTTCTAAATATCGGAACGTCGACCGAGGCCGTCGCGCGCCAGTTGCTGGGCCACAGGAACCTGATGGTGGTCACCAACAACATGAACGTCGCCAACATCCTGGTCGAGAACCCCGACTGCCAGATCGTCGTGGCCGGCGGCATTCTGCGCCGCGCCGATGGCGGTTTGATTGGGAATCTCACCGTGAACACGATCCGCCAGTTCAAGTTCGATCACGCGATCATCGGCTGTTCTGCCGTGGATGCCGAAGGCGACCTGCTGGATTTCGATTTTCAAGAGGTCAGTGTCAGCCAAACGATCATCGCCCAGGCCCGGCGGGTGTGGCTGGTGGCGGATGGGTCAAAGTTCCAACGCTCGGCGCCTGCCCGCATCGCCTCGCTGGCCGAAATCGACGCCTTCTACACCGACGCCACCCCCCCGGCGCCGCTGCCAGACCGCTGCAAGGAATGGCAGACCCGCCTGGTGATCTGCCGCTGACGGCCGCGCAAGGCTATTGTCGTCAAAGCTTGCCAGATCGCCGACCGCCTGCCACTATCGCGTGAACTGCATCATCGCACGGGAAGGGAGGACCGGGCCATGATCGCACTTTTGTTTGCGCTTTTGGCGGCCGTGATGGCCTTGAATTACTTTGGAAGACCCCGGATCGGCACCGCCGTGTTCTTCTTCACGCTGGCGTTGAGCGTCTATTGGCTGAAATACCACGCCACCAGCCAACTGACCATTCAGCTGTAGGAGGCGCCGATGACACCGGACCTGTCCCGTACGTTGAATGCCATCGGCATGCTGGCCGTCAGCCTGGTGCTGGTGCTGGCCTATGTCTATCAGTTGGCGCTTTACGAACTGCCCTGTCCGCTGTGCCTGCTGCAACGGGTGGGTTTCGTGGCGGTGGGCGTCGGGCTGGGGATGAACCTGCTGTATGGGCCGCGACCGCAGCACTATGCGATAATGCTGATCGCGGCACTCTATGGCGGCAGCGTCTCGGTCCGGCAGATCCTGCTGCATATCGTGCCGGGTACCGGGCACTATGGGTCTCCGGTTCTGGGCCTGCACTACTACACCTGGGCCGCGATCTGCTTTTTCCTGATCCTGCTGGGCACTGCGATCATGCTGATGTTCGACCGGCAATATGTCGAAGACCGCCGCTACCTGCCACGCTTTGGCGGCAACAGGCTGGCGAAGGTCGCGTTCTTTATCATGCTGGGTCTTGCGGTGCTGAACGCTGGTTCGACGCTGCTGGAATGCGGTCCGGGCATCTGCGCCGACCCGCCGACCAGCTACAAACTGATTGACGACTTGGACCCGGGAAACTGACGACGGGGCCACCGGCCCCGAAGAAGGCGCGAAGATGGGACTGCTGGGACAGCCGCTGGGCTTCTACGACTATCTGACATTCGTCGCGCTGATCCTACTGCTGGCGGCGGTGATGGCGCTGTTTCTGTTCATCATGGGCCTGCCCGGCCGGATCGCGATCAAGCGGAACCACCCCCATGCCGAAGCCGTCAATCTGATGGGATGGATGGGTTTCCCGGCCGTGATCCCCTGGGTCCATGCCTTCATCTGGGCCTACCACGACGGGATGACGGTCGACATCCGCCGCCTGCCCGAGGGCGAGCGAGAAGCGATCCGCAAGGAGATCGAACGCCTTGGCGGACAAGTCAAGGACGAGTACCAAGCGCCCGTGGCGCCGAAGGAAGGCTGAAGCCAAAGGACCCAAAACACCATGTTCGTCGCCCTCGGCATCACGCTTTTCTAATTCATTTTTGTCTGGTTATTTTCTTCAAGGCACAATGGCTCAAGTTCAACGCAGCAGGACCCGACACGGGCAAGTCCGAACTAGGCGCTATTTCGTCAGGCCCGTCAGGCCGCCCGAGATCAGGATATTCACCTCGTACAGGATGCGCGGCGCAGCCAGACCGCCCGGGCTCGCCAGATAGTTGGGGCTCCATTCCGGGTCGAACTTCTGCTTGAAGGCGCGCAGCCCCTCGAAGTGGTAGAACTGCTCACCGTGCTCGTAGACGAAGCCGCCGATCCGGTTCCAGAGCGAGGCGAGTTGCCGGTTCTCGATCCCGGAAAACGGCGCGGCCCCCAATGAGAACCAATGAAACCCTTGGCCGGCGCCCCAGTTCATCATCTCGGCGAACAGAGCATCCATCACAAAGCTGGGGCAGTCGGGCTCGTACCGCATCAGATCCAGCGACAATTCCGACTTGTTGCCGCCCTGAAACAGGTTGGCAAAAGCCACGATCCTGCCTGTCTCGCCGTTCTTCAAAACCGCATGATCGAAATAGGACAGGTACTGTTCGTCGAACCCGCCCAGGGCAAAGCCCTTTTCCGCGCCCGCCTTGCCTTCCAGCCAGTGATCCGAGATCTGGCGCAGCTCGGGCAGGACCGGTGCAAGCTGTTCTTTGGGAATGATCTCGAAGACATATCCTTCACGCTCGGCCCTGTTCCGGGCCTGACGAAACCGTTTGCGGGATTTGCCGTCCAGCGTGAAGCCCTTCAGCGGAACCCGAGCGACCTCACCGATCTTGAGGATCGACAGCCCGAGGTCCAGAAAAGTAGGCAGATACTTGGTGGACACGCTGTAAAAAGCGCAGAGCTTGCCTTCGGCATCGGCCATCTCGCACAACTGCCAGATTAGCTGCTGGCCGGCGGCCTCATCGCCGACCGGCTCGCCCTTGCTGATCAGCGCGTTGCCGGTGTCGGCATAGGCCAGAAAGGCGCTTTCATCCGGCGCGATCAGAAACTGCTTGTCCCCGGTCAGGCTGATCTGCGCCTCGGTGTCTTCGCTGGCCAGCGCCAAGCGTTCGACGGCCGCAGGGATCTCGGTGCGTTGACGAGCGGGGATGGTGCGTCCGAACAACGAGTTCACGGCCACCACCCCGACGATCACCGCCGCCACCATGCTGGAGCGCAGGAACCGCGAGGCATCGCCGTCCCAGGCAAACTCCCACCACAACGCATTTTCGTATTCGACATGGGAATACGCAAACAGCCCGATCCAGAAGATCACCGCCAGCAACGCGATCAGACTGACCAGCCAGGGAATGTTCAGTCGAAAGATGGATGCGCCGCTGACCCGGTAGAACGCCCCGCGAAACAGGGCCAGCAAACCGATGGCCACCAGCATTCCGATGGCCTCGTGCGTATCCAGACCCTTGGCCAGAGACGCGAAGAAACCGCCCAGCATCAGGATCATGGCCACGATCCATGCTCGGTACAGTTTGCGGTACAGTCCCCGTGCCACAAGCAGCAGCAGAACGCCAATGGCGCTACCGGCCAGATGCGATGCCTCGACAAAGGACAGGGGTAGAAAATCGCGCAGTATCCCCAGCTTCGTCGAGCTGGCCGGCAAGCTGCCCGAAATCAGAAGCACTGCGCCGGCCATGGCGGCGATGCCCGCAGCCGCCATCGGAACGATGGGACGGATGGCGCGATAGAACCAGGTCGCCGCGCCCCCCAGCCGGCGGCGATGCGCAACGGCGGTTGCTGTGGCAATCGACAAGCTGGCAATCGCAAAGGGCAAAAAGGTGTAGATCACCCGGTACAGCAGCAAGGCGGCGATCACGTCTGACCGGCCCGAGGCCCCCAGCCCGGCGATCAACGTCGCCTCGAACACGCCAAGCCCACCGGGGGCATGGCTGAGAATCCCGACGGCGATGGCGCAGATGAAGATCGTGAAGAACAGAGGATAGCCGACCCCCAGATCATCCGGCATCAGGACGTGCAGAACCATCGAGGCGCCCAGCAGGTCTCCGACCGCCGCGAGGGTCAGAAGCCCCGCCAGTCTGCCGCCCGGTAGGTTGAAACCCAGCCCCGCGACCGACAGGCGCCGGGCGCCGCGTGACAGCCACAGGAACAGCGCGGCAAAGCCCGCCAGCAACCCTAGGCCAATCGCGGTTTCGACCGGCGCGCTGATGGGCAGCACCTGTGCAATCCCGTCAGGGTGAAAGGCCAGCAGCCCCCCCAAGATCAGTACCAGCCCCATCCAGAACGCCACCCACGAGGTCGCGATCACCCCTGCAACCCGCCCCAGGTCGAGGCCCAGCGAAGCATAGATCCGATAGCGGATCGCCGTGCCGGTGATATAGGAAAAGCCGAGGCAGTTCGACACGGCATAGCCACAGGCCCCAGCCAGGCCGGCAACGCGCAGCGGAACCTTGCCCTTAGCAACGCTCTGAACCGCAAAGACGTCATACAGCGACAAGGACACGAAGCTGAACGCCGTCCAGAACACGGCCAGTGCAACCACCCGCCATGGCGTCTGCGCCATGTCCGCCTTGACATCCGACCAGCGGACATGCCCGGCCAGATCATGCAGAACGGTCAGCGCGATCAGGGTCACCAGTACGGGCACCGCCACTCGCACCACGGGTTTTTCCAGAATGGCGGTCACCCGTGCAACCCACGGTTCGGGATTGGGCGGCTCGCCTGTTTCGCTCGTACTCATCCTGCGCCTCCCCACCGTTCCGGTCGCCACCCCCTCAGCGGTGGCAGCCGCCCGCGAAGCTTGGCACAGGTTTGGCCCGGCTCAAAGCGCCCGATTAATACCGCCCCTTGCGGGTGGACAGCAGAAGGTTGGTCTCGGACCGGGTGACGCCTTCGATGCGGCGGATCTGGAACAAAACCTCGTCCAGTTCGGCCAGCGTCTCGGTGCCGATCTCAGCGATCAGATCCCAGCTGCCATTGGTGGAATGCACCGCCCGCACCTGCCGCATCGCCGCGATCCGGGCCATGATCCGCTCGGTCCCGCGCCCTTCGATTTCCAGCATCATCAGCCCGCGCACCGGGCTCTGCGCCACGTCCCGACGGGTCAGGACGGTGAAACCCACGATCTCGCCCGATTGCTTGAGCCGCTGCAGCCGGCTGCGCACGGTCGTCCGGGTGACGCCCAGCAACTCGGCCAACTCGGACAAAGACGCCCGTGCGTCTCGGTGAAGGGCGCTCAACAGCCGACTGTCCAGATCGTCCATCTTTTCTTACCAGATTGAAAATACCTGTTCCTTTTTGAGCAATTTGCTCTCTTCCCGCAACCCATGCTGCGCCGATAAATGAGCACATGGATAGAAAACACCTCATTCTGGTCGGTGCGCCGATGGATGCCGGCAAGCGGCGACAGGGCTGCCGCATGGGCCCCGACGCCTATCGCGTTGCCGGGCTGGCCAAGGCCCTTGTGGATCTTGGACACAGCGTCACCGACATGGGCAATGTTCAGCCCGACCCGGTTGATCTGCCCGAACATGACCACCTGTTTGCCCTGCCCGAATGCGTCGGCTGGACCCGCGCATTGGCCCGCGCAGCCAGGGACGCAGCAGTGACAGGCGTGCCGATCTTCATGGGCGGGGACCACGCCCTGTCGATGGGCACCGTCTCGGGCATGGCCGCCCATGCGCAGCAGATCGGGCGCCCGCTGTTCGTTCTTTGGCTGGACGCGCACAGCGATTTCCACACGCCCAACAGCACCGGCAGCGGCAACCTGCATGGCACGCCGGTCGCCTATTTCACCGGCCAGCCCGGGTTCGACGCCTTCCCTGCGCTGGCGGCCCCCGTGCCGACCGACCGCGTCGGCATGATCGGCCTGCGCTCGGTCGATCCCGCCGAACGCGCCGCGCTGGAGAAAGACCGCGCCATGCTGGCCGACATGCGCAGCATCGACGAACACGGCATCAAGGCCCCGCTGATGGCCTTTCTGGACCGCGTCCGCGCCGCGAACGGTATTCTGCATGTCTCGCTGGACGTGGACTTCCTTGATCCCGCAATCGCCCCGGCCGTCGGCACCACCGTTCCCGGCGGCGCCACCGAACGCGAGGCGCATCTGGTCATGGAATTGCTGCACGAAAGCGGGCTGGTCTGCTCGCTGGACCTGGTCGAACTGAATCCTTTCCTGGATGAACGCGGCCGCACCGCGAAACTGATGGTCGACCTGGCCGCCTCGCTGCTTGGACGCCGCATCTTCGACCGCATTACCCGGAGCTTCTGATGCACTTCCTTCAGGCCCCTTCGGCCGTGGTCATGATCCGGCCACACGCCTTTGCCTCGAATCCCGAAACGCGAGATGACAACGCGTTCCAGACGCTGGCCAACCACTCGACCGAGGCGACCTCGGCCGCCGCCCGCGACGAGCATGACCGCGCGGTCGAGCAGTTGCGCCACGCCGGCGTGACCGTACATGTGTGCGACGATTTCGGTGACAACGACACACCCGACAGCGTGTTTCCGAACAACTGGTTTTCGACCCATCCGGGCGGGCACGTGGCGATCTATCCGATGTTCGTCCCCTCGCGTCGGCGCGAACGTCGGATGGATGTGATCGAGATGCTGAAACGCGACTATCGCGTTCAGGACGTGATCGACTATTCAGGGCTCGAGCAGGACAACCTCGCACTGGAGGGCACCGGTGCGATGGTGTTCGATCACGTCGGGCGCATTGCCTATACTGTCAAATCCAACCGCGCCGACCCGGTGCTGTTGGAACGGTTCTGCACCCATTTCAACTATGAGCCCATCGCCTTCGAGGCCCGTGACGCGCAAGGCCGCGATGTCTATCACACCAATGTGCTGATGGGGATCGGCACGCATTACGCCCTGATCTGTCTGGACATGATCACCGACCCCGAGCGGCGCGCGACCGTTCGGGCGCGGCTGGAGGAATCCGGCCGCAGGGTGATCGACCTGACTCACGACCAGATCGCTGAATTCGCCGGAAACGCCATTGAACTGACGGGCCGTGACGGGCTGATTCTGGCGCTGTCGAGCCGGGCTTTAGCCGCGCTGCGTCCCGATCAGATTGACATCATCCAGGACAGCGCGACGCCGCTGCCGCTGTCCGTTCCCACCATCGAAACCGCCGGCGGGTCGGTGCGCTGCATGATCGCAGGCATCCACCTGTCACGCCGCTAGGAGAGACCCCATGCAACCTTCCGACAAGGCGCTTGTTCCCTTCGTATCCGTCGACAATATGATGCGGCTGATCCACCACATCGGTGTCGAAAGAATGATCACCGAGATCGCCGCCCAGATCGAGGATGACTTCAAACGCTGGGAGAGCTTTGACAAGACCCCGCGCATCCCGGCCCATTCCCCGCATGGCGTGATCGAACTGATGCCAACTTCGGATGGCGAGGCCTATGGGTTCAAATATGTGAACGGCCACCCCAAGAACACATCCGAAGGCCTGCAGACCGTCACCGCGTTCGGCCTGCTTGCGGACGTGTACACCGGGTATCCGACCCTGTTGACCGAGATGACCATGCTGACGGCGCTGCGCACCGCGGCAACCTCGGCGCTGGTTGGCAAATACCTGGCCCCCAAGAACGCCACCACCATGGCGATGATCGGCAATGGCGCACAGTCCGAGTTCCAGTGCCTAGCCTTCAAGGCCATGTGTGGAATTGATACCGTTCGCCTTTATGACATCGATCCCGCCGCCACCGCGAAATGCGCGGCCAACCTGCAAGGGACCGGCTTGAACGTGGTTTCGTGCCGCTCGGCCGAAGAGGCGATCGAGGGTGCGCAGATCATCACCACCTGCACCGCCGATAAGAAATACGCCACCATCCTGACCGACAACATGGTCGGCCCGGGCGTGCACATCAACGCGATCGGCGGCGACTGCCCCGGCAAGACCGAATTGCATCGCGATATCCTTCTGCGGTCCGACATATTCGTGGAATACCCCGAGCAGACCCGGATCGAAGGTGAAATTCAAGCGCTGGACCCTGACCACCCGGTCACCGAGATGTGGCAGGTCATCACCGGTCAGGCCGAAGGTCGCCGTGACGACCGTCAGATCACTCTATTCGACAGCGTCGGTTTCGCGATTGAGGACTTCTCCGCTCTGCGCTACGTCAAACGCGCGATCGAGGGAACCGAGTTTTTCGAGCCCTTGGACATGCTGGCCGACCCTGACGATCCGCGCGATCTCTACGGCATGCTGATGCGGGCCAAGTGAAGCCCCTTGGCACTGTCTTGCCGGCGGGCTGGTTGGGGGCTCTGCCCCCATCGCCTTCGGCGATCCCCCCGGGATATTTCTGGCCAGATGAAAGGTCTTGCGTTCGGATGGAATGCCAAAGTTCCATGCCTTTCCTTCCGTGCTAGCAGGCGGCAGTGTGTGGATTGACACACCGCAAAATTCATCTGGCTCAAAATATCCCGGAGCGCGAGGCAGAGCCTCGCACATGCAGTTGTGGCTGGGTCAGCCGCCCCCCTAGCCCGCGAGAGAGGGCAAGTAGAGAACGATTGCCGGAAACGCGACCAGCAGCGCAATCGTGACCGCATCAGCCACAAAAAACGGCGCCACGCCCTTGAACACGTCCTGCACGCTCAGATCCGGTCGCACACCTGCCACCACGAAACAGTTCAATCCGATTGGCGGGGTGATCAGGCAGAACTCGGCCATCTTGACCACCAAGATGCCGAACCAGATCGCGCACATGGGTCCGGACATGCCGAATGTGCTGTCGGCCGCGCTTACCGCTTCACCGCCGTTCAGCGCCATGACGGCCGGGTAGACAACCGGCAGTGTCAGCAGGAGCATACCGATCGCATCCATAAACATGCCCAGCACGGCGTAAGCTAGCAAGATACAGATCAGGATCAGCATGGGCGACATGTGCAAGGACGTGATCCAATCGGAGAACGCGCCGGGCAGATCGGCGAAGCCTAGGAACCGGACATAGATCAGAACGCCCCAGATGATCGTGAATATCATCGCCGTCAGCTTGGCGGTTTCCAGCAGCGCTGATTTCAGTTGCTGCCAGCGCATACCGTTGAAAACAGCGAAGCAGAACACGATGAATGCACCGATGGCTCCGCCCTCGGTCGGTGTTCCCCACGCATTTTCTCCAAACGGGTTGTAGACGAAGCAGATGATGATCAAGACCACCGCAACGATCGGCAAGGCCCCCGGCAACGCCGCAAAGCGTTGTTTCCAAGTGAAGCCAGTTACCGGAGGCCCGACCGACTTGAAAACCATCGCAATGCCGACGATCAGCAACCCGTAAACCAGGGCGGAAAAAGCGCCGGGAATGAACCCGGCCAAGAGCAGTTTGCCCACGTCCTGCTCGACGATGATCGCATAGATCACCAGGATCGCCGAAGGGGGGATCAGCGAGGCCAGCGTGCCACCGGCGGCCACCACGCCGGCCGCGAAGCGTTTGTTGTAGCCGACCTCCAGCATCTCGGGGATGGCGATGCGTGCGAACACGGCCGAGGTGGCCACCGAAGCCCCCGAAACCGCTGCGAAACCCGCGGTGGCAAACACCGTGGACACCGCCAGGCCACCGGGTACCCAGGCGATCCAGCGCTTGGCGGCCTCGAACAGGGCGCGCGTCAACCCGGCGTAGTAGGCCAGATACCCGATCAGGATGAAGGTGGGGATCAAGCTGAGCGTGTGCGACGCCACTTTGGAATGCGGCACCTGTCCGGCAGTCTTGACCGCGACGGTCAGCGCCTTTCCGAACCGATCCGGATCATAGCCAAACTTGGCCCAGAAGACCCACACCAGACCGACAAGCCCCGCCAAACCGGCGGCGAAGGCCACACGCATACCAGCGACCACCAGTACCAGCAGACCGCCCGTAACCCAAAGGCCGATGTCAATCGTGTCCATGTGTCAGTCCCGCTTCTCAAACTGCTCGGCTTCGGCGGCGGCTTGCGCGGCCACATCTTGAATCATCGGAACCCCCGCAGGGGCATCAAGGCCCAGCACGAAGGCGCGCCCATAGCCCCAGATCTGCAGACACAGCCGCAGGCAGAGGACGGAAAACGCAACGGGCGCCAACAGCTTGGCGGGCCAGATTGGGATACCGATGTCGATTGAACTGTCGCGGCTCCACATCGGGGCGCCGAAATCGAAGGACCGGTCGAAATGCGCCCAACTGCCCCAGACCAGCGCCACCATAAGGACAAGAATCAGAACAACCGAGACGAGTTCGAACAGCCACAGTGCACGACCGTGCAGGCGCGCAATGACGATGTCCATTCGGATATGCCCGCCCTCTCGCTGCACATACGAGATCCCAAGGAAGGCAATCAGCGGCATGGCCTGCTCGATCCAGTCGACATAGCCCGGCAAGGGGGCATTGACCGCGTTTCGGCCGCTGACGGAAATCACGGCCAGTACCATCAATCCGAACACGGCAACCCCACTGAGCAAGGCCATAAAACGTTCGAGTTTCAGCAAATGCCGGTCAAGACGGCTAAGCAAACTGCCGTCTTCCAGCACGGTGGCCTGTCCTGCCATCCGGTCGTCCCCTATCTGGAAAAAACCGGGGGCCGATGCGCCCCCGGTCAGTGGTGTCAGTTGCCGCCGCGCTGCTGCTTGAGCGTGGATTGCACTAGGTCATACAGCTCTTGCGCCGGAAGGCCCTGGGCCGACATGTCGGCGATCCACTGTTCGCGGATCGGGTCGGCCGCCTTGGCCCGGAACTCGGCTAGGACTGCGTCGTCGATCATCACCTTCTGCACGCCCTTTTCTTCCAGAACGCTGTCCCATTTCTTGAGCAACTCGCCATAGTTCGCGAGATAATGCGCAATGGCTTCGTCGATCGAGCTGTCCAGAGCCTCGCGATGTTCCGACGGCAGCGCCTCGTAGGCGTCGATATTCACCACGACCGGGCAATTCACCGTGCCCGGGTTCAGGTTCGCGGTCCACCAGTCCGCCTCGTTGATGGTGCCGAAGGACAGATGCGCATGCTGGGCGAAGGCCACGGTATCGACGACGCCGGACTGCATCGCGTTGTAGGCTTCGGTAGCGGGCACCGACGTGGGCACCGCGCCTACCGACTCGAACGCGTTGCCGATGCCACCGGTCGCGCGCACGCGCATGCCTTCAAACTCAGACAGCTCATCCCGTGGCTCACCCTTGCCGACCAGATTGTACTGCGGCATCGGCGAGGTCATGAGGATGCGTGCATTCCACTGTGCCATCTCGTCCTTGACCGCAGGGTGGTCATAGACCGCATGGCTGACCGCGACCTCTTCGTCCAACGTGTTCACACCCAGGAACGGAAGTTCCAGCACCGTGATCGCGCGGTTCTTGTCGCGGTGATAACCCGCGCAGAACTGGGCCATCTCGAAGGCGCCGATCTCGATCCCGTCCAAGTTTTCCCTGGGTTTGGACAGGCCACCATAGCTGACGTTGATGGTAAAGGCGCCATCGGTCTTCTCGCTGACCAGTTCGGCCAGCTTTTCCACATGTTCGGTGAAAGCACGGCGCTTGCCCCAGACCGACGCGTTCCATTCCGTCGCGGCCGCTTCGGTCACGAAAGACACGGCCAAGGCGGCGATCGCCGCGCCGCTCAACATCTTGTTCATCATAATCTCTCCCTTTGGCACACCCCCTCCCGGGGCGCTTGGGGTCAAGCTAGCGCCAACATGTGAATGTGCCAAGCCCCCGTTCCGACCAGCGCCCCAACAGTCGGGCAATGGACACGCCGTGCGGGAATTGCACCTGGGCAGGCTTCCCCATGACGGGAAGAAACTGCACGACGACATCGTTTACAAACTCACGGAGAAAATTTCGTTGTTTTACAGACACCCAGATCTTGGGAACATAGACAATTTTTACAATTCGCAACTGTATCGAGAAAGTTGTTTACAAACAAATCCAAGGATTACGGCAATTTATTTCTTTCTTTTCGTGATGCCGTATTATCCATCGCGGGGAAGAAGCGGATCGACGATGCCCAAAGAAGGGGCAAACTTGATCCATCGAATATCCAGTCAGAGGGAGGAGCCTCAGTATGACCAGCGCTGCCCAGGCAGAAACCAAGGTTTATCCGCCATCCGCCGAAACCGTCGCCCGCGCCCATGTGGACGCCGAAAAATACGCCCGGATGTATGAGGAGTCGGTCAGCGACCCCGAGGCATTCTGGGGCGAGCACGGCAAGCGGATCGATTGGATCAAGCCCTATTCCAAGGTCAAGGACGTCAACTACGATTTCGGCTCGGTCAAGATCAACTGGTTCGCCGACGGCACGCTGAACGTCTCGGCCAACTGCCTGGACCGACACCTCAAGACCCGGGGCGATCAGACCGCGATCATCTGGGAACCGGACGATCCGAATGACGAAGCCCAGCACATCACCTATGCCGAGCTGCACCGCCGCACCTGCCGGATGGCCAACATTCTGGAGTCGATGGGCGTGCGCAAGGGCGACCGGGTGGTGATCTATCTGCCGATGATCCCCGAGGCCGCCTATGCCATGCTGGCCTGCGCCCGCATCGGCGCGATCCACTCGATCGTTTTTGCCGGCTTCTCGCCCGACGCGCTGGCGGCCCGGGTCAATGGCTGTGACGCCAAGGTCATCATCACCGCCGACGAGGCGCCGCGCGGCGGCCGCAAGACCCCGCTGAAGTCGAACGCCGACGCTGCCCTGCTGCACTGCAAGGACACGGTGAAGTGCCTGGTGGTCAAGCGCACTGGTGGCCAAACCACCTGGGTCGAGGGGCGCGACTTTGACTACAACGAAATGGCGCTGGAGGCCGACGATTACTGTGCCCCGGCCGAGATGAACGCCGAAGATCCCCTGTTCATCCTCTACACCTCGGGCTCGACCGGCCAGCCCAAAGGCGTGGTGCATACCACCGGCGGCTATCTGGTCTATGCCTCGATGACGCATGAGATCACCTTCGATTGCCATGACGGCGACATCTATTGGTGTACGGCGGACGTGGGCTGGGTCACCGGGCACAGCTATATCGTCTATGGCCCGCTGGCCAATGGCGCGACCACGCTGATGTTCGAAGGCGTGCCGACCTATCCCGACGCCTCGCGGTTCTGGCAGGTCTGCGAAAAGCACAAGGTCAACCAGTTCTACACCGCCCCCACCGCGATCCGCGCGCTAATGGGTCAGGGCAACGAGTTCGTCGAGAAATGCGACCTGTCCAGCCTGCGCATCTTGGGAACCGTGGGCGAGCCGATCAACCCCGAGGCCTGGACCTGGTACCACGAGGTCGTCGGCAAGGGGAAATGCCCGATCGTGGACACCTGGTGGCAGACCGAGACCGGCGGCCACATGATGACCCCCCTGCCCGGCGCGCATGCGACCAAACCCGGGTCGGCGATGAAACCTTTCTTTGGTGTTCAGCCCGTCGTGCTGGACCCGCAGTCTGGCGTCGAGATCACCGGCAACGGGGTCGAAGGCGTGCTGTGCATCAAGGACAGCTGGCCGGGCCAGATGCGTACCGTCTGGGGCGATCATGAGCGGTTCGAGAAGACCTATTTCTCGGACTACAAGGGCTATTACTTTACCGGTGACGGCTGCCGCCGCGACGAGGACGGGGATTACTGGATCACCGGCCGCGTCGATGACGTGATCAACGTTTCGGGCCACCGCATGGGCACCGCCGAGGTCGAAAGCGCGCTGGTGGCGCACCCGGCCGTGGCCGAAGCCGCCGTGGTGGGCTATCCGCACGACATCAAGGGACAGGGCATCTATTGCTACGTCACCCTGATGAACGACCGCGAGCCCACGGAGGAGCTGCGCAAGGAGTTGCGCCAGTGGGTCCGCACCGAGATCGGCCCGATCGCCAGCCCCGACGTAATCCAGTGGGCCCCGGGCCTGCCCAAGACGCGCTCGGGCAAGATCATGCGCCGCATCCTGCGCAAGATCGCCGAAAACGACTTTGGTTCGCTAGGCGACACCTCGACCCTGGCCGATCCTTCGGTGGTCGAAGATCTGATCGAAAACCGGGCCAACAAGTGAGGGCATGATGCAGGCTGATACGATCACCAAGCCCGCCGTCCTGATCCTTCTCGGCCCTCCGGGCGCCGGGAAGGGCACGCAGGCCCGCATGCTCGAAGATAAATTCGGTCTGGTGCAACTCAGCACCGGCGACCTGCTGCGCGCCGCCGTGGCCGCCGGAACCGAGGCTGGCAAGGCCGCCAAGGCGGTGATGGAGGCCGGTGGCCTGGTCAGCGACGACATCGTCATCGCGATCCTGCGCGACCGTCTGGCCGAACCCGACTGCGCGCGCGGTGTCATCCTTGACGGCTTTCCGCGCACCACGGTTCAGGCCGAGTCGCTGGACAAGCTGCTGTCGGAAAACGGCCAGAAGGTGAACGCGGCCATCAGCCTCGAGGTCGAGGACGCCGAGATGGTGACCCGTATCGCCGGCCGCTATACCTGCGCCAATTGCGGCGAGGGCTATCACGACCAGTTCAAGCAGCCAAAGGTCGAAGGCGTCTGCGACAAGTGCGGCGGCACCGCCTTCAGCCGGCGTGCCGACGACAACGCGGAAACCGTTGCCTCGCGGCTGGCGGCCTATCACGAACAGACCGCGCCCCTGATCGACTATTACCAGCGTCAGGGCGTATTGAAGCGGCTGAATGCCATGGGTCAGATCGAAGAGATCGCCCGCGGCCTTGAAGGCATCGTGGGGGAGGCGATGCGCTAAAGGGGAAAGGCAAGCCCCCGAATTACGTTTCTTCACTGGAACCGCCTTGGCGGACCAGAGGAGCTTTGCCTGACGCCGCCCCCGGCGGTCAGGCCCAATCGAAGGGTGGCCCGGCGTTTCGGAGGACAAGGGCAATGGACCACCCAGGAGGAAGCAAGGAGGAAACCGCAATGGCGGATCATTCAACAAACTCCGCGCAGACTGCCGAAGCCGGCAAGGGCTATTGGCAGGCAAACCTGCGTCTCATCTACATCAGCCTCATCATCTGGGCGCTGGTGTCGTTCGGGTTCGGCATTCTGCTGCGCCCCCTGCTGGCAGGTATCGCCGTCGGCGGCACCGATCTGGGCTTCTGGTTCGCGCAGCAAGGCTCGATCCTGGTCTTTCTGGCGCTGATCTTCTTCTACGCCTGGCGCATGAACAAGCTGGATGCCGAATTCGGCGTCGACGAAGAATAAGGGAGCGAGGGGACAATGGATCAGTTTACCATCAACCTGCTGTTTGTGGGCGCGTCGTTCGCGCTCTACATCGGCATCGCGATCTGGGCCCGCGCAGGGTCCACATCGGAATTCTACGCCGCCGGTCGCGGCGTTCACCCGGTCACCAACGGCATGGCCACGGCGGCCGACTGGATGTCGGCGGCCTCGTTCATCTCGATGGCGGGTCTGATTGCCTTTACTGGCTATGACAACAGCTCATTCCTGATGGGCTGGACCGGCGGCTATGTGCTGCTGGCGCTTCTGCTTGCGCCCTATCTGCGCAAGTTTGGCAAGTTCACCGTGTCCGAGTTCATCGGCGATCGCTTCTACAGCCAGACCGCGCGCGTCGTGGCGGTGATCTGTCTGATCGTGGCCTCGGTCACCTACGTGATCGGCCAGATGACCGGCGTGGGCGTGGCCTTTGGCCGCTTTCTGGAAGTGTCGAACACCACCGGGTTGCTGATCGGCGCGGGCGTCGTGTTCGCCTACGCGGTGTTCGGCGGCATGAAGGGCGTGACCTATACTCAGGTCGCTCAGTACTGTGTTCTGATCACCGCCTACACGATCCCGGCGATCTTCATCTCGCTGCAGCTGACCGGCAACCCGATCCCGGCTCTGGGCCTGTTCGGCGACACCGCCGGCGGTGAGCCGCTGCTGACCAAGCTGGACGCCATCGTGGCCGAGCTAGGCTTTGCCGAATACACCGCCCATCACGCGAATACGTTGAACATGGTTTTGTTCACCTTGTCGCTGATGATCGGCACCGCCGGCCTGCCCCACGTCATCATGCGCTTCTTCACCGTTCCCAAAGTGTCGGACGCCCGCTGGTCGGCGGGTTGGGCGCTGGTGTTCATCGCGCTGCTGTACCTGACCGCCCCCGCGGTTGGCGCCATGGCCCGTCTGAACATCACCGACATGATGTGGCCGAACGGTGGCATCGAAGGCGGCGCTGTATCGCTGGAGCAGATCGACAACGATGCCCGGTATGACTGGATGGCGACCTGGCAGAAAACCGGCCTGCTGGACTGGGAAGACAAGAACGGCGACGGCAAGATCCAGTACTACAACGATCAGAACGCCGACATGCAGGCGCTTGCCGAGGAAAAAGGCTGGGTCGGCAACGAGTTGACCAACTTCAACCGCGACATCCTGGTTCTGGCCAACCCCGAAATCGCCAACTTGCCGGGTTGGGTGATCGGTCTGGTCGCGGCCGGTGGTCTTGCGGCTGCGCTTTCGACCGCTGCGGGCCTGCTGCTGGCAATCTCGTCGGCGGTGTCGCACGACCTGATCAAGGGCTCGATCAACCCGAGCATCTCGGAAAAGGGCGAGCTTCTGGCGGCGCGGATCGCAATGGCCGTGGCCATCGTGGTTGCCACCTATCTGGGCCTCAACCCTCCGGGCTTTGCGGCGCAAACCGTGGCGCTGGCCTTCGGTCTGGCGGCGGCCTCGATCTTCCCGGCGCTGATGATGGGGATCTTCTCGACCCGCATCAACAACACCGGCGCGGTCGCGGGCATGCTGGCTGGTCTGACCGTCACCCTGGTCTACATCTTCCTGCACAAGGGCTGGCTGTTCATTCCGGGCACCAACTCGTTCACCGATGCAGACCCGCTGCTGGGTCCGATCAAATCGACCTCGTTCGGTGCGATCGGCGCCATGGTCAACTTCGGCGTCGCCTATGTGGTGGCCGGCATGACCAAGGAAACCCCGCAGGAGATCAAGGATCTGGTCGAAAGCGTACGCATTCCCCGTGGTGCGGGCGCGGCTCAGGACCACTGAGCCGGATGCGGTCCGCGATGATGCATCACGGGCCGTTTCCCTCGACCAACTTTTCCCGCCCGGCTAAACCCCGGGCGGGGCTTTTCATTCCAGCGGACGGGCGAACCCATGGCGCTTTCACCTGATCAGATCACCCGGTTCCTGAAATCCGTGCACCCCTATGACGCGCTGCCTGTCGAGGAACTGGCCGACATCGCGGCCCGGATCGAAGCGCGCGAAATCCCAAAGGGCACCGTCATCTATCACCGCAGCGCGCAGTTGCCCGGCCTGTTCATCATCTACGAAGGCCAGGTCGAGATCACCGACGAAAACGGCGCGGTCGTATCCCATCTGGGCCTGCGCAACTCGTTTGGCGAGCGTGGGCTGATGCGCGACGGACGCGCGGTGACCACGGCGACGGCTGACGCGCCCTCGGTTCTGCTGATCATCCCCGCCAACCTGTTTTCCGATCTGCTCAAGCGCCACGTCGTCATCGCCAAATTCTTCAACCGGGCCCGCCCTGCCCGGCCCGAACAGCAATCGCTGGCCACCACCCGGGTCGAAACCCTGATGGCGCGCAAGCCGGCCACCTGCACCCCGGACACGACCGTTCAGGAAGCCGCGCGCCTGATGCGCGACCGGGGCATTTCGTCCGTCTGCATAACCGAGCGCGGCGCGTTGCGCGGCATTGCCACGGTTCGGGACCTGTCGGGCAAGGTCGTGGCGGGCGCCCTGCCCCCGACGACCCCGGTGTCACAGATCATGACCCCGGACCCGCTGACCTTGTCGCCCGGCGACATCGGCTCGGACGTGCTGCACGCGATGCTGGAATGCGGTATCGGCCATATCCCCATCACCGAAGGCGGGCGCCTGGTCGGGATCGTTACCCAGACCGACCTGACCCGGTTCCAGGCCGTCAGCTCGGCCGAGCTGGTCAGCCGCATCGCGAAGGCCAGGTCGGCGACCGAGATGGCCGCGGTCACGGCCGAGATCCCGAACCTGCTGGTGCAACTGGTGGCGGCGGGCAACCGGCACGAGATCGTTACCCGCCTGATCACCGACATCGCCGACGCCGCGACGCGCCGGTTGCTGGCGCTGGCCGAGCAGAAACTCGGCCCGGCGCCCGTCCCCTATCTGTGGCTGGCTTGTGGCTCGCAGGGTCGACAGGAACAGACGGGCGTATCCGATCAGGACAATTGCCTTATGTTGGATGACAGCGTCACCGATGCCGACCTGCCCTATTTCGAAGCGCTGGCGAAGTTCGTGTCCGACGGGCTGGATACCTGTGGGTATTTTTATTGCCCCGGTGACATGATGGCGACCAATCCGCGCTGGCGGCAGCCGGTCCGGGTCTGGCGCGAATATTTCAAAGGCTGGATCGCCAAGCCCAATCCCGAGGCGCAAATGCTGGCCTCGGTCATGTTCGACCTGCGCCCCATCGGTGGCCGGTTCGAGCTGTTTTCCGACCTGCAGGCCGAAACCCTGCGCGCGGCCCGGGCGAACTCGATCTTCGTGGCGCACATGATCTCAAATTCTCTGAAGCACACGCCGCCACTGGGCCTGCTGCGCGGGATCGCCACGATCCGCTCGGGCGAGCACCGCAACACGCTGGACCTCAAGCACAACGGCGTGGTTCCGGTGGTCGATCTGGGCCGCGTCTACAGCCTGCAGGGTGAATTGACCGAGGTGAACACCCGCGCGCGCCTAAAGGCAGCCGAGGCCGCAGGGGTGCTCAGCCCGTCGGGCGCGCGGGACCTGCTGGATGCCTACGACCTGATCGCGGAAACCCGGTTGAACCATCAGGTCAAACAGATCAGGAATGGCGACAAGCCCGACAACTATCTTGCGCCGTCGGAACTGTCGGACTTTGAGCGAAGTCATCTTCGGGACGCGTTTGTCGTGGTAAAAACGATGCAATCCGCGGTCGGGCACGGCAAGGGGATGCTGGGGTAAAGACCCCGGCAGGAAGAACGGAGGAGGAAGATGTTTCTTGAGCTGATCGGCACGATCTTTGCGGGCTTTGCCATCGCGGGCCTCGTGATGGGTTTGAACCGACTGACCGGTGGCCGCCTGCCGAAATGGTCGGCTCCGGTTGCGGCCGGTTTGGGCATGATCGCGGTCACGATCATCAGCGAGTATTCCTGGTACGACCGCACCCGTGACGCCCTGCCCGAGGGCCTGACCGTCGTGCAAGAGGTCGAAAGCCGCGCGCTCTATCGCCCCTGGACCTATGCGGTGCCCTATGTTGACCGGTTCGCGGCCGTCGATACGGCTTCGTTGCGGACCAACGCGCAGGTGCCGGATCAGCGCCTGATCGACCTGTACTTCTTTGGCCGCTGGGCGCCGGTGTCCAAGATGCCTGTTGCCGTTGACTGCGCCAACCACAGACGGGCCAGCCTGGCGGACGGCGCCGCGTTTGACGCCGACGGTCGGTTGATCGGCGCCGACTGGCTTCCGGTCGGAGCGGATGACCCCGTCGTGTCTGCCACCTGCGGAGCCTGACCATGCTGACCCGCCTGAGCCTGCGCCTGAGAATTTTTCTGTTCTTCTGCTTGCTTGCCGCGGGCGGCATCGCCATCACCCTGATCGCGCTTTGGCTTGGCCTGCGCCGGGCCGACCCCGCGGACATGACCAGCGCCTTCGTGTTCAGCGGCCTGATGATCTCCTTTGGCTTGCTGGGGCTGGTCGTTGGTGTCTGGCTGCTGTTCGACGACAACGTGGCCAAACCGATCGAACGCCTGTCGGCGCAGTTGCGCGCACGTGCACATGCGGGGGTGGATACCGATCTCGACCTGCAGGCGGCGCGCTATCTGGGTGATTTGGCCCCCGCCGCCGCCAGCCTGGCCGAACGACTGGCCAGCACCGCCCTGTCCACCGCCGAGGCCGTGGCTGCCGAAACCGCTCATCTCGCCTCGGAAAAAGAGCACTTGACCGCGCTTCTGTCCGAGATCCCGGTCGCAATGCTGCTGGCGGGGCCAAACCACCAGATCGTTCTGTACGACGCGCAGGCCGCCGAGGTTCTGGCGCAGATCGCCCATCCCCGTCTGAACGCCTCGCTGTTCGACTATCTCGAACGCAAACCTCTGCTGGACGCTTACGAGAAGCTGGCGAAAACCGGCATGGATGTCTATTGCACCCTCGCCAGCGTGGACGGACGGCAGACCTACACGGCACGCATGAAGCCGTTGGGCGATGCGCCGGGCTATATGCTGATCTTCGAAGACAGCGTCGCCCGCATCCCGCCCGAGGCCGCGCGCCCTCTGGTCTATGATTTCGACCTTCTGGACACCCCCGGCGACGAGGCTTTTGAGAACCGCCCCCTGTCGCAACTGTGCTTTGTGGTCTTCGACACCGAAACCACCGGTTTGCTGCCGCACAAGGACGAGATCGTGCAGATCGGCGCCGTCCGTGTCGTCAAGGGGCGCATCGTCGAGGGCGAGCAGTTCGACACGCTGGTCAATCCGGGCGTTCCGATTCCACCCGCTTCCACCAAGGTCCACAAGGTCAGCGACCGCATGGTGCAGGATGCACCAGATATCGTGACCGCCGGCCGCAAGTTCCACCATTTTGCCCGCGACGCGGTGGTCGTGGCCCATAACGCTCCCTTCGACATGGCCTTTCTGAGGCGCCACGCGAAGCGGATGCAGGTCGAGTGGGATCACCCCATTCTTGACACTGTTCTGCTGTCGGCGGTCCTGTTCGGAGCCAGCGAAACCCATACGCTCGACGCTTTGTGCGAAAGACTGGGCGTGGAAATCCCCGAGACGCTCCGTCACACGGCTTTGGGGGATGCGGTTGCGACGGCTGAAGCGTTGGTGCGCATGCTGCCAATGCTGGCCGCGCGCGGAATGCAGACCTTCGGCGACGTGATTGCAGAAACCCGCAAGCACGGTCGGTTGCTGGAAGACCTGAACTGACTCAGCCTATTGATCGCGATACAGCTTTTCGTGGACAATTCCGCTTCGGCATGGCACCCCGGGGCCGAGCACTGGACGCGCATGAAATGACAGCAAAGACATTCAAACCCGGCCCCGAGAACTCCCTGGCCTTTCGCGAGGCGCTGGGCTGTTTCGGCACGGGCGTCACCGTCGTCACAACCGCAACTCCTAGCGGTCCGGCGGCGATAACCGTCAACTCCTTTGCTTCGGTCTCTCTGGATCCGCCTTTGGTGCTGTGGTGTTTGGGCAATGAATCGAACCGGTTCGAAGCCTTCCATGACGCGCAGCACTATGCGATCCATGTGATGGCGCAGGATCAACAGGAGCTTGCCTTGCGATTTGCCCGCGATGGCCGGGATTTCTCGCATACCGAATGGCATGCGGACGATCGCGGTCGTCCCCTGCTGGACACCTGCCTTGCCCGGTTCGACTGTTCGCTGTTCGCCCGTCATCCGGCCGGCGACCACGCGATCCTCGTCGGCCTGGTCGAAAACGTCATGGTCCGGCCTGGCAAAGGACTGATATTCAAGCGCGGCCAGTTCGGAGGATTCGACGATCTGATGTGATCCGCGTCCCGAGCAACCTGAAGAAACTTCGGCAATAGCTTTTGAACAGCACCAAAAAAACAATTCATCTTTGTACACACCCCGAAAACGGCGGGAAGCTCCGTCAGCTATTTCTTGCGTCATTCGCTGGGCCGAGCCAGCATTTTCCATCGGGTGTCAAACAGCCTGTCCAAACGCGTAATGGGTCGGCGAGTCTTTGATCCGGATGGATTTCAACCGCTTCGCAATCACGCCATAGCACGCGAATATCGCAAGCATTTCGGCGACCATTGCTGGCAGAAGAAAAGCTTTTCTTTCGTCCGCAACCCCTACGACCTGCTTGTTTCGATGTTCTCTTACATGCAGCAGCACCATGAGCATCCCGAGCATGAAAGAGTCCAGGGCCTGAGCTTTCGCGACCGCATTCTGAGCACGTTCGATCCGGATCGGCCGGCACGCTTTCAAACTCAGCTTCTGACCGATGCAAAAGACCGGCAAATAGTGCACCGGATCGGACGCTTCGAGACGATCGGCGAAAGCTTTGACGAAATCACCCGGTATATCGGGCTGAAGGTCCGGCTGCCGCACATGAACAAATCGAAACGTGGAAAATATATCGACCACTATGACCCAGAAACCATCGAAAGGGTCGCACACATCTTTCAGCGCGAGTTTGACGTACTGGGCTACAGCACTGACCCAACATGCACCGAGTTCGGGCCAATCAAGCTTGAGCGTCACCCCAAGCTTGTCGATTGAACCGCTACCCGGCGTGACCGCCAGGCACGCTCCCTATTCATTCGTCCAATGACCCGTGAACGGCAAAGGCCTCCAACTCGGCCTCTTGCGGCGTGATGACCCGAAAAGCCTCGTGAACGCCGGACTCGGTCAGGCTGCGGGCAACGGTCAGCAGGGTGTTGGGTGCATGATCGTCACACATCTCGGACATATGGGCCAACTCGGCACGGGCCACGTCCAGCGCCGCCTCGACCGACGGCGCGCCGTAAAGGCGCACGAAATGCTCGGCCAGGTTGGTGGCCAGCCGCTCCATCTCGGCCGGTTCGATCTGCGTCACCGCCACGAAGGTCACGCGCCCGAAGGTCTCGAGCCCCAGCCACCCATTGGCAAATGCCTGACGCGCCTTGCCGGCCAGGTCGGCCTCGCCCCAGTTCGAAAATTCGAACCCGCCCGAGATGCACCACTCGCCCGTTCGGGCGGGCGAGTGAAAGACGTTCAGGTCGCTTTCGTCGAAATGAATGGCGCGGGCCAGGTTCAATGGGTGTCCTCCAACAGATGGGTCAACGGAACAAGCTGCGTGTCCGCCCCGTTCCGCAGCAGCATGCCGAACCGCTCATCGGCCCCGAGAAACACGCCGCGATCACCATAAGGCTCTCCGACGCCCTGCAGCAAGCCCATCCATTCCCCGTGCAACGGCGCGTTGCCATCCTCGGACCAGCGGTTCAGCCAGGTCAGCATGTGACGCGACCAGCTTTCGACCAGCTGCACCGGGGACACTTCCGCGCAACCTTCATCATACAGGGCCGTCACATCGGGCGACTTGCCGGGCTCGTCCCCGGTTTGCAGCAAAGCCAGTTCCCAGCCGACGACCAGCCAGTCGGGCACGGTTTCCGGATCGGATGTCGACGCGGCCACACGAAATCGGCCGCAGCGGGCCCCGTTGACGAAAATCGGACCATCCCAGCCCAGATGCACCGCCACCTCGGGCGGAGCCAGCGCGCCCAGCGCGTTCTGAAACCCGACGGCACACAGCGGCAGCATGGCCATGGCGTCCTGCAATGGCACCTCGGGCGCAAACACGATGGCCGCGCGCACGCGATCCGCCTGGATGTTGTAGACGACGCTGCCCGCATCGCAGCCCAGCGCCGCCATGGCCTGCGCATGGTCGAACGGATCTTCCCCACCCTGCACCGGGTGCCCGGACAGTAACGGGGGAAAGACCGGCTGCGTCATGCCTTGCCCTTGGCGATCAGATCGCGGGCGATCTTGCGGAAGGCCTCGGCCTGCGGGCTATCGGGTTTGCTGACCACGATCGGTGCCCCGCCATCAGCAGCCACGCGGATATCCAGATGCAGCGGAATTTCCCCCAGCAACGGCACACCCAGTTCGGCGGCTTCTGCGGCGACACCCCCATGGCCGAACACGTGTTCCTCGTGCCCGCAGTTCGAGCAGATATGCGTGGACATGTTCTCGATCATGCCGACGATCGGCGTTTTCAGCTGGCGGAACATGTCGATGCCTTTGCGCGCGTCGATCAGGGCCACGTCTTGCGGGGTCGAGACGACGATGGCGCCGTCTACCTTGAACTTCTGGCTCAGCGTCAGCTGCACGTCACCGGTGCCGGGCGGCAGGTCGACGATCAGCACGTCCAACGCGCCCCACTGCACCTGGCTCATCATCTGCTGCAACGCGCCCATAAGCATCGGACCGCGCCAGACCACCGCCTGACCTTCGTTGGTCATCAACCCCATCGACATCATGGTGACGCCGTGATTGCGCAGCGGCAGGATGGTCTTGCCATCGGGGCTGGCCGGCCGTCCCGACACGCCCAGCATGCGCGGCTGCGAAGGGCCGTACACATCGGCATCCAGCAGACCGACCCGCCGCCCTTCGGCCGCCAGCGCACAGGCCAGGTTGGCCGAGACGGTCGACTTTCCGACCCCGCCCTTGCCCGAGGCCACGGCGATGATCCGGTCAACCCCCGGCACCGCCTGCGGCCCGGTCTGCGAGGGTTTGGGCTTGGGTTTCAAATCCGGCGGCGCCTTGTCGGAGTGCGCAGTCAGCAGGGCTGAGACCTTGGCCACCCCGTCGACCATTTGCGCCGCCTTTTCGGCGGTGGCGCGCACCGGTTCCATCTTCTCGGCATTCCTGGGGTCGATTTCCAGTACGAAGCGCACGGTATCGCCCTCGACATTCAGCGCGCGAACCACACCCGCGCTTACGATGTCCTGCCCCGAAACCGGGTCGGTGATCTTTTTCAGGTTCGCCAGAACCGCGTCGCGGATGCTCATGCGTCGCCGTCCTTGATCTGGCCGGTCACCACGTGTTCGACATCCAGACCGTCGATCGTCAGGACCATCTTGACTTCAAAGCTTTTACCCGCCGGATCGCCCGCTTTGCGCAGCGCGTCTTCGATGGCCTGCTGGCTGGTCACGCCAACCTGTTTGAGGAATTTGCGCATCGACATGTTGTAATCGCCGCTCATCGCCGTGTGTCTCCGTCTTGTTCGTTCATTTGACGCATTCACTCTGTCGCCGTTAGGCTGGGCCATGCGCTTTGTTCTTTTGTGCCTCAGCCTGACGCTCTTCGCCAGCCCCTCTTGGTCGCAGGAGGAGATTGGCTTGACCGCGCCCGAGGATGTCGCACGCTCGGGTCTTTTGAAACATATTCTTCCGCGCTTCTCGCTCAAGACCGGAATTCGCGTTGTCGCGGTTGATGCGGGCGCGATGGTTCTGGCGGTCGGGCCACCGGGGCAGCCGGTGTTTCAGCGCGGCGGCGACATCTATCATCTGCGCATTCAGGACGACCCGCGGCAGGCCCGCTTTCAGGATTGGCTGTTGTCCGACGTGGGCAAGCGCACCGTCGAAAGCTTTGCACCGGCCGAGGGCGGCCCGTTCTCGGCCAGTTTCGAAACGGTCGCTGCGCCCGAGTCGGATGCCATCGAAGGCGACGCCTTGCTGGGCGAAAAGCTGTCGCTGACCCATTGCGGGCGCTGTCATGTGATTGGCCCGCAGAACCGGATGAACGGGTTGGGCTCCACGCCGTCCTTTGCGGTGCTGCGCGCGATGCCGGATTGGTCGAACCGGTTCCAGGCGTTCTTCGCCCTGAACCCGCATCCGTCCTTTACCCAGATCGAGGGGATCACTGCGCCCTTCGACCCCGAGCGCCCCTCGCCCATTCACCCGCTGAGGCTGACGCAAGACGAGCTTGAGGCGATCCTCGCCTATGTCTCGGTCATCCGCGCGGCCGATCTGGGGGCACCGCTCAAACTTCAGTGATCCTTGCGCTTGCTGAAGTAGTCATCGGTGGTGACGACCTTGGGCTTGGGCTTTGAGGCAAATGGGTTATCCTCGCTGTGAAACTGCGCCTGCACACGGCAATCGTCACACATCTGGATCATCTTCGCCTGCTCGGACGAGGCGAACATCGGGTGGCTGCCGGCCAGCTTTTCCATGATCCGCTCGACCGTCGATTTCACCCCGAACAGAGCACCGCATTCGATGCAGGCAAAGGGCTCTTCCTCGTTCAGAACACGCGGCGACAGCGCACGGTCGCTCAGGTCCAGTTCGGGCACCAGGGTGATCGCGCTTTCGGGACAGATGGTCTTGCACAGCCCGCATTGCAGGCAGGCATCCTGCTGAAAGTTAAGCTGTGGCATGTCGGGATTGTCGATCAATGCGCCTGACGGGCACAGCGACACGCAACTCAGGCACAGGGTGCAGGCCTCGGTGTCCACCGCCACCGCGCCATAGGGTGCGTGTTCCGGCAGAGGAAGCGGCTGAGACGCATCGGGGCGCAGCGCCTTCGCCGCCAACCGCGTAATCTGGCGCCGGTTGCCCAGCGGCAGAACCGGCTGGGCAAGTGGCTGCGGCACGTCCTGCGCATAGAGCAGATCGGCCAGCGCATCGGGATCGGATTCATCGATCACTCCAACGACGTCGGTTCCGGCGATGGCCAGCGCCAGCGGCAGTTCGCGCTCCAACGCATCCCGCTCGGTCGTCGGGGCCAGCAGGATGTCGACCCGGGCAAAGCCATGAGCCAAGGCAGCCAGCATCTCGGCATGTCCAAAGCCGGACACCACACACAGTTCCAGCGGAATCACATCGGCGGGCAGCCCGCGCCCGAACCTCGCGGCCAGCCGGATCATCTCGGCCCCGTGGGCATCATGCACCAACAGGCGCGGAGCACGCCCTCCGGCCCGACGGTAGGCCGCCGCCAAGGTCTGCATCCGCGCCAGCAGGGCCGCCACCGGCGGATCCTCGTAGCTGATCGCGGTCGAGGGGCACAAGGCCGCGCATTCACCGCAGCCCGCGCAGACCATCGGGTCGATGGCGACGTGATCTCCGGCCGGGGTGATGGCACCGGTGGGACAGATGTCCAGACAGTTGGAACAGCCCACCTGCCCGGCCCGCGAATGGGCGCACAATGTTTCTTCGAGCCGGACATACAGCGGTTTTTCAAAGGTCCCGACCAGCTGCGCCGCGTCAAAGGCCAACCGGGCAACCGCCACAGCATCGCGCGGATCGGCGCGCAGGTAACCTTCGCGCTTGTCGGGAGCCGTCACGAAAGGCGTACCCCCCGCCAGGTCGATCAGCACATCGCAGGCCGACACCGCACCGTCGCGCGGCGGGGTCCAGGCAAACGCGCCGCGTCCGGCCGGATCAATCTGCTGCAGCGCATCCAACCGCAGGGTGAATCCGCCCAGCGCCCCCGAGACCGATCGGACCCGCGCGCGCACCACGTCATAGGCCCGGCTGTCAGGCTGCGCATCATCGGTGACGACCACCGTCACCGCCATCGTGTTCGACAGTCGCTGGGCCAGGTCAAACGCAACCGCTCCCGGCCCGATTATGCAGGCGGTGCCTTCGCTGATGACATCCACGCTGGGCGTGATCGGCTGCTGCAACAGAGCCTCGGCCGCCAGGGCGGCCATCTTGGGCAACGCCGCGCGCCCCTGCTCGGACCAGCCGGCCCGGTCGCGCAGATCGACAAAGCCAGGGTGATCCACGCCCAGTTCCTCGGCCAGTTCTTGAAACACTTGGGCCTCTTGCCCGCAGGCGATGACGATCTGGTCATCCGACTGCATCAGCTTTGCCGCAGCGGTCAGTTCGGTGGTGCACAGGGCCGTATGGACCTTGCTGCATTCAGCGCCGCAAGCAGCCGATATCCCCTGCCCGTCCAGGGCCTGACTTCCGGCGCAATCGCACAAGACCAGTTTGGTGACCATGTTCCCCCCGCATTTCTTCCTTGCCCCTAACCTTAGACCCAAACGCCGCTCATGCAACGTGTGGCGGCCGGTTCCGGTCAGAAACTGTGTATCGTCCGCCATCGCCGGCTGATCGTCGCCGCGACCCATTTGCGACGACTTTTTTTCCAAATCACCACCATTTCAGGCCGCTGCGGGCTTGGCACGTGGCCCATTTGTGTACCATAGTGAACCATAGGGAAAGCAGGGGAGAGCTTTTCCGGGGAGGATCAAAGTGGCCGAGGCCGCAAAACAGATCGAAATGCCGGTTGGCGTCGTCGTGCGCAAGACACCGGGGGTTACGCGCTGGGCCCGGTGGAATTGGCGCGCGGTCGCGGTGCTGCCTGGCGCCCCACCCGCTGACTGGGTCGAACTGCGCCGCGAGGGCGACGCGGTCGAATACCACGCCGCCACCCTGCCCTTGAAACTCTGGTCCGATGAAACCGAGGCCTATATGGCCAATCTCTCGGACAGCCAGCCGTCCCTTTACCTTGTCCTGCGCGACGATGCCGAAGGCGATCGTCCGCTGAACGCGTTTTTGATCACCGCCTCGCCCTACGAGGGGCAGGACTATGCCGATACCGGCGAAGAGATCGTGGAAAAGATCCCGATGACCGAAGGCCTGATTGCCTGGGTGCGCGATTTCACTCTGGCCCATCACCGCGATGAGGTGTTCGTCAAACGCCGCCGCGACAAGAAACGGGTGGATCTTGTGGAAGACGGCAAGGGCGATTCGCGCATCCGGCAGGCCTCGGATGTCTACCGCGCCCCGCGGAGGGCCGTGCAATGAGCGCTCGACAGGATTTCTGGTCCCGCCGCAAGGCCGCCGTGCAGGCCGAAGCGCATGCCGAACAAGAGGCCCTGATCGCGCAGGAGATCGCCGCGCAGCAGGCCGAACTGGAAGAAAAGACCGACGCCGAGATTTTGGCCGAGCTTGACCTGCCCGACCCCGACTTGCTGCAGGCGGGCGACGATGTTTCAGGCTTCATGGCCAAGGCAGTGCCGGACCGTCTGCGCCGCCGCGCGTTGCGGCGCTTGTGGAGGTTGAACCCGGTGCTGGCGAATGTGGACGGGTTGGTCGACTACGGCGAGGACTACACCGACGCCGCCTGCGTGGTCGAAAACCTGCAGACGGCTTATCAGGTGGGCAAAGGCATGTTGCGCCACATCGAGGCGCTGGCCGAGCAGAAGCAAGCCGAGGAACAACCGGTCGAGGCCGAAGCCGTGCCGGCAACCGAACCGCCCGAACCTGAAGCCGAGCCCGCGCCCCTTGTCGAAGTGGCAGACGCCATCCAACCGGATGAGGACGAGCGCACCCCGGCCCCGCGGCGCATGAAATTCGAATTCGAAGGATGACCCGATGAACATTCGCGACCCGCAGACGTTCGAGATTTCCCCCGAGGACCGTCTGCGCGCGGATTTCTACAACTTCCTGGGCCTGCTGCTAGCCACACCGCCCGACCAGACCCTGCTGAGCCAGATCGCGGCGCTGTCGGGGGACGAGACCGATCTGGGCCAGGCCATTCAGGCCATGGCCCGCGTGGCCAAAGTGACCAAGCCCGAAGCTGCCGAGCGCGAGTTCAACGCATTGTTCATCGGGCTTGGGCGCGGAGAACTGCTGCCCTATGCCAGCTTCTACCTGACCGGTTTCCTGAACGAGAAACCGCTTGCGCAGTTGCGCAACGACATGGCTGCGCGGGGCATCACCCGGGCGGCAAACGTGTTCGAACCCGAAGACAACATCGCCTCGCTGATGGAGATGATGGGCGGCATGATCGTCGGCCGTTTCGGCGGCCCGGCCGCGTTGGAAGATCAAAAGACGTTCTGGAACAAGCATATCGGTCCCTGGGCCGAGCACTTTTTCTCGGACCTGGAAGCAGCCGAGCATTCGGTTCTCTATGCCTCGGTCGGCACAGCCGGCCGGGTTTTCATGGAGATCGAACGCGAGGCCTTCCGCATGACGACGCATTAGGCGGCCGTCATTCGCTGGCGCCCCGGCGGGCGCTGAACCGCAAATGGGAAAGGAGGATCCCATGAGCAAGACCAAGGAGAGCGGCGCCAGCCGCCGCGACTTCCTGAAACTGGCGGGCACCGCGGCCCCGGCAGCCGTTGCAGCGACCAGCCTGGGAACCGAGGTCGAAGCGGCCGAGCAACCCTCGGACGAGACCCGCATTCAGGACACGGCGCATACCCGCGCCTATTTCGACAGCGCGCGCTTCTAGGCCGCCTCGGCGACGCCCGGCGCAGGTCCGGACGTGGTCACACTCGGCTGACGGTTGCGATTGGCCCTGACGTCGATTTCGAAACACCAAGCCAGCCATGATCAGCATGGCCAGCAAGGGAGGAAAGAAATGCTTAGGAAAAAGACCAACGGGGTTGCGAGACGCCCCCAGCGGACAAGTATCCTGTCCCAAATCGGCGAAAAGAGCGTCGATCGCCGCGCGTTCCTGCGTGGCTCGGGCCTGACGATCGGCGGCCTGGCCGCGATCAGCGCCACGGGTGGAACCGTGTCGCCCGCCAGCGCCCAGACCGCAGCCAATACGGCTGTCGAGAACATCAAATCCGTCTGCACGCATTGCTCGGTCGGCTGTACCGTGGTTGCCGAGGTGCAGAACGGCGTGTGGATCGGGCAGGAACCCGGTTGGGACAGCCCGTTTAACCTCGGTGCTCACTGTGCCAAGGGGGCTTCGGTCCGGGAACACGCCCACGGCGAACGCCGCCTGAAATACCCGATGAAGAAAGAGGGTGGCGAGTGGAAGCGCATCAGCTGGGAAGAGGCGATCAACGAGATCGGCGACGGCATGATAAAGATCCGCGAGGAGTCGGGGCCTGACAGCGTCTACTGGCTGGGCTCGGCCAAGCACAACAACGAACAGGCCTATCTGTTCCGCAAGTTCGCGGCCTACTGGGGCACCAACAACGTGGACCACCAGGCGCGGATTTGCCACTCGACCACCGTTGCGGGTGTTGCGAATACATGGGGCTACGGCGCCATGACCAACAGCTACAACGACATCCACAATTCCAAGGCGATCTTCATCATCGGCGGCAACCCTGCCGAGGCGCACCCCGTCTCGCTGCTGCACGTCCTGCGCGCGAAAGAGCAGAACAACGCCCCGCTGATCGTCTGTGACCCGCGCTTCACGCGCACCGCGGCCCATGCCGACGAATATGTCCGCTTCCGCCCCGGCACCGACGTGGCGCTGATCTGGGGCATCTTGTGGCACATCTTCGACAACGGCTGGGAAGACAAAGAGTTCATCCGCACCCGTGTCTGGGGCATGGACCAGATCCGCGAAGAGGTCGCCAACTGGACCCCCGAAGAGACCGAGCGCGTCACCGGCGTGCCGGGATCGCAGCTCAAGCGCGTGGCGCGGACGCTGGCCAACAACCGTCCTGGCACCGTGATCTGGTGCATGGGCGGAACCCAGCACACCAACGGCAACAACAACACGCGCGCCTATTGCGTGCTGCAGCTGGCGTTGGGCAACATGGGCACCTCTGGCGGCGGCACCAACATCTTCCGCGGCCATGACAACGTGCAGGGCGCAACCGACCTTGGCGTCCTGTCCCACACCCTGCCCGGCTATTACGGCCTGTCTGCAGGCGCATGGGGTCACTGGGCGCGTGTCTGGGGCGAGGATCTGGACTGGCTGAAAGGACAATTCGACACGATCAAGGACAAGGACGGCAAGGACAAGCCGCTGATGAACGAGCGTGGCATCCCGGTGTCGCGTTGGATCGACGGTGTTCTGGAAGATCCCGAAAACATGGATCAGCCAAACAATGTCCGCGCCATGGTTCTGTGGGGCCACGCGCCCAACTCGCAGACCCGGATGGTCGAAATGAAGACGGCGATGGAAAAGCTGGACATGCTGGTCGTGATCGACCCGTATCCCACCGTTTCCGCCGTCCTGCATGACCGGACCGATGGCGTCTATCTGCTGCCGGCCTGCACGCAGTTCGAAACCCGTGGCTCGGTCACGGCGTCGAACCGGTCGTTGCAGTGGCGCGACAAGGTGGTCGATCCGCTGTTCGAAAGCCTGCCGGACGAGGTCATCATGGCCAAGTTCGCCAACAAGTTCGGCTGGGCCGACCGGCTCTTCCGCAATATCGAGATGGAGGACCCCGAAACCCCGAATGTGGAAAGCATCACGCGCGAGTTCAACGCGGGGCTGTGGACGATCGGCTATACCGGTCAGTCGCCAGAGCGGATCAAAAGCCATATGGCCAACCAGCACACGTTCGACAGAACGACGCTGCAGGCCGTGGGCGGTCCGAATGACGGCGAATACTACGGCCTGCCTTGGCCCTGCTGGGGCACCGCCGAGATGGGGCATCCGGGGACGCCAAACCTCTATGACATGTCCAAACCGGTGGCCGAGGGCGGCCTGACCTTCCGCGCACGTTTCGGCGTCGAGCGTGACGGGCAGAACCTGCTGGCCGAAGGGGTCTACAGCGTCGGTTCCGAGATTCAGGACGGTTACCCTGAATTTACCATGCAGATGCTGATGGATCTGGGCTGGGATGGCGACCTGACGGCCGAGGAACGCGCGGCCATCGACGCCGTGGCCGGGCCCAAGACCAACTGGAAGACCGACCTGTCGGGCGGCATCCAGCGGGTGGCCATCAAGCATGGCTGTGCGCCCTTCGGCAACGCCAAGGCCCGTACAGTGGTCTGGACCTTCCCGGATCCGATCCCGCTGCACCGCGAGCCTCTGTACACGCCGCGGCGCGATCTGGTGGCCGACTATCCCACCTACGAGGATCGGCACGACTATCGCTTGCCGACCTTGTATGCTTCGATCCAGAAGAACGACTTTTCAAAGGATTACCCGATAATCCTGACGTCAGGTCGTCTGGTCGAATATGAAGGTGGCGGCGACGAGACACGGTCGAACCCGTGGCTGGCTGAACTGCAGCAGGACATGTTCGTCGAGATCAATCCACGTGACGCCAACAACCTTGGCATTCGCGACGGATCGCAGGTCTGGGTCGAAGGTCCCGAGGGCGGCAAGGTCAAGGTGATGGCGATGCTGACCGAAAGGGTCGGTGCCGGCGTGGCCTTCATGCCCTTCCACTTTGGCGGCCATTTCCAGGGCGCGGACCTGAGGGAGAAATACCCGAAAGGCGCCGACCCGTACGTACTGGGTGAAAGCACGAACACCGCCCAGACCTATGGCTATGATTCAGTGACCCAGATGCAGGAGACCAAAGCGACTCTCTGCAAGATCTGGGCAGCGTAAGGAGGACGATAATGGCTAGAGCAAAGTTTCTCTGCGACGCTGAACGCTGCATCGAGTGCAACGCTTGCGTGACCGCGTGCAAGAACGAACACGAGGTCCCGTGGGGCATCAACCGCCGCCGGGTGGTGACGATCAATGACGGCAAACCGGGTGAGCGTTCGATCTCGGTCGCCTGTATGCATTGTTCGGATGCGCCTTGCATGGCGGTGTGCCCGGTCGACTGCTTCTATCAGAACGAAGAAGGCGTCGTCCTGCATTCCAAGGACCTGTGCATCGGCTGCGGCTATTGCTTCTATGCGTGCCCGTTCGGCGCGCCGCAATACCCGCAGGCGGGCAACTTCGGATCGCGCGGCAAGATGGACAAATGTACCTTCTGCGCCGGCGGCCCCGAGGAAACGCACTCGACCGCAGAGTTCGCCAAATACGGCCGCAACCGGATCGCCGAGGGCAAACTGCCCATCTGCGCCGAGATGTGTTCGACCAAGGCCCTGCTCGCCGGTGACGGCGACGTGGTCTCGGCCATCTACCGCGAACGCGTCGTGGCGCGCGGGTTCGGCTCGGGCGCTTGGGGTTGGGGCACGGCCTACGACCAGAAGGACGGCTGAGACCTCAGCCTGACAACACGGGTGACCCGCCCCGGTGGGTCACCCGATTATGGATTAATACCGAGGTTCCGATGCTGCGCATTTTTCTGGCTTTGACGTTGACACTTGGGATCGCGCACGGCGCGCTTGCACAAGACACGACCGGCACAGACGAACCAGCCGCTGCCCCGCGCGCGCAGACCGGTGGCGCCACGACACTCGAGGATATTCTGGCCCGGCAACGCGGCGAGAAGGTCGACAACAGCTATCGCGCGCAGAATACCGGGCAAGGCAATGCCGAAGGGCTGTTGGGTCAGTTGGGCACGCGCGGCGTCGCCTCGGACAGCGATGTGTATCGCGCCATCCGCTATGGCTCGGCCGATGTCACCGTGTCGACCAAGGGGCCTGCTGCCGGCGTGCTGATCCAGGACGGCGGCATGTGGTGGTGGACTTTCCGCACCGGTCCGCTGCGCGAGTACGGAACCTATATTCTGAGCGGGATGCTGGTCGTTCTGCTGTTGTTTTTCCTGATCCGCGGCCGCATCCGCATCGATGGTGAGAAAACGGGCCGCACGGTCACCCGGTTTTCAGGATTTGAAAGGTTCGGGCACTGGCTGTTTGCCGGCTCGTTCCTGATCCTTGGATTAACCGGCCTGCTGTCGCTGTACGGCCGCGATTTCCTGATCCCGCTGTTCGGCAAAGAAGGGTTCGCCACCATCGCGCAAGGCTGCAAGTGGCTGCACAACAATCTGGCCTGGGCCTTCATGCTGGGATTGATCATCATCACCGTGAACTGGATCGCCCACAACATCCCCAACCGGACCGACCTGAAATGGCTGGCGGCCGGCGGCGGATTGTTCACCAAAGGCAGCCACCCCCCGGCCAAGAAGTTCAACGCCGGTCAAAAGATCATTTTCTGGCTGTGCATCCTGATGGGCGTCTCGATCAGCCTGTCGGGCCTGTCGCTGCTGTTCCCGTTCGAACTGCCGATGTTCGCTAAGACGTTTTCAATCGCCAACGCGACCGGGTTGCCGCAGCTGCTGGGACTGGACCTGCCCACGCAAATGTCTCCGCAGGAAGAAATGCAATATGCCCAGGTCTGGCACGTCATGGTCGCCTATGCCTTCATCGCCATCATACTGGCGCATATCTACCTCGGCTCGGTCGGCATGGAAGGCGCGTTTGACGCCATGGGTACCGGCGAGGTCGAAGAGCAATGGGCGCGCGAGCACCATTCGCTGTGGCTGGAAGAGGTAAAGGCACAGGAGGCCAGCGACGGCGCGGCCTCGCCTGCCGAATAGATGCGCGGGCTGGCTCTGGCGCTGGCCCTGCTGCCGCTGCCGCTGGCGGCGGATTTCTACACGCTCAAGGGCCATGGCGGACCGATCATGGACATCGCCACGGCCCCGGACGGGCGCATTGCCACCGCCAGTTTCGACAATTCCGTGGGCCTGTGGTCCGGACAGCAGCCGGACTGGCTCGAGGGTCACGAGGCTGCCGTGAACGCAGTGGTTTTCAACGGCACCGCGATCTATTCGGCCGGCGACGACTTTACCCTGCGCCGTTGGCCCGGTGGACAGGTCGTAGGTCAGCACAAGGGCAAGGTCGTCGGACTCGCTGCCTCAAAGACCCTCGTGGCGACTGCCAGTTGGGACGGGACCATCGGTCTTTGGCCAACCGAGGGCGGTGCGGCCAAGTCGCTGGGCCCAACGGGCAGCGGAGTCAATGCGGTGGCCTTCGCGCCGGACGGGCGGACGCTGTTCTCCGCTGGGGTCGACGGCAGCCTGCGGGTCTGGGACGTCACGACAGGAACCGAAACCGCGCGGCTGGTCGAGCATGGTTTCGGCATCAACGAATTGGTCCTGAACGCGCAAGACGGTTGGATCGCCTATGGCGCGGTCGATGGCGTGACCCGCATTCTTGACCTTACCACCGGGGCCGAGCGCGATTTCACGCTGGACCGTCGCCCGATCCTTGCGCTCGCCCTCAGCCCGGATCGGTCGCTGCTGGCGGTGGGCGACGGCGAGGGCTACATCATGGTCATTGACACGCAAGATTGGCGGATCGCGCAGGATTTCCGCGCAACGCTGCGCGGCCCGGTCTGGGCACTGGCCTTTTCGCCCGATGGTGAAAACCTGCACGCAGGCGGGCTGGATCAGGCCATGTATAGCTGGCCGGTGGCCGCGCTGGGGTCGCAGGAACGAATGGTCGGCCAAGAGCCGAGTTTCCTGAAGGACCCCGACGACATGCAAAACGGAGAACGGCAGTTCGCCCGGAAATGCTCGATCTGCCACAGCTTGACGCCGGACGATCAGCGCCGGGCCGGGCCGACCCTGCATGGCGTGTTCGGGCGGCGGGCCGGGACACTGCCCGGGTACACCTACTCGGAAACGCTGCAAGGGTCTGATATCATTTGGACTGAACAGACGATAAACGCTCTTTTCGATCAGGGACCGGACCACTACATTCCGGGGTCGAAAATGCCGATGCAGAGGATTGCGCAGGCGCAGGACCGCGCCGACCTGATCGAATTCCTGCGCGGCGCCACGGCGCCCGCGGACTAACCAGGAGGACCAGATGAAAGCCTTTCTTGCCGCTGTTGCCACGATGGCCGTCGTGACGGTCGCCGCCCCATTCTTGCTGACCCAGATGGGCCTGTCCTCGGCCGAACGCGGCGCGGCCGTGCGGCTGGAGTGAATGCCCGACTTCCTGACCACGCGCGAGTTGGCCGACCTGCTGCGAATCGGCGAGCGCAAGGCCTATGATCTGGCCGCATCGGGCGAGGTGCCCTGCGTGCGGGCTATGGGCAAGCTGCTGTTTCCACGGGCCGAGGTGCTGGCTTGGCTGAATGCGTCGCGCTCGGGCCCGCAGACGGCTGAACCGCCCCTGCCCCCGATCGTGGCCGGCAGCCACGATCCGCTGCTGGACTGGGCGCTGCGCGAAAGCGGCTCGGGGCTGGCTACCTACTACGACGGATCGTTTGACGGGCTGCGGCGGCTGGCCGACCGCAAGGCGCAGGCCGCGGTTCTGCATATTCACGAGCCTGGCGGGTTCAACACCGGCGCGCTGCGCGACACGCTGGGCGAAGCGCCCGTGGTTCTGGTCCAGATCGCCCATCGCCAGCGCGGCCTGCTGTTGTCGCCCGGAACGCAAGGCATCGGCGAGTTTGTCGACCTGAAGGGCCGCCGCGTTCTGCTGCGGCAGGACAGCGCCGCCAGCCAACATCTGTTCGACCGACACTTGGCCGAACACGACCTGAGCCGCGACGACCTGGACACCTTGCCCAATTGCGCCCGCACCGAAGAGGAACTGGCCATCGCCCTACACGACGGCAAGGCCGAGGCCGGGTTCGGGCTGGGGGCTCTGGCCAGTCTTTATGGGCTGGGCTTCGTGCCGACCCACTCCGAACGTCTGGATCTGGCGATCTGGCGTAGGGCGTATTTCGAACCGCCCTTGCAGAAGCTGCTGTCCTTTCTGCACTCGGACGGGTTTGCCGCCCGCGCGGCCGAGATGGGCGGCTATGACCTGACCGACTTGGGCGCGATCCGCCACAACGGCGCCAGCGGCTGAGGGCCGGTCACCTGGCGTTGGGAAAGAACAGCTGTTCGCCCTCCAACCGATAGGACGCAATGGCCGCCTGACCATCCGGTCCGGTGAGCCAGTCGATGAACCTCTGGCCCGCGGCGGCGCGAACGCCGGGGTGTTTTTCCGGGTTCATGAGGATCACGCCATATTGATTGAACAGGCCCGGATCGCCCTCGACCAGAACCGCAAGATCGCCCTTGTTGCCGAAGGCCAGCCATGTCGCCCGGTCGGTCAGCGCATAGGCCCCCATCCCCGCCGCCAGATTCAGCGTGGCGCCCATGCCCGAGCCGGTCTCGCGGTACCAAGTGCCCGAGTCAGCGGTCGGGTCGAGGCCGGAGGCTTGCCACAGGCGCATCTCGGCCTGATGGGTGCCGCTGTCATCCGCGCGCGAGGCGAAGGTCGCCCCGGCATTCGCGATGGCGGTCAGGGCAACGGCGGCATCGGTCATTCCCTTGATGTGCGCCGGGTCGGACTTGGGCCCGACGATGACGAAATCGTTGTACATCACGTCGCGGCGCTCGATGCCCCAGCCCTCGGCCACGAACGCCTCCTCGGCTGGTTTGGCATGAACCAGCAAAACGTCGCCGTCGCCGTTCTTGGCATTGCGGATCGCCTGCCCCGTTCCCACGGCCACTACGCGCACCTCGATTCCGGTTTCGGCCTCGAAGCCCGGAAGAATGAAGTCCAGCAGGCCCGAGTTCTGCGTCGAGGTCGTTGACTGCACAATGATGAACGCCTCCTCGGCCGTCGCCGGGTTGGCGACAAGTCCGAACAGGACCAGGGCGCTTGTGAGTACTGCGCGAAACATGGATTGCCTCCGATTTTTGTTATGTGACCAACCAGCCTGCCAGATACTGGCGCGAGGCTTGGCATTCCGGCGCCTCAAGCACCTGTCTGGCGGTGCCGTGTTCGACGACGCGCCCGCCTTGCATCATCACGATGTCCGCCGCCAGACGCCGGGCCTGCCCGACGTCATGCGTGACCATCACTATCCGCACCCCGCGCGCCGAAGCGCGCAGGATCATCGCCTCGATCGCCTGCGTGGCGGTGGGGTCCAGCGCGCTAGTGGGCTCGTCCAGAAACAGCGTCTCGGGGTCCAGCGCCAGCGCGCGCAGGATAGCCAGACGCTGCGCCTCGCCGCCCGACAGAGACCGCGCCGATTGCCGGGCCTTGCTGTCCAGCCCACCTTCGGCCAGCAGGTTAGCAATCCGCCCCTTGCGCGCAGCACGGCCCAGCCGCTTGCGTTTCAGAACGAAGTCTAGATTGGCCGCAACCGACCGGCGCAGCAGCACCGGCTGCTGGAACACCATGGCCTGCCGGGCCTTGTGATCGGCGTTCAGGTCCAGACCATCCTGCAGGACCCGGCCCCTGTCGGCACGGATCAGCCCATGCAGACAGCGCAAAAGCAGGCTTTTGCCGGCACCGTTCGGCCCCAGGATCAGCGTCGGCCCGGGCCCGTCCAGCGACAGCTGGGGAACATCCAGCAGGACCCGCCCCTTGCGTTCGATGGCAAGGCCCGAAATTTCCAGCCGGTTCGGCGTGTCTGGCATTAGGTCACGCATGGCGCAGCCCCTCCTGCTCGGCCCGCAGGGTCAGGGCGCTGACCATGGCATTCACGGCCACTGCAATCCCGATCAGGATCGCACCAAGCGCCAGCGCCAGGGCCAGGTTGCCCTTCGAGGTCTCGAGCGCGATCGTCGTTGTCATCACCCGTGTCACGTGATTGATGTTGCCGCCGACGATGATCACCGCGCCGACCTCGGCGATGGCCCGGCCGAACCCGGCTAGAAGGGCGGTAACCAGGGCCAGCCGCGCATCCCACAGCAGCACCGGTACCGAGGCCAGCCGTGACACCCCCAGCGACCGTAGCTGTTCCGAATATTCCTCGGCCAGCAATTCCACAACCTGCCGCGTCAGCGCCGCGATGATCGGCGTGACCAGCACGGTCTGGGCAATGATCATGGCGGTCGGCGTGTACAAAAGCTCGAGCACGCCCAGCGGGCCGGACCGAGAGAGCATCAGATAGACCAGAAGGCCGACGACGACGGGCGGGAACCCCATCAATGCGTTCATCAGGATGATCAGCGCCCGCCGCCCGGGAAACCGCGCCACGGCCAGAGCGGCCCCGACCGGCATCCCGATCACGGCCGAAATCAGCACCGCACACACCGAGACCTGCAGAGACAAGACCACGATCGCCCACAGGTCGGGGTCTCCTGTCAGGACAAGCTGCGCCGCGTGGCTGAATTCTGATGCAAAATCTTGCACTTTCTCCAACCTAGTCTGAGTTTCGTAGGAAACTCGGGGAATTACAGGATAATACTAGCGCAATTTGCGCTTCGGCCCCACAGAAATCCGACATTCACAACGACAAACGCGGCCCAATCGAGGGCCGCGTTTTCATCCTGAGCATTCGGTGGATCAGTTCAAAGCCGCATCCGTTATCTGGTGGGTCCAGGCGCCTTCGGGCTTTTTGGTGATCACCGGGTCCGAGCCGCCGGCCAGCAAGGTGCTCACCGTGCGCTCGAAATCGGCCGGGTCCAGCGCACCGTTCGAGCCTGCGGTCAGCTTGGCGATCTCCCCCATCATGCGCTTCTGGTGCTCTTCGGTCTGGGCACCTGTCGCGTCGTTTTCCAGCACGATTTCGGCGGCCTCGTCTGGGTTCTCCTCGGCGTATTTCCAGCCTTTCATCGAAGCGCGCACGAAGCGTTCCATCTTGTCGACGAAGGCCGGGTCGCTGAGGTTGTCTTCAAGCACGTACAAGCCATCTTCCAGCGTGGCTACGCCCTGGTCTTCATACTTGAAAGTTACCAGCTCGTCGGGGCTGACGCCGGCGTCGATGACCTGCCAGTATTCATTGTAGGTCATGGTGCTGATGCAATCGGCCTGGCGTTGCAGCAGAGGGTCGACGTTGAAGCCCTGCTTCAAAACCTCGACACCGTTCTCGCTCTTGCCGCTGGTGTCGATACCTAGCTGGCTCATCCAGCTCATGAACGGGAATTCATTGCCGAAAAACCAGACGCCCAGCGTGCGGTTCTTAAGGTCCTCGGGCGAGGAAATGCCCGCGTCCTTCCAGCAGGTCAGCATCATGCCAGAGCTTTTGAAGGGCTGCGCGATGTTGACCAGCGGCAGGCCCTTTTCCCGCGCGGCCAGCGCGGCGGGCATCCATTCCACGGTGACGTCAGCGCCACCGCCCGCGATCACTTGCGTGGGCGCGATGTCGGGACCGCCGGGCAGGATGGTGACGTCCAGCCCCTCTTCTTCGTAAAAGCCCTTGTCCTTGGCGACGTAGTAGCCCGCGAACTGGGCCTGGGTGACCCATTTCAATTGAAGCGTCACCTCGTCTGCGGCAAAGGCCGAACTTGCGGCGAATCCTAGGGCGGCTATGGCCCCGGTCAGTAGCTTGTTCATCTTCATCTTCTCCTAGTTGCTAGTGCTGCCCCGTTTTCGGGGTCTGTTGAATTGTTGTTCCGCTTAACTGCGTTGTGACGGGTGCCAGAAGGTCACCAATTTCTCGATCATGGCGACCAGACCGTAGAAGGCGGTCCCGGCCAGCGCCGCGACCACGATTTCCGCCCAGACCATGTCCAGCGACAATTGCCCGACACTGGTCGAGATCCGGAACCCCATGCCCAAAGTGGGCGAGCCGAAGAACTCTGCCACGATAGCGCCGATCAGGGCCAGCGTGGTGGAAATTTTCAACCCGTTGAAAATGAACGGCATGGCCGCGGGCAGGCGCAGCTTGAGAAAGCTTTGCCAATAGGTTGCGGCATAGGTCTCCATCAGGTCGCGCTGCATGGCGGTGGCCTCGCGCAGGCCGGCGACCGTGTTTACCAGCATCGGGAAAAAGACCATCACCACCACAACGGCCGCCTTCGAATGCCAGTCGAACCCGAACCACATCACGAGAATCGGCGCGGTGCCCACGATCGGCAGCGCGGCCACGAAATTGCCCACCGGCAGCAAGCCCAGGCGCAGGAAGTCCCACCGGTCCACGGCGATCGCCATCAGGAAGGCGGCGCCGCATCCGATGACATAGCCGCTGAGCGCGCCCTTGATGATGGTCTGCACGAAATCGGCCCACAAGATCGGCAGGCTGTCCCAGAACCGCTCCCAGATCACCGAAGGCGCGGGCAGGATGACCAGAGGCACCTCGAGCCCGCGCACCAGCAATTCCCACATCCCGATGACGGTCAGGCCGAAGATCAGCGGCGCAAGAATGCGCACCGCTCGCGTGTCGGCATAGGGTCCGCTGGCCAAGCGGGTGTTCAGCCACCAACCGGCGAGCCACAAAATGATTGCAAAACCGACCATCATCATTGCGCCATCCCCATGCGTTTCAACACCGCCCGCTCGATCAGTCCCAACAGGCCCACCAGACAGGCCGCCAGAATGGCTGCGGCAAACAGCGCCGACCAGATCTGCACCGTCTGGCCGTAATAGCTGCCGGCCAGCAGACGCGCGCCCAGCCCCGCCACGGCGCCGGTCGGCAGTTCGCCGACGATGGCCCCCACCAGCGACGCAGCGATCCCGATCTTGAGCGAGGCGAACAGATAGGGCATCGAGGCCGGCAGGCGCAGTTTCCAGAACGCCTGCCCGTTGCTTGCATTGTAGGTGCGCAGCAGGTCCAACTGCATCGCGTCAGGGCTGCGCAGGCCCTTCACCATGCCGACGACCACCGGGAAAAAGCTCAGATAGGCCGAGATCACCGCCTTGGGTATGATCCCCTGAATGCCGATCGAATACAGCACCACGATGATCATCGGCGCCAGCGCGATAATGGGGATGGTCTGGCTGACGATGGCCCAGGGCATGACCGACAGGTCCATCACCCGGCTGTGCACGATCCCCACTGCCAGCAGGATGCCCAGCCCCGTGCCGATGGCAAAGCCCAAGATCGTCGCGCTGAGCGTCACCCAGCCGTGATAGACCAATGACCGTTTCGAGGTGATCTTCTTCTGAACCGTGGTCTCCCACAGCTCGATCGCGACCTGATGCGGCGCGGGCAGACGCGGCCGATCCTGCGCCCAGGTCGCCGGAATGGCAAAGTTGTTGCGCAGCGCCAGGCCGATTTCCCCCATGTCGCGGCGGTCTTTGGCCGAGGGCGGAACCACTTCGGCCCCGGCCCGTTCCTGTTCGGTCAGAACGCCTTTGATGTTCATCGGAATGCAGGCCGCGTACCAGATGACGACGATGGCCAGCAGAACGGTCAGAACGGCGACAAGCTGCTTCATGCGTGCCACTCCATCCGCACCACGGGGACGGTCTCGGGCGGCGTTGCGGCCTCGGTCCCGGTCTCGACAAAACCCTCGCGGCGATAGAACCGTTGTGCTGCGGCATTCGGTTGATGGGCCGTCAGCCACAGAAAGCTGCGTCCCTGTTTTGCCCGGTCCAGCAGGCGCTTGCCGATGCCCTGCCCGGTCCGCAGGCAATACAGCGCCCCGACCTTCTGCGCCTCAGGATCGACCGACATGTAGCAATCGACGGGTTCACCGACGCCCCACATTTCACGGTCCGGGAAGGCCTGCGCGATCAGCGCCTCCAATTCCGGTTGGGGCAGTTCATCTGTCATCCACTCGGTCTGGCGGACCCAAGAGGAGACCACCGCTGCGCAGGCCGGCACATCCGCCTCGGTCGCGCGTCTGATGTCATCCCCGCCCATCACACATCGTCCCCGTGCCCGGCGCGCAGCCCTTCGCGCACGCGGTGCGCGACCTCGATGAATTCGGGCGTGTCGCGGATGTCCAGCGGCCGCTCCTTGGGCAGAGGGCTGTCAATCACATCGGTGATCCGCCCGGGGCGCGGGCTCATGACCACGATCTTGGTGCTCAGATACACCGCCTCGGGGATCGAGTGGGTGACGAAGCCGATCGTCTTGCCGGTGCGCGCCCACAGCGCCAAAAGCTGTTCGTTCAGGTGATCGCGCACGATCTCGTCCAGCGCGCCGAAAGGCTCGTCCATCAACAGGATATCGGCGTCGAAGGCCAGCGCCCGGGCGATGCTGGCCCGTTGCTGCATCCCACCCGACAGCTGCCAGGGGAACTTGCCACCAAACCCTGCAAGATCAACAAGTTCCAGAACGCTCTTTACACGTTCTTCCTGCTCCTGCTCCGAGTATCCCATGATCTCGAGCGGCAGTTTGATGTTCTTGGCAATGGTCCGCCACGGGTACAGGCCCGCCGCCTGGAACACATAGCCATAGGCGCGGTTCCGGCGGGCTTCGTCCGGGCTCATGCCGTTGACGGTCAGTGTGCCGCCCGTAGGCGTTTCCAGTGCAGCGACACAGCGCAGAAAGGTCGTCTTGCCGCAGCCCGAAGGGCCGATGAAACTGACGAATTCGCCCTTGTCGATGGCCAGGTTCACGTCCTTGAGGGCGTGCACGGGTCCGTCATTGGTTTGGAAGGTCAGGTCGAGGTTCTTTGCCTCGATCACGGGCCGGGTATTGCTTTCAGATGTCATCCTACTGCCTTGAAGTTTTGGCTTTTTTGCCCGGTCGGCAACCTTCGAGCATCACACCCCCGTCGCCGGGATGCCCGACCGCTCTATCGGGCGCGGGGCGGTCAGTTCTTTCCAGGTGCTCAGCGCCTTGTTCACGGTGGTGTTGGCCTCGCGCGCGACGAATTTGCCTTGGCCTTCCTGCGTTCGGATCTCGCCATCATGCACCGCCACCTGTCCACGGGTTAGGGTAAAGCGCGGCAAGCCCTTGACCTCGTGCCCCTCGAACACGTTGTAGTCGATCGCCGACTGCTGCGTCGCCGCGCTGATGGTCTTGGTCTTGTCCGGGTCCCACACCACCAGATCGGCATCTGCACCCACCAGTACGGCACCTTTTTTCGGATAGCAATTCAATATTTTGGCGATATTTGTTGAAGTCACGGCCACAAATTCGTTCGGCGTCAGCCGCCCGGTCGCCACGCCGTGGGTCCATAGCATCGGCATCCGATCCTCAAGGCCGCCCGTTCCGTTCGGGATCTTGGTGAAATCGCCCACGCCAAACCGCTTCTGCTCGGTTGTGAAGGCGCAGTGATCGGTAGCCACCACGCTCAGCGAGCCCGACTGCAACCCCGCCCACAGGCTGTCCTGGTGCTGTTTGTTGCGGAACGGCGGGCTCATCACCCGGCGCGCGGCGTGGTCCCAATCGGGATGTGCATATTCGCTGTCGTCCAGCGTCAGGTGCTGGATCAGCGGCTCGCCCCAGACGCGCTTGCCCTGCATCCGGGCACGGCGGATGGCCTCATGCGCCTCTTCGCACGAGGTGTGCACCACATAGAGCGGCACCCCGGCCATGTCGGCGATCATGATGGCGCGGTTGGTGGCCTCGCCCTCAACCTGCGGCGGGCGCGAATAGGCATGGGCCTCGGGGCCGGTATTGCCTTCGGCCAGCAGCTTGGCCTGCAACTCGGCCACCACGTCGCCGTTCTCGGCATGGACCATCGCGATCCCGCCCAGCTCGGCCAGCCGCTTGAACGAGGCGAACAGCTCGTCGTCATTGACCATCAGGGCGCCTTTGTAGGCCATGAAATGCTTGAACGTGTTGATGCCGCGCTGTTCGATGACGGTCTTCATGTCATCGAACACCTGCTCGCCCCACCATGTCACGGCCATGTGGAAGGAATAGTCGCAATTGGCGCGGGTCGATTTGTTGTCCCAACGTTTGAGCGCATCCAGCAGGCTTTCGCCCGGGTTCGGCAGTGCGAAATCCACCACCATGGTCGTGCCGCCGGCCAGCGCCGCGCGGGTGCCGCTTTCGAAATCATCGCTGGAATAGGTCCCCATGAACGGCATTTCCAGATGCGTGTGCGGGTCAATCCCGCCGGGCATGACGTAACAGCCGGTCGCGTCCAGTTGCTCGTCCCCCTTCAGATCCGGCCCGATCTCGGTGATCACGCCGCCTTCGATCTTGACGTCGGCCTTGTAAGTCAGGTCCGCGGTGACGACGGTTCCGTTCTTGATGACTGTGGTCATGTTCAACTCCCTGCGAGCGCGTCTGTTGCGCCTCTCTTGGTTTTCCTGCGGGTTGGGGGCGCGCGGCCCAGGCTACTCCACGATCTCGGCGGTTTCGACGACCGCGTGGAAAAGGACGTCGGACCCGGCGGTTGCCCATTCCTTGCTGATTTCCTCTGCCTCGTTGTGGCTTAGGCCATCCACGCAGGGGCACATCACCATCGCGGTCGGCGCCACGCGGTTGATCCAGCAGGCATCGTGCCCCGCGCCCGAAATGATGTTGGTGTGCGAATAGCCCAGCCGCTCAGCCGCGTTGCGTACGGCGGCGACGCAGGTCTCGTCGAATTTCACCGGGTCAAACCCGCCGACCTTCTCGAACTCGACCTGCAGACCCATCTCATCCACGATGTCCTCGGCGGCGACACGCAGACGGTTCTCCATATCCTTGATGACGTCCAACTCGGGAGAGCGGAAATCGACCGTGAACACCACCTTGCCCGGGATCACGTTACGCGAGTTCGGATAGACGTCGATATGCCCGGCAGCCCCCACGGCATGAGGCGCATGCGACCATGCGATCTCGTCCACCTTTTCGAGAATGCGCGCCATCGCCAGCCCGGCATTCTTGCGCATCGGCATCGGGGTTGATCCGGTATGCGCGTCCTTGCCGGTCACGGTCACCTGGGTCCAGCTGAGGCCCTGCCCATGGGTGACGACGCCGATATCCTTGCCTTCTGCCTCGAGGATCGGGCCCTGTTCGATATGCAGTTCAAAGAAGGCATGCATCTTACGGGCCCCGACCTCTTCGTCGCCGCGCCAGCCGATGCGCTGCAACTCGTCGCCGAACTTCTTGCCTTCGGCATCCTCGCGGTCATAGGCCCAATCCTGCGTGTGCATCCCCGCGAACACGCCCGACGCCAGCATGGCGGGGGCGAACCGGGTGCCCTCTTCGTTGGTCCAGTTGGTGGCCACGATCGGGTGTTTCGTCTTGATGCCCAGATCGTTCAGGGTTCGGATGATCTCGAGCGCACCCAGAACCCCCAGCACCCCGTCATACTTGCCGCCCGTCGGCTGCGTATCCAGGTGCGAGCCTACATAGACCGGCAGCGCATCGGGGTCCGTGCCGGGGCGCATGGCGAACATGTTGCCCATCTGGTCGAGGCCCATGGTACACCCGGCTTCTTCGCACCATTTCTGGAACAGCGCGCGGCCTTCGGCATCTTCGTCGGTCAGGGTCTGGCGGTTGTTGCCGCCGGCAACGCCCGGACCGATCTTGGCCATCTCCATCAGGCTGTCCCACAACCTGTCGCCATTAATCCTGAGATTCTGCGCCGGAGCTGCCATGTTCGTCTTCCCTGTTGCTTGCGATTTAGCTCGCTTTTGGTGTCTTGATTTGACCATCTGGTCAAACTCACGCTATCACGGGTTCAACATCAGTCAAGAAATTGCATCGCGCCGATGCAAAAATCGGCATATTCAACACCTGCTTGTTCGAAAAAGAGACGCCCTGAATACATGCCCAAAGACCGCGCCCCGACCCGAATTCAGAAAAAGAACCGCGCCGCGATTCTAGAGGCTGCGCTGAACGTGTTTTCGGCCCATGGCTTTCGCGGGGCGACCGTCGATCAGATCGCGGCCGAGGCCGGGCTGAGCAAGCCAAATCTTTTGTATTATTTCCCGTCAAAAGAGGCGATCCACACCGCGCTTCTGTCCGGCCTTCTGGACACCTGGCTGGCGCCGCTGCACGACCTTGATGAACACGGCGAGCCGATGGAGGAGATCCTCTCGTACATCAAGCGCAAGCTGCAGATGAGCCGCGAGTTGCCGCGCGAAAGCCGCCTGTTCGCGAACGAGCTGGTGCAGGGCGCGCCTCGCATCCATGACGCCCTGTCGAACGATCTGAAGGCGCTGGTCGATCAGAAGGCGGCCGTTCTGATGCATTGGATGGATCAGGGCAAAATCGCTCGCCTGCACCCGCATCACCTGATCTTTTCGATCTGGGCGTTGACCCAGCATTATGCGGATTTCGATGTTCAGGTACGGGCGATCCTGGGCGACGAAGACCCGTTCGAAGGGGCTGCGCCCTTCATCGACACCCTGTACCGAAAACTGCTGACCCCATGAAAAAAGGGCCGCAGCGCGGCCCCTTTTGGTGATCTGACGCCGATCACTCGGCGGCTTTGGCCATCGGGTTGTTCGGGTGGGTTGTCCAGTTGGCATAGTCCGGCTGAACCACCTTTCCGGTGCGCGGATCGACCTCGCCCGCCGCCATCGGCACCATCGAAATGCAGCCCTCGACCGGGCAGACATCCACGCACAGGTTGCAGGCAACGCATTCCTCGTCGATCACCTCGAACACTCGGTCGGGCGACATGGAGATAGCCTGATGGCTGGTGTCCTCGCAGGCCGCGTAGCAGCGGCCGCACTTGATGCACTGATCCTGATCGATCTTGGCCTTGGCAAGGTAGTTCAGGTTCAGATATTGCCAGTCGGTCACATTCGGGACGGCGCGCCCGACGATCTCCGATACGTTGGAGTATCCCTTTTCGTCCATCCACTGTGACAGTCCCGCCGTCAGTTCATCGATGATCTTGAACCCATAGGTCATCGCCGCCGTGCATACCTGGACCGTGCCGCAGCCCAACGCCATGAACTCGGCCGCGTCGCGCCATGTGGTCACCCCGCCGATGCCCGAGATCGGCAGGCCATGGGTCGCCTCGGCGCGGGCGATCTCGGAGACCATCGACAGGGCGATGGGCTTGACCGCAGGGCCGCAATAGCCGCCATGACTGCCCTTGCCGTCGATCGAGGGCTCGGGGCTGAACGTGTCCAGATTGACACTGGTGATCGAGTTTATCGTGTTGATCAGCGACACCGCATCGGCCCCGCCATTCTTGGCCGCAGCCGCCGGCTTGCGAATGTCGGTGATGTTGGGCGTCAGCTTCACGATCACCGGGCGGTCATAGTATTTCTTGCACCAGCGGGTGACCATTTCGATGTATTCGGGCACTTGCCCCACGGCCGAGCCCATACCGCGCTCGCTCATCCCGTGCGGGCAGCCGAAGTTCAGTTCGATCCCGTCGGCGCCGGTTTCAGCGACGCGCGGCAGGATGGCTTTCCAGGCCTCCTCCTCGCACGGCACCATGATCGAGGCGATCAGTGCGCGATCCGGGTAATCCGCCTTGACGCGGGCCATCTCCTCGAGGTTCACCTCGAGCGGCCGGTCGGTGATCAGTTCGATGTTGTTGAGGCCCAGCAGACGCCGGTCGGCCCCGTAGATCGCCCCGTACCGGGGGCCGTTCACGTTGACCACCGGCGGGCCTTCCGCGCCCAGCGTTTTCCACACGACGCCACCCCATCCGGCCTCGAAGGCACGGCGGACGTTGTATTCCTTGTCGGTCGGCGGCGCCGAGGCCAGCCAATAGGGGTTGGGGCTTTCGATGCCCAGAAAGTTCGTTTTCAAATCAGCCATTTATCCGGCCTCCCTGATGCGAAGATGCATCTTCGTCTTGTCACACAAATTCACGCGCCGACGCCTCGCTCAGGCACTCAGGCTGGCGTGAATGTCCATCGCGGCATCGCGGCCCTCGGCCACGGCGGTCACGGTCAGATCCTCGCCACCCGCAGCACAGTCTCCGCCGGCCCAGACCCCCGGAACCGAGGTGCGTCCAGCCGCATCGACAGCGATCTTGTTGCCGTCGAGCACCAGCCCCTCGGGCGCGCCGTTCAGCGTCTGGCCGATGGCCTTCAACACCTGATCGGCGGCCAGACGGATGGTATCGCCCGTGCCGGTCAGCTTGCCGTCCACGGTGGCAGTATACTCCAATTCGATCTCGGCCGCTGCCCCGTTGCCATGGATGGCGACGGGCTGGACATTGCATAGGATGCGCACCCCCTTCGAGGCCGCCAGATCCTGTTCGTATTTACTGGCGCTCATTGCCGCGCGCCCGCGCCGATAGGCGATGGTCACGTTCTCGGCGCCCAGCAGTTTGCACTTGACCGCGGCATCGACCGCCGTCATCCCGCCGCCGATCACCACTACGTTCCGACCCACCGGAACCTGAGCCAAATCAGCGGCCTGGCGGACCTCGGCGATGAAATCGACCGCGTCGCGCACGCCCGGCAGGTCTTCGCCCTGGGCCCGCAGCGCGTTCACACCGGCCAGACCGATCGACAGGAACACCGCGTCATAGTCGTTGCGCAGGCTGTCCAGAGTGACCGTCTGGCCCAGCGCCTCGCCGGTTCGGATGCTGATGCCGCCGATCTTCAGCAGCCAGTCCACCTCGGCCTGGGCAAAGTCATTGGTCGCCTTGTAGGCCGCAATCCCGTATTCGTTCAGCCCGCCCGGCTTGGGCTTTGCCTCAAAGATCACGACGTCATGGCCCAGCATCGCCAGCCGATGCGCACAGGCCAGCCCCGCGGGCCCTGCCCCGATCACGGCAACGGTCTTGCCGGTGGGGGCCGCACGTTTGAACGGATGCACACCGGCCTGCATCAGCGTATCGGTCGCATACCGCTGCAAGCGCCCGATCTCGACCGGCTTGCCCTCGGCCGTTTCGCGCACGCAGGCTTCCTCGCACAGCGTTTCGGTCGGGCACACACGGGCGCACATGCCGCCCAGGATGTTCTGATCGAAGATCGTCTTTGCCGCTGATTCCGGTTGCCCGGCCTGAATCTGCCGGATGAACAGCGGAATATCGATATCGGTTGGACAGGCCGTCACGCACGGCGCGTCATAGCAGAAATAACACCGATCGGCGGCCACGGCAGCCTCGTGCGGCGCCAGAGGCGGATGCAGATCGGTGAAATTCGAGGTCAGCTCATCGCTGGAAAGCCGCCCGGCGACGATGCCGGGTGCCATCTGGCCCTGTGCCATCACTCTACTCCCTGTAGATATGTTTGTTATTGAGACCAGCTTGCCACAAACAAATTTTTTATCAATTGGTAAAATTTGCCAAATGGTCAAAAAAGCGAAAACCGGGCCGAATGACCCGGTTCTTTGGTGGCATTTGCCCGTTTTTCAGGCGAAACCGGCCTCAGACCATGACGGACAGGTGCCCTGACTTCATCCAGACGCGGGCGCCATCCGGACCTGCCCGCAATTCAGTGCGCGTTCCGGGCGGCAGACGCAGCCAGTCCCATCGCGCGAATTCCTCGCCTTGTTCGGTGAAGCCGCCGTCGATCACGAAGACCTCAGCCCCGCCGGGCGCGTCAATCGGCACGACCTGATCGGGCGGCCAACTGCGCACTTCAACCGTTTCGTGGTCGTCCTTGAACAGCGGCACTTGGTCCGCACCGTTGATCGAGCGGCGCACGGTGGTGCGGTCGTTTGGGTCGAATTGATGCAGTTTGACCAGGATCGTCGCGCCTTGGCTGGCCGATGGCGTATGCGACGAGGTCGGCGGGTTGCGGACATAGCTGCCCACCGGGAAATCTCCGGTCTCGTCCTGAAAAACGCCGTCCAGAACCAGGTATTCCTCGCCCCCGTCATGGGTGTGGGCGGCAAAAGCGCTGCCGGGCGCAAAGCGCACGATGGTGGTGGCGCGCGCCACCTCGTCGCCGATCCGGTCCAGCATCTTGCGCTCGACCCCGGCGGCGGGCGAGGCCACCCACTCGGTCTGGTCGAAGTGAACCGCCACCCGCTGGGTGAAATCCGCATTGATCCGCATGTCGCGCTCCTGTCTGATCTCCTCCATCAACATGGGCGTGCCGGGCCCGATTTCAAACACGCGGCGTCAACGGTTTTGACGCAGGTTCAGCGATGCTGTAGGTCGAAACCAACGGCAAGGGGCGGGCAAGCGCCCTGAACGGAAGGCGCAGATGCAGGCAGACCGGCAGAAATTCAACATCCTGATCATCGGGCAGAACAACCGCCTGCAATACGAAGCCGTCCTGTTCGCCGCCTCACTGCGCCACTCCGCGCCCGGATATTCGGGCCGCCTGTTCGTAGGCGTTCCGCAACCCGGCCCGCGCTGGAGCCAGGACCCAAGCATCCGCAACGAGGATGTTCTGAAGGCGCTGAAACAGCTCGATGCCGAGATCCTGCCCTTTTCGTCCGAGGTGTTCGGCGAAAGCTATCCCTACGGCAACAAGATCGAGGCGCTGGCCGCCCTGCCCGAGGGTGAGCCGTTCGTGTTCTTCGACACCGACACGCTGATTACAGGCGACCTGGCCGCCGTGCCGTTCGATTTCGACCGGCCCGGTGCGTCGCAGAAGGTCGAGGGCACCTGGCCCAAGCCGACCCTGTACGGGCCGGGGTTCGATGGCATCTGGCGGGCGCTCTATGACCGGTTCGGGCTGGATTTCCAAAGCTCGATCGACCCTACCCAACCGGCGGAATACTGGCGGCGGTATCTGTATTTCAATGCGGGCTATTTCTTCTACAAATGCCCCCGGCAATTCGGCACGCGGTTTCTGGACTATGCGCGCACCATCCGGGATGAAGAGATCCCCGCCCTGACCGGCCAGAACCTGGACCCGTGGCTGGACCAGGCGGCTCTGCCGCTGGTCATCCACGCGCTTGGCGGCGGGCGCGATGTACTGCCCGCGGGCCTGCTGGATGGCTCGGTCAGCTGCCACTATCGCCTGTTCCCGCTGCTTTACGCACGCGAAAGCGACCGGGTGGTCGAGGTGCTGGAAACTGTTGCCGCGCCCAATAAGGTCAAGAAGGTGCTCAAGAACTACGATCCGCTGAAACGGCTGGTGTATCAGGGCAAGGGCGCCAAGATCCGCGCCATGTTCGACCGGGACAACCTGCCCCAGCGCGAGCAGGCCATCCGCAAGATCATCAAGAACAAGGGGCTGTGGCTGCGCTGACGCAGACATTGTGCCGGGCCCGGCAATCGCCTAGAGATTCTGCAACGCATATACCCAACAGGAGAGTGACGTATGTCCGACGGCCCCACCTATGGTTTTGATACGCTGCAAATTCACGCGGGCGCCCGCCCCGATCCGGCGACTGGCGCGCGCCAGACCCCGATCTATCAGACCACGGCCTATGTGTTCCGCGATGCCGATCACGCGGCCGCTTTGTTCAACCTGCAAGAGGTCGGCTATATCTACTCGCGCCTGACCAACCCCACGGTGGCAGTTCTGCAAGAGCGGGTGGCGACGCTGGAAGGTGGCGTTGGCGCAGTGTGCTGTTCTTCGGGTCACGCGGCGCAGATCATGGCTCTGTTCCCGCTGATGGGGCCGGGTTGCAACGTGGTCGCCTCGACCCGGCTGTATGGTGGAACGGTCACGCAGTTCAGCCAGACCATCAAGCGCTTTGGCTGGTCGGCCAAGTTCGTTGATACCGATGATCTGGATGCTGTGAAGGCCGCCATCGATGACAACACCCGCGCGGTGTTCTGCGAATCCATCGCAAACCCGGGCGGCTATGTCACCGACATCCGTGCGCTGGCCGATGTGGCCGACGCCGCCGGCATTCCGCTGATCGTCGACAACACCTCGGCCACGCCCTATCTGTGCCGCCCGATCGAGCATGGCGCCACGCTGGTCGTGCATTCGACCACCAAGTACCTGACCGGCAATGGCACGGTCACCGGCGGCTGCATCGTGGATTCGGGCAAGTTCGACTGGTCGGCCAGCGACAAGTTTCCCTCGCTCAGCGCGCCGGAGCCCGCCTATCACGGCCTCAAATTCCACGAAACTTTCGGCCCACTGGCCTTCACCTTCCACGGTATAGCCGTGGGCCTGCGCGACCTAGGCATGACGATGAACCCGCAGGCTGCGCATTACACGCTGATGGGGATCGAGACGCTGAGCCTGCGCATGCAGCGCCATGTCGAAAACGCCGAAAAGATCGCCGCGTGGCTCGAGAAAGACGACCGCGTGGACTATGTGACCTATGCGGGCCTGCCCTCGTCGCCCTATTACGAGCGAGTCAAGAAATATTACCCCAAGGGCGCCGGGGCCCTGTTCACCTTTGCGGTCAAGGGCGGTTATGACGCGTGCGTCAAGCTGGTGAACGCGCTCGAGATCTTCAGCCACGTCGCCAACTTGGGCGATGCGCGGTCGCTGATCATCCATTCGGCCTCGACCACGCACCGGCAGTTGACCCCCGAACAGCAAGAGGCCGCCGGTGCCGGGCCGAACGTGGTGCGGGTGTCGATCGGGATCGAGGATGCCGATGACCTGATCGCCGATCTCGATCAGGCACTATCCAAGGCTTGCGCCTAGTCCGAAATGCCGGGGCACCGGATCAACGCATTGGGCCAGCCCGTGGGCCTGCCGGTTGCGGGGGAGTTCCCCCGCCCGGCCCCACCGAGCGCGCCCATGCAGGGGCGGTTTTGCCGCGTGGTGCCCTTTGATGCGAATGCGCATGCGCCCGGCCTGTTCCGGGCGTTTGCCGCCGATACCGACGGGCGCAACTGGACCTACCTGCCCTACGGCCCGTTCGACTCGCAAGCGGGGTTCGCCGCCTGGCTGGCGCAGACCTGCACGGGGGACGATCCGCTGTTCCACACGGTTCTGGACCAAGGCGGACAGCCCGTCGGGATGGCATCCTACCTGCGTATCGACCGCAATGCCGGCGCAATCGAGGTGGGGCACATCCATTTCTCGCCGCTGATGCAGCGCACGCCGGTCGCAACCGAAACGATGTTTCTGATGATGCGCCGCGTCTTCGATGAACTGGGCTATCGCAGGTACGAATGGAAATGCGATGCGCTGAATGCCCCGTCGCGCCGGGCCGCCGAACGGCTGGGTTTTGTCTTCGAAGGCGAATTTCGGCAGGCCACCCATTACAAGGGGCGCAACCGCGACACGGCGTGGTTTTCGATCATCGATACGGACTGGCCACGCATCCGGCAGGCGTTCGAAACCTGGTTGTCACCTGAGAATTTCGATGCCTCGGGCCAACAGCGGAAACCACTGATGGCCCGCAGCGAAAGCTGACGTCAGTCGGAAATGTCGAACTCCATCGACACGGTGACCGAAACCGAAACCTCGCCACCGGCGACCGGGACCCCGCCCGAATCGGCCATGGCCATCTCGCGCATCTGCATCACCGGCCGCAGGCCGCCGCTCTGCTCGTCGATCGAGTGAACCGGCCCCAGGGTAACGCCGCCGGCCTGCGCCAGTTGCCGGGCTTTCTCGATGGCGTCAGCCACGGCCTTGGCCCGCGCTTCGGCCTCCAGCGGCTCGGGCTCCTGCAGGCCAAAGCTCAGGCCGCCGAAATCATTTGCACCATCTTCCATGACCCCATCCAGAATCGCGCCCAACGCGCCCAAGTCGCGCACCCGCACAACCACCCGGTTCGAGGCCACGAAGCCGGTGATCCGTGGGGTGCCGTCGCCCGAATAGCCCCGCCCGCTCCAGACCGGCGAAACCGACAGGTCGCGCGTCTGCACGTCACGCGGCGCGATGCCCATGTCGTCCAGCCGGGCCAGAACCTTCGTGACGGCGGCGGAGGTCGCGCGCATTGCGGCCGAGGCCGCCCTGTCTTCGTTCGTGACCCCCAGCATGATGGTGGCCATGTCGGGCGCGGCCTCGGCCGTTCCGGTCGCGGACACACGGATGCGACGTTCTTCCGCATGGGCGGCGCCGGCCGCGGTCGCCGCCAGCATTGCCGCCAAAAAAGCAAATGTCTTCAAGGTGATCCCTCCGGTTTCCTGTCTCGGACAATGGGCCGGCAGACCCTTGCCGAGCAAGGGGAGAATCCGGCTTTGCCTTTCCCTCGGCGGGTTCCTGCTTTAACCTCGTTGGGCGAACGCATGGGCGTTTGCTTTGGTTCTGGCAATTACGGCATCTTCGGATCATGATACCCGCCTTCGCGTTGTCCCTTTCGGAAAACGGCATCACGCTTCTGCACCAGTCCGATGGCGAATGGTTCGAGATCGGATCCGTTACGCTGGACGATCCGGATTTTTCCGAGAACCTGACCGAACTGCGCAAACAGGCCTTTGCGCTGGCCAACGACCTAAGCTGCATCGTCGTGATCCCGGCCGAGCATGTCCGCTATCTTGGGATTCCAGCCGATGACGCCGGTTTGGGCGATCCGACCGCGCGGATCGAGGCCGAACTGGCCGCGGCGACGCCCTATGCGGCGAACGAGCTGCTCCATGATTCTCAGCGTCGGGACGGTGTTCTGCAAGTGGCCGCAATCGCCCGCGAAACTCTGGACGAGGCGCGAAGATTTACCGTTCAATACGGGTTCGTGCCCCTGTGTTTTGCGGCCCCTCCGCAGGGTGAGTCCTGGCCCGGATCCTTCGAGTTTCGTTTCGACGGAGCACCTGGCAATACGACGGCGGCAACCGCGCCGATTGCAACCGACCTGCCCGCGCGCCCAGAGGGCACTGAACCGACCGAGCCGGCACCGGCACCCTCGCCCGAAGTGACCGCCGCAGAGCCCTCGGTCGCAGTCCACCCCGTTGCTGAACCGCACGGCGCGGCGACGTTTCGCCCGCAGAACACCTTGGACGGACACTCGGCACGCACCTTGTGGAACGACCGTCGCCTGCGCCGTGCGGTGCCGGTGGCCGTCGTTGCAGTACTGGCCGGTGTGGCATTTGGCATTCTGAACCGCTCGGATGACACCCCTGCCCCGAGCCCTGCCCCCCCCGCGCCTGTGGTTGCCGAGGCCCCCGTACTGGACCAACCCGAAGATCAGGTTCCTCGGACCACTGCGCCCGTGACCACGCCTGAGGAGCCGGCTCCGCCTTCCCTCGAGCAGGCGGCGACCACGGGACCCGAACGCGCGCCCGTTGAATTGCCGCCTGTTCCTTCCGAAACCGACCCCGAGGCCCTGGCCGATCTGGTCTCGGCGCCGGTTGAAACCCCGGACGCACCCACACCCGGGCCGGACCCGATCGACGCCGCCGTTCTGGATGCGCTGACGGTCGCGCCATCGCCGGTCGAACAGGTCCAGCGCGACCCCGAAAGTCAGGAGGTGTTCCAAGAGGTCACCGGCCTGACCATCGTTGCGCCAGAGGCCCCGCCGACACCGCCACTGGAGGACCCGGACGAACTCTATCTTGCATCCATCGACTCGACCGACCTGTCACAGGATGCGATTGCACTGCCCGATGTCCTGAGTTTTGCATCCGACGCACCGGTCGATCAGGTCAGCGCTCCCGCGGCGCCGGGCACGCGGTTCGCGCTGGACGCGCGCGGGTTGGTGACGCCGACCCCCGAGGGGACGCTGAACCAGGACGGCGTCATGGTGTATCTGGGACGGCCAGCGCGGGTGCCGCCGGCGGTGCCCGTTCGATTCGAAACCGACCCGACGGTCACCCAGGCCGACGAACGGCTGGCCGGCCTTCGCCCCAAGACGCGCCCGGCCGATCTGATCGACAGGTTCGAGCGTGAACAGCTTGGGGGGCGGTCATTGACCGAACTGGCCGGCATACGCCCGAAAGCCCGCCCCAAGTCCGTCCAAGACAGGGCGCAGACAGATCAAACCCCCACCGCACAGGCGGTGGTCCGGGTCCCGCGCCCACGGGTGCGCCCATCGACGGTTGCCGCACTGGCCGCCCAACGGCAAAAGACCGGCGGCGCCACGCTGGGCTCGGTCGCTGCGGTGGAGGAATCGGATGACGACGCGGGGTCGTTCCAGCCAAAATCCGTGGCGCCAAAGATCCCCAGCACCGCATCGGTTGCCCGGCAGGCGACGATGGACAACGCGATCAACCTCAGACGACTGAACCTGATCGGGGTCTATGGCACCCCGGCCAACCGCCGCGCCCTGGTCCGGCTGCCCAGCGGCCGGTACAAGAAGCTGAAGATCGGCGACCGGATCGACGGCGGCAAGGTCGTTGCGATCGGTGACAGCGAGCTTCGTTATCAGAAGCAGGGGCGCAACCTGACCCTGACAATGCCCAAGGGATGAGACACCGAGAAGTCCGGAACCCTCAGCGGGTTCCGAAAGGCCTATCGCCGAAAATCAGGCGGCGTCGATTTCACCGGACTCGATCTGTTCGCGCTCGATCGATTCGAACAGTGCCTTGAAGTTGCCCTCGCCGAAGCCATCGTCGCCCTTGCGCTGGATGAACTCGAAGAAGATCGGCCCGATCACGGTTTTCGAGAAGATCTGCAACAGGATCTTGGTCTCGCCACCATCAACGACCCCTTCTCCGTCGATCAGGATGCCGTGCTTCTTCATCCGGTCCACCGGCTCGTCATGGCCCTTCACGCGGTCGAAGGACATCTGGTAGTAGGCATCGTTGGGGCCGGGCATGAACTTCAGCCCCCGCTTGGCGATCGCATCGGTCGAGTCATAGATGTTCTCGGTGCCGACGGCGATGTGCTGGATGCCCTCGCCTTTGTATTTCTTCAGGTAGGACACGATCTGGCCGGTCTCGCCGCGGTCCTCGTTGATCGGGATGCGGATTCGGCCACAGGGCGAGGTCAGCGCGCGGCTGTAGAGGCCGGTATACTTGCCCTGGATGTCGAAGAAGCGGATTTCCTTGAAGTTGAACAGGTCGCCGTAGAACTTGAACCACTTGTCCATGTTGCCCTTGTAGACATTGTGGGTCAGGTGATCGAGGTAATAGAAGCCCACGCCGCGCGGCTTGGACTGCTTCAGCCACTCGAATTCCTCGTTGTAGGGCGAGGTCTCGTAATATTGGTCGATAAAATAGATCAGCGATCCACCGATGCCCTTGATCGCGGGCACGTCCATGGTCTTGTCGGCGCCATCATAGGGTTCGGCCCCTTTTGACACCGCGTGTTCATAGGCCTTTTGTGCATCGACCACGCGCCACCCCATCGACGGGGCGCAGGGCCCGTGCTCGGCCACGAATTTCGCGGCAAAACTGTCTGGATCGGCGTTCAAGATATAGGTGATGTCGCCCTGCTGCCACAGCTCGATTGCAGGCTTATCCTTGTGGCGGGCAACCATTTCAAAACCCATTTTCGCGAAAAGATCGCGCAACTCCTGCGGCTCGGGATGGGCGAATTCGACGAACTCAAATCCGTCGGTCCCGGCGGGGTTTTCTGCGCTGACGACGGATTTCGGGGCATTGTGGGGAAAAGGACCCATGGCGTGTCTCCTCGACGAAAGGAATTTCTTTGCTGATTCAAGAATACGCATTTTTTCACACTGTTTTTGCGCATATTTTTCATGTAAACTTCTAATTGATGCGTGAAATTCGCGCGAAAATAATAAAGATTGAAAAAAACTCGCACATGCTGGATGCAATCGACACACGCCTGCTGGCGGCCCTGCAAAAGGATGCCCATCTGACGGCCCATCAGTTGGGCGAGTTGCTGAACCTGTCGCCCAGCCAGGCGGGCCGCCGTCGTCAGCGGCTTGAGGCCGAGGGGTATATCACCGGCTACGCGGCCAAGCTGGACCCGCTGAAGCTGGGTCTGCACGTGCAGGGGTTCATCCAGGTGCATCTGGGCACCCACGGCCCCGAGCAATCGGCCAGCTTTGCCCGCATGGTCAATTCCCGCCCCGAGATCACCAGCGCCTGGACGATGACCGGCGAGGCGGATTACCTGCTGCACGTCTATTGTGCGGATCTTTCCGCGCTCAACGCCTTGCTGCACGAGGTGATCCTGCCGCATCCTGCCGTGGCCCGCGTGCAAAGCCAAATCGTGATGGATCAGCTCAAGCGCGACGCCCCGCTACCCACTTGACGGCCCCGAAAGGAACGAGATGAACGAATTTCTGTACCAGGCCTCGATCTATCTGGCGGCGGCGGTGATCGCCGTGCCCCTGTCGGCGCGGTTGGGGCTGGGGTCGGTTCTGGGCTACCTCGCCGCCGGCCTTGCCATCGGGCCGATTCTGGGCTTGGTGGGGGCGGAAACCAAAGACCTGCAGCATGTGGCCGAATTCGGCGTGGTCATGATGCTATTCCTGATCGGGCTTGAACTGGAACCGCGCGCGCTGTGGGACATGCGGCACAAGCTGCTGGGGCTGGGCGGGTTGCAGATTTCAATCTCGACCGCGGCCATCGCGGCCGTGACCTATTATACCGGGCAACCGTGGACGGTCGCCCTGGCGGTTGGGCTGACCCTGTCGCTGTCTTCGACGGCGATTGTGCTTCAGACTTTGTCCGAAAAGGGGTTGATGCGCACCAATGGTGGCCGGGCGACGTTCTCGGTTCTATTGACGCAGGACATCGCGGTGATCCCGATCCTGGCGTTTCTACCGCTGCTGGCCATGCCGGCCAGCATCTTCATCGAGGATGATGGCTCGATCACGCGCGGTGGCGACGGGCACGGCGACGCGAACCATGCGCTGTCGCTGGTCGACGGCCTGCCCGGCTGGGCGGTGACGCTGGTGACATTGGGCGCGATCGCGGTCGTGATCCTGGTCGGCGTCTACCTGACCCGCCCCCTGTTCCGGTTCATCCACGCGACCCGCTTGCGCGAGATGTATACGGCGCTGGCCCTGATGATCGTGGTCGGGATCTCGTTCCTGATGACGCTGGTGGGCCTGTCGCCGGCGCTGGGGGCCTTTCTGGCGGGCGTCGTCCTGGCCAGTTCCGAGTTCCGGCACGAAATGGAAAGCGATCTGGAGCCGTTCAAGGGGTTGCTGCTGGGTCTTTTCTTCATCACCGTCGGGGCTGGCATTGACGTAGGGTATTTCTTCAACGATCCCTTCGACCTGATCGGGCTGGCGCTGCTGGTGATCCTGATCAAGGGCATCATCCTCTACATCGTCGGGCGCGCCTTCAATCTGCGTGGGCGCGATCATTGGCTTTTCACATTGGGCCTGGCACAGGCGGGCGAATTCGGCTTCGTGCTATTGGCTTTTTCGACCAAGCAGAGCGTGATCCCGCCTGCCCTTGGACAAAAGCTGTTGATGATCATCGCGCTGACGATGCTGATCACGCCGCTGTTGTTCATCCTGTATGATGTCCTGTCGCGCCGCATCCGCGACCGGGCCCCTCAGGTCGAACCCGAGGACATCGACGAACAGGGGCCCGTCATCATCGCCGGGATCGGCCGGTTCGGCCAGATCGTCAATCGCCTGGTCCGCGCCAGCGGGTTCAAGACGGTGGTTCTGGACCACAACATCGAGACCATCCAGTTGATGCGGCGCTTTGGCGTCAAGGGGTTTCTGGGCGACCCGACGCGGCCCGAACTGCTGCGGGCGGCGGGGCTGGAAAAGGCCTCAGTCCTGGTGGCCGCGATGGACAACCCCAAAGAAGTGACCCGGCTGGTTGCCTATGCCCGGCGGCAGCGCCCCGATCTGCACATCGTCGCGCGCGCTCATGACCGCACCCATGTGTACGAACTCTACCAGGCCGGCGCCGATGATATCGTCCGCGAGCTGTTCGACAGTTCGCTTCGGGCGGGCCGCTATGTGCTGGAAAATATCGGGCTGAGCGAATACGAAGCCGCGCAGGCCCAACAGACATTCTATCACCACGACCGGCAGGCAATCCGCGAATTGGCCGAGCTGTGGGTTCCCGGCCAGCCGACGGCCGAGAACAAGAAATACATCGAAAAGGCGCGCGAATTGGAGAAGGACCTGGAAACCGCGCTGCTGGAACTGGCCGAGAAGAAGGAAAAGAAATCCGCCTGATCCGGCGCGGGGCCGGATCAGATGGGCGTCATCCTTCCGACACGCCGGCCTCGGCAAAGGTGGCCATGCCCGAATGGCAGGCAACGGCGCTTTTCAGGATGTTGATCGCCAGCGCGCCACCCGACCCTTCGCCCAGCCGCAGCCCGAGGTTCAGCAAGGGGGCCTTGTCCAGCTTTGCCAGCATGGCGGCGTGGGCGCCCTCGGCGCTTTGATGGCCGGCCAACGCGTGATCCAGCGCGCCGGGCGCCACACGATCCAGGCAGGCGGCGGCCGCCGTGCAGATGAACCCATCCAGAATGACAGGTATCCGTAACACCCGTGCCGCCGCGATCGCCCCGGCCATGGCCGCAAGTTCCCGCCCACCCAGGCAGCGCAGGATCTCGAGCCCATCACCCGAGGCCCCGTGCAGTGCGACACCTTCGGCCACGACGCGCGTCTTGTTGGCAAGCCCGGCATCGTCCACACCGGTGCCACGCCCGGTCCAGTCGGCGGCCTCTCCGCCGAACAGGGCACAGGCTATCGCCGCCGCCGGGGTCGTATTGCCGATGCCCATTTCGCCGACCACAAGCAGGTCTGCATCGGGGTCGACCGCCCGCCACCCCGTACGCAACGCGTCCAGAAGCTCGGCCTCGGTCATGGCCGGGCCTTGCGTGAAATCCGCCGTCGGTCGATCGAGATCCAGCGCCTGCACCGTCATCCTGGCCCCGGCCGCCTTGGCCAGTTGGTTGATTGCGGCGCCGCCATGTTCGAAATTCAGGACCATCTGCGCGGTGACTTCGGGCGGAAAGGCCGAAACCCCCTGCGCTGTCACCCCGTGATTGCCGGCAAACACGATCACCTGCGGCGCCTCGATCCGCGGCTGCGCGTCGCCGCGCCAGCCAGCATACCAGATCGCCAGTTCCTCGAGCCGACCCAGGGCTCCCGGCGGCTTGGTCAATTGGCCGTTGCGGTCGGAAGCGCCCCGCAGCGCGTCCCCGTCCGGACCGGGCGCAGTACGCAAAGCATCCCGGAAAGTATTCAGATCATCGAGTTCGGGCAGCATTCAAAGCCTCGTTGCATCACAGTCGTCCTGCGTGTTTAAACGAACGCGAGGCTCCAACAACCCCTTGAAAGGCGCGCAGGTGCACAAAAACGACACACGGCTGTTTTCGCCCCGGGACATACCGCTGGCGCTGGTACTTCTGACGCGGTTGCCCCTGCCCCGGCTGCCGGACGAGGTTTTCGCCCGTCAGGCGCACGCGGTCTGGGCCTTTCCCCTCGCGGGACTGGTCGTTGGCCTGCTGGCCGGTCTGGTCGGCTGGGTGGCGTCGGGTGCCGGTCTGCCGCCCTGGTGCACGGCCTCCCTGATCGCCGCAACCCTGACCATCGTGACCGGCGCCATGCACGAAGACGGGCTGGCCGACACCGCTGATGGGCTGTGGGGCGGCTATTCGGTCGAGCGGCGGCTCGAGATCATGAAGGACAGCCACATCGGCACGTTCGGTGTGTTGGCGTTGGTTTTTTCACAGTTAATGCGGGTGGCCGCGATCGTCGCCCTTCTGACCGGCGGAGGGCTTGCGTGCCTCGTGGCAGCGGCGGTGGTCTCGCGCGCGATGATGCCGCCGTTGATGGCGGGGCTGCCCAATGCGCGCGGCGCGGGGTTGAGCCATCAGGTCGGAACGCCTCCGGGCTCGGCGGTGATCGCGGGGTTGGTTCTGGCCTGCTTTCTGGGCATGGCCCTGGCGGGCTGGCCCGCGATTGCCGCGACGGTGTGCGCGGGCCTGGCGGTGATGACGGTCGCTGCAATTGCCAAGGCAAAGATCGGTGGCCAGACCGGCGACATCCTGGGCGCCACCCAGCAAGTGTCCGAGATCGTGTTTCTTCTGGTCCTGGCCGCTGCGGCCTAGGTCACGCCACCTGTTTCGATCCGCAAGGTTGCGCCGCAATGCTTGCAGTGCACCGCATCCGGGTCATGCCGGAACAATCCGCAGCTGCTGCATTTATATCGGACCTTTTGCGGCATGAAGACGGCCTGCGCCAGGCGCACGAACAGCGCCACCCCGACGACCATGATGAACACCGAAAACAGCTTGCCGCCCGGCGTGGGCAGGGTGATGTCTCCGAACCCCGTGGTGGTCAGAGTAGCCATCGTGAAATACAGCGCGTCGATATAGGGAGTTTCGCTGCTGGATGGAATGAAGAACACCAAAACGGCGGTTGACGTTGCAAACACGAAGACCAAAAGGTTCACCGCCGCAATCACCGCATCTTCATGCGTGCGAAAAAACGTGCTGTCTCTCCGCAGATCCCGCAGCAGATGGTAGGAATGGATCAGCCGCAGCGCCCGCAGAACCCTCAGGAAGGCCAGGCTGCCGGTCAGAAACGGATCGAGGACGATCGACACGATCACCACCAGATCGGCCATCGTGTAGATCTTGAACAACAGTTTCCGGCGATCCTTGGCGATCCACAATCGGGCCAGGAAATCCAGCAGGATGATCAGCCCCACGCCCCAGCTGACCGCGATCAGCGCCGGCCCGTGGGGTATGTTGGCCGTGGAAACGAAGAACACGATCGAGGCGAAATCGAATAAGATGAGGAAATACCGAAACCACACCGAAACCGCCGCGCGACCGACATACAGTGCCCTAACCGTTTGTTTCATCACCGCCTCTCGATCAGTACCATCCCCGAAAACCTAACCCGCAACCGGTCGCCCGACCAAGGCGCGCCCATGAAAAAACCGCCCCGTAACCGGGGCGGTCAAATCTGTCGGATCACATCGGATCAGGCTGCGCGCGAGGTCAAGGCTTCGTCAACCTGCTTGGCAGCGGCAATCTCGTCGGACCCCGAGACAGCCGCGACTTCTCGGGTCAGCCGGTCAAGCGCGGCCTCGTACAGCTGACGCTCGGAGTAGCTCTGCTCGCGTTGTTCGTCGGTGCGATGCAGGTCACGGACCACTTCGGCGATCGAGATCAGGTCTCCGGAATTGATTTTCTGTTCATATTCTTGTGCCCGGCGCGACCACATGGCCCGTTTGACTTTGGCCTTGCCCTTCAGGGTCTTCATGGCCTGGCTGATCACGTCCGGCGAGCTCAGCGACCGCAGCCCCGACTCGGTGGCCTTGTTGGTCGGCACCCGCAGTGTCATCTTGTCCTTTTCGAACGAGATCACGAATAGTTCCAGCTTGAATCCCGCAACTTCCTGTTCTTCGATCGATATGATCTTCCCAACCCCATGGGCCGGGTAGACAACAAAATCGTTCGGGCGAAACTCGAGCTTCTTCGATTTTGACATGCACTTGCTTCCTTGGTTTCAGAGCGGGAACAGACGGCAAAAGCCGAACCGGGGTCTGTAATGACCCCCGTCGGGTTGCCGGCTTTATTGATTTCAGCACTCCAAAGCGAACATACTTACGGAGTCATCCCCATCTCGGTCGATTTCTGAGTTTGATCATATCACAAAAATACGACATCTGGAAGCCGGCCTAACAGCGACAGGCAAGATATCGAGGTTTTTCAGAGCTTTGATGACCTGAAAGCCGCGATTGCGACGGCCGAATCGCTTAGCCGCCTTCGCCCGGGGCTTCCGAGAAATACTTCTCCATCTTGCCCTCTTCGCCGTCGTGCTTCTCGGCATCGGGCAGCGGATCCTTCTTCGACACGATCACCGGCCAGATCTCGGCGTATTTCCGGTTGAATTCGACCCACTCTTCCATGCCCGGCTCGGTATCGGGGCGGATCGCGTCAGCAGGGCATTCCGGCTCGCACACACCGCAGTCGATGCACTCGTCGGGATGGATGACCAGCGTGTTCTCACCCTCGTAGAAGCAATCGACCGGACAAACCTCGACGCAGTCGGTGTATTTGCAGGCAATGCAGTTCTCGGTGACAACATAGGTCATGGTCGAATTCCCATATCGGTTTCGGCGACTAGCTAATTCAACCCGCACCGGTCTTCAAGAGAAGATCACCCCCTTGGGGTGCGAGAAAGATCAAGCGCACGCCGTTCCTTCTTGGTCGGACGACCTTTTCCCTCGAAACCCGGATTTCCCGGCAGAGCGTTCTGCGCGGGCATCAGATCGGTGTACAGCGTCTGCGCCTCGGACGCGGGGCCGCGACGCTCGCCCAGGAATTCGACGCGGACGACCCGGACCACTCGCCCCTGCGCAAAGGTCAGGACATCCCCGGGCCCGACGGTCTGCGCCGGCTTCTGGGCCCGGTCTCCGTTTATGCGCACATGGCCAGCGCTGACCTGTCTGGCGGCCAGGCTGCGGGTCTTGAAGAACCGAGCATGCCACAGCCACTTGTCGATCCGCAGCTTGGCCAGCGCCTCTGCCATGGCGGATCAGTTGCCTTCCTTCAGGCCCATCAGCGCCGCGGCGAAGGGGTTGTCGGGGTCGATGGCCTTTTCCTTTTTCGGTGGGCGCGACGAGAAGGTCTTGGCCCCTTGCGGCTTGCCCCCCTTGCCCCCTTGCGGCTTGCCACGGCCTTCGCGCGGCTTACCGCCCGGCTTGCCCTTGCCGCGCGGCTGCTGTGCATCCCGGCGCGGGCCGCGATTGCCTTGCCGCTGACGGCCCCAAGTGAAGGTATAGAACACCTCGATCTCGGGCTCGTCCGATGCCGGTTCGGCGGCCGGGGCCTCGGCGCTTTCGGTGGCCTCGGCTGACGGCTCGGCGGGTTCGCCTGCCGCATCCACCGGGGCATCAGAAGCTTCGGGTCCGGTCTCTGCCGGCTGCGCGTCGGATTCATCCGTCAGCTGAGGCTCGGCCATCGCTGGCCGGACCTTGACGCGTTCGCCGCGTTCGGCCTTGTAGCCCAGCCCCTGCATCAGGTCGGCAAATTGCTCCAGCGTCATGCCGGTGATCGACAACATGTCGGGCTTGGCCTCGAACCCGCCACGACTGTCTTCTGCCCGCAGCATGTCGGCCAAGCGCTCCAGCATGTCGATGCGGATGGCGCGCTCGCCCGCGTTGCGGTACCCGCACATGGTGTCATAGCCCTCGGGCGCATCCTTGGCGACGGGGACTGTCACGAGGCCCGGGGGCGGCGCTTCGGGAAACTCCTGCAGGCCGTTGGCCAAGGCCCACAACACCAGACGCAGACGCGTCGGGGCAGGCTTCAACAACAGCGGCATGAAGATGGTGAACTGACCGAACCGGATGCCGTGTTTGCGCAGCGCGCCGCGGGCGTCCTGGTCCAGATCCTTAACTTCTTGGGCGACACCGGCGCGCGGCAGGATGCCCAACGCCTCGACCATGCGGAAGGCAAAGCCCCGGGCTAGGCCCGTCAGCTCTTCGTCGCGCGACAGGTTCAGCAGGGGTTCGAACAGGGTCGCGATCTTGCGGTCGATGAAGTGCTGCAGGCGGCGCTGAACCTTCTGTTCGACCTCCGGCCCTGCGGCCTCGTCCACGAACACCTCGACCATCGGCTTGAGCGGCTCGGCCCCGGCAACCAGCTTGCCGACGGCATATTCGCCCCACATCAGGCCACCCTGTTCGGTAAAATCAATTTCGGTATCGGGCGCGTTGTAGAAGCGATCGGCACGCAGATGGAATTGCGGCGCGAGTGCTTGCAGCGAGGCCGATTTAAGCGCTTTCGCCTCGGTGCCCTGCGCGCTTTTGTCCGGGATGAACCGGAACCCTTCCAGACGACCGACGAATTCGCCTTCGACGGTCACTTCACCCTTGTCATTCACTTCGGCCAAAAGGGCCTCCTTCTGTTTGAGCCGGCGCAGCAGAACAGATGTACGCCGGTCCACAAATCTTTGCGTCAGACGTTCATGCAAAGCGTCCGACACCCTGTCTTCTACAGCGCGGGTTTCCGCGCGCCAATGGGATTCGTCGCGCACCCAGCCGTTTCGTTGCGCAACATATGTCCAGGTGCGAATATACGCCAACCTTTTGGACAACGCATCAATATCGCCGTCGGTTCGGTCGATCCGGCGGATCTGGCGCGCCAGGAAATCCACGGGGATCGTACCGCGTTCGTGCAGATGCCCAAAAATCGATTCGAGCAGGCTGGCATGTTCGGCATGGCTGATGCCGCGAAAATCGGGGATTCGGCAGACATCCCACAACAGGCGGATCGACGGGCCGTCACTGGCACGGGCCGCAACCTCGGGCACCTGGGCCAGCGATTTCAGCGCGTTCAAATCGTCGGCGGGCCGGGCTTTGACCAAGTGTTCGTTGTCCGGGCTAGCCTCGAGCGAGTCGATCAGCGCCTCGACCGACCCGAACCGCAAGGCGGCATTCCGCCAGTTCAGCTTTTTGATCGGCGTGAACCGGCTGTCCATGATGGCCTGTGCCACGCCCTCGTCCAGCGGCGATGCCTCGCCCGTCACGCCGAAGGTGCCATCCGACATGCCGCGCCCGGCGCGCCCGGCGATCTGGGCCAGTTCGTTCGGAGCCAGCGGCCGCATACGCCGGCCATCGAATTTGGACAGGGACGAAAACGCCACATGGTTCACATCCAGGTTCAGCCCCATCCCGATGGCGTCGGTGGCTACCAGATAGTCGACCTCGCCATTCTGGTACAGATCGACCTGCGCATTCCGCGTACGCGGGCTGAGCGCGCCCATGACCACAGCCGCCCCACCCTTTTGCCGCCGCAGAAGCTCGGCAATGGCATAGACGTTCTCGACCGAGAACCCGACGATGGCGCTGCGCGGGGGCATGCGGCTGATTTTTTTGGACCCGGTGTAAACCAGTTGCGACATCCGCTCGCGCCGGACGAACTGCGCCTGCGGAACCAGCGCCGCGATCGGGCCGCGCATCGTGTCGGCACCCAGAAACAGCGTCTCGTGCGTGCCGCGCATCCGCAGCAGCCGGTCGGTAAAGACATGACCGCGCTCGGGGTCGGCGCACAGTTGTATTTCGTCGATGGCCACGAAATCGGTGCCCATCCCCTCGGGCATCGCCTCAACCGTGCAGACCCAGTATTGCGTGCGCGGCGGCACGATGCGTTCTTCACCCGTCACAAGAGCCACCACCGAGGGGCCGCGGATGGCGACGATCTTGTCATAGACCTCGCGCGCAAGCAGCCGCAGCGGCAGGCCGATGACACCGGTCCGGTGCCCCAGCATGCGTTCGATCGCATAGTGGGTTTTGCCTGTGTTGGTCGGGCCAAGTACGGCCACGATTCGGGATGCCCCGTTCACCTTTGCCCCCTGCCCGGACCTTAAAGCGCCTTGCCCGCGATTTGCGGTTTCAGCCGACTCACGGCATTGGTTACTTCTTCGTGATGGGGATGTATAGCCAGCGCGCGCGAATAAGCCTCATAGGCCCGGTCGGGCTGACCCAGAACCTCGAAGATCAGGCCCAGACCGTAAATGGCCTGGTAATTGTTCGGGTTCAGGGTCAGGGCATGTTCAAGATCCGCCGCCGCCATGCCGAACCGTTCCAGCCCGAAAAAGACCGAGGCCCGCGCATGCCAGCCCTCGGCAAAATCGGGCGCGTGGTCGGTCAGCGCTGTCAGGTGATCCAGGGCAGCGTCGATGTTCCCCTGTTCCATCGCATCGCGCCCCCGTTCCAGCAGCAGATCCGCCGAGGCCGAGCCGGATTGCGACCACAGCGCCTGCAACTGCCGATCCAGGCCAATGGCCTGTTGCGGCGTCGCCTCGGCCAGTTGCCGCAGCAGTTCCGCCTCGTCGCGCAGATCGGCCTGCTGTCCCCACGCAGTGGTGGAAAACGTGACTAGGACCGCAAATGCCGCAACGGTACCTTTGAGATTGTTGATTGCAATGCTCATAACAATGTCCAGTGTAGCGTTGCGACCGCGGATGTCCATTCACGGCGCACCAACAAATGAGGAAGACCATGAGCGACACTCTTGAAAAAGCGGCAGCCGCGCTGAACGAAAAACTGTCGGGGGGCGAATTCGATTCGTCGGCGAAATTCGCCATTGCCGACCTGGGCTCGATCGTGCTGGACGCGAATGGCGCGCGGGTCAGCGACGAGGACGCTGAAGTCACCCTGAGCGCCGACGCGGAAACGTTTGAACAGATCCTCAACGGCGAGTTGAACCCCACCGGTGCGTTCATGGCCGGCAAGCTGAGCGTCGATGGCGACATGGGAATTGCCATGAAACTTGCCTCGGTACTGGCCTGATGGAACTGTCGCCGGCCCCTTTCTTTGAAGACGTGGCCGGCGGTCCCGTCGGCGGCGCCGCGCATTGGTTGACCACCAGCGACGGCACGCGCATCCGCGGGGGCCACTGGCGCCCCGAGGGTGAGGCGACCGGGACGGTGATGATCTTTCCCGGCCGCACCGAATACATTGAAAAATATGGCAATGCGGCGGGCGAGTTCGTGCGGCGCGGCTTTGCCGTACTGGCCGTGGACTGGCGCGGACAGGGCCTGGCCGACAGGTTGCTGGAAGATCCGCGCATCGGACATGTGGACAAGTTCACCGACTATCAGCAGGACGTGCGCGAAACGCTGAAACTGGCCGAGCACCTGGGCCTGCCGAAACCCTGGCACGTGATCGGCCATTCGATGGGCGGCGCGATCGGGTTGCGCGCGGTTCTGGAGACCGGCCGGTTTGCCTCTTGCGCTTTCACCGGCCCGATGTGGGGCATTTTCTTCACCCCCCTCATGAAGCCACTCAGCCGCCTGACCGCCTATTGGGGGCCGCGATTCGGGTTGGGCGAACGCACGCCGCCCACGACATCGCTGGACAGCTATGTGCTGACCCAGCCGTTCGAGGGCAACGTTCTGACCCGCGACCCCGGGATGTACCGGATGATGCAGGATCAGTTGAAAGCGCACCCCGAACTGGCCTTGGGCGCCCCGTCCACCATATGGCTGCGCGAGGCGCTGGACGAATGTGAATGGCTTGTGGCGCAGACCGCGCCGGACATTCCCTGCCTGACCTATCTTGGCACCCACGAGCAGATCGTGGACCGCAAGGCGATCCGGGCGCGGATGACGAATTGGCCCAGCGGCCGGCTGGTCGAAATCCCCGACGGCGAACACGAGGTGATGATGGAACCGCCCGAGGTCCGCGGCCCCGTATTCGAAGAGATGGCCGCGCATTTCTCGGCCGCCGCCAACGGGCAGTTATCCGATCTTGCGATGACGCGCTGACGCCTCGGCTGCTTGTGATCCGCGCGCCCTGCGCCTAGATGTGGTCCAACGCAGACAATCGAGGTGTTTCATGCACGAGCTTCCCTTCCCCGTCCGAGACGCAAATGCCGGTGGCGGCGCCGACAACCTTGGCAACCTGCCGGAGTGGAACCTGGACGATCTTTACAAGGGACAGGACGCGCCGGAACTGACCCGCGATCTTGAGTGGCTGGAACAGGAGTGCGCGGGTTTTGCCGCCGATTACGAAGGCAAGCTGGCTGATCTGGACGCTCAGGGCCTTCTGACCTGCGTGAAGCGCAACGAAAAGATCAACGCCGTCGCCGGGCGGATCATGTCCTTTGCCGGGCTGCGCTATTACCAGCTGACCACGGATGCCGAGCGCGCCAAGTTCCTTTCGGACATGCAGGAAAAGGTTACGCTGTTCACCACGCCTCTGGTGTTCTTCACGCTCGAGATAAACCGCATCGACGACGACGTACTGGCCGCTCATTTCAAGGCCAACGCGGACCTGGCCCGGTACGAGCCCGTCTTCCGCCGCATCCGCGCGATGAAGCCCTATCAACTTTCGGACGAGTTGGAGAAATTCCTGCATGATCTGGGGGTGGTCGGCGACGCGTGGGAACGGCTGTTCGACGAAACCATTGCCGGGCTGACCTTTACCGTGGATGGCGAAGAGCTGAACATCGAGGGCACCCTGAATCTGCTGACCGAACAGGACCGGTCCAAGCGCAAGGCGGCGGCTCGCGAACTGGCCCGTGTGTTTCAGGACAACATCAAGACCTTTGCCAGGGTCCACAACACCCAGACCAAGGAAAAGGAAATCATCGACCGCTGGCGCAAGATGCCAACCCCGCAGACCGCGCGGCACCTGGCGAACGATGTCGAACCCGAGGTGGTCGAAGCTTTGCGCGAGGCGGTCGTGGCCGCCTATCCTAAGCTCAGCCACCGCTATTACGAGCTCAAGCGCAAATGGCTGGGGCTGGATGTGATGCAGGTCTGGGACCGCAACGCGCCGCTGCCGATGGAAGACACCCGCACCGTGTCGTGGGAAGACGCCGAGAAGACGGTGATGGAGGCCTATGCCGCCTTCGATTCCCGAATGGCCGAGATTGCGGCGCCGTTCTTTTCGAAAGGCTGGATCGACGCTGCGGTGAAACCGGGCAAGGCCCCGGGTGCCTTCGCGCACCCCACCGTGACCGATGTGCACCCCTATGTGATGCTCAACTATCTGGGCAAACCGCGCGACGTGATGACGCTTGCACACGAGTTGGGCCACGGCGTGCATCAGGTGCTGGCCGCCGGTCAGGGCGAGATGCTGTCCTCGACCCCCCTGACCCTGGCCGAGACCGCCAGCGTCTTCGGCGAGATGCTGACCTTCCGCAAAATGCTGGATCAGGCCGAAACGCCCGAGCAGCGCAAGGTTCTGTTGGCCGGCAAGGTCGAGGACATGATCAACACGGTGATCCGCCAGATCGCCTTCTACGACTTTGAATGCAAGCTGCACGCCGCCCGCCGCGAGGGCGAACTGACGCCGGACGACATCAACACCCTGTGGATGAGCGTTCAGGCTGAAAGCCTTGGCCCGGCGTTTGAATTCATGGATGGGTACGAAACCTTCTGGGCCTATATCCCGCACTTTGTTCACTCGCCCTTCTATGTCTATGCCTATGCCTTCGGTGACGGGTTGGTGAACGCGCTGTACTCGGTGTACGAAAGCGGCGCGGAGGGGTTCGAAGACAAGTATTTCGAGATGCTGCGCGCGGGCGGCTCCAAGCACCACAAAGAGCTATTGGCCCCGTTCGGCCTGGATGCCAGCGACCCGAAATTTTGGGGCAAGGGCCTGTCGATGATCTCGGGCTTCATCGACGAGTTGGAGGCGATGGAAGAGTGACACCCAAGACCGGGCGCTGGGCCGCGCTGAAGGCGCAGCTGCGCCCGGTTCTGGCCCGCATTCGCCAGAAGGTTCCGCGCGGGTTGCGCTTCGTCGTGGGCGTCCTGCTGATCATCGGCGGATTTTTCGGATTCCTGCCAGTGGTGGGGTTCTGGATGATTCCGCTGGGGATCATGGTCGCCGCAATGGATGTGCGGCTGTTGATACGCTGGAGGCGAACGCGTTGGAACGGCCGGGTTCGCTGATCTGGTCGGGGCAACCCTATTTCAGCTGGCTGTCCTTGGACCCGCGCCGGTTGATACCGCCGCGGGCTTTGTAGGCGCCGTCGTGCTCCTGCTGGCAGTCTAGGCACAGCTTGACGCCCGGGATGGCCTGACGCCGTTTTTCCGGGATCGGTTCCTCGCATTCCGCGCAATGGGTCAGGCTGTCGCCCACGGGGCGTTTGCGCGCCTGCATCCGGGCCAGCTCGTCGGAAATCGACGCTTCGATCTGTTCGCTTACCGCGCCGTCACGCGCCCAGCCTCCGGCCATGGTCTCCTCCGTTTCAGCCGCCGGCCAGTCTAGGCGCGCAGTGGTACATCACGCAAGTCAGAGCGATGTCGCGCCATCGAGCACCCGGTCGATCATCGCTTGCGTCCCGCGCGAGAATTCCAGCGGACACGGGTATTCGTCCCCCGCGCGAATGGTTCGGCAAAACGCCTCGACCTGCAGCTTGTAGTGATCGTCGGCTGGGAAACGCGTCACAAGAACTTCCAAACCCGGGCGATGCAGTTCGACCCGAGCCTCGCCAAACACCCGCGCGTTGAACGGCGCGGTCAGGCGGATCAGGCCGCGTTCCCCGTGAAAGACCATTTCCTGATGCGGGTGCATGCGGATCGAGACATAGGCCGAATAAGTAAAGCCCGGAAACTGCGCGCGTATTTCCGTGAACGCGTCGATGCCATCCTCCCAACGGATGGCCGATTGCACGGTGTCCGGTTCCCGCCCCGTCGCAAAACGGGCCGACCCGATGACATAGACGCCGATGTCGCGCAGCCCGCCGCCGCCGGTTTCGGCGCGGTTGCGGATATTGCCGGTGTCGGCGCGGTTGTCGAAGCTGAATGCGCCCGTGACATGCACCAGATCACCGATGGCGCCATCGGCGATCAGGTTGCGCACATGCTGCCACTGAGGGTGGTGCACGATCATATAGGCCTCGGCCGCCAGCAGCCCGGTCTGGTCGCGCTTTTGGATGAGGGCGTCGAACTCCTCGGCGCGCATGGTCATCGGCTTTTCACACAGAACGTGCTTGCCAGCCTCCAGCGCCTTAAGGCTCCATTCCACATGCAGGTGGTTCGGAAGCGGAATGTAGACCGCCTCGATTTTGGGCGAGGCCAGCAGCGCGCCATAGTCGTCAAAGACCTTCAGGTCCGGGCAGAAGTCCTGAAACGGCTCGGCCTTGGCCGGATCCGAGGTCGCCAGGGCGGCCAGTCGCGCGCCCGAAGCCGCATGGATCGCCGGCCCCATGAATTGGCGCGCGAATTTCGCCGCCCCCAGAATGCCCCATTGAACCGGCTTGTGCATGGTGTCCTCCGTATTTGACCACGTTGGGCGCTGAAATGTTTGCGCCAACATCCGTTGCGACCTCTGTATCAGCCAAGCGACGCCAAGTCAGGCTTTTCTCATCAGTTTTCGCCCATAAGCTGCCGGAAACGCTTGGGGAGGAAAAACGTGAAGAGACTACTGAAATGGCTGGCCGGCCTTGTGGTGGCCGCGCTTGTCCTCGGAGCCGTGGTGTTCTTTGGTTTCGTGCCGGCCTATGTCGAAGGCGCGCGCAACAACGTGATCAACCACGACCCATATCCGGTGTCCGACACCGCCGCGGCCCTGCACGAAACCCTGCTCGTGGGCGACCTGCATGCCGATCCGCTGTTGTGGAGCCGCGACCTGACCGAGCGCGGAACCCGCGGCCAGGTGGATATTCCCCGGCTGATCGAAGGCAACGTGGCCCTGCAGGTGTTCACCGCCGTGACCAAGTCACCGGCCGGGCAGAACTACGAGGCAAACTCGGCCGAGGCATTCGACAACATCACGCTGTTGGCCATCGGCCAGCTGTGGCCGCTGCGTACCTGGGACAGCCTTAAGGAACGCGCTATTTATCAGGCCGAGAAATTGCATCGGTTCGAGGCCGCCTCGGACGGGCACCTCAAGGTTATCAAGACCCGCGCGGATCTCGAGGCCGTTCTGGACGCCCGGGCGCGCGGCGAAAAGGTCGTGGGCGGCATTCTGGGAATCGAAGGCGCCCATCCGCTGGAGGGCGATCTGGCCAATCTCGAGCCGATATTCGATGCCGGCCACAGGGTGTTCGGGCTGCAGCATTTCTTTGACAACGAACTGGGCGGCTCGCTGCACGGCACCGGGAACACGGGCTTGACCGAATTCGGACGGCAGGTGGTGGCCGAACTGGCCAAACGCCCGGTTGTGATCGACCTGGCCCATTCCAGCCCGCAAGTGGCGCACGACGTGCTGGCCATGACAGACGAGCCGCTGATCGTCAGCCATGGCGGCCTGCACGGGTTCTGCCCGGTCAAGCGCAACTATCCCGACGACCTGATGAAGGAAATCGCGGCGACCGGCGGTGTCATCGGGATGGGATACTGGGCCGATGTCACCTGCGGCGACATCACCCCGACGGGCATCGCGAAAATGATCAAGGCTGCCATCCAAACGGTGGGCGAAGATCATGTGGCGCTCGGGTCCGACTATGACGGCTCGGTCGAGACCGCGTTCGACACGTCGGAACTGGCGGCGCTGACCTCGGCCTTGCTGGACGAAGGCCTGACCGAAACGCAGATCCGCAAGGTCATGGGCGAAAACATGGTACGGGTATTCCGCCAACAGCTGGAGTAGCGGCACGAAAAAACCGGCCCGGAGCGATCCAGGCCGGCTGTTCAGGTCGGTCGTGGCGCATCAGGCCGGGGTCAGCATCCCCTTTTCCCGCGCCAGTTCCCGCATCTTTTTCTGCAGCTTTTCAAAGGCGCGCACCTCGATCTGGCGAATGCGCTCGCGGCTGACATTGTATTGCGAGCTCAGCTCTTCCAGCGTGACGGGCTGATCCATCAACCGCCGCTGGGTCAGGATGTCCTTTTCGCGGTCGTTCAGCACCTCGAGCGCCTCGGCCAGCAACTCACGCCGAACCTCAAGCTCTTCGCGGGCCTCATAATCGCCGGCCTGGTCGGCATCTTCGTCTTCCAGCCAGTCCTGCCACTGCATGGTGCCTTCGCCCTCGGAGCCGACCGTGGCGTTCAACGAGGCATCCCCGCCGGACATGCGGCGGTTCATGCTAATGACCTCCTCTTCGGTCACGCCCAGATCGTTGGCGATCTGCTTGACGTTGTCGGGATGCAGGTCGCCGTCTTCCAACGCACCGATGCGTGCCTTGGCTTTGCGCAGATTGAAGAACAGCTTTTTCTGCGCTGACGTGGTGCCCAGTTTAACCAGCGACCACGACCGCAGGATGTATTCCTGGATCGAGGCGCGGATCCACCACATGGCATAGGTCGCCAGGCGGAAGCCCTTTTCCGGGTCAAACCGTTTCACGGCCTGCATCAGGCCTACATTGGCCTCGGAAATCACCTCGGCTTGGGGCAGCCCATAGCCGCGATAGCCCATGGCGATCTTGGCGGCCAGCCGCAGATGCGACGTCACCATCTTGTGCGCCGCTTCGGTGTCCTGCTCTTCGACCCAACGCTTGGCCAGCATGTACTCCTCTTCCGGCTCGAGCAGCGGAAATTTGCGAATCTCCTGCAGATACCGGTTCAGCCCGCCTTCAGGCGTGGGCACGGGGAGGTTTTTGTAATTTGCCATGTATCACGTCCCTTTGGACCAATGTTTATGTCCTTAACATGGATATGGGGCCACGTTTCAGACCATTCAAGGGCAGGTGTTAACAGTGTGGGATTAAAGATTGATAAAGGAAACCTAAGAATGCGTTAGTCACGAGACCTTGCGGGTTGTTTCAACGCCGAAATAAGGGCCTGCATGTCCTGCGGAATAGGGGCTTCGAACCGCATCCGAGCGCCGGTCACGGGGTGTTCGAACCCCAAAACCGCCGCGTGCAGCGCCTGCCGGGGAAAGCTGCGCACCGCCTCTGCCGCGTCCGCGCCGAAGGACCGGGCCGACAGTTTGCGCTTGCCTCCATAGGCCGGGTCGCCCACCAGACCATGCCCGGCATGGGCCATGTGCACCCGGATCTGATGGGTGCGCCCGGTTTCCAACCAGCATTCGATCAGCGACACCGCGCCGGGCTGCCCGAACACCTCGACGACCCGGGCGCGCGTGACGGCGTGGCGACCGCCGTGGAACAGCACGGCCTGTTTCTGCCGGTCGTGTTTGTGCCGCGCCAGCTGCGTGGTGATCCGCATCACGTTGCCGGGTTCGAAACTCACGCCTTTGATGCCGCGCAGCCGAGGATCGTTGGCATCAGGAACGCCGTAGCACACCGCGCGGTAATACCGCTCGACGCTGTGCGCCTCGAACTGGGCCGCAAGCCCCTGATGGGCCGCATCCGATTTGGCGACCACCAGAAGCCCGCTGGTATCCTTGTCGATCCGGTGAACGATGCCCGGCCGCTTGACCCCGCCCACGCCAGACAGATCATCGCCGCAGTGATGCAGCAGCGCATTCACCAAAGTGCCGTTGGGGGATCCCGGCGCCGGATGAACGACCATCCCCGCAGGCTTGTTGATCACGATCAGGTCGGCATCTTCGTGCACGATGTCCAGCGGAATGTCCTCGGGGCCGATATGACTCTCATCCGCCTCGGACACGGTTATGCAGACAGCCGCACCTTCCGCCACCTTGGCCTTGGCATCGGTCACGACCTTGCCGTCCACCGAAACCGCGCCCTCCTCGATCAGGCGGGCCAGACGGGTCCGCGACAGATTTTCATCTGCTGGCACATCCCGCGAAAGCGCCTTATCAAGGCGGGGCGGCGGAGCGTCCGCGATCACGAAGTCTATTTGCCGGGTGCCCATGACTGTCCCTTCAGATCCTCAAGAACCGCAGGAAACGCCTCAGTTGCGCCTGCTGCGCCGCATGGTCATGTTGCTGACCGCGGTGATGATTGGCGGCGTTCTAGTGACATTCGCCCTGATTGTCATCCGCCTATCGGACAGAACCCCCACCCTGCCCGATCAGATCGAATTGCCCGACGGTGCCCGCGCCCAGGCCGTTACCATCGGCAGCAACTGGTTCGCCGTGGTGACCGATGACAACCGTATCCTGATCTTCGACAAGACCACCGGGCGCCAGCGGCAGGAGATTCCGCTGGATTGAGGCGCCTCAGGCGTCGAGTGCCATACGGAACACGATTTCCGATGCTTGCTTGAGAGCAGCGACCTCTTCGGCGCTGTCGCGGCGGAAACGTTGGTCTTCGGCACCAAGGCGGACCGGAGAGAACAAAACCTTTCGGTCGGGAAAGAATTCTTGCCGGAACCCTTCGTCAGCCTCGGCCAGAAAGTCATCCAGCCAGGCGCGCTCATCAGGTTCCAGCACGTCATGCCGGCGGATCATCACCGGATCGCTCACCGCCTGACGGCGCAACTGGCGGCTGCGCTTGCGCCCGATTGCCCGGGTCACCACGCCGAAGGCCTCGCTGGCGACCCGCGACAAGGACGGGTTGGCCGGCAGGTCGGTCGGACACCCGGGTGGCGGCGCAACCCCAAGCCGTGACAGGAAATCATCGATGACATTGCCGTTGGCGAGCTCCGCCCGTTCATATAGAAGCGGCACGATCGCGACGCCCGGAAAAGCCGCTCGGATGCGACCGACCGCACCGGCATAGCTGTGCCCGTCCGGGTTGGACCGGATCGCCGCCAGCCGGTCACGGACAAAGCCCGAGCCATCCGCGGGCAGCCGTCCGTTCTTGGCCCGCTGCTTGTAATCGGCCTCGAAGAAATCGGAATAGCGGCGGCAATAGAACACCACGCGCATCTCGCGCGCGGGAATTTCCGCGAAGACCTGCGCTAGACGCGCTAGGTCGGCGGTGTAGAACATCTCGGACGACACCACACAGGCCTTGTCCGCGTGATCTTCGTATTCGCGAGCGATCGCTTCGCGGAAAGCGTCCAGCGGCTGGGCCGTCTGATTCAGGTGAAACGCCATCATGTTGTGGCTGACCTTGGGGCGCTCGCCCGTGTCCGGCCGCTGACGCCCGGCCTTCATGTAGCGCAGCCCGTTCTCGGACAAAATATCCGCATGACCGCGCAAATAGGACTGAAGCGCGGTCGTACCGGTTTTCGGCATGCCGAGGTGCAACCAGAGCATCAGGCGTCCTCCTGCCCGGCCGTCATCTGCTGCATCAGGGCGCGGATCTCGGCGGTATTCAGCAGCTCGGCAATCTGCCGGCGATGCAGGTCACAGGACTGGTGGTGCAGGCGCGCGGTTTCAGGGTCCGACATGAGGTCGTGGAAATGGCCCCGCTTTCGATCGGCGATGGCGTCAATCGACCGGTCCTCGACCGCGTTGTGGTTCATCATGTTCCAGTAGTCCAACCCAAGGCTTTCACCCGTGTGATGCGCCCGCCCCCGCACCTTCTTAACCAGATAGCTTTCGCAGGATTTCAGCGCATAGTGGTTCACCTGCACCAGATCGTACCCGACCGAGTCCCGGGCCGAGCGCCAGCTGCTGGTGAAATAGCGTTCGGGCATCGGCCGCCCCGATCCGTTGTACCAATGGCACTCCGCCATGCTCTCGACGTTGGGGCGCTTGGGTCGGTGGACGCCGATCACGTTCCAAAGGTCCCGGCGGAACATGGTCTTGAACCCCCAGGCCTGCGGCGGGCGCGGCATGTGTTCCGGGGCGGCGCGGCAAAACTGTTCGGACAGGAACCTGTCTTCATAGCCCACGACCCCGGCATTTCCGAACAACCGCCAGGTCATCGAGATCATGCGCGCATCCGGCACCGCTTTTGCCAGTGATTGCAGGGTGTTGTCGCCCGTCTTTACATTGATGTGCTCATCTGCGTCGATAACTACCACCCAGTCCTGCGGCCGCGCCACGTCCATGCGCAGGAACCGTTTGTAGGCACGCTTCTGCGGGCTGCTCGGACGCGCCGAGTTGTTGTCGACATGGATCAGAACGCCGCGGTCGTGCAGTCGCTGCAACAGGGCGTCGGTGCCGTCCGTGCAGTCATTCGTCATCACGACCATCTGGTCGATTCCGATTGCAAGATTGTGCGCCACCCACTCCAAAACGAAGGGGCCCTCATTCTTCATCGGGGTCACGCTGACAAAGCGAGGGGGCTGTTCGACCATGCGGTTCTGCCTCGGATCAATCGGCCCGGTCGGGCGATCCCGCCGCGGGCACCGGTTTTTCATTCAGATTATTTTCTTCGCCCCGGCAGACCAAGGGCAAACTGCCCCGCCCCGCCGCAGCTTCGGGCGTCGATGCGCGCATGTCACCCATCGACCCGCCCCAGCTGGTTGTAAAACCGCGAATAGGTCGGGCAAAGCGCCACGGCCCGTTCCAAGAACTTTTTGGCCTGCGGCTTGTTCCCGCGCCTAAGGTAAATGCGGCCGGCCGCCCCTTGGATGGCGGCGGTGACCTCGTCCAGTTCCGCGGCATTCAGGATCTGCTGCTCGCCCTGCCTTTTGGCCCCGAGGCGGATCAACAACTGGCCCATTGCAAAGACGAGGAAAGCATTGTCGGGGTCGCAGGCCAGCGCATCCGCCATCGACAGCCGCGCCGCCCCGGCATCGCCGGCATCGGCATACAACTCGGCAAGGCGCTTGTGGTACAGCGGGGCGTCTGGACAGGCCGCAACGACCCTGCGCGCAACGTCGATCGCCGCCGACAGTGACACCTCGCCGGTGTGCCGGTGCACCGTCGAAATCAGGCTTTGCACGGCCGGATCGTCACCGGACAGGTCCTCCGATGCCCGAACCGCCGCTTCGAGCGCGGCCAGCCGCGCAGGCGATTTGGGCAACCGTCGCGCGCGCTGGTCCAACGAAAGGTCCGCCCAGTCCAGCAGCACCATGTCGAAATTGCAGGGCTGGCGTGCGATGACTTTGTGCTGGACCAGATACAGGTTGTTGAACGGCGCGAAACGGCGCTGCCGCAGCCGGCGCTGCAACACCCAGTCGACCGGCGGGAACAGGCGGAACGGCAGTTGGTCGCGGTAAAGCATCCGCGAACCCAACACGACCACATCGGGCCGCAAGGGCTTGGCCCAAAACGCTTTTGCGAATTGTCGCCCTGCGGCCCAGCGCTTTTTCTGGGCACCCAAGATAGCGCCGCGCAAGGCACACAGAACGGCTCGGTCCTCGGGCCAGAGGTCGGACTTTTCCAACCCGGTCCGGGCCAGGTGTTCGCTTTCCTTCCACTTGCCCAGATAAAAGGCGTTCAGCGCTTGCAGCAGCGGCAGAAACGCATTGTCCGCTCCGGCATCGAGGATCGGCTGGGCGAGGTCATAGGCCTCTTGGCAGCGGTCCTGCGCGCAGAGGTATTGCGACGCTTTGGCATAGACATGGGCGGCCTCGGACGGGTTGAGAAATGCAGACGGTCCCCGGGCGACCCGCTGTATGACTCGTTCATTGGCGCGGCCGATCTCGTCCTCGGACAGCACGTCGCGGAACACCAGCCGCTGCTGACCGGAAATCCGGGCCGCAGCCATCGAAAAAGCCGAAATGAACGGAGCGATCACCCGCTCGGCCCGCGACATCGTGTAGAGTTCCAGGAAATCCCGCTGGGCCCGGGTCATGCCGGACAGATCGGCGATGTCGGCCATCTGGATCAGTTGAGGGTGGCGCTTTTGAAACCGTGCGATCAGTTCGGGCTGATCGGAAAACATGATGGCCGTCTGCCCGCGCGTCTTTTCCAGATGCGCGTCATACAGTTCTTCGGGCTCGATCTTGGCGGGCCAGGTCGTATGCTTCCAGGGCAGGCCGTTCAAGATATCGCCGCGCCGGATGTGATAGGCCGACACCCCCTTGCCCGACAACCGGGCGTCGGCCTGGTCCATGACCGCGCGGATCGGCGGCGCAAAGCCGATCCGATGGATGAAATCGCGGTATCGGGGGCGGATGGCTTCGACATCTTCCCAGGGAAAGGCCAAAACCTCGAACCCCTCCTCGACGATCACCGAACGGCCCGCGGCCAGATGTTCGCGCAGCCTGTCGGGGGTCTGATCGCCCTGAAAGCTCCAGACGGGGACGGCATCCGCGGCCAATTCGTCGTAAGCCTGCCCATCCAAGAAATGGGCCGCCATCCAATCGGTGGCGAACAGCTCTTGCGGGGCGTCCAGTTCCGGCGCGTCGGCTCCTTGCGGAAACCAGTTGACGCGATAGTCCGTGTCGAAATCCTCGGCCAGGCGGATGCAGGTCAGCATCATCAGGAGCCGCGCGCCCAGACGGTCCTTGCGCTGGCCGATGAACACGCCCCGGTCTGGGGTCATGACGCGCCACCCGCAGCAGCCTGGCGCCGCAGGGCGCGGAATCGCTGCCGCGCGGCCCCGACCAGTTTCGGATGCCGGTCCTCACCCACCGCCTCGATCCCGCGCATGTAGATGGGCAGGCGCCGCCGTGCGCGCATCATCCGATAAAAGGCCTGCGGTTCCAGCGTGCCGGCCATGGCCTGCTGCATCACCGGCTTCAGCGCGTCGATCTTGCGCAGCATCGGCGCGGCGAAATGGTTCGAGAACCACGTCTTCAGCGGCACCACATTCGCGCCCTGCAATCGGTGGACGTGCCGCCGATCGGGCTCGAAGAACGGGTCATAGAAAACATAGGCCTTTTTGGCCGTCCGGATGCAGTCGGCCGCGTCGCCCAGCGGCAGGTCCCAGTCCTGAACCTTGCCAAAGCGATATCGGGTCTCCCACGGCACCAGACGTTCATCCAGCGTGGATTGCGGGTTGAAGGCGATCACCACCGCTCCGGGCGCCAGCGCCGAAAAGGTCAGCGCCCCGAACCCACCCATCGAGGCGCCAGCAAACACGACTTGGTCGAAGCGCTCGAAAAACCCTTCGCGCGCCTTGGCCTGGAAATAGTCGATGATCTCGGGGTCGCGGTACCAAGCCTTGGACCGCGCGAACACGCCCATATGCGACCAGCCCTCGTCGCGGAAGAACTTCCAGCCCCAGGGCTCGCGCGCGAAGGACAGATCGTTGGCATTGCCGATATTGTCGAAACTGACGACCAGACGCGCCGCGTCCCGCTGATGGAACAGGATCGAATGGCGTTCGAGCTTACGGAGGAATCCAGTTCCTTCCCCGCCCGGATAGATCTCGACGAACCAGGGCGGCGCGGGATCGGTCAGAATGCGCTCGTACCCCGTCTTACGGTCGGGATGCTCGGGCTTAAGCTGATCCTTCGAAAGTTCGTCGGCCATGGGTCTCAAACCAGATTGTCCGCCAGCCATGACCGGAATTCCACCCAGTCGGGGCGCAGCTTGATCTCGGCGATCTTGGCGCGGTGCCACTCGCACGCCTCGTCATGCAGACGGGCAAGCTCGGAATCGGCCTTCAGCTTGGCCAGAACCGGTGCGGCCCGCCGGGCAATGGGTTGAATCGAGGTATCCCGGACCTTGTTGGCGTTCATATCCAACCAGTAGGCCTGCCCCTGATCTACCTTGACGTGATTGGTGCGGCCACGGTCACGCTTGACCAGAAACCCCTCGAGCGAACGCACGGAGTAGTGGTGCAGGCGCCCAAATGCATGGTCGAACCCCCGCCAAGCCCGCCAGCCGACCTTGTCAGCGGGAAACAGGTTTCCACCCGCGTCCGACCAAGCGACTTCGTGCTCGCGCCCCTCTTCGATGCCCTTGGGGCGGTGCGGGCCGAAGCGGCTGAACCGGTCATTGTTGCGAAACAGCGTCTTCAGCCCGTAAGCCCGGCCGGAATGATAGGGAAATTCGCGATCGGCCATGGTGAAGCTTTCGGTCACGGGCTTGTCGTCAAAGCCAATGTTGCCCGAACTGCCGAACAGGCGCCAGGCGAACGAAATCGCGTCGACCGGGCGGCCCGCCTTCTGTTCGACCGCGTCGATCAATGCCGCAAAGCTGTTGTTCCCCACGCGGATATTCCAGAATTCGTCCACATCCAGGCACATCAGCCAATCGGCCTCTTTCACCTTGGGGTGCCTGCGCGCCCGGCGCAGCATCTGGTGTTGCGGATTACCTCCGTCGCGCACGGCATTCGGAACATAGGTCGCCAGCCCCATCTGCTGAAGGCGGCGGGCGATGTCATCGGTTCCGTCCTCGCAGTCATTGGTGAATATCAGGAAATGATCGACCCCCAGCATGCGATGAAAGGCGACCCATTCCAGCATGTAGGGGCCTTCGTTCTTCATCGTCGTGAATACGGTAATGGTCTGAGACATTTACGCCTGTTCCGATCTGCCTTTTGCCCTTTCTTACACAAGCCGTCCCGACGCCGCGAGGCCGGAATAGGCTGGTACATGCATTGCACACCCGAGTGGTGCGCGACTGCACCCAAGCGGGCAGCTGCGCCGCGCTGCCGGACGCGACCGAAACTGTCCGATACCCGCCCCAGGGGCAACGTGAACCGTCTCAGCGATGCACACACCCGGAAGGATCGAAAAAATCTAAGAATGTCACGCTAGTCCTAGGGGAGCGGCACAACGCAGACCGGACCCCGGATGGGCGACTTGTCAACAAAAGCTTGAGGAGAGATGGTACCGCCTCCCTGGCTTGAACAGGGGACCTCTGGATCCACAATCCAGCGCTCTAACCAACTGAGCTAAGGCGGCACGTGAGGGGCGATTTAACGAAGCCGCCGGGGGATTGCAAGTGCCTTGTAGGCGAATTTTCTGGCATTGTCCGACACAGCGGATCGCGCAAAGAAAATCGCGGGCGCCACGAGTTTCGGCAGCCCAAAGCGCCGCCCGCCTCTGCCGGACCCGAGGGGACACTCGGGCCGCGCTGCCTCCGCCGACCAAACTCCGACCACCCCGAAAACACATCGTTCCGCCCGCCCGCACCGTGACACACCCAGACTGCGCTTGATTCAATCCCGGTTGCGCGCTAGCAGAAACGCTCAGTCTCCGGAGGCGAAAATGGGCATCAATACCGAACGCGACATCGAAGCGAACCTGCAGATCGGCCCCACCGATCAAGGCATGGTGCGCCTGTTCGTCGAAGCCGACAACCTCGAAATCCCGATGGATTTCGACCCGGAAGAGGCCGAGGAAATCGCCGACGAGATCCGCGCCGCCGCCCAGGCTGCCCGCGCGGTCAAACGCTGACCGTCAGGGCCGCGGATCGCGCAGCATGTGCAGACGCCGCGCGGCGTCCATCGCAAATTTCTGGATCAGCTTCTTGCGCCGGGCTGCCGCTAGCTTGGCCTCGGGCGGCATCCGTATTATTTCGGCGTCATAGGCGTCGGCGATGATCAGACCGGTTTCCGTCGGCAAGAGGTCGGTTGGAAAATCAGTATCCACGGCCCAGAAGAACCGGTCGCACCAATCCAGGTATCCGCCCCATTTGGAATCGGACTGGTAATCGACCCGGCTGGATTTGCACTCGACCACCCACAGCTCACCCTTGGGACCCAGACCCATCACATCCACCCGCAACCCGCGCGCGGGTACGAATTCCTCAATAGAAACAAAGCCGTGGCTGGCCAGATGTCGGGCAACCCCGCGGGCCAGCCTTTGACCGGGCTGCAGATCCAACGTCATGCGCAGAATGTGAACAATTCAAGAACAAAAATCAAGGACCTTCGCCATGAGGATCGGACCGGAACGAGCCACCGCCGTGCCGGCCCGTTCGGGCGACCCCGCATGCCTTCTTTTGCAACTGGCCCCCTTGCGCAGCCCGGCGCGGCACCCTAGTTAGGCCATTGGCGGGTTCTGCCCTTCTCGTGACCGGTAGCATTCCGGTGGCCTTAAGCAATTCCGAGGGAGCTGGCTCTGTTCAGGTCCTGGCCTGATTACCTGGCGCCCACCTGTACATACAGGTCCTCGGGAATCAAAACCGCACGGTTGCCTGGTGGTCCCGCCGCCTTCCGATCAGGTGAATTCCTGCGGATTGACCCGTACGAATGTTTCGTCATCCAGAGCAAAATCATAGAGTTTGCGCCCGTTCCATTGCGGCATATAGCAGTCAAACATCCTATTTTTCTGATCCGGCAGGCTTGGCACGGTCAAATCTGCCGCTGGCAGGTTCAATCCAAACGTCAACAACTGAGCGTCCGTGTAACGTGCAGATGCCTGCTTCACCGCATGATGTAACAGCACGTGTTCGATATGCCCGTATTCGCCGACTCGGTTGTGAGTGATGACAGTTGTCGGCGCGAACTGCTTCATCAACGCATAGGCAGATCCAGATAACAGCCCAAACAACGGATGGCGGCGCAATGGCCGGACTATTTCAGGTTCTGGCATGCTATCGCTGGTTGGCATGCGAATAAAACGACGCAGCCTCGGGTAATCACTTTCGACCGCAAAGGGCAGTTGCACCCGGGTGGCACCAATCATGTCGCACGCCTGTTGCATCGCTGCCTCGCGCGTATCGGTGTCTCGACGGCTGGACGCAGGCCGGAAGAAGCTTGCAACGACAACTTCGGCACGCCCCTTGAGATGCGCCAGAAGTGAGCCGGCAAACAGTGTTTCATCATCCTGATGGCATACGCACACAAGAATGCGCTGATGGGCAAGCCCGTCTAGGCTGAGTCCGTTGCGCACAACGCCCGGACCGGTCTCCAATAGGCCGAAGTTCGCGCTATGCAGCGTTTCCGGCCCAATCAGGCTGACCGGCCGCGCTCGCCCTTGCTCGACCAAACGAGCCGAGCTTGCTTGCACATGGCCGTTTCGGTTGTCGCCCTGAATCAAGTAGCATCTGTCAGCCAAGCCAGGCCAGACTGCATCCAACTCGGCCACCCGGTTGTTCTTTTGCGCATCCAGATGCAAAAGGTCGATCGGGCCGAACGGCCGATCCTGAACAGCCTGCTCCAGCCCTTCGATCGCCGGCCTGAGGTAGAACTTCACGCGTTCAGGGAAGCGGTTTTCGAACCATCGGAACGCGATCGGCACGTAGATGTCGACCGCCGGCCATGAATCACGCAAACGCTGGCCAAGGTCGATTCCGATATATTTCAAACCGGGGTTCGAGTGCAGCGCCAACAAAGCCGCGTGGCCACCCGCCACTCCGACCTCGGCAAAACAATTGCTTTCCTGTGCCAGCCGATGAAGAGCACGCCGTTTCGGCTCCATCGATGGCGCGAGATCGGATGTGTGAAAGTCTTCCCGCATGTGTGCATAGCACACGTTTCCATTGATCGCGACTGGCTCGCCTGCTTGTTTCAGCCCGTCGGCAATCGCCTGATTCAAACTTGACAGATCATCCAGAAACGCCCGCGAATTGATGGCGTCTTCATAACTTGGCTTGGTCAAGGAAACGGTCTTTCATGGACGACTCGATACGCTTGCGCATCAAATGTCAGGGGCAGACCAATTGCAAGCGCCAGGAGCCACCCATCACGACCGGCGCGCTTCGACGCGCACAGGTTCCAGCTTAACCGCAACCGGGGTTCCTCCGCGCGGGCCTTTTGGCTTTTCAGCCATGCTCATGATCGCATAGGCGAATTGGACGCCTGCAAAGACGATCCCATTCATGAACCAGATCATGATCAGCGCAACAAAACCAATGTCGGACCCGGTGATGAGGTTGCGCAGGTTGGCCACGTTCAACAGCAGCAGCACGGCGACGAACACAGCCGAGATCACAAAGCCCAGTGCGACCTGGGTGATGTAAAGACGGATCAGTTTCGGCATGACGCACCTCCCTCACACGGTAGGAGTCTAGCGCAATTTCATGCCGGGTAAAATCGCCCGTGGCGCGTCAGAACGCCTCGGGCTTGGCTTCGCGGGCCATGTGGTCCAGAACCGCGTTGACGAATTTCGGCTCTTTGCCTTCGGGGAAAAAGGCGCGCGCCACGTCAACGAATTCGTTGATGACCACCTTGGGCGGCGTGTCGCTCTGGCTCAGCTCGGCGCCGGCCGCGCGGAACAGCGCCCGCAAGGTCGGGTCGATGCGCGAAATCGGCCATTTGGCCACCAGCGCCCGGTCGGTCATCTGGTCGATCGGCGCCTGATAGTTCACCGCGTCATCCACCAGTTTGCGAAACAGCGCGCTGTCGCCTTCCAGCATCTCGTCGCCCTCGTAGACCGCGCCGAACCGGTGATCCAGAAACTCGTTGACCACCTGTTCGGTCGTCTGGCCCGACTGCTCCATCTGGAACAGCGCCTGCACGGCGTACAACCGCGCGGCGGATTTCATTAGGCGTTTCCGGTTTGCCGGTTTCGGCGTGTCTGTCTGGGTCATGCTGTCGTTGATCCGTTGCTGTCGCCCGCCACAAGGATGGACTCGGACGGCGGCTTGAATCCGACGCCCTTTTTCGAAGCGCCCCACTTACGTCTGAGTGCGATCAGATGCAAGGCCGCAGCCGCCGCGCCGCCGCCTTTGTTCATCTTTTCCGGATTGGCGCGCACTTCGGCCTGCGCGTCATTCTCAACCGTCAGGATGCCGTTGCCGATGCACAGCCCCTGCAGGCCCAGCAGCTGGATCGCGCGGCTGGAATCGTTGCAGACGGTTTCGTAATGCGTGGTCTCGCCCCGGATCACGCAGCCCAGCGCCACATAGCCATCGAAGTTGCACTGGCGGTCGGCCATGGCAATCGCGGTCGGGATCTCGAGCGCGCCGGGCACCTCGACCACCTCGCAGCTGCCGCCGGCGGCCTCGATCTCGGCCTTGGCGCCGCGAACCAGGTCGTCGGCGATGGCGCGATAGAACGGGGCCACAACGATCAGCAGCTTGACCGGGTCATCGAATTTCGGGGTCGGCAGAACGCCGTGTTTGTCTTGCTCAGCCATGCTCAGTCACCCTTGAGAATCGAGCGGGTCCCGACGATGGACAGGCCAAAGGCGTCCAGACCCAGGTATTTCGTCTGCGGCGAGTCGGTCAGCAGCACCAGTTCCTTGATGCCCATCTTTGACAGGATCTGCGCGCCCAGACCGGTTTGCTTGATGGTGCGCGGGCCTTCGTCCTCGGCCGCGTACAGCGAGTGGCGCGGGTTGCGGAACAGGCAGACCACGCCGCGCCCCTCGGCGGCAATCTTTTCCATCGCGCGCGGCAGTTCCTGCGGCGATTTCGGGCCCAATCCCAAAATGTCCGAGGCCTCGTGCAGCGCATGGGTGCGGGTCAGGACGGGCTCGGGCGTGCTGATGTCGCCCTTGATCATCACCACATGTTCGATCCCGTGGGTCTGATCGGTGAAGATCCGCATCTCCCACTCGCCGCCATATTCCGACGTGACCATCCTGCGCGCGGTCTCGACCACCAGATTGTCGTGGCGCGCACGGTACGAGATCAGGTCGCTGATGGTGCCGATCTTCAGCCCGTGTTCCCTGGCGAATTCGACCAGATCGGGCAGCCGGGCCATGGTGCCGTCAGGCTTCATGATCTCGCAGATTACGCCCGAGGGGTTCAATCCGGCCAGGCGCGAAATGTCCACGGCGGCCTCGGTGTGGCCGGCGCGTACAAGCACCCCGCCCCGCTTGGCGCGCAGCGGAAAGACATGGCCGGGCGTAGCCAGATTCGCCATGGTGTTCTGTTCGTTGATCGCGGTGGCAATGGTCAGTGCCCGATCGGCAGCCGAGATCCCGGTGCTGACGCCTTCGCGCGCCTCGATCGAAACGGTAAAGGCCGTCTCGTGCCGCGACGAGTTGTTCACGGCCATCATCGGAAGGCCCAGACGGTCTATCCGTTCAGCTGTCATCGGCAGGCAGATCAGCCCGCGGCCATGCGTGGCCATGAAATTGATCGCCTCGGCATCGGCGAATTCCGCCGGGATCACCAGGTCTCCCTCGTTTTCGCGGTCCTCGTGATCGACCAATATATACATCCGGCCCTGGCGCGCCTCTTCGATGATCTCTTCAATCGGGCTGATCGCGTCGCGCAGCTGGGCCTCGACCGGTCCGGGTGTTTCAAAGCTCATTGGGCAGCCTTTCACAGAGCAGGTGTTGCAACGCGGGATAGACCAGCACGCGCGCAAAGGCCAGTCCGCAAACGAATCCGCGCGGGGCTAACGCGGCGTTTCGTCCGGCGTCAGGTCATTTCCGACAGCCGCGCGACGTAACGGGCTAGCGTGTCGATCTCGAGATTCACCCGGTCGCCTACCTTGACGTCGCCCCAGGTGGTGACCTCCTTGGTGTGCGGGATGAAGTTGATGCCGAAATCGCACCCGTCCACGTCGTTCACGGTCAGCGAGGTGCCGTTCAGCGCGACCGAGCCCTTGGGCGCGATGAACCGTGCCAGATCTTGCGGCGCGCGCAGGGTCACCCGGGTGCTGTCACCCTCGTCCGTAACGGCGATCACCTCGGCGACGCCGTCCACATGGCCTGAGACAATGTGCCCGCCCAGTTCGTCGCCCACCTTGAGGGCGCGTTCCAGGTTGACGCGTTTGCCCACCTGCCACCCGTCGAGGTTAGTCTTGGAAACCGTCTCGGCGCTGATCTGCACATCGTACCAGTCGTCGCCCAGCGCAATCACGGTCAGGCAGACCCCGTCACTGGCGATCGAGGCGCCGATATCGATCCCCGCGGTATCGTAGCCCGTCTTGATCCGCGCCCGCAGATCGCCCTGCTGCTCCAGTTCGATGATGGTGCCGATGTCGGTGACGATCCCAGTAAACATTCCGTTAACCCTCTGCGCGCAAACTATCCGAAGTCATCTGGCCCGAGGTAAGCCCAACCGGCCGCCGGGGCAAGCCCCGGCTTGCGCGTCCAGGGGCGGACGGGCATAGTTTCGGCGCAATTCTCAAACGCATACAGGTGTGCGCAAACGGCATGAACGCTCCGATTTCAACGCAAGACGGTCGCGTGTTCCTTTTTTTGCAGGGGCCGCATGGGCCGTTCTTTCACGGGTTGGGGCGCATGCTGCGGGCGGCCGGCGCCGCGGTCTGGCGGGTGGGGTTCAATGCGGGCGACCGCGCCTTCTGGTTCGACAAGCGCAGCTATGTGCCGTATCGCGGAACGCTGGACGCGTGGCCGCAGGCCTTTGCCGACCTGCTCGAGACCCGGCGGGTAACCGATGTCGTTCTGTACGGCGACGTTCGCCCGGTACATGCCGTGGCGATCCGGATCGCCCGGGCGCGCGGCCTGAGGGTCCATGTTTTCGAGGAAGGCTATCTGCGCCCATGGTGGGTGACCTATGAGCGGAACGGATCGAACGCACATTCCCGGCTGATGGACCTGGACATCGCAACGATGCAGCGAGCCGTGGAACTAACCGAGGGACCGACCCCGCCGCCACCCGCGCATTGGGGCGACATGCGGCAACACGTTTTCTACGGCGCGCTGTACCATTGGTTCGTATTGTTCCTGAATCACGGTTACCGGAATTTCAGACCGCACCGGGATTTGCATGTTTCGCAGGAATTCGGGCTGTATTTCAAACGTCTGATGCGGATGCCCCTGCATCGAATCCGGCGTAGCCTGGCGACCGCCCGCATCCGCCGGGGCGGGTATCCTTATCATCTGGTGCTGTTGCAACTGGCGCATGACAGTTCGGTCCGGGCCCATTCCGAATTCTCGTCGATGTGCGCTTTCCTGCTGCCGGTCATGGAGGGATTCGCCAAGGGCGCCCCGCCACATCACCACCTGGTCATCAAGGAACACCCGCTCGAAAACTGCCGCGAGCCTCTGGCGCGCTTCATCCGCCAGACGGCCCGCCGGCTGGGCATCGCCGACCGTGTCCACCATGTGCCCGGCGGTAAACTGGCCCGTCTTCTGGATCACGCCAAGTCGGCGGTCACCATCAATTCGACGGCAGGTCAGCAGGCGTTGTGGCGCGGCGTCCCGCTGCGCGTGTTCGGCTGGTCGGTCTATGACAAGCCCGATCTGGTGTCCGACCAGCCGATCGAGGAGTTTTTCGCCGACCCAAAGGGGCCAAACACCGACGCCTATCGCACGTACCGCCAGTTCCTGCTGGGAACCTGCCAGATCCCCGGCGGGTACTATTCGCGGCGGGGCCGCAAACAACTGCTCCGACAAGTGGTTGACCGGATGCTGCAGGCACACGACCCCTACGCGCGTGCCCTGGCTGGGGGCGCGACCGAAGGGCCACAGTTTCAATCCCGTCCGGCCCGACGGCTGGCAACGTCTGGAATCTGAGCGCCAAACTCAGTAGCGTCGCGACAAACCAAAAAACACAACACTGGCTGTCGAGGTCAACAACGTGCAGTGCTTCCCAACCCGGTGGATTCGAAAAGTCACTCTTTTCGCGACCGTCGCAATTCTGGCGGCATGCCAGCTTCCCAAGTCCGGGCCCAACAAGACCGAAATCCTGGCTGGTGCGGTTCAGAACGGCGGCAATGCATTTGTCGTAGAAGTAGACGATTTTGTTGCTAAAACTACTGCCGCCATTCCTCAGTACGGGTTCCCACAGGCCTTCCGCGGCGCCCAGAACATCACTTCGGACACGATCCGCCCGGGCGACGTTCTAGGGCTGACCATCTGGGAAAACGTCGACGACGGTCTGCTGTCCGGTGAAACCGGCCCCGCGACCAGCCTGGACGAAGTGCAGGTCGACAGCGAAGGGTACATCTTCATCCCCTATGCAGGCCGCCTGCGGGCCTCGGGCAACACACCCGAACAACTGCGCACCACGATCGCCGACAAACTGCGCGAGCAGACCCCCGACCCTCAGGTGCAGATCCGCCGCGTGGCCGGCGATGGTTCGACCGTATCGCTGACCGGGACCATCGGCGCCCCGGGCATCTATACGATCGAGCGTCCCACCCGAACCCTGTCGACGATGTTGGCGCGCGCCGGCGGCGTAGCGGTTGCCCCGGACATCGCGCTGGTCACCGTGATCCGCGGCAACCAGAGAGGGACGATCTGGTACAATGATCTTTTCCAGAACCCCGAAATGGACATCGCCCTGCGCGGCGGCGACAGGATTCTGGTCGAGCAGGACACGAGATCCTACATCGCGCTGGGGGCCACCGGGGGGCAGTCGCGCGTCGCTTTCGACAGTCAGGACCTCTCGGCGCTCGAGGCTCTGGCCCAGGTGGGCGGGCTGCAGTCGCTCTCGTCCGACCCGACCGGCATCTTCGTTCTGCGCAACGAGCGCGAGGACATCGCCCGCAAGATCGTGGGCCGCTCGGACCTGAAGGGCGAGCAGCGCATGATCTACCTTTTGAACCTGACGGCGCCCAACGGGCTGTTCGTGGCGCGAGATTTCGTGATCCGCGACGATGACACGATCTATGTCACCGAAGCGCCCTATGCCCAGTGGACCAAGTCGATTTCGTTGATCGCAGGCGGCCTGACGCCGGTTGCGAACGTGGCCACGCTGACCGGCAATTGATCCGTGCAACCGGCGGCCGATACATCTGTTTCCGGCAACCTGGCGCGCCTGCTTGTCTACAATGGCGGGTTTCTGACCCAGCGGCGCATCCGCCGCATTCTGGCCCTGTCAGGCCACAAGGTCGCGCTCGGACTGCCGCGCGCGGGCGACCGGATCGGCGTCTGGGGGCAAAGCCCAACTGCCCATCGCGGGGAACGCGTTGCGGCCCGGTACGACGCCCCGCTGCTGCGCGTCGAAGACGCCTTTCTGCGCTCATTGCACCCCGGCCGCGGAAAAGAGCCGCCGCTTGGCCTGCTGCTTGACGCCTCGGGTGTGCATTTCGACGCCGACCGCCCTTCGGATCTCGAGACCCTGCTGGCCACGCATCCGCTGGACGACACCGCCCTTCTGGACAGGGCGCGCGGCGCGATGCTGCGGATGGCTGAATTGCGGCTGACCAAATATTCCGCATACGACCCCGAGGCAGAACTGCCCGAACCCGGCTATGTGCTGGTGGTCGATCAGACCCAAGGCGACGCCGCCGTCACCGCCAGCGGCGGCGACCTGGCCCGCTTTCGCGAGATGCTGGTAATCGCGCAAGAGGAAAACCCCGGCGCCCGGATCATCGTCAAGACCCACCCCGAGACCGCGATGGGATACCGCCCCGGACATTTCGGGCCGAAGGATGAAACCGACCGCATACGCCTGCTGCGCGATCGGGTCAACATCTGGGACCTGCTGGAAGGCGCAATCGGGGTCTATACGCTGTCGTCGCAACTGGGATTCGAGGCCATTTTGGCCGGACACAAGCCGCGTGTGTTCGGGCGGCCCTTCTATGCCGGTTGGGGGTTGACCCGCGACGACGCCGAAATGCCGCGCCGGCAGCGCAACCTGACCCGCGCGCAGTTATTCGCCGCCGCGATGATCCTCTACCCCAAATGGTATGATCCATTCCGGGACCGGCTGTGCGAAATCGAGACCGTTCTGGACACGCTCGAGGCGCGCATGCGGGCCTGGCACGAAGACCGGCGGGGCTGGACGGCATCGGGGATGCGGCTGTGGAAACGCCGGCATCTACAGCGCAGCTTTGGAAGCTATCGCAAGATGCGTTTCACCGCTACGCGCCCCGCCAGCCCAACCCGACCGCACATGGTCTGGGCCAAGCATGACCGCGACTCCGAGGGCGTCTTCCGCATCGAAGACGGATTCTTGCGGTCGCGCGGGTTGGGGGCCCAGTTGGTGCCGCCGCTGTCGCTGGTGGCCGATGATCTGGGCATCTACTACGACCCGACCCGACCCAGCCGGCTCGAGGACTGGGTCGCGCGGCGCGAGACCCTGCGCCCCGATCAGGAACGCCGTGCCCGTCATCTGGTGCAACGCCTGACCCGAGCCGGCCTGAGCAAATACAATATCGGCGGCCCCTGCCCCGATCTGCCGGTCGGGCATCGCATTCTTGTCCCCGGACAGGTCGAGGATGACGCCTCTGTTCTGTTGGGAACCAGCACGGTGCGCACCAACCAGGACCTGCTGCACGCGGCCCGAAAGGCGAACCCGAATGCGGTTGTGATCTACAAACCCCACCCGGATGTCGAAGCCGGGCTGCGCGAAGGCCAGGTCGATGCCGATGGGCTGGCCGACATGGTTCTGACCGGCGTCGACCCAGCCCAGGTTCTGCCGCAGGTGCAGGAGATCTGGACCATGACGTCGGCGCTGGGGTTCGAGGCCCTGTTGCGTGGCGTCAAGGTCACGACGCTGGGGGCACCGTTCTATGCGGGCTGGGGTCTGACCACCGATTTGGGCGCGGTGCCCGCCCGTCGCGGCGCGCGGCCGTCGCTGCTGGGCCTCGTGCATGCGGCTTTGATTGATTACCCGCGGTATTTCGATCCGATCACCGGTGCCCCCTGCCCGGTCGAGGTTGCGGTCGACCGCCTCGCCCAGGGCGAACCCACGCCATCGGGCGCGGGAAACCGGCTGCTGTCCAAGCTTCAGGGCGCGTTGGCCACGCATGCGCATCTGTGGCGCTGAACCGACCCTAACGCGCGGAGCGGCGCCAGACTTGCAAGACATCGCCGCCCACCGGGCGCGCTTCTGCCAGTTCGAACCCGGGTGCCTCGGACAGGTCTTCAAGCCCCAGAGCCCCGATGGCAGGCAGACCTTCGGCGCCGATCGCCAGACCGGCGGTAAAGCCGACCAATTCATTAACAAGGTCGTCGGCCAGAAGCGACGCCGCCAAGGCCGAGCCGCCCTCGCAGAACACCCGTGTCAGACCCTGCCGGCCCAATTGCTGCAGCAGATCCACGGCATCGATGTGGTGCCCCCGGACTGCACAGGGGATCAGCGTGGCCCCCAATCCCCGCCAGGCGCGGGCGCGTTCCGAGTCCGGCGACGGACCATGGCACAGCCAGACGGGTATCTGTGAAGCGGTGCGTGCCAAGTGCCCCAGCAGCGGGATATCCAGATGGCGTGACACCACGATGCGCACCGGCTGATGCCCAACCCCCAGGTCGCGCACGGTCAGAGACGGATCATCGGCCCGAGCAGTTCCCGCACCGACCATCACCGCGTCGTGTCGCGCGCGCATGGCGTGCACGGCCCGCCGGGATTCGGGGCCGGTTATCCACTTGCTCTGCCCCGAGGCGGTTGCGATACGACCATCGAAACTGCTGGCCAGTTTCAGCGTGACGAAGGGGCGCCCCTGTTCGGTCTTCATGAAGAACCCGGCGTGATCCAAGGCGGCCTGATCGGCCATGACACCGGTCGTTACCTCGACCCCGGCGGCCCGGAGCATTTCAAAACCCTGCCCGGCAACGCGCGGATCGCTGTCCTCGATCGCTGAAACAACACGCGCAACACCGGCATCAATCAAAGCCTGCGCACACGGAGGCGTTTTGCCATGGTGCGCACAGGGTTCAAGCGAAACGTAGGCCGTACTTCCGCGGGCGCGTTCACCGGCCTGGGCCAGTGCCTCAGCTTCGGCATGCGGACGCCCGCCCGGCTGGGTCCAACCCCGCCCGACGATCCGGCCATCCTTGACGATGACGCAGCCCACAGCCGGGTTGGGCCAGCACATTCCTTGTCCGCGCCGCCCCAGGGACAGGGCCAGCGTCATGTATCGCTTGTCAGTGTCGGTCACTCGTCCGTCGATGGCTGCGGCGGGCGCAGTTCGTGGACGAACTCCTCGAAATCATCGGCCGCCTGGAAATTCTTGTACACGCTTGCAAAGCGAACATAGGCAACGGTGTCGATCCGCGCCAGAGCTTCCATGACGATCTCGCCGATCTTGCTGGACGGAATGTCAGTCTCGCCCATGCTTTCCAGCCGGCGCACGATGCCCGAAATCATCTGGTCAATCCGGTCGGGGTCGATCGGGCGTTTCTGCATCGAGATGCGGATCGAACGCTCAAGTTTGTCGCGATCGAAGTCTTCCCGCTTGCCGTTGGATTTGATCACCACCAGATCGCGCAGTTGAACACGCTCGTAAGTGGTGAAACGGCCCCCGCATGCGGGGCAGAACCGGCGCCTGCGGATGGCCACATGATCTTCTGCCGGGCGTGAATCCTTGACCTGAGTATCTATGTTTCCGCAAAACGGGCAGCGCATCCGCCGTCTCCTCGTCCCTTGTTCCGCCTCTTTTTGTCAGCGCTGGGGCCGACTTATCCACAACTATAGGCCAGCCGCTAGGATTTGGGTAGTCGGAAATTTCCACCGCTAGATAATGGGTCAGGCGAAATGCGCGGCCACCTTCCGCAGGTGGGGCGCCGTGCGGTGTTCAAACAGGTAGATCCCCTGCCAAGTCCCCAGCACGGGGTGACCGCCGCGAACGGGGATGGATAGCGATACCGGCATCATCGCGGCCTTGATATGCGCCGGCATGTCATCCGGCCCCTCATAGGTGTGCTTGAGATAGGACATGGACGGGTGGTCGGAAGGCGGCACGAGCCGCGAGAAGAACGCCCCGAGATCCGTCTGGACCTCGGGGTCGGCGTTTTCCTGAATCAGCAACGAACAGGAGGTGTGCCGCACGAAGAGCGTCAGCAGTCCGTCGGCCTCGGTTGCGGACAGCCAGCCCCGAATACGGTCCGTGAACTCGTACAAGCCCTGACCACGGGTCTGAACGGCAAACTCTACCTGCATCGGCCCGGCACCTACCGTTGAAACGGGCGCACGTTGCACCGGGCATTCGCGCCTTGAACCGACATGCTGTAGCCGGGTTGAAACCCCGAGGTGATGAAACTGTTCTGCTGGGGCACGCCACCGGGCGGCGGGTTGAGCGAGAATTGAACCGCGGTTCTGCGACCGGTCGTGACGCTGGGCCCATAGCCGCGCAACACATAGATCGGCTGCTGCCAGCCGGCGCCCAGCTCGCGGCGGGCGAAGTCGGCAGCTGCACACCAATACCCGTCGACATCCTGACGCGAGCGCGGGATGACCTCGAAATCGGTGCTGTTGATGGGTTCGGTGCGATACCCGTTCGGCGCGGCGAAGGACATCGACGGGACGCCGACCGCTCCGACCGCAAGCCACGCGCAAACCACGATCCGCTTCATGTCTGTTCCTTTTCTCCTGTCCTGTCGTACTCAGGCTAGCGCTTGGGCTTGTCCCGGCCAGAACCGATCACGATGTTTTCAGCAATCCTCGCAATCCGTGCGCGCCACTGTCAACCAACGGTGATATCAGGCCAGGGCCTCAATCACCGGGGGTTGTCGCGGAACCGCCCCTCCCCGCGCAGGACGACGGCCAAAAGTACCGCTATCACCCCGGGCACCAGAAGCACGCCTCATCGTACCCGGTCGAATTTTTGGGGAAGGAATCCAGCCGACAATCTCGCCTTTTTGCCTTGCCCTTGCGAAAGGGAGTCCCCACGGCCAGTCACCGTATCGCGGTATGTGCCAGGCCCGGCCACAAGATAATGCGTGTGCCGGGGAGCCGCGGACGGTGTGGTGCGTCTCGTCTCCGGGCTCGTCCCACTCCCCAATGGGAACCGACCCGGCACGAACGGGTATCTAAACCTGTGCTTCGCACTCGGCATTGGATCGGGTGCCAGAGTCATTCGAACTCGGGCCAAACAGTGCCTTCTGCACAATGTTAAACCCCGGCACGACCGTCCCGGTTGTTCAAGAACGAGGTTTGCGCGCATACTCCGACGAACTGCGCTGGCTTGGACGGGTCCCATGGATGTCGAAATCACAAGGCTTAAGCTTTTGGCCGCCGAATTGGAACGCGCGGCGGAAAACCCGGAGCTGGTCGCCCGGGTATTTGACCGCGCCGACCTGACCCCGGCCCAACTCTCGGCGGCCGAAGCCCGGATCAGCGCACAAACCGAGGCTAGCTTCATCCGGCACGCCTGTGATGTGCTGGGCGACATCACCTTTGCAGCCAAGGCCGGATTGCGGGTCACTTCGGCGTCCAGCCTCGCGGCCTATATCAGCAAATATTCGCGCGACCTGAAGCAGGTGATGGAAAACACCATTCGTTTTCACCGCTTCATCGACCCGACCCTTGGTTTCAGCATGGACCTGTCCGGCAACGCTGCCACGCTGGGGCTGCATTGGAAAGATGCGCGTTTCGCCCGGTATCACCGCCGGACCGAGTTTCTGATGTTCGCCGCCATCGCCCGAATGCGCACGCTGACGGGAGTGCACCTCAACCCGATCGAGATCCGGTTCCAGCACCAGGTCGGGCGGCATGAGGCACGCTTTTCAAGGCTTGCCGGTTTTCCCGTCCGCTTCGGCATGGAGCAGATGGAGATCCTGCTTCCGCTGACGGCGCTGGACCTGCCCATCCCCACTTACGATCCCCGCCTTCGAGAACATCTTCTGGCCTATGGCGAACGGCTGCTGGCCGAAAACGGACAAGAGCGGCAAACCCTGCGCAGCCGGGTCGAGGGGGTGATCACGCAATCCCTCCCGGGCAGGATCATACGCGCCGAAGACGCCGCTCAAACGCTGGCCATGAGCCCGCGTACCTTTGCCCGTCGTCTTGGAGCCGAAGGCACCAGTTTTCGCCAGATCGTCGATGACCTGCGCTGTGATCTGGCCCAGACCCTGCTGCGAAACGAGATGACCCTGGCCCAGGTCGCCTATGCGCTTGGCTACGCCGATCAGTCGGCGTTTTCGACGGCTTTCAAACGATGGACCGGGCACCCGCCCAGCACCTTGAAGGCCCGGGTGGACCATCCAATCCAACCGTGAAGGGTGGCCGAGGGTCATCGGCGTCACCACCTCGCCCCGGCCCGTCCCATGAGTGGACATTGACCATATGGAGCGCGTGACGGCCAACCGCATGCGCGGTTATGCCAAGTTGATTACATGTTTGGACAGTGTGACCCTGTCTGCCCCGCAACGAAAAAAGGCGCCTCGATCGAGGCGCCTTTGAGATCACTGATCCAGGAAAGACCGCAATTTGCGGCTGCGGCTGGGGTGTTTCAGCTTGCGCAGCGCCTTGGCTTCGATCTGCCGGATCCGTTCGCGGGTCACGCTGAACTGCTGGCCGACCTCTTCCAGCGTGTGGTCGGTGTTCATGCCGATGCCGAACCGCATCCGCAGAACCCGTTCCTCGCGCGGGGTGAGCGAAGCTAGAACCCGGGTCGTGGTTTCCTTGAGGTTTTCCTGAATGGCGCTGTCCAGCGGCAGCACGGCATTCTTGTCCTCGATGAAATCGCCCAGCTGGCTGTCTTCCTCGTCGCCGATCGGGGTTTCCAGAGAAATCGGCTCCTTGGCGATCTTCATCACCTTGCGAACCTTCTCCAGCGGCATCTGCAGCTTTTCGGCCAGTTCCTCGGGCGTCGGCTCGCGGCCGATCTCGTGCAGCATCTGGCGGCCGGTCCGCACCAGCTTGTTGATCGTCTCGATCATGTGCACCGGGATACGGATGGTGCGCGCCTGATCCGCGATCGAGCGCGTGATCGCCTGACGGATCCACCAGGTCGCGTAGGTCGAGAACTTGTAGCCACGGCGGTATTCGAACTTGTCCACGGCCTTCATCAGGCCGATATTGCCTTCCTGAATGAGATCAAGGAATTGCAGGCCACGGTTCGTGTATTTCTTGGCGATCGAGATCACCAGGCGAAGGTTGGCTTCGACCATTTCCTTCTTGGCCTGACGTGCCTCTTTCTCGCCCTTCTGAACCTGCTGGACGATGCGGCGGAACTCGCTGATGTCCAGACCGACATACTGACCGATCTGCGCCATGTCGTTGCGCAGCTCCTCGACCTTGTCCGACGAGCGTTCGATGAACATCTGCCAGCCACGTCCCGGCTTTTGGGCCATGTCGGAAAGCCAGTTGGGATCAAGTTCACGACCACGGTATTCGTCGATAAACTCGCGCCGGTTGATGCGGGCCTGATCGGCCAGCTTGACCATGGCGCTGTCCAGCGACATGATCCGCTTGTTGATACCGTACAACTGGTCGATCAGGGCCTCGATCCGGTTGTTGTGCAGGTGCAGCCCGTTCACCAGTTCGACGATCTCCGAGCGCAACTTCTGATAGGTCGCCTCGTCCTCCGCGCTGAACGAGCCATCTTCGTTCAGCGTGGCCGAGATCCGACTGTCCTGCATCTCGGACAGCATCGCGAAGTCGGTCGAAATACGTTCGAGCGTCGTCAGGACCTGATCCTTGAGCGCCGCCTCCATCGCCGCCAGCGACATGTTCGCCTGATCTTCCTCGTCGTCGTCATCGTCCGAAGCGATCGGGTTTCCGTCGGCATCCAGTTCGGGGCCGGTGTCCTTAGCGGGTTTCGACGCCTGAACCTTCGACGTATCGACGACGGGCTCCTCAACGTCTCCGTCCTCGTCCAATTGGTTGCCGAAGGTGGCCTCCAAGTCGATCACGTCGCGCAGCAGGATGTCCTCGGACAGCAGTTCGTCATGCCAGATCGAGATCGCCTGGAAGGTCAGCGGGCTTTCGCAAAGCCCGGCGATCATGGTGTTGCGTCCGGCCTCGATCCGCTTGGCGATGGCAATCTCGCCCTCGCGGCTCAGCAACTCGACGCTGCCCATCTCGCGCAGATACATGCGCACCGGGTCGTCGGTGCGGTCCAGCTTTTCGGTCTGCGACCCCGCCAGCGCAACCTCGCGGTTGCTGTCAGTCGTGACCAGATCGGTCGAGCCCTTCTGCTCTTCCTCCTCGGCCTCTTCGTCTTCAATGATGTTGATGCCCATCTCGGAGAGCATCGACATCACGTCCTCGATCTGTTCCGAACTGACCTGATCCGGCGGCAGGACCTGGTTGAGCTGGTCGTAGGTGATATAGCCTTTCTCGCGGGCCTCGGCGATCATCTTCTTGACCTGGGCCTGGCTCATGTCCAGCGAGATTTCCTGTTCCTGGTCGTCGGACTTCCGTTCCTCGTTGGTATCCTTGGCGGCCATTCAGTGCTCCTGCAGGGATGGGTGATTCGATGGAACCGAATCATTAGCGCGTAGAAGTGATTCGGCCACCCGTTTACCCGTTTTTCTTTTCCAGTGCTTTATGAAAACACCACCTCAGCGGCGTTTCCGCTCGAACTTGATGCCCGACATGATCGCCTGAAACGCGTCCTTCTCATCGCGATTGATTCGCGCCCCGTTCTCAGCAATGTCGAATACGGCCCTGTCCTCGTTCTGGCTGCGACTTGCGCGGTTTCGCTCTTCGGCGGCTTGCGCCAACCGGAACGTCAATGCCTCGTCCGTTACGTCAGACAGTTCCTCCTCGGCCTCGGCAATCTCGGCATCCAGCCCCCGGAGCGCTTTGATTTTTGCGAGTTCCTCGGCCAGTGTCATCTGTGCCTTTTCGACGTCGCCCGGTTTGTGCACACAGGGGATCACTGCGACATGGCGAAGGCCCAGCAGGTTTTCAAGAGGGCCGGCCCCCAAAGTTTCGACAATGTGGTCCTTTAGGTTGTCCGGGTCGTCGATCGCGTGGCGCAGAACGGTATCGCGCAGAGCGGCCAGTTCAGGGTCGAGGCACTCCATCTCCTCCAGCTGGGTCTCGAACTGGATCACGACCTGAGGGTTCAGGATCGCAATCGCCAGGATCGCCGCTTCACGCAGGCGGATTTCAGCGTTTTCCGTGGACGCCAGAAACGACGATCGCGCGCTTGGCGTCGGCGCCCGCCGCTCGGGCTGCCATTTCCCGCGCGGCTGCCAAGTGCGGGGGCCGGACTGCCGCTGCGGGCGGAAAAGCTGCCAGCGCAGGTCCTTGATCTCCTGCCCGTAATGGGCGCGGATCGATGGGTCGCGGATCAGCTGGATCTTTTCGCGCAGCGCCTTGTCCAGGGCCGCCTTGCGCTCGGGGCTGTCGAACACCTTGCCCTCGGTCTCGCGCCGCCACAGAAGCCTGACCATCGGTATGGCCGCGTCCAGCACCGCCTGAACCGCTGCCGGGCCTTCGGCACGCAGCAGGTCGTCGGGGTCCTTGCCCTCGGGCATCAGGGCGAAACGCAGCGACTTGCCGGCCACCAGCAGGGGCAGCGCCAGGTCGATGGCCCGCATCGCCGCGCGCAGACCGGCCGTGTCGCCATCCAGCGCGATGATCGGCTCGTCGGCGATGCGCCACAGCATGTGCAACTGATGTTCTGTTATCGCGGTGCCCAGCGGCGCGACGGCGGCGCCGAAACCTGCCTCGGACAGGGCGATCACATCCATATAGCCCTCAGCCACGATCAGCGGTTGCCCCTTGCCCGCAGCCTGACGGGCCGGTCCGTGGTTGTAGAGGCTTCGCCCCTTGTCGAACAGCGCGGTTTCGGGCGAATTCAGATATTTGGCGTTATCATTGGGATCCATCGCCCGCCCACCGAACGCGACGCAACGGCCGCGCGGGTCGCGGATCGGGAACATGATGCGGTTGCGGAACGTGTCATAGGGCTTTTTGCCCTTGGTCGACGGTTTGGCCAGACCGGCGCCCAGGATCAGGTCCTCGGCTACGTTTTTGCCGCGCAGGTGGTCCCACAACGCCTGCCAGCCGTCGGGCGCAAACCCGATTTCCCAGCGGTCCAACGCCTGAGTGTCCAAACCGCGGCGGTCTAGATAGGCGCGCGCCTCGGCCCCTGCCCCGGTCTTGAGTTGCAGGCGGAAGAACTGCACCGCCTGCTCCATGACATCGGCCAACTGCGCCCGATGGTCCTGCTTTTCCTGCGCTTTGGGGTCGCGCGCGGGCATCGGCAATCCGGCCTCGCGAGCCAGGATTTCGACAGCTTCCATGAACGAGACATTCTCGGTGTCTTTCACGAAGCTGATCGCGTCGCCCTTGGCGTGACACCCGAAGCAGTAATAGAACCCTTTCTGGTCATCCACATGGAACGAGGCCGTCTTTTCGTGATGGAACGGGCATGGCGCCCACATGTCGCCCTTGCCCGGATTGGACTTGCGATTGTCCCACATAACCTTGCGCCCAACGACCTGAGACAGGCTCAGACGGGTGCGCAGCTCATCCAGAAATCCAGGGGGCAATGACATGTGTCATACATGGCAGAAACGGGACCGCCCGCCAAGGGCGCGGCAGGCCTTTGTCCACAGCCAATTGGCAGCCCTGTGGATTATTGCTGCAGGCACAGCTCCATCCAGGCGGCGCCGAGGTCTTTTTTGCGGATATCGCGCATCTTCTGCTCGTAGACCCACGGGGTGATCAACGGGATCGCGGCGTTGTAATTCTCGGGCCATGTTGGGCCGGCCTCGGCCACCGCCTGCGGGACGTCCCGTTCCTTCACGCGATCCAGCCGCGCCTTCTGGATCGCGGCAACGACCTCGGCCTGGTATTTGCAGCTTTGTTCCTTGGTTTCAGCGGCAGCCAGCGGCGTGGCCAGCAGGGCGGCGGCAAGTGCGATGCGCAGCATTGGGTCCTCTTGGAATCGTTACCTCGGCCCAGTCTAGCGGCGCGCGGCGACGCCTTCCATGGCCCTTTTCAGATCATGCACTAATGATGCGGCCATCGACCGGAAAACCATGATCTGAAAGGCTTTCTCACCGATCCGGGTAATCGAGGCGTTCATGTGAAACAGCAGCGTCCGCGCCGTATGCCCGCGTTTGAAGTGCTGCGGGCGCAGATCGACGGGCACCAAACGGGCCAAAACATCCTCGGCACCGTCGCCCTCAAGCCGCACCACGGCCCAGGCATCGGACTGGTCGACGACCGCGGCGTGGGCGGACAGCGAAGGGTCCGGTGCGGGGCCGATCAGCATGGCCTGACCCGGGCCGAACCAGATGGCCCGCGCGCCTTCTTTCCCAGTGGCGCGGTTCGGGGCCGGCAGGGCCATGCCATGCGCCGCCTTCATCGCGTCGGACAGTGCTTTGGTCTGCCCTTGAAAGGCCGAAACCGCATGTATCGCGCTCGGGTCGACCTCGGTGACCAAGACCGTTCCAATGGTCAGCGGCAGCAGCCCGTCACACGGGGTCTGAGCAATCAGCTTATCCACGCACACGCTCTCCCTCTGGATCGAAGAACACCGGGTCCGTCACCTCACACAGCGTGGTCACGCCGCGCAGGTGATCGACCATCTTGACGATCTCGCCATGACGGTCGGGGCCATCGGCCAGAAACGCCAGCCCCAGCATGCTGCCCAGCGTTGGCGAATAGCAGACCGAGGTCACATAGCCCTGATCGTTGGTGCGTACCGGCGCGTCCTCTTCGTTGTACAGATGCGCGCCGGCCAGCAACTGGCGGCTTTCCCCGATGGGTTTGAGCCCGACCAACCGCTCGCGCCCCGGCGCCTCAAGCCCTGGGCGTTCGGACATGGTCTTGCCGATGCAGTCCTTTTTCTGCGACACCATCCGCCCCATCCCGATGTCATAGGCCGTGGTCCGCCCGTGGATTTCGGCATGGGTGATGAACCCCTTCTCGATCCGCAGGACGTTAAGCGCCTCCATCCCATACAGGCCGCCACCCAGCGCCTCGGCCCGTTGGGTCAGAATGTCGAACAGGCTGGCTCCATACCGCGCAGGCACGGCAATCTCATAGGCGTGTTCGCCCGAGAAAGAGATCCTGAACAGACGCCCCGGCACCCCCAGAACCGAAACCGGACCGCAGGCCATGAACGGCCATTCAGCATCATCCAGCGGGGTGTCCAGCACGCCGTTCAGCACCTCGCGCGATTTGGGGCCGGCCACGGCGAATTGCGCCCATTGTTCCGTCACTGAAACCAGCGACACGTCCCAATCGGGCCGCAGACCCTGACGCACGAATTCCAGATGTTTCATCACGTCACCGGCGGCGGCGGTCGTGGTGGTCATCAGGAAATGACTATCACCCAACCGCGCGGTGGTGCCGTCATCCATGACGAACCCATCCTCACGCAGCATCAGCCCATAGCGCACGCGCCCGACCTTCAGCGTCGAAAACGTGTTGGTATAGACGAAATCCAGAAACTGCGCGGCGTCGCGCCCCTGAATGTCGATCTTGCCCAGGGTCGACACATCGCACACGCCGACCGCAGTGCGCACCATCTGCACCTCGCGGTCGCAGGACTGGCGCCACGTGGTCTCGCCCGGCTGCGGGAAATAACTAGGCCTGTACCATAGCCCGGCCTCGACCATCGGTGCCCCGCGCGCCACCGACGCCTTGTGCGAGGTGGTGAACCGCTGCGGTTTGAAACCCGCCCCCTCGGACCCCGCGCCCAGCGCAGCGATGGCAATCGGCGTGTAAGGCGGGCGAAAGGTGGTGGTTCCGGTTTCGGCAATCCCGCGCCCGGTGGCATCCGCCAGCACGGCCAGCGCCGCGACATTCGAGTTCTTGCCCTGATCGGTGGCCATGCCCTGTGTAGTATAGCGCTTCATGTGCTCGACCGAGCGGAAGTTCTCGGTCGCAGCCTGTGTGACATCCTTGACGGTCACGTCGTTCTGGAAATCCAGCCACGCGCGCCCCTTGCCCGGTACCGCCCACAGCTGCGCGATTTCATAGGGCTGATCCTCGGCCTGCGGCGGCTCGGGCTTGGGCACCTTGAGGCCCAGATCACCCAGCGCCTCGGTCGCAGCCGAAATGCCCTCGCGCAGACAGGCAGCGGTGGAAAACGCGCCGTTGCAGGCCCCGGCCGTGCGCATCCCGGGCACGGCGCCCGGCGTGGGCACGAAGGCGGCAATGTCACGCCGCCAGGTCGGTCGACCGTTCATGTGGCAGGTCAGGTGGACCGAGGGGTTCCATCCGCCGGTCATCGCCAGACAATCGGTCTGAATGCGCTCTTCTCCGCTGGCGCGGCGCACGGTGATCGACTCCAGCCCCTTGCGCCCTGAACTGCCACAGACCTGCGCCCCGCGCAGCACCGGATAATCGGATGTCACCGGCCCGTCATGGCGGCTGTCGATCACGGCGGCAACGTGGACCCCAGCCGCCAACAGGTCGCGGGCCGTCCGATGGATGTCATCGGTGTTGCCGAAGATCGTGACACTCCGGCCGGCCGCGACGCCCCAGCGGTTCAGATAGGCCCGCACGGCCCCGGCGGTCATGATGCCGGGCCGGTCATTGTTTCGAAACGCCACCGGGCGTTCCAGCGCCCCGGCCGCCAGAACCGAGCGGCGGGCGGCGATCCTCCAATATGTTTCCAGCGGCGCACCGGCAGGACGGTCGCCCGTATGGTGCAAGACCCGTTCGAGCGCGGCAAAGGTGCCCTGGTCGTAGGCCCCGGCAATCGTCGTGCGGGTCATCAGCCGCACATTCTCCATCGCCCGCAGCTCGGCCAGAACCTCGTCTACCCAAACGTGACCCGGCTTGCCATCCACCTCGAGCGTCTCGGCCAGCAGACGCCCGCCCATCTGGTTGCTTTCGTCGGCCAGAATGACATCCGCCCCGGCTCGGCCGGCCGTCAAGGCGGCCATCAAACCCGCGGGGCCAGCCCCGATCACTAGCAGATCGCAGAAGGCATAGGCACTTTCATACGTGTCGGCATTGGCCTGCCCGGACAGCGCGCCCAACCCCGCGGCGCGGCGGATCATCGGTTCGTACAGCTTCTCCCAAAAGCTGCGGGGCCACATAAAAGTCTTGTAGTAGAAGCCCGCCCCCAGAAAGGGCGCGGCCAGATCGTTCACCGCCATCACGTCGAAGCTCAGACTGGGCCAGCGGTTCTGGCTGCGCGCCTCGAGGCCCGGATAGATCTCTTGCATCGTGGCCCGCACATTCGGGTCCTGGGCGGGACCTCGGCCGATGGTGACCAGCGCGTTCGGCTCTTCGCTGCCAGCAGTCAGAACGCCGCGTGGGCGATGATACTTGAACGACCGCCCCATCAGGCGCACGCTATTGGCCAGCAGCGCCGAGGCCAGTGTGTCGCCCTCAAAGCCCGAATACCGGATTCCGTCAAAGGAAAACTCGACCGGTGTGCCGCGGTCGATCAGCCCCCTTCCAGCGACCCTCATCGTTTGCCCCCGGACGCAGGCTCGGTCGCCGATATTTCGTGGGTCAGCGTGTTTCGGGTCACGACGATCCATGCGCCGCAGCCGCCCTCGTGATACCACAGATCCCGCGTCTCGCCCGCCGGGTTGTCGCGCAGATAGACAAAATCGTCCCAGGCGTCAGGCCCGGCATCCGGGACGGGCCGGTCCAGGTCGACGGCGGCCCCGCGATAGTAGAACTCGCGGCGGTCGCGCTCGCCGCAATACGGACAGGTGATCCTCATGGCCGCGCCTCCTGGCTTTCACAAGTATTCGAACGAAACATCCCGGCCCGCCCCTAATGCAGATTGTGCTGAGAGCCCTTGCCCTCTTCATCGATGATCCCGCGCCCGGTGCGGAAACGATCCAGCCGGAACCCTGTCGCGTTCTCGTGGTACCGGTCGGTGGCCATGAGGTGGGCAAACACGTTGCCCGAGCCCGGAACCGCCTTGAACCCGCCGTAGTTCCAGCCGCAGTTCAGGTACAACCCATCGATAGGGGTGCGGTCGATGATCGGCGACCCGTCCGGCGACATGTCCATGATCCCGCCCCAGGACCGCAGCACCCGGGCCTTGCCGATCATCGGCATCAGCGCCACGCCGGCCTCCATCACGCTTTCGACCGTGGGCAGATTGCCCCGCGCCGCGTAGGAGGCATAGAAATCCAGGTCGCCGCCGAACACCAGCCCGCCCTTGTCGGATTGGCTGATGTAGAAATGCCCCATGCCAAAGGTCACGACGTGGTCGATGCAGGGCTTAAGCCCCTCGGTCACAAAGGCCTGAAGCACGTGGCTTTCGATCGGCAAGCGCATCCCGGCCATCGCCGCGACTTGGCTGGACCGGCCTGCAACCACGATCCCCACCTTCTTGGCCCGGATCGCCCCGCGCGTCGTCTGCACCCCGCGCACGGCGCCGTTTTCGATGTCGATGCCCGTGACCTCACAATTCTGGATCAGATCCACCCCGCGCTCGTCCGCCCCGCGGGCATAACCCCAAGCCACGGCATCATGCCGCGCTGTACCGCCGCGCGGATGGTATAGACCGCCATAGATGGGAAAGCGCAGATCGTCATAGTTCAGATACGGCAGCATCTCGCGCAGTGCATCGCGGTCCAGCAGGATGGCATCGTCGCCTTGGCTGATCATCATGTTGCCCCGCCGCGCGGCCGCGTCCCGCTGCCCGTCTGAATGGAACAGGTTGATGATGCCTCGCTGTGAATGCATCACGTTGTAGTTCAGGTCCTCTTCCAACCCCTCCCACAGCTTGAGGGAATGCGAATAGAACTCGGAATTTCCTTGCAGAAAATAGTTGGCGCGAACGATTGTCGTGTTGCGCCCCACATTGCCGCCGCCGATATAGCCCTTTTCCAGCACGGCGACATTTGTCAGCCCGTGCTCTTTCGCCAGATAATACGCGGTGCTGAGACCGTGCCCCCCGCCGCCGATGATGACGATGTCGTATTCGGCTTTGGGCTCGGGATCACGCCAATGCGCCGTCCAACCTTTGTTGCCGGTCAGTCCTTCCTTCAGGACGCGTAAGCCGGAAAAGCGCATTTAGATCTCCCTGCTGGTTTGCTGGCATCAAACCAACTTCCAAAACGAGTAGCAATCCGGGCTCGGGGCTCCGCATCCGTTTTCGACAAGAACTTGTCAACGCGCGACCAAACGGGTCGCAAACGAATTCGCCCTCAGAACCGCAGACGGAAGGCAACACCGACGATCGGAGCGGTATCATAGCCCTGCCGGCTGACCTCTTGCCCCGCTGCATTGTCCAGGCGCAACTCGCCGTCAAACTCGGCACCCGCAAATGCCGACAGCGAAACCCCGGGGTTTGGCGCGTATTCAACCGACAAGACGACCGGAATGCTGCTGTCCTCGCCCACGCCGCCCGGTGCCAACCCGTTATCGTTCAGCTGAAAGCGGACCCGCTCGGACCGAACGGCAAGCCCCACGCTGACACTTTCCGAAGCCTTGTATTCCAGCGTGACGCCGGGGCCTTGAGTGGCCCCCAGCGCGCGCCCGGTGCTCAGACGCCAGCGCTCGGCAAAGGTCCAGTCGACCAGAAGCGCAGGAAAGACTTCGAGGTCATTGGTTCCAACCTCGGAGAACACGCCAAATGCCGGGCCGATGCGCAGATTGGGGTTCACCGCCCATGAAATGCCGGCGAAGGCACCATAGGTGAAACCGTCCGAGGCACTGGCGCCGGTCTCGTAGTCCCATCGCAATTGGGGCGAGACGATCACCGCAGCCCCGTTGTCCAAAGTGAAGCGCAATGGAACGCTCAGGCGAATGTCGCGGATGTCGTCCCACGGCTGGTTTCCGGGCAACCCGAAATCGTAGGAAAACTGACCGAAACTCGCCAACAACCCCACAAAGGACCCGTCACCATAACTGTAAATGCCGCCTGCCCGCAGGAAAGCGCGCGATGCGCTGAAATCACCGCCGCCCTCAAGATCGGCGCTGCCCTGATAGACAACCAACCCTTCCACAGTCGGCGTCCAGCCTTGTCGGGGTTGGGCAATGGCAGCAGTCGCAAGCGCCAAGGTCGCGGACCCAATCGCCGCGGCCCAAGCTACAGAACGGTTCATTTGCATGAGATCCTCGGTGGCTTCACTGCATGAACTCCAGCGCAGGATGTGCGGCAACCGGACTTTTTGTCAAAGCCCGATTGCCCAGTTTCCGAGACGTCAAAGGCCTTTGGCGCGATAGCTTTTGGCCACGCGGTCGATGGACACGATGTAGGCCGCGGTGCGCAGGTCCTCGACGTCATTGCGATCGTGCCATACTTCACGCATCGCTTGGTAGGCGATGCGCATCGTGTCATCCAGGCCCGAACGCACCAACTCGAGCTCATCCGCACCTTTGAGGTATTTGGCCTTGAAGTCCGGAGACATCGACCATGCATCGCCAAGATAGCGGTCCAGCCGTTCCAGCTCCTTCACGATCAGCTCGTGTCGCGCCTCTTCCTGACGGCGCTGCATCCGGCCGAAACGAATGTGACTCAGGTTCTTGACCCATTCGAAATACGAGACCGTCACACCGCCCGCGTTGGCATACATGTCGGGAATGATCACGGTGCCCTTCTTGCGCAGAACTTCGTCGGCCCCGGCGGTCACCGGACCATTCGCTGCCTCGATGATCAGCGGCGCCTTGATGCGCTCGGCATTCGACAGGTTGATCACCCCTTCCAGCGCCGCCGGGATCAGGATGTCGCACTCCTCTTCCAGCACAGCAGTGCCTTCGGCGGTATGCGTCGCATCCGGGTAGCCCTTCACGCCCCCATGTTTGACGATCCATTGATGCACCGCCTCGACGTCGATCCCCTCGGGGTCATACAGAGCACCGTCGCGCTCGATGATGCCCACGATCAACGATCCGTCCTCTTCGCTGAGGAATTTGGCCGCGTGATAGCCTACGTTGCCCAACCCCTGAACGATGACGCGCTTGCCCTCCAGCGACCCCGACAGGCGCGCCTTCTTGACGTCCTCAGGATGGCGGAAGAATTCGCGCAGCGCATATTGGATGCCACGTCCCGTCGCCTCGACCCGGCCCGAGATGCCGCCCGCATTCAGCGGCTTGCCGGTCACGCAGGCCCTCGCGTTGATATCGGTGGTGTTCATCCGCGCGTATTGGTCGGCGATCCAGGCCATCTCGCGCTCGCCGGTGCCCATGTCGGGGGCCGGAACGTTCTGCGAGGGGTTGATCAGGTCGCGCTTGGCCAGTTCATAGGCGAAACGGCGGGTGATCTGCTCCAGTTCATGCTCTTCATATTTGCGCGGGTCGATGCGCAAACCGCCCTTGGACCCGCCGAAAGGCGCCTCGACCAGGGCACACTTGTAGGTCATCAGCGCGGCAAGCGCCTCGACCTCGTCCTGGTTCACGGCCATGGCATAGCGGATACCACCCTTTACCGGCTCCATGTGTTCGGAATGAACCGAGCGATATCCGGTGAAGGTATGGATCTGCCCTCGCAACCGAACCCCGAAACGGACGGTGTAGGTGGCGTTGCACACCCGGATCTTCTCCTCCAGCCCCGGCGGAAGATCCATCAGGGCGGCCGCCCTGTTGAACATCAGATCCACGCTTTCCCGAAAGCTGGGTTCCTTGATGGTCGTCATAAAATCCTCCATGACGGTAGACGACGAAGCAATGGCGTTTTGTCGCACCCTTGGCAGGTGGCTGCAATCACGATCTGCACTTTTTTTCATCAGCTTGTGAACGGCAGGTTTGCGCGCGCAGACCTGAGTCGCCGCAGGTTAACCATTTGGTCAAATTGTCAACTTACCGGAAACAAAGCCCAGCCATCACCCGGAATGCGGACGATTCTCATTCAAAAAGAGCGCTCTAGGGGCAAATCCGCCCAATTCTCGCCACGTTCTGTGGGTAATTTTGTACACGAAATTTTTACGCGTCCGCTCTCTGCTCCGCGAGGTATCCAAAATGGCAACGCCGAATAACTATTTCAAAAAGGTCCGTGCCAACAGTGTTTTTTGTCGCGTCCGTCAATTTGCCGCGAACGAAGACGGCACCTTCACTATTTTGGTCGTTTTCCTGTTTCTGGCACTTCTTGCCGCAGCCGGGATCGGCGCGGACTTGATGAATTACGAGCGCGACAGAGCCAACTTGCAGTCGACTCTTGACCGGGCGGTACTTGCTGCCGCCGATCTGGACCAGAAAGAACCTCCCCAAAAGGTGGTCGAAGCCTATCTCGAAAAAGCCGGTCTGCTGGAGCAACTGAAAACAGTAGAGGTTCAGGAGTCATTCGGAACCCGCAAAGTGTCGGCAACGGCAGAAGCAGTGGTGGAAACGAACTTCATGCGCCTCTCCGGTATCAAAACCATGACGGCTCCTGCAGCAAGCGCCGCTGAGGAATCGATCGGTGCCGTCGAAATTTCGCTGGTGCTGGATATTTCTGGATCAATGGGCAATGCTTCGGCCACTGCCGGAAAAACGAAACTGCAGGTTTTGCAGGACGCTGCTGTCGATTTCGTTCGACTTATGCTGGACAGGGAAGACGGTGGTTCGGACGGCATATCGATTTCGATTATTCCTTATGCCACCCAAGTCAACGCTGGAGAGCCGATCCTGAGCAAGTTCACAAATGTAACGCAAGAGCATAGCTACTCTCACTGCGTGAACTTTATTCCCGAGCAATACAGCGATTCAGACCTGCATCGGGATGACACGCTCGAACGGACCGCTCATTTCGATCCATTCACCTATTCCGAGGGCACCATCCGGATGCCGGTGTGCCCGGTTCGTGCCGGCAGCGCGATCACCCCGGTGACCGATAATCTGGTCGCATTGGAGAACCAGATCAAGGCCTTGACCGCTCAGGGGAACACATCAATCGATGTGGGCATGAAATGGGGCACCGCCCTCTTGGACCCCAGTATGCGTGGTATCGTGGCCGATCTTTCCGCAGAAGGTCTGGTGCCAGCCAAGTTTGCCAACCGCCCGACGGATTACGGCGGCGACGTTCTAAAGATTGCGATCGTTATGACCGATGGTCAGAACACGGATCAGTACATGCTGAACCCATCGCTGCGCGAAGGAATGTCTGATGTGTGGTACAACGAAGAAGCAGAAGAATACACGATTTACCATTCTCAGGGCAAACCCAATTACTTCTGGCCACAGCAAGACATGTGGGCTGATCATCCATTTGGCAGCCCCGACCCCGAAACGCCAGCCAATGAAGAGGTCGGGACGGCTGTTCGGTTGAGCTATCCGGAACTGTTCAACCGCGTCTCGCTGGCCTGGAATGCCAAGTACAACTACTATTGGCAGTCCAGCGGCTGGGCCGAATGGTATTCCAAGGCATATTCCAAGGTGGAAACATCCGCCAAGAACCAGCACACCAAGCACATTTGCGATGCGGCCAAGGATCAGGGCATCATCGTTTATGGCATCGCTTTCGAAGCGCCCCGCTCCGGATACAGAACGATCAAAAACTGCGCGAGTTCGGACAGCCATGTGTATGACGTCGAAGGGCTGGACCTGGAAAAAGCCTTCGCGTCGATTGCATCCTCGATCAGAAAACTTCGGTTGACCCAATGATTAAGTTGCTCGAGTCCAGAATGCGTCGGTTCCGACGCTCGGAAGATGGCAACGCAACAATCGAGTTCATCTTCATCTTCCCTGCCTTCATGTTCTTCGTGTTGTCGGGTGTCGAACTCGCCTTGCTGACGACGCAGCAGGGCATGCTGGAAAGGGCCGTCGACATAACAGTTAGGGACATTCGTCTTGGAACCGGCAACAACCTGCAACATGACGATATCAAGGACGTCGTTTGTGAGCGTGCCCAGTTTATCAAGAACTGCTCGGAAAACCTTCGCCTGGAGATGATCAAACAAGACCCATTTCAGGTTTTGGCTCTTCCAGAAACGCCAGACTGCACCGACAACTCGGAGCAAGTAAACCCCGTTCGCAACTTTGAAAACGGCCTCGAGAACGAACTGATGATATTGCGGGTCTGCGCGAAAATTGATCCGGTATTCCCCACGTCGGCAATGGGACGAGCGTTGGTGGATGAAACCGGGCAATACGCCTTGACCGCGACGACTGCGTTTGTACAGGAGCCTTCGTAAAATGTGGACTAGTCTAAGGCGCATAGGAACCCGTATCAGCCAGTTCAAGCGAGACGAAAGTGGAATTCTGACCGTCGAAGCGATAATGATCTTTCCGCTTCTGTTTTGGGCGGTGACCGCGACCTATGTCGTGTTTGAGGGATTTCGCCAGAGCGCATCGAATTTGAAAGCCGCATACACGATTGGCGACCTAATCTCGCGAGAAACCCGTACGATCACAGAGACATATGTCGACACGCTTCATGAACTTATGGAAGCGATGGTAAACAATCGATCGGAAATGAGGATGCGCATTTCTCTGATCGTCTATGATGAGGAAGAAAAGCGTCACGAAGTACGTTGGTCCACGGTGCGTGGGTACGATTTTGAATGGACCAACGCCAACATCAAGGAAATAGAAAACAGCCTTCCGCCAATGCCTGATCAGGACACGTTGATCCTCGTGGAAACATCCAACGACTATGTTCCGTTTCGCACTCCAGGATGGGGCATCGGAACAGGAATTACATTTGATAACTTCGTGTTTACGCGACCTCGATTCACCAACGAAGTTGCGGGCGCAGTTTAGCCGTCGGATTCGCCCGCCAACAACGCGGACAGCATCTCAGACATGAACTTGGTCTCGGCGGCGGCCGTCATGCCGCCGACACCAACCCGTCGCCCGATGCGCCACCACAGGCCGGGCGCCCAGGCGCGCTCGGCCCTGCTTTTGGTCGTGACCAGAAAACCGTTTGACGGTTTGAACGCAAACACACCGCGGTCCACGCCTTCGATATCCGCCACGTCCAGAATCCTGATGCCGCTGCCCGTGCGCAGTTCCGTGCGCGTCAGCTCGATCCGGTCGGCAGTCGCGTGCCAGACCCGATGCGCCAACCAAAGGGCCGAGCCGCCGACGGCGAACAGAAAAACCTGCCACAGCGGCGCGGGCGGTCTGGCCAAGGCGACATAGATCACCAGCGCCCCAACCGACAGCAGCATCGCCACCCCCATCCACCGACGTGCCGCCGAGGCCTGCACCGTCGCCAGAATCTCGTCCTGCATCCGAACCTCCATTCGTTTCAGACCCCGTACCTGAAATTCCGCGACAACAACAGACCATTGACGGATTTGTTGAAACACGCACAGGCGCGGTGAGTTTTCGTTGAATTGACCGCAGCGCGTCGCCGCCCATATTCACAATCACAACCGCAGGAGGCCCTATGTCCCTTAGACCCACCCTCGAAACCCGCAAAGCCGTTCCGACTCTTGAAGGCGCCGGCGTTAAGCTGCACCGCGCATTTGGTTTTCAGGATCCGTCCGAGCTGGATCCGTTCCTTCTGTTTGATGATTTCCGGAACGAGGTCCCTCGGGACTATCTGGCTGGGTTTCCCTGGCACCCCCATCGCGGAATCGAGACGATCACCTATGTGCTGTCCGGTACGGTCGAACACAAGGATTCGCTGGGCAACACCGGGACCCTCGGCGCTGGCGACGTGCAATGGATGACCGCCGGATCGGGAATCCTGCATCAAGAGATGCCCAAGGGGAACGCGTCAGGGCAGATGCATGGGTTTCAGTTGTGGGGCAACCTGCCCTCGGCCCAGAAAATGACTGCGCCCCGGTATCAGGACGTGCAAGGCAAGGACATTCCCGAAATCGTAGATGACGACGGCACCCGGGTTCGGGTCATCGTCGGCACGTTCTGGGGAAAGACCGGCCCGGTGGACGGAATCGCGGCCGACCCTCAATACTTGGATATCTCGGTTCCCGCCGGTGTTCGAAAGACCTTTAAGATCGACACCTACCGCCGCGCCTTTGCCTATGTGTTCGAAGGGCAGGCCGCCTTTGCGGATGCCTCCAAGCCCAGAGGGGTCCTGTTGGAGAAAGAAGTCGCCGGGCAGGAAGTGAACATCCGGGACATGTCCGGAAACCGAACCCTTGTGCGCTTTGGAACGGGTGACGAAGTAACCGTCCAAGCGGGACCGGACGGGGTACGGTTCCTGCTGATTTCAGGGGCTCCGATCAACGAGCCCGTGGCCTGGCACGGACCGATCGTCATGAACACCCGCGCCGAGCTTGAACAGGCCTTTCGAGAGTTGCGCAACGGCACCTTCATCCGACCTGCCCATTGACGGCCCAGGCGGAGAGACGGGTCAGGCGGACACGGCCTTACGCACCATGTCCCAATAGATCTGTTCGACCTGATCCAGCGACAGGCGCCCGCCGGCCCGATACCAGGTCATGACGCCGTTCAGCATCGCAATCACCGCAAGCGTGGCAATCTTGGCATCCTGAAGCGCGAACACCCCCTCGGCCTGTCCGGCGACCAGGATTCCCTGCAGCGCGTCCTCGTAATCGCGCCGCAGGGCTTCGATCTCGGCAAAGTTCTCGGGGGTGAGGTTTCGCAGCTCCATGTAGGCGATGAAAACCTCTTCGGGCCGCTGCATGTGGAACCGGATGTGGAACCCGACGAACTGACGCAGCGCATCAAGCGCGCAATCCTGCGGCGGCAAACCCTTCTGGGCGGCCAGCAACTCCTCCATGTGGTCGCGCATCAACCGGTACAGAAGGCTTTGCTTGTCGGGCGTATAATTGTACAGCGCACCGGCCTGTACGCCGACCTCGGCCGCGATTTGCCGCATGGAAACAGCGGCATATCCATATCGCGCGAACAGATGCAACGCCGCTTTGCGTATGCGCGGGCCTGTGATATCCGAGTGAGAACCTTGTGTGCGTGCCATGATCGGCAGTTTATATGAACAAACGTTCAAATAGAACCCCGCTTGATCCCGGGCGTCGGAAGGTGCATCACGACAGGGTACGCAACTCTACGGGATCCGCGATGAAGCCGCTGCCTGTCCTTTTTCTTGTGGCACTGTCCGCCGGATGCACGGACTTCCCCGAGCTCCGAGGCCGCGAGGCAGCAACCGTCGTGGATGCCCCCTACCCCAAACTGATCCCGCTGGACGAGGCCTTGGGGCCACCGGTTGACGTGGCCAGCGAGGCCGCTGATCTGAGAAAGGATCTGACCGAGCGCAAGAAGTCCCTGCGCAAGCGCGCCAACAGGTTGCAGAACACCCCAATCGACTAAAGGAAGACCGGCCATCGACCGGTGCAGACGGTTGCTGGGACGCTGACCGATTGCACCGCCGGTCCGAACCCGCTAAGGCAGCGAAGAACGGGCGGAATGCCCCGAACAGCCGAAACCCGAGCAGAAAGGAACCCACGGAATGACACAGGCGCTGCGGCTTGGAATTGCTGGCTTGGGAACCGTGGGTGTGGGCGTGGTCAAGATCATCCGGCGCCACGCCGATCTGCTGCAGTCCCGCACCGGCCGACCCATCGAGATCGTGGCCGTTTCAGCGCGTGATTCCACCAAGGACCGCGGCGTCAACCTGTCGGGCTACGCTTGGGAGACCGACCCGGTCGCCTTGGCCCGGCGTGACGACATCGACGTGTTCGTCGAGCTGATGGGCGGTGAGAACGGGCCGGCCAAGGCCTCGGTCGAGGCGGCCTTGGTCACCGGCAAGGATGTGGTGACGGCCAACAAGGCGCTGCTGGCGATCCACGGTCAGGCGCTGGCCGAAATGGCCGAGGCCGCGGGCCGCGTGATCCGGTTCGAGGCGGCCGTCGCGGGCGGCATCCCGGTCATCAAATCGCTGACCGAAGGTCTGGCCGGGAACGAGATTACCCGCGTGATGGGCGTAATGAACGGCACCTGCAACTATATTCTGACCCGCATGCAGTCGCAGGGTCTGGGCTACAACGCCCTGTTTGAGGAATGCGCGCAGCTGGGCTACCTCGAGGCCGATCCGAACCTGGACGTAGGCGGCATCGACGCGGCGCACAAGCTGGCGCTGCTGGCGTCGATCGCCTTCGGCACAAAACCCAATTTCGACGGGATCGAGATCGAGGGGATTCAACACATCAGCCTGGACGACATCCACCAGGCAGACGACATGGGCTACCGCATCAAGTTGCTGGGCGTGGCGCAACGCACACCGCGCGGGCTGGAACAGCGGATGCAGCCTTGCCTGGTGCCCAGCGACTCGCCGTTGGGACAGTTGGAAGGCGGCACCAACATGGTGGTGATCGAGGGCGACGCGGTGGAACAGGTCGTTCTGCGCGGCCCCGGCGCGGGCGAAGGCCCCACGGCCAGCGCAGTCATGGGCGATGTCTGCGACCTGGCGCGCGGGCTGCGCATCGCGACCTTCGGGCGTCCGGCCACCACTCTGGTCGATGCCAAACCCGCCATCACCGGCCTGCCCGCCCCGTATTACCTGCGACTGGCTCTGCTGGACAAACCCGGTGCGCTGGCAAAGGTGGCAGCCATTCTGGGCAATGCCGGCGTCTCGATCGACCGGATGCGCCAATACGCCCATGCCGAGGACACCGCCCCGGTTTTGATCGTCACCCACAAGACCACCCGCGCCACCCTGGACATCGCGCTGGAGGAACTGCGCAAGACTGACGTGGTTTCCGGTGAACCGGTCGCGCTGCGCATTGAGCAGGTCTGAACCCTTGCGGCCTGCGCCACGGGCAGGCTATGCCAGTCAACAACGTCCAAGATTGCCAAAGGATACCCACACATGAGCGCTGCCAAGATCGATTTCAATGACCGCATGTTGTCCCTCGGCCTGGCCCGGGTCGCCGAACAGGCCGCCCTGGCCTCGGCCTCGTTGGTCGGGCGCGGTGACGAGAAGGCAGCCGACCAGGCCGCCGTCAACGCCATGCGCGAACAGCTGAACTTGCTGGACATCGCCGGCGTGGTCGTCATTGGCGAGGGCGAGCGCGACGAGGCGCCGATGCTGTATATCGGCGAAGAGGTCGGCACCGGCAACGGCCCCGGCGTGGACATCGCGCTGGACCCGCTGGAAGGCACTACCCTGACCGCCAAGGACATGCCCAACGCGCTGACCGTCATCGCCATGGGGCCGCGCGGGTCGATGCTGCACGCGCCCGACGTGTACATGGACAAGCTGGCCGTGGGCCCGGGCTATCCGGAAAAGGTTGTGTCGCTTGACATGAGCCCGCGCGAGCGGGTCGAGGCCCTGGCCAAGGCCAAGGGCTGCGAGCCCAGCGACATCACCGTCTGCATTTTGGAACGTCCCCGGCACGAGGCGATGATCGCCGAAGTGCGTGAAACTGGCGCGTCGATCCGGCTTATCACCGATGGGGACGTGGCCGGTGTGATGCACTGCGCCGAGGCAGAGGAAACCGGGATCGACATGTATATGGGCCAGGGCGGCGCCCCCGAGGGCGTGCTGGCGGCCGCGGCGCTGAAATGCATGGGCGGCCAGATCTTCGGCCGGCTGCTGTTCCGGAACGATGACGAACGCGGCCGCGCCGCCAAGGCGGGCATCACCGATCTGGACCGCGTCTATTCGCGCGACGAAATGGTGACGGCCGACGTGATCTTTGCTGCAACCGGCGTGACCGGCGGGTCGCTGCTGCCGCGCATCAAACGTCAGCCGGGCTGGGTGGAAACCACCACGCTGCTGATGCGGTCGAAAACCGGCTCGGTCCGGCGCATGACCTACCGTACGCCGATCTGGCCGCACCTGAACGGGTGATTGCCCGACCGGCATCGTCAAAACCAACTCACAGGCCGTGCCCGCCCGGGCTCGGCCTTGCCCGTCAGGAGGGATAGGTTGAGCTTTCTGGGTGTCGAGCACTCTCTGACCGGCCGTAGGTGGGTCGGCCCACCGCCCGAGATGGACCGCGCCGCCGAAATGCTGGCACAGCAGACCGACCTGCCCCGCCCGTTGTGCCAGGTGCTGGCCCGCCGCGGCGTGGCCCCAGCCGAGGCCGAGAGCTTTCTGGCGCCCAAGCTGCGCGACCTGCTGCCCGACCCGCGCGAGCTGAAGGACGTGGAAACCGCCGCCGCCCGTTTCCTGCAAGCCGTGCGGCACAAACAGCGCATCGCGATCTTTGCCGATTACGACGTGGACGGTGGCAGTTCGGCCGCCCTGCTGATCGTGTGGCTGCGTCAGATGGGGCTGAACGCCACGCTGTACGTTCCCGACCGGATCGACGAGGGCTATGGCCCGAACGCACCCGCGATGGCCCAGCTGGCCGCGACGCATGACCTGATCATCTGCGTCGATTGCGGGACGCTCAGCCATGATGCCATCGCGGCGGCCCAAGGGGCGGACGTGATCGTCCTGGACCACCACCTAGGCGGAGAGACCCTGCCCGACTGCGTGGCCGTCGTGAACCCGAACCGCCAGGACGAAAGCGGAGACCTCGCCTATCTGTGCGCCGCCGCCGTCGTGTTCCTGATGCTGGTTGAGGCCGGCCGGCAGCTGCGTGCGGCGGGCGCCAAGGGCCCTGACCTGATGGCGATGCTGGATCTCGTGGCTCTGGCCACGGTTGCCGATGTTGCGCCTCTGGTCGGGGTCAACCGCGCGTTGGTGCAGCAAGGGTTGAAGGTCATGGCGCAGCGCCTGCGGCCCGGCCTGGTGGCTCTGTCCGACGTGGCGCGCATGGATACCGCGCCCAACAGCTATCACCTGGGGTTCCTGCTGGGGCCACGGGTCAACGCCGGGGGGCGCATCGGTCAAGCCGATCTGGGTGCGCGCTTGCTGAGCACCGACTCTCCCGTCGAAGCAGAAGCCTTGGCCAAGCGGTTGGACGCGTTGAATACCGAACGGCGCGACATCGAAAACGCCGTGCGCGCCGCCGCGCTAGCCCAGGCCGAAAATCGTGGGCTGGACGCACCGCTGGTCTGGGCGGCGGGCGACGGTTGGCATCCGGGCGTCGTGGGCATCGTGGCCTCGCGCCTGAAAGAGACAGCCAACCGCCCGGCCATCGTCATCGGCTTTGACGGCGACGAGGGCAAAGGGTCGGGCCGCTCGGTTTCGGGTGTCGATCTGGGGGCCGCGATTCACCGGCTGGCGTCCGAAGGGCTGCTGGTCAAGGGAGGCGGGCACAAGATGGCCGCAGGTCTGACCGTGATGCGCGATCAGCTGGAACCCGCCATGGCGCGCCTGAGCGAGTTGCTGGCTAAACAGGGGGCGGGCGAAGGCGGCCCCGCCGACCTGAAACTTGACGGTGTTCTGATGCCTGGCGCCGCCACGGTGGCATTGATCGAGCAGATTGAGCAGGCGGGTCCGTTCGGGGCCGGCGCGCCTGCCCCGCGCTTTGCCCTGCCCGACCTGCAGGTGCGCTTTGCCAAACGCGTGGGCGAGACCCATCTGAAGTTGTCCCTGTCCGACGGTATGGGCGCAGGGATCGACGCCATCGCCTTTGGCGCCTTTGATGGCCCGATGGGCGATCGGCTGTCAAATCACGGCGGTGCCCGGTTCCATTTCGCAGGCCGGCTCGAGATCAATACCTGGGGCGGACGGCAGAGCGTTCAGCTGCGCCTGAAAGACGCGGCCGAGGCGAAATGACCCCTTTCGAGCCTGCCGGAACCGGGGCGCAAAAAAGTTTCACATGGCTGCATTTTTCGTCTTGCGGGGGCGGAACGTAATCCGTAAAAGGCCCTCCACAAGCCAGCGTGGCCCGTTCGTCTATCGGTTAGGACGCCAGGTTTTCAACCTGGAAAGAGGGGTTCGATTCCCCTACGGGCTGCCACTTGTGCTTGTGCAAGGCTTGCGTGGCCCGTTCGTCTATCGGTTAGGACGCCAGGTTTTCAACCTGGAAAGAGGGGTTCGATTCCCCTACGGGCTGCCACTCTTACTTTCCACCAAATCCATGGCGTTCCGTCGCTGGTGAACTGTTCACAGCCCGGGTCCGGCTGGGTCTGGGGGTCGGCGTCGACACCTTTTGGGTGGCTGGGCAACACAGTCCCGACGCGTCCTCATCGCCCGAGACGCTACGTCGAACCCATTTAATGTCTCATTAATTCAAGATCTTACCTCATATCTCTGAGAGATCGAAACCGGGTGCCGCCTCAATTACTAATTTTTTAGTTTGACAGACTCGCGGAAAATCGCCGATGCTGCCTTTCATCCGGGTCGCACCGGAGAACCATAAATCTTGGGAGGAGAAAGATGCGGAAACATCTTTTGTCCGCAGTGGCGGCGGCTGCCGTCATTGCGGGGCACGGTCCGGTTTGGGCCGACGAAGCCGCAGCCAAACGCTGGATCGACGACGAATTTCAGCCATCCGCCTTGTCAAAAGACGAGCAGATGGCGGAGATGCAGTGGTTCATTAAGGCTGCTGAACCCTTTGCCGGAATGGAAATCAATGTCCTGTCGGAAGGCATCCCGACCCATTCCTATGAATCCGAGGTTCTGACCAAGGCATTCGAGGAAATCACCGGCATCAAGGTCAACCACCAGATCCTGGGTGAAGGCGAGGTCGTCCAGGCCGTTCAAACCCAGATGCAGACCGGTCGGAACCTGTATGACGGCTATGTCAACGACAGCGACCTGATCGGGACGCATTCGCGCCTGCAACTGGCCTATCCCCTCTCGGACATGATGGAAGGCGAATGGGCGGCTACGACCTCTCCAACGCTGGATCTGGACGACTTCATGGGCATCCAGTTCACTACCGGGCCGGACGGCAAGCTGTACCAGCTGCCCGACCAACAATTCGCCAACCTGTACTGGTTCCGCAAGGACTGGTTCGATGATGAAGCCAACAAGGCCGCATTCAAGGAAAAATATGGCTATGATTTGGGCGTTCCGGTCAACTGGTCGGCCTACGAGGATATCGCCGAGTTCTTCACCGAGGACGTCAAGGAAGTCGACGGGGTCGCGATCTATGGCCACATGGATTACGGCAAGCGCGCGCCCGACCTTGGCTGGCGCATGACCGATGCCTGGCTGTCGATGGCTGGCGCCGGCGACAAGGGCGAGCCCAACGGTATACCTGTCGATGAATGGGGCATCCGCATGGAAGCGGGCACCTGCAACCCGGTCGGCGCTTCGGTGTCGCGTGGCGGTGCCGCGAACGGCCCGGCGGCGGTCTATGCGATCCGCAAATGGGACGAATGGCTGCGCAAATACGCGCCTCCGGGTGCGGCGTCCTATGACTTCTACCAGTCGCTGCCCGCTCTGTCGCAAGGCAACGTGGCTCAGCAGATCTTCTGGTACACGGCCTTTACCGCCGACATGGTCAAGCCCAAGTCCGAAGGCAACAACACCGTCGACGACGAGGGCAACCCGCTGTGGCGGATGGCGCCCAGCCCGCATGGTCCCTATTGGGAAGAAGGTCAGAAGGTTGGCTATCAGGACGTGGGATCGTGGACCTTCCTGAAATCCACCCCGTCGGATCGGGCACAGGCCGCGTGGCTGTACGCTCAGTTCGTGACGTCCAAGACCGTCGATGTGAAAAAGTCCCATGTGGGTCTGACTTTCATCCGCGACAGCTCGGTCAATCATGAGTCATTTACCGAACGCGCACCCAAGCTGGGTGGCCTGGTCGAGTTCTACCGCTCGCCCGACCGCGTGGCATGGTCGCCGACCGGCATCAACGTTCCCGACTACCCCAAGCTGGCCCAGATCTGGTGGCAGCAGATCGGCGACGTGAACTCGGGCGCCTTCACCCCGCAAGAGGCGATGGACCGTCTGGCCGAAGAGATGGACATCACCATGGCCCGTATGCAGGCCGCGGATGAAAGCGCTGGCGTTTACGGCGGCTGTGGTCCGCGCCTGAACGAGCCGCGCGACCCCGAATATTGGCTGAGCCAGCCGGGCGCGCCGAAGCCGAAGCTGGAAAACGAGAAGCCGCAAGGCCAGACCGTCAACTATGACGAACTGGTGGCACGCTGGCAGTCCCAGTAAGCCACTACTCCCCGGGGGGCGCCGGTACCGGCGCCCCTTGCCAACCAAGACCAAACAGCGTTGCCACGCGCTGCGGGATCGGAACCCACGGACATGATCGAATTACAAGACGCGACCAAGCGGGTCGGCACCGTTACCCATATCAAACCCACGTCCCTGACGCTGCAGACCGGCCATTTCAACGTGCTTCTGGGCGCGACCGGGTCGGGCAAGACATCTCTGATCAAGATGATGGCCGGCCTGGATCCGATTGCCTCGGGCAAGGTTCTGATGGACGGGCAGGACGTGACACGGCTGAGCACTCAGAAACGCAAAATCAGCCTCGTGCATCAGTTCTTCGTGAACTACCCGCATATGACTGTATTCGACAACATCGCCTCGCCGCTGCGCGTGGCCGGAATGGCGCAATCCGAGATCGAAGGCCGCGTGGAAGATGCCGCCGACCTGCTGCAACTGCGCCCGATGCTGCACCGTCGCCCGCATGAACTGTCGGGTGGCCAACAGCAGCGCACCGCTCTGGCCCGTGCCATCGCCAAGGACAGCCGCGCGGTATTCCTGGACGAGCCGCTGGCCAATCTGGACTACAAGCTGCGCGAGGAATTGCGCGAGCAATTGCCCGAGCTGTTCGCCGGGCGCGGCGCCGTGGTGGTCTATGCCACGTCCGAACCCGAGGAGGCGCTGCTGCTGGGCGGCTACACCGCCTTGATGGAGGACGGCCGCGTGACTCAGTTCGGCCCGACGGCGGACATCTATCGCAATCCCGAAAACCTCGCCGCCGCGCGGGTGTTTTCCGACCCGCCCATCAACGTGGCCCGCGTCACGATCACCGGTGGCCAGGTTCAGTTGGCCGGCGGCGGCACATGGCGGCTGAGCGAGGGCATCAGCCTGTCCGACGGGCAATACAAGGTCGCCGTGCGCCCGCACCGCGTCACCCCCGTGCGCGCCTCGGCCGATGACGTCGAGCTGACCGGTCGCGTGATCGTGACCGAACTGTCCGGATCGGATTCCAGCGCGCATTTCCAGCATGGCGAAGACGCCTGGGTGTCGCTGGCCGCCGGGGTCCACCCCTATCAGGTGGGCGAGGACCACACATTCTACATGAACCCGGCCCATTGCCGGTATTTCGGCCAAGACGGCAAAAGGGTGGCCTGACATGGCACAGATCAAGCTTTCAAACCTCAAACACAGCTACATGCCGTCGCCGCAAGGTACGCAGGACTATGCGCTGAAGGAAATCGACGTGACCTGGCGTGATGGCGGGGCCTATGCCCTGCTGGGGCCATCGGGCTGCGGCAAGTCCACGCTGCTGAACATCATCTCGGGTCTGTTGACCCCATCCGAGGGGCAGATCCTGTTCGACGACCGCGACGTGACCGCCCTGCCCCCTGATCAGCGCAACATCGCGCAAGTGTTCCAGTTTCCGGTGATCTACGACACGATGACCGTCGGCGAGAACTTGGCCTTTCCGCTCAAGAACCGCGGCGTCGATCCGGCGACGATTAAGCGGCGCGTCGACGAGATCGCCGAGATGCTGGATGTCACCGACATGCTGAACACCCGCGCCAGCGGCCTCAGCCCGGACAACAAGCAGAAGATCTCGATGGGCCGCGGTCTGGTCCGCGACGACGTGAACGCAGTGATGTTCGACGAGCCGCTGACCGTGATCGACCCGCATCTGAAATGGAAGCTGCGGTCCAAGCTGAAAGAGCTTCACCAGCGCGTCAAGGCGACGATGATCTATGTCACACACGACCAGACCGAAGCGCTCACCTTCGCAGACGAGGTGGTTGTGATGCAGGAAGGCGAAGTGGTCCAGATCGGAACTCCGGTCGAGCTGTTCGAGCGCCCGCAACACACATTCGTGGGCCATTTCATCGGCTCGCCCGGCATGAACGTGCTGCCCTGCGAGGCGCGGGGCGACCGTGCCCTGTTCGAAGGGCACGAGGTGATGCTGGAAGGTCCGGTCAGCGGCACCAGCGGTCGCACCGATCTGGGAATCCGGCCCGAATATGTGGGCTTTGGCCCCGATGGCATCCCGGCCCATATCACCAAGGTGGCCGATATCGGGCGGCACTATGTGGTTAGCGCCATGGTCGGCACCAGCCCAGTGAAGGCGGTGACCGAACACACGCCCCCCGAGCCCGGATCGCAAGTCTTTCTTCAATTCAAACCTGAACAGACGCGCGTCTATCGTGACGGCTGGATCGCAACCGAGGAGCGCGCCCGATGAGAACGGAAAATCAGAAAGCGTGGTTCTTTGTCCTGCCGGTGCTGGCGCTGGTGGCGTTCAACGCACTGGTGCCCATGATGACGGTGGTCAACTACTCGGTCCAGGAAACCTTCGGCAACAACCAGTTCTTCTGGGAAGGGCTGGGCTGGTTCGAACAGATCCTGCGGTCTGACCGCTTCCAGGCGGCGCTGGGGCGACAGTTCCTGTTCACCGCGCTGATCCTGATGATCGAGGTGCCGCTGGGCATCATCGTGGCCCTGTCGATGCCGCGCAAGGGCTTCTGGGTGCCGGTCTGCCTGGTACTGATGGCCCTGCCGATGCTGATCCCGTGGAACGTGGTCGGCTCGATGTGGAACATCTTCACCCTGCCCAAGATCGGCCTGCTGGGGTATTTCCTGAACGACGTGCTGGGCATCAACTATGACATGACCCAACAACCGCTGTCGGCCTGGATCACCATCGTGGTGATGGATGTCTGGCACTGGACCTCGCTGGTTGTGCTGCTGTGCTATGCCGGTCTGGTGTCCATCCCCGACGCCTATTACCAGGCAGCCAAGATCGACGGGGCAAGCCCCTGGTCGGTGTTCCGCTATATTCAGCTGCCCAAGATGAAGACGGTTCTGACCATCGCGGTTCTGCTGCGGTTCATGGACAGTTTCAACATCTACACCGAACCCTTCGTTCTGACCGGGGGCGGTCCCGGCAACTCGACCACCCTGCTGTCGATCGACCTGGTGAAGATCGCGCTGGGACAGTTCGACCTTGGCCCCGCGGCCGCGATGAGCCTGATCTATTTCGCCATCACGCTGCTGGTTTCCTGGGTCTTCTACACCCTCATGACAAAGGATGACGCGCAATGAAGAAGCGGTCCCTCATCCCGATCCTGTATATCGCGTTCCTGATGTTGCCGATCTATTGGCTGGTGGCGATGTCCTTCAAGACCACGAACGAGATCCTGTCAGGCTTCTCCCTTTTTCCCCAGACCTTTACGCTGGAGAACTACAAGGCCATCTTCACCGATCCGACGTGGTATTGGGGCTATATCAACTCAATCACCTATGTGACGATCAACACGATCCTGTCGGTCTGCGTGGCGTTGCCTGCGGCCTACGCGTTCTCGCGCTATCGGTTCCTAGGCGACAAGCAGCTGTTCTTCTGGCTGCTGACCAACCGCATGGCCCCGGCGGCCGTGTTCGCCCTGCCCTTCTTTCAGCTGTATTCGTCGATCCACCTCTTCGACACCTACCTGGCGGTGGCACTGGCGCACACGCTGTTCAACGTGCCGCTGGCAGTGTGGATCCTGGAAGGTTTCATGCGCGGCATCCCGAAAGAGCTGGATGAAACCGCCTATGTCGACGGCTATTCCTTCCCCCGGTTCTTCGTCACGATCTTCCTGCCCAACATCAAGGCGGGCGTGGGCGTGGCGGCATTCTTCTGTTTCATGTTCTCGTGGGTGGAAATGCTGCTGGCCAAGACCCTGACGGCGGTTGAGGCCAAACCGATCGCCGCCGTGATGACCCGCACCGCGTCCAGCGCAGGCTACGAGTTGGGCCTGCTGGCTGCCGCCGGCACCCTGACCATCATCCCCGGCGCCATCGTCATCTGGTTTGTCCGCAACTACATCGCGCGCGGTTTCGCGATGGGACGTGTATGAGGTTCGACATGCGCAAACTCCTTCTCTCCCTCTCCCTGTTCGCCCCTTCCCCGGCGCTGGCGCAAGCCAAGGCTGGCTGGGGTAATGTCGGCCAGGAAGAACCCAAGGGCTTTTCGTGGACCGACCCGCTGTGGCCCGATTTCTGGATGGCCTGGACCCCGGCAACGCTGGCGGTTTTCGTGGGCATCTTCTCGGCCATCGCCCTGATCGGGGTACTCGAGGTGGTCAAGTTTCGCGACGGGATCGAACGCCGGGGCGTGCTGGGCCTGACCACCACATTGGGCGACCGACTGTTCATCACCCTGCTGGGCTCGGCCTATATCTTTCTGGCCTGGCTGGGGCTGGTCGGCCAACCGGTCTGGACCCCGCTTTTCCTGTCGATCGGCTGGGGCATTTTCGTTTTCTGGAAAGTTTAGGCTTTGCGCAACCGCGAAAGGATGCTTGTCTGGCAAGCATAACAGGCAAAATGGTGACACCGAAACCGATGCGAAAGAGAAAGACAGGAAATCTGCTGACCGAGGTTGAACTGGAGTTCATGAACGAGCTTTGGGCACTTGGCGAAGGCTCGGTACGCGACGTGCTGGACCGGCTGCCGCCCGAGCGGAACCTGGCCTACACCTCGGGCGCGACGATCCTGCGTATCCTGGATGAAAAGGGATTTGTCCAAAGCCGCAAGGATGGCAAAACCCTGATCTATCGCCCGCTGCTTGAGAAGGACACCTATCAGGCGCGGTCGCTGCAGAACCTGTCTCGCACGTTGTTCGATGACACCCCGGCCTCGCTGGTGGCACGTCTTGTCGATGACGCCGGCCTGACCGAAGCTGATCTGGAGGAAATTCGAGCACTGGTAGAGAGGAGACTGCAAAATGACAGCGGTTAAACCGGTACTCGACGCCTATTTGGACCTGAATGTCGTGCTGGCCTTGTCCGCGCTGATCTGGCTGGCCGCCCGGGCGGCGTTGCGCCCAACGGTGCAGCGGCACAATTTCATCGTTCAATTGCGTGTGCTCAAGGCGCTTTGCCTGTGTGTTCTGCTCAGCCCGGTTCTGGCGCTGACGGTGACCGCACTGTCTGCGCAAATGTGGCCCGGACGCGCCGTGGCCATCGGGGACATCGCCGTCGCGGCCTATCTGCGGGGCGACATCGCCATGCCGGCGACCCAGTTCGAGGCCTTGCTGAACACACGCCAGCGCTGGGTCGATCTTGTGCTGTCCGGTCAAAGCCCGGTTCTGACCGGGCTTGTCGCGGCGCTGATCCTTGCCGCGCTGCGCATTCTGGCACGGACGGTTCGGGATGCGCTGGCCATTCGCGAAACCGTTCAGAACAGCTTCCTCTGGCGCCGCTCGACCCGCGTGGACGTGCGCCTCTCGGACCGGATCACCGTTCCCTTCGCTGTGCGCGGTCTGCGCCGCCGCCATGTGGTGCTGCCCAGCCATCTGCTGGACACCCCGCGCGAGCTACGCTTTGCGCTGGCACATGAACTCGAGCATGTCCGCGCCCGGGACGTCGAATGGGAGCTTGGAATCGAACTGCTGCGTCCGCTGTTGTTCTGGAACCCGGCCTTCTGGCTGCTGAAATATCAGTTCAGCCGTCTGCGCGAACTGTCCTGCGACCAATCCGTGGTCATGCGCCGCGGAATCGACGCCCGCGACTATACCAAATGTCTGCTGGATTACTGCGCCAGAACGGTCTCGCAGGGCCGCCCGCGTGTTCTGAACGTGGCCCTGGTTCCCGGTGGCAAGGCCAAGCGGGTCCTGCGGCAGCGGGTGATCGCCCTGGCCGACGCGCCCCGACTTAACGCGCCCGTGCCCGCCTTCTTTCTTGCGACGACGCTGATCTTTGCCGTTCTGGTGGCATTCGCGGCGGCATCGTTCCGCCAGACCCAGGATTGGAGCCACGACAGGCTGATGCTGTCGACGGTGGTCAATCTTGAACGGCTGGAAGCGCGCAACAACGGGAACTGACCGCCGCCGTCACCTATACACGCCCCACGGACCAAAGCGCGGCGCGGCGATCCGCGCCGGCCCAGAACAGCGGGCCGGACCATCACCGGACAGGCGGTCAAAGTCACGCATCATCGACCGCATGATTGCAAACGGATCGTTGCGTCGGTTGAATGCAGGTGCAAGCATGCGCGTCCTCCTCTGGTGTCGTTTCCCGGGCGCCACCTGTGACGTATCGCGCCGCGCACCCCCCCCGACGGAGATCGGACATGCGGCAAGTCGGGCCGCCCCGAGGGCAGCGTAGTGTAGTCGCGTCAGTCATCTGTTCCCGTCCTGGCGAACGGCTGGCGGTCCGCTGTTTCAGCCGAACCTGTCACGTAACCACGAAACCTCAATCGGGCGTCTCACAACCGGCCAAAGTTTCGTTGAAACCAGATTTCAAGTGGGCGCCGATAGAATTTTTCGCGCCCTCCGAGATGGGCAAGACGTGCTTTCTTTCAGCATGTTAAACCGACAGTCAGATGCCGGCACGTTCCACGGCACCTGTTTCGCGTTGCTGGAACCTGCCGCGTGTCCGGTTGGCGAAAGTCACCAGCGACAGCATCACCGGCACCTCGACCAACACACCCACTACCGTGGCCAGAGCCGCACCCGAGTTCAGGCCGAACAGGCTGATGGCGACGGCCACCGCCAGTTCAAAGAAGTTCGACGTGCCGATCAGCGCGCAGGGCGCCGCGATCCGGTGCGGCACGCGCAGGGCAAAGGCCGCCGCGTAGGCCACCGCAAAGATCCCGTAGGACTGGATCAGGATCGGCACGGCGATCAATGCAATGACCGCTGGCCGGTCTAGGATCACCTGCCCCTGCAGTCCGAACAGGATGACGACCGTCGCGATCAGGCCGACAACACCCCACGGCTTGACCCGGTCGCGGAACGCCGCGATCCGCTCAGCCGAGCCCAGCCGGTTGCGCGTCCAGACACCCGCCGCCAGTGGCAGTGCCACGAACAGGACAACCGACAGGACCAGCGTCTGCCACGGAACGGAAATGTCGGTCACGCCCAGCAGGAAGGCCACGATCGGAGCGAAGGCAAAGACCATGACAATGTCATTCACCGACACCTGCAGCAGGGTATAGTTCTCGTCCCCCTTGGTCAGATGCGACCAGACGAACACCATTGCCGTGCAGGGTGCCGCACCCAGCAGGATCAGCCCCGCGATATATTGCTGGGCATCGGCGGGCGCGATCAGGTCGGCGAAGACGTATTCGAAGAACAGCACGCCCAGCGCCGCCATGGTAAAGGGCTTGATCAGCCAGTTGACCACCAGAGTGATCGCCAGCCCTTTGGGCTGTTTTACCACGTCGCGCAGGCTGCCCGGGTCCACCCCTACCATCATCGGATAGACCATGGCCCAGATCAGCACCGCCACCACCAGGTTGACATTGGCCACCTCGGCCACCGCGATGGCCTGAACTAAACCCGGCGCGAACGAGCCGATGGCGATCCCAGCGGCCATGGCCAGCGCGATCCACAGGGACAGATACCGTTCAAATACGCTCATGCCGAGATCTCCGAAGTTGTTTGGGGCTGCAAGCGCCCCGCCGCCACAGCGGACAGCGAGACCATGGCGGCCGCCGTCCCCAGCATTAAGGGCAACCCGCCCCATTGATAGGTCAGCCCAGACAGCAGCGTACCCAACAGCCGCCCGCCCGCGTTAGCCATGTAGTAGAACCCCACATCCATCGTCACCCGCTCGGCCTGGGTGAAGGCCAGGATCAGGTAAGAATGCAGCGAGGAATTCACCGCAAAGACCGCGCCAAAGGCCAGCAGACCACCCACCAGCGTCAGCGTCAGCCATGGCGTCGGACCAGAGGACAGCAGCGCGGCCACCGTCAATAGGGCCGGCACACAGGCCAGCCCCCAGGCCCAGCTGCGCGCCGCTGCGACCAGATCGGCCTCATCCCGCGCCCCTGCCCGCAGCAGGCGCGGGGCGGCGGCCTGAAAGATGCCATACAGAATGACCCACATGGCCATGAACCCGCCGATCAGAAAAAAAGCCGCGCGGTTGCCTGCTGCGCTGCCATCCGACAGCACAGCATAAAAATAGATCGGGATGCCGACGACGAACCAGACGTCGCGCGCCCCGAACAGGAAGACCCGCGCCGCGGACAGCCAGTTCACATTGGCCGATTTCGAAAAGACCTCGGAAAACTTCGCGCCCTTGCGCCCTTTAGGCAGCCCCGGCGGCATCGCCAGCAGCACCGCCACCAAGATAAGGAACAAAACCCCCGCCATGCCCAGCACGGCACCCGTGAAGCCGAGCCCGGCCAACAAGGCCGCCCCCAGCAGGAAGCCCAGCCCCTTGACCGCGTTCTTCGACCCTGTCAGCACCGCCACCCAGCGAAACAGTCCGCCGCCTTCTGTGGGGGCCAACAGCTTGACTGCCGATTTCGACGACATCTTGGTCAGGTCCTTGGCCACTCCGCTGGCGCCCTGCACGACCATCACGAAGGCGACGGACACACCGATGGTCCAGCCCGGATCCAATTGCGCCAGCGCCAGCAACGCCAGCACCTGTATCGTCAGCCCTGCGTACAGGGTCGCGGTCAGCCCGAACCGCGCGGCGATCCACCCGGCGGCCAGGTTGGTGGCCATCCCGGCGATCTCGTACAGCACGAACAAATAGGCCAGCTGGACCGGTGAAAAGCCCAGAGTGTGAAAATGCAGCAGCACCAGCATCCGCAGGGCGCCGTCGGTCAGCATGAAGGCCCAATAGGCTGCCGTGACGGCCATATAGGCCGACAGCCCGTCCGGACGTTGGGAAGCGCTGGTCAAAGCGATGCCCCGACCATCATCGCCACATCCACCAGCCGATGCGCATAGCCCATCTCGTTGTCGTACCAGGCATAGACCTTTACTTGCGTTCCGTTCACCACCATGGTCGACGGTGCATCCACGATGCTGGACCGGGTGTCATTGGTATAGTCGGTCGAGACCAGCGGACGCTCCTCATAGCCCAGAATGCCGGCCAGAGGCCCCTCGGCCGCGGCCTTGAACAGGGCGTTCACCTCTTCGGCCGTCGTTTCGCGTTCAACCTCGAACACGCAATCGGTCAGCGAGGCATTCAGCAGCGGCACCCGCACCGCATGCCCGTTCAGCCGCCCCGTCAGCTCGGGATAGATCAGGGTGATCGCCGTGGCGCTGCCGGTGGTCGTGGGGATCAGCGAGTTCAGCGCCGACCGGGCACGGCGCAGGTCCTTGGCCGGACGGTCCACGATCGTCTGCGTGTTGGTCACGTCATGAATCGTGGTGATCGAGCCGTGCCGGATGCCCAGGCTCTCGTGGATCACCTTGACCACCGGGGCCATGCAGTTCGTGGTGCAGCTGGCCGCGGTCACGATGCGGTGGCGGGCCGGGTCATAGGTGCCTTCGTTCACGCCAAAGACGATATTGGCCGTATCACCATCCTTGACCGGAGCCGAGACCACCACCTTTTTCAGGCCGGCGTCGAAGTAAGGGGCCAGCTTTGCCTCGGTCTTGAAAACTCCGGTGCAGTCGATGATGACGTCGACGCCCTCAAGCGGCAGCTCCGACAGGTTGCGGGTTCCGATGAAGGGCAGCCGCACGCCGTCAATGGTGACCGAGTTTTCGTCATGACTGAAGTCGGCGGCCCAGCGGCCATGCACGGTGTCGAACTCCAGAAGATGCGCGTGCATCGCGGGGTCCCCCACCGCATCATTGATCCAGGCGATCTGCGCGCCTTTCTCAAGCAGAGGTTTCAGGGCCAGCTTGCCGATGCGGCCCAAGCCGTTGAGAGCATAAACGGTCATGAGGTTTCTTCGGTATGGATCCGGCCGATGTCATCCACGGCGTTCTGAAGAGATATGCGATCCAGGGTTTCAAGCGGCAGCGATGAAAAGGTCAGGATTCGGTTGCGGATCGCGTCGTAAGCATCTTGAAAGGCACAAGTTTTCTGCTCTTGCGTCCCGTCGGCTCCGACCGGATCGGGCACGCCCCAATGCGCGTTGATGGGCTGGCCGGGCCAGGCGGGACAGTCTTCGTTCGCGGCCTGATCGCAGACCGTGAACACGAAATCGAAATCCGGCGCGCCCGGGGTTTGAAGCTCGGTGATGGTCTTGGCGCGCAAATCCGAAATGTCATGGCCATTGAGCTTCAGCACCTGCAAAGCAACCGGGTTCAACGCAGCCCGGGCCCGGGTGCCGGCCGAATACACGTTGAACCGGTCGCCCGCCTCGTCCCGCAGGATCGCCTCGGCAAAGATCGACCGCGCCGAATTGCCGGTGCAGATGAACAGCACATTCAGCTTCCGGTCCCGATCGGTCTTGTCAGACGTGGTGCAGGAAGCGGGCGCGCAGATCTCGGGGCGGCCGCGGCAGCAGTCCAGCAGCAAATAGTCGATCGTCCCGCGCACTGCCGCCATCTCGATGGCATAGCGCAGCGAAGTCCCTGCCCGCTCCTGCGAAACCAGGCCCACCTGCAGCAATGCACTCAGATAATTCGACAGCGTGTTGGGCTTTAGCCCCAGCGCGCCCGCGATCTCCGAGGCCGGGACGCGGTCGGGATAGCGCCGCATCAGCAGCCGAAATACGGCAAGCCGCTGTGGATGTCCCAGGGTGGACAGGCGTTCGGGAATCATTTTTTCCATATTTCATGAATATTCGAATATAAAAGCACTGTGAAAGTGACGGTTTGATGACAACGCGTACTCTCGCAGTGCCGCAAACCGACAGGACGCCCAGGCATGACCCCGGCCTGCGCAGCAACGGACCCTTGCCCGGTCCGATCAGCCCAAGCGCCCGTCGTCCGTGGCACGCGCAACATGATCGCGGGCAACGGACATGGATTTGAGGATGGCGTGGACCGGATCGCCTGGCTGCAAGCCAAGGTCGGCGGCCGCGCGGCGGGTGATCCGGGCGAGGATCTCGTGTTCGCCGACCGCGACATGGACCAGCACGCCCGGTCCTGCTCCGGGTACGATCTGCGTCACTGTTCCGCCAAGGATGTTCTGCGCCGACAGCCCCTGAGGCCGGGCGCGCGACAGGATCACGTCATGCGCCATGATCCGCACCCGGACACCGGTGCCGGGCGCCCCGTCGATCCTGGGCAAGAACAGCGGACCGGTCGCTGCGTCAAGTCGGGTTAGACCGTCGTCGAGATGCTCGGCCACCATCGCGGGCAGCATGACAGCCGCTTCGCGGATTCCCATGGCCCGCAGCGCGTCGGCGTCGGCCATCACTTCGGCCGTGGTGCCGTCGCGCACGACCCGGCCGCGGTCGATCACCAACATCCGATCCGCAAGCAACTGCGCCTCGTTCACGTCATGGGTCACCAGAACCACCGGCATTTCCAGATCGGACCGCAAAGCGATGATCTCGCCGTACAGCCGCTCACGCGTGGCACGATCCACGGCCGAGAACGGCTCGTCCAGAAGCAGCACGTCGGGGCGCCGCGCCAAGGCCCGAGCCAGCGCCACGCGCTGCTTCTGCCCGCCCGACAGGTCCGCCGGCCGGCGATGGCCGAGCCCATCCAGATGGACGCGCTGCAACAGGTGTTCGGCCTCGCGCACCCGTGCTCGGCGGGGCAGATCCCCCAGGGACGTGGCCACGTTCTGCGCCGCCGTCAAATGCGGAAACAGCGCATAGTCTTGAAACACAAAGCCCACGCGGCGGCGGTGCGTCGGCAAGCAGACCCCCGCCTCGGTATCGAGCCATGTGATCCCGGCGGCCTCGACCCGCGCCGCTTCGGGCCGCCAGAACCCAGCGATGGTCCGCAAGGTCGTGGTCTTGCCCGATCCCGAGGGTCCGACCAGTGCAAGCAACTCTCCAGGTCCTACCGCGAAGGTCAGATCAAGCGGAATTGGCGCCTTGGCCCGGAGCGTAACCCTGAGCGTCATCAGTCGAGCTTTCGCCCCATGCGGGCCGACAGGGCGAAGGTGGCGGCGATGGTGAACAGCGAAATGGCGACCAGAACCGAAGACATCGTCGCTGCCGACTGCATGTCGAAGGCCTGCACGCGGTCATAGATCGCGATGGCGATGGTCTTGGTCTCGCCGGGGATCGAGCCCCCCACCATGAGGACGATGCCGAATTCACCCAGCGTATGCGCGAAGGTCAGCACCATGGCCGTCATCACCCCCGGCCATGCCAGGGGAAGTTCTATGCGCAGCAACGCGCTTAGGGGGCGCAACCCGCTGGCCGCCGCCGCTTCGCGCAGGGACGTCGGGATCGCCTCGAAGGCGCGCTGCGCCGGTTGGATGGCAAATGGCAGGTTGAAGATGACCGAGGCCACGACCAATCCCTCGAAGCTGAAGACCAATTGGTGGCCGAACAGCCCCTGCCAGGCCGCACCGATCGGAGAGTTCCGCCCGAGCGTGCCCAGAAGGTAGAAGCCGAACACGGTCGGCGGCAGGACCAGCGGCAGCATCACAAGCCCCTCGACCACACCCTTTCCCCGGAACTTACGGGTCGCCAGAAACCGCCCGAACAGGATCGATACCGGTAGAAGCAAGGCCACCGTCCACGCAGCGAGCGAAAGCGAAAGCCAGAGCGCCTGCCAATCCATGCGTCTAACCCGGCACGCTAAAGCCGTGGCGCGCCAAGATTTCAAGCGCAACAGGCATTTTCATGTAGCGATAGAACGCCTCTGCCACGGGCCCCGCATTCCGCACCAAGGCCATGCGCTGCATCAGTGGCTGGTGCCAATCGGCGGGAATGAGCGCAAATTCCCCCAGCGGCTGGAGCTGCGGCGACTGGGCCAGGGACCAAGCGATGATGCCGCCATCGGCGCTGCCCGACAGCGCGAACTGCGCGGCCTGGCTGACATTTTCACCCAACACCAGCGACGGTTCGATTGCCGTCCAGATGCCCACATGCTGCAGGACCTCCATCGCCCGCATGCCATAGGGCGCGTGCTGGGGATTGGCGATTGCAAAGCGCGACACCTGCCCGGCGCCAAGCGCGCGGTGCAGGTCTTCCAGCGTCCCGTCGGCTGCCAGCGTCGACCCTTGGTTCGGAACGGCGATGGCCACGCGCCCCTGGGCGTAGAGAGCGCCCTCGTCCCGCAAGAACCCATCGCGGGCCAGATCGAGAACAAAGCTTTCATCGGCCGCCATGAACATTTCAAAAGGCGCGCCTTCGCGGATCTGCCGCGCGAAATTGCCGGTGGACCCGAACGCAAGCCGCAGTTCGTGGCCGGTTTCCATGGCGAAAGCGGCGGCGATATCCTGAACCGCAAAGCGCAGATCCGATGCCGCGGCAATAACGGGCGGTTCCTGCGCCCGGGCCGCTGCGGGTTGCGCAATGGCGGCAATTCCGCAGGCGAGAGTCGCTGCCCCGAACATGCGGCGGGTGAGGTTCATATCTGCGCTCCGGGTGAATGTGCCACCATTTTTCCTTGGCAAAATATCCACGCTCGCTCCCAAAGGGTCAATTGCTATTTCTTGCCGCAGACCATCCGGCTCTGTGGCAAGGACCTCTGCGACGAGTCCCTCCAGAAAACCAAAAAAGAGTACGCCGACACAGGCAGCTGGCGCTGCAATAGACGGCCTTTGGATTGGGTCCGGCCGTCTCAGCCGCACGAACGACATATTTCATCATCCTTGACCGCCAGTCGATCAACGGCGATGCCCGCTTTGCCTCCTGTCGGCTTGCCCCGTTGCCCAGCTTGCACGCGTTCGAAACCGGTGCCGAAATTTTGGCGGGGCTGACTTTCAGTCCATCGAAAATCCCTGTGAAAAAATGGCACCGCTCCAAATTGCGCGGGTTTCGTTTCATCAGTGGTCAAGGATGACTCAGGGTCCAAAACCGGATGCCAGAACCGAGATTGCGGTTCGCAAAAAATCGCGCGAGCATTTTGACAAAACCAAGACTCCAGCACTGCCTGTGGCTGCATAAGCTTACGCAAGGAATATTCGGCTGGACAGCACGGAAGTTTTCTTGACGCTACACAGATCAGCCTCAGCCGAACTCCGCGGCCATGGCCGCCTCCAGCGCGTCGCGGATGAGAGGGTTGGGGAAGCGGCGACGCAGAGTCACAGCAAAGAAAGTCTCCGACAGCCCGTCGAGCTTGGCAAGCTCGACCAGCCGGCCTGACGCAAGCTCGTCCTGTACAACGATGGGTGGGATTACAGCTAGCCCTGCACCCGAACGCGCCAGAAGCCGCAGCATGGCCATGTCATCGGCTTCGGCGACGATGCGGGGCAGGATTGAGAACCCGTCGAACATAGCGTCGATGGCCGCCCGCAGCGCGCTTCCGGAGGCAGGCAGGATCAGTGGCCGGCTTTCCAGCAAGTCGTGCAGCGGCTGCCCAGCAAGATCGGGCGGACCGATCAGACTGACTGGTTGCTCGGCAATGCTGTGGATCAGGTGACGGCTAGCTGCGTCTTGCGCGGGGGGGTGGTTGGTAAGCACCACGTCAAGCGTTAGTGCCTCTAGACCGGCGATGAGCTGAGACTGCGGACCGGAGCGCAGAATAACTTCGACATCTTCTTGCACAAGAAAGGGCGCGATGAAACCAATCTGAAAGTTGCGCGACAACGTGGACAATGCGCCGACGCGCAGAGCTCTCCGACCGGCGTGGCGGTCGCGCAGAGTGGCCACGAGATCGTCTGCGGTCCGGAAGATCGACTCGGCATGGTCGAGCGCAATCCGTCCTGCCTCGGTCAGCACCAGCCCGCGTCCGCGGCGCTCGAACAACTGATGGCCAAGCGTGCTTTCGAGCGTCTTGATCTGTGTCGACATCGCCGACTGCGACAGGTTCAGCCGCTGCGCCGCGCCGGTGAGCGTGCCTTCGCGCGCGACTGCACGGAACAGGTGAAGATGGTGAAGGTTGAGCTTGGCCATTGTTCCATCAGATCGAACGTTTACACTAAAATTATGTAATTTTCTGGATAACGCCAAGAGTTTATGTCCGCTCCACAGTTCCTTGAACGTGGAGATTGACAATGGATGCCCTTCTTGCCTTCCCGGGCCAATTCGCGCCTCTGGTTTTGCTGATCGGCGCTGCCACAATGATGGTCACACCGGGCCGTCGTCCGCCCCGTGCGCGCTGGCTGCCGGAAAGCGCAAGCCTTGTCGCGCTAGTGCTGGCCCTTTCCGGGGCCGCCATGCTCGCGACAGGTTCCGCGCCAAAGACCGGCGTCAGCGGATTCGGGCAGCTGCTCATGCTCGACGTGATCGGCGCGACAATGTCGCTGCTTGTCGCCTTTATCGGCTGGATCGTGACACGCTATTCAAAGCGCTACATGGACGGCGAAGCGCAGGAGGGGCGGTTTCACGCATTGATGCTGACCACGCTGGCCATTGTTCTGGCGTTGGTCCAAGCCGGCCATATTGCCGTTTTGGTCGCTGCTTTTCTGGCAACCGGGATAGTGTTGCGTCAACTCTTGCTTTTCTATTCGGATCGGCCGGCGGCGCGGAGAGCGGCAACGAAGTTCTCGCTGGTCTGGCACGCCGGCGATATAGCGCTGGTGCTTGCAGCAGGTCTGCTTTGGGTGTCTTTCGGCACCGCCGATCTGACCGCACTGCGCGAGTCTGTGCAAGCGCAAGGCCTGGGCGCTGCGGGACAGGCAGCCGTGGCGCTCATTGTGCTGGCAGCGCTCTTGAAGACGGCAGCCTTCCCCGTGCACGGCTGGCTGACTGAGGTGATGGAGGCGCCTACCCCGGTTTCGGCGCTACTGCATGCAGGGATCATCAATGCAGGCGGAGTCCTGCTGATCCGGCTCCCAGAGCTGGTGCAGGCCAGCCCTGCGGCGATGGCGGTTCTGGTCCTGATGGGCGGGCTCACTGCTCTCTTTGGGGCGGTGGTGATGCTGACACAAAGCGCGGTCAAGACGGCACTGGCCTGGTCGACGGTCGGGCAGATGGGCTTCATGCTGATGCAATGCGGGCTGGGCTTGTGGCCGATTGCGCTCCTGCACATCGTCGCCCATGGGCTCTACAAGAGCCATGCCTTCCTGACTGCCGGTATGGCCGTGGCCGAGGTCAACGCCGCGCGCCGTCCGGGGCCTGTGGCGGTGCCGGGATGGGGGGCAGTGTTTCGGGCCTTTGCCCTGGCGCTGGCACTTTATGCGGCTATGGCGGGGGCTTTCATGGCCATCGCCGGGCCGAAGTCACCGCAGGCGTTGGCGCTGGGCGCGATTCTTGTCTTCGGCGTCGCCTACCTCGTGGCGCAGGGGCTGGCCGATGCCGCGCCGCGGGCCCTGACGCGCCGCACCGCGCGCGCCGCGCTCGCCGCCACGGTTGCCTATTTTGCCTTCCAACTCGGCGCGCAAGCGCTCTGGGGCGCTCATCTGCCCGCACCGCCTGTTCCGGGCCCGCTGGAATGGGCGCTGATCGTGCTGGCGGTTACGTCCTTCGGGTTGGTGGCGCTTGCTCAGGCTCTGTTTCCGCTCTGGGCGAACCACCCAGCCGCTGCAGGGCTGCGCGTGCATGTCACCAACGGCCTGTACCTAAATGCGCTCATTGACCAGGCGATCGGCGGCTTCCGCACTGTGAAGTCCAAATAAACGCGAAATAAGGATCTTACGAAATGTTCATGCAAGAAATCGACATAGCGCCAGCCCGGCTGTCGGCGATCCTGAAGGCCGCCGAGGCCGCCGTGCGGGCGATCCCGCCCGCCTTCCCGCTTGATGCCACGGTGGCAGTCAACCCCTTTCTTGGACAGGCGGGAGAAAACATGACCGTAGCGGCGGCACGTCTTGCGCGCGTATCCGGTGCGGCGCTCTTCCGGCCGCGCACTGAGCTTGCAGCCGATGTTGCAGCAGGGCGTATCACCGATGACGATCTCGCAGCGGCGCTGATTGCCTGCACCTCACCGCTTAAACCGGCCAACTTGGCGCTTCTAAAGGCCAAGATGCATGCGCCGACACCAGCGCCCCGCGCTCTGCCAACCGTTGCCGATCTTGCTGCCGAGTTGAGCGGGACCGACTGGCCCGCCGTGATCGAACGCTGCGTCGGCCTCTGGGCGGCCGGTCACTTCGACCGGGGGCAAGCGTTTTGGTTACCTGCGACGGATGCCCCCGCCTGGGCCGCCTGGAGGGCCTGGGCCGCGCGCGACCTGACCCCCGAGATCGCCGGACTCCATGGCTTCTGCGCGCATGTCGCAGCCGTCCCAGACACCCCCGAGCGAGCGATCGCCAGAGCGGCCGAGTCGCTGGGCATCGAGGCAGACGCGGCCGAAACGGCCTTTCACCGGCTGCTTTTGGATCTCGGTGGCTGGGAGCAGCACGCTCGCTGGTTGCTGTGGAAGGCCGAGCAAGAGAGAGGGACCGACCGCACCCTTCCGGCGCTGCTAGCGATCCGTCTGACCTGGGAGGAGGCTCTTTTTGCGCAGTACCCCGAACTCGCGCCCCGCTGGGCCGAGGTGGTTCGGGCGCATGCCGAACCCGTCGCGCCAACCCCGGACCTCGTGATTGACGCAATCCTTCAGGATGCCGCCGAACGTGCCCTCCAGCGGCGCCTCGACGAGCGGCTCGATGGGCCCGCCGCCCTGCCCTCGGCACGCTCGACGCTGCAGGCGGCCTTTTGCATCGACGTGCGCTCCGAGCCGTTTCGCCGCGCTCTCGAGGCGCAGGCACCGGGGATCGAGACCCTTGGTTTCGCAGGTTTCTTCGGCCTGCCGGTCGCGCATTCTCCACATGGCTCCGATGCGGTCGAGGCGCATCTGCCGGTGCTGCTGACGCCCGCCCTGCGCAGCTCGAGCCAGCAGCCCGGGACCGCCGAGAAGGCGACACGCATTGACGCGCGGGCAGTGCGCGCCTGGGGGCGTTTCCGGCAGGCGGCAGTCTCGTCTTTTGCCTTTGTGGAGGCGGCGGGGCTCGTCTATGGCTGCAAGCTTCTGGCCGGCACATTCGGCAAGGCCGCCGCAGCAGCGACGCCAGAACCCGCCCCTCGCCTTGCAGATACGCTCTCGCCGGAACGCCGGGCGGAAATCGTGGCCGACGTGCTCAAGGCAATGGGCCTTCGTGAAGGATTCGCACGGCTGATGTTACTCGTCGGCCATGGCGCACAGGCCACCAACAACCCCCACGAAAGCGCCTATCACTGCGGCGCCTGCGGAGGTCACACAGGTGCGGTTTCGGCGCGGCTTCTGGCCGCACTACTGAACGATCCAGAAACCCGTGCGCATCTTCCGGGGCTCGGGATCGCGCTGCCCGAGGACACGCACTTCGTGGCCGCGCTGCACGACACCACAACCGAGGAAGTGAGTTTGTTCGATGCCGAAGCCCCCGCCACGCATGCGCCGGAGCTTGCACAGACCCGCGCGTGGCTTGCAGCGGCGAGCAATCAGGCGCGGATGGAGCGCGCTCTCAAGCTTCCCGGCGCAACGCCCCAAACCGTGGCGACGCGGGCGCGCGACTGGTCCGAAATCCGCCCCGAATGGGGGCTTGCGGGCTGTTCCGTGTTTATCGCCGCCCCGCGCGCGGCGACCGCTGGCAAGGATCTCGGCGGGCGTGCCTTTCTGCACAGTTACGACTGGAAGGCGGACGAGGGCTTTGCCACGCTCGAGTTGATCCTGACCGCACCTGTCGTGGTGGCAAGCTGGATCTCCCTGCAATACTACGGCTCAAGCCTCGCGCCCGAAGTCTTCGGGGCCGGCAACAAACTCATCCACAATGTCGCAGGCGGCATCGGCGTGGTCGAGGGAAACGGCGGGCGGCTGCGGGCAGGACTGCCCTGGCAGGCAGTGCATGACGGCATGCGTCAGATGCATGAGCCGCAGCGCCTGACCGTGCTCATCGAGGCCCCGCGCGAAGCGATCTCGGACATCCTCGCCCGCCACAGCGAGGTTGCGGCGCTGTTCAACAACGGCTGGCTCCACCTGCTGCAACTCGAATCTGGACGCGTCGCCGCTCGCTATCGGCCAGGTGGAGAATGGCGGACACAAACCGTTCCAAGGCAGGTAGCTTGAGCGTTAAAGACGCATCGCCTTCGGTATCATGCATGGCAAAGAGGCGGTGTTCGCACTGCCTCGGCACAAGGTCTCCGCCTCTTGCGCGCCATCGGCCGGGCATGGCGCTAGCGGAAGATTCTGGAGGCCGGCTAGGTCGCCACACTCACGGATCTCGCCGCCGACGAGGGCCTGTCCGACCGCTACTTCGGCCACCTCAAACGCCTCGCCTGGCTTGCGCCCGAAGTGATCGGGCGCCTCGTCGTCCACCGCGAGCCCTGCACGATCACGATCGGCGACTACAGCGGCAGGTTTTCCGGTAAACTAGGCGCGATTGATACGCCACATGCTTACCCCCAGTCAAAATCACAACTCTACGAAAAACTCTGAAGAAGGAATGAAACTTCAAAGATCGCACCAGCAAAGCAGTCAGAGTAATGGGGAAAACAGCCGCGAAATTGGAGCGCCAACGCGAACTCTCCAAGGTTGCTCCATCAGTGTCTTTGTGAGTTCAAACGACCGCGTAAAGTCAGCTTCGAGCATCGCGTGCAACTGGGAAGCAGCGCGAGTGTCGAAAAGCATTGCCATGGCCTCGAAGTTCAAACGGAATGAGCGGTTGTCCATGTTCGTTGTGCCCACTGCCGCCACGGCATCATCGACCAGGACGACTTTCTGATGCATGAAGCCCGCATCGTATCGAAAGACCTTGACCCCCGCGTCGCGAATTTCGTCGAAATACGCAAAGGCTGCAAGCCAGGGCACTTTGTGATCGACGACTTCGGGAACAAGTATCCGAACATCAACGCCACGCAGCGCGGCGAATTTCAAGGCCGCGATCACGTCGGTGTCCGGCACGAAATAGGGCGAGGCAATCCAGATGCGGTCTTTGGCCATGGAAATGCAGGCAAAGAAAAACAACGCCCCGGTTTCCATCTCGTCCGCCGGGCCGGTCGCCATCAGCATCGCGGCCATGTCATCCCCGGCCAGGGGGGCATCCCAGAGCAGATCGTCAAGCAGCACCTCTTCGGTGGCCCAGTGCCAGTCCTCGGCAAAGATCAGCTGCAGCTGTGACACAATCGGCCCTTGCAGCCGGGCATGGGTGTCGCGCCAGTCGCCAAATTTCGGGTCCAGTCCTTTGTACTCGTCGCCGAAATTCAGCCCGCCGGTAAAGCCGGTCTTACCATCCACGATGATTGTCTTGCGGTGGTTGCGGAAGTTGAGGTGAAAGCGCGTCCGGGGCCCGGGCATTTTTTTGGGGTCGACGAATTCTACGCCGCCCGCACGTAATCGATCGAAGTAGGTTGCGGGCAGCGCAATCGAGCCGACCGCATCGACGAGGAACCTAACGCTAACGCCCCGGCCTGCCGCCGCGATCATTCGCTCGGCCAGTGCGCGCCCCACACCGTCGTCCTTGACGATATAGGATTGCACCAGCACATAATTCTCGGCCTCATCGATAGCATTGAAGATGTCTGCGAATGTTTCCTCGCCATCGACAAGCAGCCGCATGGAATTGCCGCGCACTGCCGGAAACCCGGAAATCGCCTCCAGCAGCCGGGGCGACACCGGCAGCGGTGCCACGGGCCTATACGTTTCAGCATGGACGCGCAGGCCTTCCATCACGCGTTCGCTGCCCTTGCGCGAAAGGATGAATCCCCGGTATTTGTGATGGCCCAAGAATAGGTAGAGTGGCACGCCCAGGTAAGGCGCGGCGATCAGCAGGATGGCCCAGCCCACCGCCCCTTGCGGCGTGCGTGCGGTTTGAACGGCGCGCCAAGCGAAGAAGATGGCAATCCCCTCGAGGACAACCAGAAAGGCCAGGATAAACTCAGTCATTGAGGTCCTCCTTGTCCGGGCCGGGCGTCTGATGAGGCGCCGGGGAAACCGTTTTTATCGTTTGGGTCGGATGGGCCAGTTGGGTTCCCACTTCTGCGACCAGAGACAGGATTTTCAGGCTGAGGTTTTCGCTGACGCGCAGAAAGTCTGAATAAGTCGGCGATCGGCTACGCCCGTAGAACAAAATATCTATCGAATGGTCGCTCAGCCCCGTGACGCGCACGTAGCACGGGGCGTCATCCGAGGTATCAAAATCGCCGCTTTCGTGCATGTAGCGCTGCAGCCCGTCGCGAACGGCGATCACCTGACTTTCGCTGGCAGAGAGCACCAAGCCGAAGGTCATCATGATCCGACGATGCTTCATCCGGGAATAATTCAGCACAACGCTGTTGGCCAGTTCCGCGTTCGGAACGAAGCGTGGGATCTGGTCAAATCCAACAACCAGAGTCGAGCGCAGGTCCACCCGCTCCACAACACCGGCGACCAAACCCTCAACATCAATCGTATCTCCGGACACGAAGCGCTCTTCGCTGCTGTTGGTCATGCCGGCAAGCAAGTTTCTTACTAGGTCTTGTGAGGCGATTGCCAGCCCCGCGCCAAGCACGCCGACACCCGTCAGCGCACCAGAAATGTCGATCTCCCAGACCTCGAGCAATGCAGCTAAACCAAAAAGAACAACTGAGAACTGTGTCACTCTAACAGTCCAGTCCTGTTCGAGACGGATAGACTTCGCGTGTTCTTCACTGCTCAACATGGAAACGAATACGGCTGCCAATCGATACCAGCCAGAAAACACCGCAATGATGCATATCGATGTCAACACTCGACGCAAAAATCGGGAGAGTAGTTCCGGAGGCTGGATAATCTCTAGAACTATAAACATAGCAAAGGTGACGAGAAGCACTTGAACGGCTTCACGCAGCTTGCCGCGTATTTCCTCTGATATTGCGCTTTCAAGGCGCCGCATGAGAAAACTCAGAAGCTGCAGCACACAATTTGCCAATGGCTTTCTAAAAACGTACACCAAAACAACGAAAGCCAGTAAACTGATCGCAAGAACTGGATCGATGCTCTCAACCCAAATGGATATGTTTTCTGCTGTTCTCTCTATGCTTGATTTCCCAAAAGTGTTGTCCAGATGAGTGGTCACAGCAAAAGACTTCCCATAAATTACACTCGCCAAGCAGCCTGATTTCATGATCCTTGGCTGATCACTGTCCGAAAAACTACAAGTTCTAAGCCTATTTTGCCCGCCCTGTTTTTGGGGCAAGTGTTACGCTCGCAGTATCGATAATCGGCGCCAAAAAGTGCAGAGCAGCTGGTAGATTGAAGGCAGGAGCATGCGCTAGCTTTTGTCCTTTTTTGAGCTCTCCGTGGTGTTCCGGATCACTGCGCTGACCACGCTGCTTGCAACTTTGGGGGCGATGGAACCCAACGGGTCATTCGCCATTTTCTTGACGGCTTCCGCCGTGGCCTTGGCTTCTTCGGAAAAGGCTCGGATCTCGGCCTCGATGTCTTCAAGGGCCATGTCCCGCACCTCTGCAACCGGTGCTGTTTCCTGTTCCGCGCTGGACTTACCTGCAATCGAAATCAAGATCGCGGCGACGATCAAATTCGCCAGCGACACAACCAAAGCCGCAATTGGCGCCGAAACACTTTGCGAAAGCGCCAAGTATGCCGACGCGTTCAACATGATCAAACCGACTGCCGCAGCGATACCCGCCGCTGCCATCAGACCGGTTTGTCGCCGCAATACGGCCAAGTGCCGCTGAGCGATCAGTCGCTCGGAACGAAGGACGATAGAAACGTTTCTGGAGATGCGGTTCATGACAAGTTCCCTACTTTGAGCGACCGATCAAATATCCCAGAGCGAATACCCCCAATGTAAGAAGCAGGGGATGTTTGCTCGGCAATTCTTCGATTTGTGCCAAAAGCTCAGAAAGCTCGCTGTCCCACCCCCCCGGCTCCCGCTTTTCATCGATGTTGTCGGGCACTTTCTGCGTTTGCGCTGATGAACCGCCATTTTCCTTGAGCTTCTCGCGAAGAACAGCCAGTTCAGCTTCGAGCTCAGCTTTTGTCGCCATGGGGCGATCTCCCATTTGGTTGCGTTGTCCGAGGTCGAGGCACGTGAAACCGGACACTTTACAAGGCAGAGACACTTCTGCTCATTCAGCGCAGGACGTTTCCATCGCCACTCTTGCCGGGAACCATGCCCACGGCCCCTTTCGCTGCGCGCGGTCGGGCAGCCCGGACCTAAGACTTCTTGAACTTGTCGTAGGCCGCCTTCATCTGCAGGCCAATCGCCCGCGCCGCCTCGCCCACTTCCTCGGCGCTTTTTTCGAACTCGTCGCGTGTCAGGAACTTGTCCCACTGAGCGGTCAACTCTTTCCATTCGTCCTCGGCTTCCTTCGTCGCCAGGTGCAGTTGGAGCCGCAGCTCGTCTCGACGCCGCTGCAGGTCCTCCATTAGATCCTTGATTTCCATATCCATTCCTCCTGTGTCATCACATGCTGATAGCGTAGTGCCGTCTTGAAAATACATCAAACCTTTACTTTTGGCGATCTGCGAACCTCGCTGCGCCATGATCGCCGTGTCACGCACGAGCAGAAGATTTTTGCGTATGGAGCAACCAGCCGAATGCAGCTAGGATCTTTCGCCAGAGGCCATTTGCTCCACAAGGAAAAGGCCAGACTCACGCTGACGAATTACGCTGAGGTCAGCCTGCGCTCGCGAACCAAGGATAGGACCACGCAACATGGACCAAAACACGCCTGCCCGACCAGCTGCGACCTTGGCGTTTTAGGCTTACTCTTCAATTGTTGTGGGAACTACCGTTACAGGGCTTTTTGTTCTTAAAGAGCTGCTGATACCTCTGGCCATTTCTGGCCTGCTATTCGTACTCATTGTATCTGTCATTGATCGTATCGCAGCAATTCGGATCGGTGGCCGTTCGGTTCCGATTTGGCTGTCATATGTTTTGGGCTTCTTTCTTATCGTGGCCGGTATCCTCGCTATCTTGAGTGTACTGTCGGCTCAGGCAAAGGAAGTGGCAGCCGCGGTCCCACGATATCAAGACCGGTTCGCCGGCATCCTTGCGAATATCGTCGAGATCATTGGGGACGATAATGCAAACGCGGTTGTCAACGTCATCCAGGACTTGGATGCCTCGGGGTTTGCAGTGGAAACGGTCAGCTCGGCCAAGACGTTCTTGTCCGGCGCTTTCTTGGTTCTCCTGTACTTGCCGTTCATGTTGATTGAACGCCGCCCAATGCGGGAAAAGCTGGCAATCTCTGCCAATGATCCAGAGCTGGGTGCGGAAATAGGCAGGACCGTCATTCACATCTCAGAGTCCCTGCAACGGTATGTGGGCATCAAAACATTTGTGAGCGCTCTAACCGGGCTTTTGTGCTATGCGATCATGAAATCCGTCGGCCTGGACTTTGCCGAAACGTGGGGCGTCCTGACGTTCGCCCTGAACTTCATTCCGTCCATTGGTTCGGTGCTGGCCCTCATTTTCCCGGCGGTTGTGGCGCTGGTCCAGTTCGATGGCTATTCCGCATTATTGATCATCGTTCTGGGCTGCGGAGCAGTCCAATTCGTCATCGGCAACATTTTGGAGCCTGCTCTTACCGGGAAATCTCTCAACTTATCCCCGATGATGGTCATTGTCGCCTTGACGACATGGACGACGATCTGGGGTTTGCCTGGCGCTTTTCTCAGCGTTCCCATTACGGTTTGCGTAATGATAATTTTTGCCCATGTTCCCGGCCTGAGATGGGCGGCGATCTTGATGTCTGGCGACGGAAGGCTCTCGACACCCGATCAGGAGACAACGTCCGTTAGGCCCACAATCAACGATGCTGAGAATGGCTCACAGACGGATCTGGAGATCGAGGCCAATCGGCTTAAGGAAGAGTATGAAAAGAACCGTGCCAAGTGAGCCGGAGAGCGCCAGTCAGTCTCGAAGGTCTGCTTGCGTCCAACCCCGCGCTGTCTTTCGACACAAAGAAAGATGAACCGGGACTATTCTGAGCTGCGACAGGGGCTTTGTGCCGCGCCACCGCATCTTTCCCTGCGGTCGTTTCGGACTTACTGTCTTTAACATTTCGCAAGTGACGCGAAAACAGAAGGTGCCGTCCCCTCCCAACGATGAAACGCCTCTGAAAAACTCTGCCTATGTTCAAACCCCAATAGGTCACTCGTCTCGTTGATCGATCGTCCAGCAGCAAGTTCTATCCGTGCTTTTTGGTGCACAGCAGTTTTTCTAAGATCGCTGAATGTCGTTCCCCTATTTTTTAGGCGCAACTGAAGGGTGCGCGCGTTGGTGTCGAGCAGATAAGCTGCCTCGGACAGTCGAAGCGGGCGAAAGCGCGTGTTCAAAGCCGCGGCGTTCATCTTGTTGAGCAGCAGGGCTAAGTCCGCGTCGTTTTCAAGTTGTTTCAATTCTTCAACGATCAAGGGCAGGAAAGCGTTTAGTTCCGGGTTCGAGAATTTCAGGGAGCTTTTCAGCAAATGTTCATCGAACTCCAAAGCATATTCCGAAGCAGATACGAACCGCTTTACTTTTGGAAACACGCCCAGATGTGCGCACGAAGCACCCGGGAAAAAAATTTTCAGATCAGCGTTCGAGGTTCTATCCGATAGACAAACCAGATAGCAAAGCAATGCAATCAAATACTTGGAGCTCTCGTCAAAGCCATCGGGGAAAAGCGGCGCAGTAGACACCGATACTCGACACCGGTTTCGTTGCAAGCGGATGTTTATTTTCCCTGCGCTGACAAGGCCGTCCATTAGCCGCTGTGCTGTTTTCAACGCTGTCCATAAAGTGTCGGAGTGGATGCAGGCCTTTCCGAATAAACCTAGTGTTCCCAAATCTGGTGCCATTCCGGCCCGTAAGAGCAGATTTCCATCCTCGTCATCGGAACCGACACGCGCCAAGACGTGCAGATAGTCGAAATAAGGCAACCGGGCCTCGGCAAACCATTGACCAACACTGTCTCTCAGGTCCCGCCTGATCCGCGCCGCCTTAGAGGGATGCGTCTTTGAAAAGAGCTCAAGGGGCGCGCGCACGAGCGCCAACCGGACCTTAGGAGATTCCTCCACCTCCGAGAGCTTAGCGTTCGATTTTTGCGCGTTCGCCGACATGTCTCAAGCCCTTGTGATCTAATATGTTCTACAGAATCACCGCATGCAGAAAAGCAGATAGCGTGAGTTCGAGTTTAGAGTGCGGCAACGCGGTATCAAAGCGTTTCGCCTTGTTTCCGGCGGTTGGCCTAATGGGCATTGCCTGTTGGGGTTGGAATGCGGAGGCTCGATCGGGCTCTGCGTGAACACCTTCAAGTGATCCGGGAAGGATTGGCCAGATGACCCTTGGGGACGCTTCCCAAAAGATGCTTCGACGGATTTCTTACAGGGCCCGTGCAGTGTCGCCGGGGCAGGCGGCAGGCATAACCGGAGCGGCGTCTGCGAACGTTCCGATCAAAGCGTTCATATTGTTCGCTTCGATCTGTTTGTCCCTGACTGCGGGTGTCGCCCTGGCGTCGCCGGACAGCGAAAACCAGGCCGCTGCCCAAGCCAACAATCCCCTGGCGGACATCCGTGCGCTCAACCTCCAAAACTACTATGTTGGCGCGTTCAATGGCGTTCCGAACGGCTCAGGAAACCAATTCGTTCTGCGTTATGCGCAGCCTTTGCAGATCGGGGCTTCGAACTGGCTAATACGAGCCTCGCTTCCGATGAACTCTCTACCCGTCGGTCCGGGTTTCTCAACCGTCTCCGGCATCGGCGATCTGGATATTTTTGCTGCCTATCAGTTCGACACCGGAAACCCTGCAACCAGTTTTGCCATCGGGCCTCAGATCGTGGCGCCTACAGGAAAGAACGGTCTTGGGGCGGACCAGTGGCAATTGGGTCTTGCCAACGTTTACTTCAACGCGATTTCGCCATTGGTTCAGTACGGTTACCTGCTGACCTACCGCGGAGGCGTCGGTGATACGAATGGCAAACCCCGTGCCAGCGTGGCCGCATTCCAACCCTTTGTTTTTTATCAGCTGGGCAAAGGTTGGTATTCAGGTGGCGCCCCGATTTGGAGCTACAATTTCGAGAACGACAACTATGCAGTCCCGCTGGGGCTGAGGCTGGGTAAAGTGACCCGGCAAGACAAGACTATCTTCAACGTTTTTGTCGAACCCCAGTACTCCGTTGCCAGGCGCGGGGCCGGCGTGCCGGAATGGCAGATCTACCTGGCTTTGAACATGCAGTTTCTCAAATAGCCGGGTTCCCCCGTTTCCATCCACATATGAACCAAAAGAGGAGCAATTTTATGGAAAAGTTTGTAGCAGTCGTGTTCGACTCAGAAGAAGCCGCTTTCAAAGGGGCGGAGGCGTTACGGGATCTACACCGGAACGGTGAACTGGCGGTATACGCAGCTGCCGTGATCGGTAAAGACGAAGACGGACAGGTCGCGGTCAAGAAAGCCCAGGACGAAGGCCCGATCGGCACGGCCTTCGGAATGATGATCGGCGCCATGGTCGGTGTTTTGGCCGGACCCGCCGCCATCGCGTCTGGCGCGGCCGTCGCGGGGACAGCCGCTGCCAGCCAGGCCGCGCTTGGCGGCATGGCCATGGGAAGTATGACCGGTGGTCTTTTTGGCGTTTATCGCGACCTTATGGTTTCCGGCGTAGACATGACGATGCTCGATCAGGTTTCCATTGAGTTGCTTCCGGGCAAATCTTGCATCGTTGCGTCCGTCGACGAGATATGGACGGCACCCCTCGACACCAAGATGGCTGAAATCGGGGGCACAATTTTCCGCAAACCCCGCGTCGATGCGGTCGATGAGCAGTGGGAAGCGGAAATGCGTGCCATGGACCGCGAACTTGCTGAACTGGACGAAGAGTTGCGGGCTTCCCACGAAGAAAACAAGGCCGCGATCATGGCCAAAGTTGATACCGTGAAGGCGCGGATCGCGGAAAACAACAAGAAGATCAATGAGCGCCTTGACGCAATGGATGCCGAAATGGACGCGCGTCTGGATGCTCTTGACGAGCAGATCGCCAAAGCCTCTGCTGAACGCAGGGCAAAATTTGAAGAGCGCAAGGCCGAGATCAAGGAAGAGTACCAGGTCCGCAAGGAAAAGCTGAAAAACTCTGCCGAATTGGCGCGCGAGGCGTTGAAACCCTGATTTCGTGGTGGCTCCCGGACAGGTCCAAAACCGCAAATCCTTTCTATTCCATTGGGTAGAGTATCTGTCGGGAGCATAAAAGTCGGGAGACAGGCAAGAACCAAGACAGGCTGGGCTTTTCGGTCAATCCTATCAGATCTTCTGGAAAGCCCACCCAATCAACTCAGGAGGTACAGACATGCAAAACAGGTTTCTTTGGGTTCTCATGGGGATTGTATCTCTGCTGGGTGGGTTATTTGCCCTTGCAAATCCGGTATTGGCCAGCGGTTTCGCGACCTTAGTGATAGCTTTTGTCTTTGTGGCCTTCGGCGTCGCTCAGGTGATCGCCGCCTTTCGTGATGAAACAAACACCGTAAAGTTCTGGACTATCCTTCTCGGGATCATGTGGTTTCTCATCGGCTTGATGATCTTGGGTCGGCCTTTGATGGGCATGGTGGTTCTAACCACTTTGATAGCAATTGCGTTCCTGTTTGGCGGCGCGGCCAAGATCGCGTATGCGTTTGCTCTGGAGGATCGAAAAGCTTTCTGGATGGTCTTGATCTCCGGTGTCGCCTCGCTTGCGCTTGGCGTCATTATCTTCATGGATTGGCCGGTTTCCGCTGTCTCGACTCTCGGCATACTCCTCGGGGTAGAGCTTGTCGCCGACGGTGTGTCTTCGTTCGCCTTGGCGTTTAGCAAGGACAAGACAAAAGCAGCGGCAACTTAAAGGGACCGCTTCATATCGGACGATAGTAATTTCGTCATCATCGGGCAGTCCATGGATAACTCCGCCGGAGAGAGCATGAACGCCGCCGTGACTGTCCGTTCCGGCGAGATCGCGCAACAGCAAGGCAATTAGGCGTAACTGTCGGAAAGCACTTTCGGGCATCGCCCGAGACACAGGAGGAAATCATGTTATTCATCAAGATAACCAGAATGTGCGCCATAGCGGCGACAGCTCTGGGACTAACGTCCGCGGCCGCTACGGCGCAAAACACGGAAAAACCCAATATTCTCGTGATCTGGGGCGACGATGTCGGCATGTTCAACATCAGCGCCTATAACCACGGAATGATGGGTTATCAGACGCCAAATATCGACCGTCTGGCGGCCGAAGGCGGAATGTTCACCGACGCATATGCTCAACAATCCTGCACAGCTGGTCGGGCCTCATTCATTCTAGGCCAACATCCGTTCCGTACCGGTCTTTTGACAATTGGCATGCCCGGGTCCAAGCATGGAATGCCCGAATGGTCACCCACGATCGCCTCGCTGCTCAAGAACCATGGCTACGCCACGGCACAGTTCGGCAAGAACCACCTCGGTGATCAGAATGAACACCTTCCAACCAACCATGGGTTCGATGAATTCTTTGGCAACCTCTATCATCTCAACGCAGAAGAGGAGCCTGAGGGCTACTTCTACCCGAAAGACCCCGAGTTTCGCGAGCGGTATGGCCCGCGTGGCGTGATCAAGGCATCGGCGGACGGTCAGATTGAGGATACTGGCCCGATGACCCGTAAGCGCATGGAAACGGCCGACGAGGAATTCCTCGCAGGCGCCCTGGACTTCATCGATCGCTCGGTGGAACAGGACAAACCCTTCTTCGTTTGGATGAACACAACGCGAATGCATGTCTGGACTCGCTTGAAGCCGGAAAGCGTCGGATTGACCGGAATGGGTCTCTATCCGGATGGCATGGCCGAGCACGACGGCCATGTCGGACAATTGCTCGACAAGCTTGACGAACTGGGAATTGCGGATAACACAATCGTTATCTACTCTACCGATAACGGCGCCGAGAAGGTTTCATGGCCAGACGGCGGCATCACCCCTTTCCATGGCGAAAAAGGCACAACCTTCGAGGGCGGTTTTCGCGTTCCACAGTTAATTCGTTGGCCTGGCACTGTGAAACCGGGAACGAAGTTTAACGACATCATCAGCCATGAAGACTGGATGCCGACACTTCTCGCAGCGGCCGGCGAGCAGGATATCAAGGAGAAGCTGCTGCAGGGCCACACGGCGAACGGCAAGGATTTCCGGGTGCATCTCGACGGCTACAATATGATGCCGTATCTCTCGGGCGAGGTCGACGAGAGCCCACGCGACCGGATCTTCTACTTCTCAGCCAACGGTGAACTGAATGCGGTGAGGTGGAATGACTGGAAGGTGCATTTCGCAACGCTGGAGGGGAATATCACTGACGCCGTGCGCTTCGCTTCGAACTGGCCCAAGATCGTTCACTTGCGATCCGACCCTCTCGAAGAAATGTGGCTGGAATCGGAAATGTACCTGCGATGGATGGCGGATCAGATGTGGCTCTTCGTGCCGATCCAAGAAGAAATCCGTGATTTCATTGCGTCTATGGACGGTTACCCTTTCCGAGAGGGGCAGGTCTTGAATGCCAGCGGCATCAATTACCAGTCACTGCGAGCGTATCAGGTTTTGAAGGAGATCACTGAAAAGGGTATTATTGCACCCGCATACCAGTGATTAGGCCCAAAAAGACTGATTGCGGCGTGCCTCATTGGGATGCCGTGATCAAAAAACCATCGAATACGAGGAGAGGCAAATGAAGACGCTGTATTTGGTTGCGGGCCTCTTAACGCTTCTCTCCAGTACATCAAGCGCGCAAGAGAAGCCGCGCTTGGTCTTGCAGATCACCGTCGATCAGCTGCGTGGCGACCTGATCGATCGCTACGGCCAGCACCTGGGAGAGGACGGGTTTAGCCGCCTGATCGAAAGCGGCGTGCATTTCGTCGATGCCCATCACCGACATGCGAACACTGAAACTATCGTCGGACACACGACACTCGCCACCGGCACGGATCCGGCGATCCACGGCATGGTCGCGAACCTGTGGTTCGACCGGATCGGAGGCTCGCAGTTTTACAACGTACAGGATCCCGACTTTCCGCTCGTAGGCGCCGAAGGCGTCGATACCGACGCCGAGATCGACCCCACCCAGCGGGCTGCGACGACGGATGGCCGGTCGCCCCGCAACATCCTGACGTCCACGATCTCAGACGAGATCGCGCTGCATTTCGGCCCCGAGGCGAAGGTCTTTGGCGTCTCTATCAAGGATCGCGGTGCTATCTCGATGGCAGGGCACGCGGGCACCGCCTACTGGTTCTCGAAGTCGGAAGGACGGTTCGTCACCAGCACGTTCTACCGGGAAGCCTACCCGGATTGGATTACCGAGTGGGAGGCAAAGGGCGTCGTGGCGCGCTACGCCGACACCGCGTGGGAGCTGTCCGCCACGCCAGACGCCTACATGTTCGGCACCCGCGACGATCAGCCATGGGAAACCGATTTCCCTGGCTTCGGACGAACGTTCCCGCACGCATTCGGCGCGGCGGACGACAAGTATTTCACCACGCGTCTGACGCTGAGCCCCGCCGGCGACGAGATCACTGCCGACTTCGCCAAGGCGCTGATTGACAACGAGGGGCTCGGGCAGGACGATGTGCCCGACTACCTCGCCGTCAGCCTGTCTTCCACCGACTATGTCGGCCACATTTTCGGCCCCTCCAGCCTAGAGTCAGAGGATAACATTCTGCGGCTCGACCGGACGCTGGCCGACTTGCTGGCACATATCGACGACCGTGTCGGGCTGGACCGGACGCTCGTGGTTCTGTCTGCCGACCACGGCGCGCCAGAGCATCCAGACTACCTGGCCACACTCGGCATCGAAGCTGGGACCTTCGACTTCGAGCGCATCGACACCGAGCCGGGTTTCGTGCGCCTGACTGCCGAATTCGGCGAGAGTCGCGACCTGATCCTCAATTTTTCCAACCCTTACTTGTATCTCGACACGGAAGAAATCGCGGCCCGCGGCTTAGACCCCGTCTTGGTGGAGCGCGCAGTGGCAGAGGAACTGGAGCGGCTGCCAGGCATCGCCCATGCCATCGCCAGCTCAGACCTTCGCGTGGGAGCAGTGCCTCGAGGCAAGATCCAGGACGCAGTTCTGGCCAACTTCCACCCCGACCGCTCGGGCGACATTTACCTCGTCTTCGAACCGCACTGGTTCATCGCCGATTTCGACGGGCTGCATGTGGCCTCAGCCCACGGATCGCCCTGGACTTACGACACGCACGTACCAATAATTGTCACAGGCCCTGGCATACAACCTACCCGGGTCTTTCGACGGGTTGAAACGGTTGACGTTGCCCCTACCCTCGCAGCCTATTTGGGCACAAAGCCGCCCTCAGGTGCGCTGGGCCAGCCGCTTGTCGAAGCGCTGAGGTAATCTGCGAAAATGAGCTTGATTGCCGCTGTCGCCTTCACCTCAGTATTGCTTGCCGCGACAACGGATTATGCAACCGGCGCCGTCCTTTCGCTCGATTTTGGCGGGATGTCGATGGGACTTTTCGGTGGATTGGCGCTATTTCTTCTGGGAATGAACTTCCTGTCAGATGGTCTCAAGAACGCTGCCGGCGACCAGATGCGTGTTGTGCTCCAGAAGTTCACCAAGAACAGGGTGATGGCCGCCATCACTGGTGCCGGCGTGACAGCCGTGGTCCAGTCTTCGTCCGTCACCACAGTGCTTGTGGTAGGGTTCGTGTCCGCCGGTGTCATGTCACTGCAACAGTCTGTTGGTGTGATCATGGGCGCCAACGTAGGGTCCACCATGACCGCTCAAATTGTGGCTTTTAGCGTTGAAGAGTACGCTCCGGCGATGATAACGCTGGGTTTCTTCACCAACTTCATCGCCAAAAAGGACCGAACCAGGCATCTTGGCTCTATCCTTTTGGGTCTCGGCCTCGTCTTTTTCGGGATGGGCATGATGAGTGCCGCAATGGTGCCGCTGCGTGGCTACGAGCCATTTCTCCGCCTGATGCAGTCGATTGCGGAAAGCCCGTTTCTTGCCGTACTTATTGCGGCGCTCTTCACTGCGCTAGTGCAATCCTCTTCGGCCACTACAAGCATAATCGTGGTTATGTCCAGCGAGGGTTTGGTTTCCCTAGAGGCTGGAATCGCCATGGCGCTCGGCGCCAATATCGGGACATGCGTGACAGCCGCTTTGTCCTCGATCGGTAAACCGCTGGATGCGCGTCGTGCAGCGGCAGTACACGTCATATTCAACGTCGCGGGTGTTTTGCTTTGGTTGCCCCTGATTTCGTTCCTCGCCTCGCTGACAGTCTCTGTTTCGCCTAGCTACCCGGATCTTGTCGGTGCGGAGCGCTTGGCCGTTGAAACCCCACGGCAGATTGCGAATGCGAACACGCTTTTCAACGTTATCAACACGGTGATATTCCTGTTCTTCACTCAGCAGATCGCCGCCCTTGCCATCCGCCTGGTGCCAGAGTCAAAGTCTACAGAGGCAACCGTTTCTGTCGTTCCGGAGTTTCTTGACGACGCGCTCCTGAGCACGCCAGTCATGGCGCTGCAAGCAGCGCGTGAAGAGACGGCACGGCTAGGAGGTCTCGCCCAAAACATGCTCGACGAGATTTGGGCAGTTGTACAATCGGGGGACAAAGCCAGACTCGACGAAGCCGAAAGCCAGGCAAAAACGGGTGCGGCCCTGCTGCCGCAAATTACGCGTTTTTTGGCGCGCGTTGGTGAAAGCGAACTGCGTGAAGCGGATGCAGACGAACGGGTCAATCTCGCCATTGCAGCCACCGAACTCAACATGGTTTCGGAGATCCTCAATGTTCGGATTTTGCCCGTTCTCCGTACGATACGTTCTAATGACGAAGAATTAGGACTCTCCGATATGTATAAGTTGATGGAAATGTCGGTTCGGGACGCCGTCAGCGCCGTTCGCGACAGAGACAAAAACGCAGCTATGCGCGTGCTCGGATACAAGGATGCCGGAGAACGGGCCTTCGCATCGCTTGCTACGGCACAGGTTTTGACGACCGATGACAAGGTAAGGGCCGAAGATTTACGCCTGCGGATTGAGCTTGCCCAAACGCTGCGCGTGCTCATGATGATAACCCGTCGCGCCGCCCGAACGGTTCTTCGTAGTGGCGACGATCAGGATTAAGGGTGCTGTCAGACAAATTCTAACCAATCTCTACAAGGACAGGATGCTTGCCCCCTATTCGGCGCAGAGACCGCGCCACTCGGCGTGAGCAGCGGCGCGGGTCAGCTTGAAACTTGGTCTGGAGTAGAGGCTGCGCTCCGAATTGAACAGGTTGTAGACCGATGCGTGGACGGCCGCGAATTTCTGCAGACTTCGCATCCGCCGGAAGCGCAACATCGCCCGTTCTCGTCGTAGAAGTGAAAAGTGTGAATTCTCTGCGCGATTGTTCAACCACCCACCGGTTTGCTGGCGGTGGCCAGAGCCAATTTCCTTCAAGGCAGCACCGTCGGATCTGAGCCGATCGGTCACGATCACTTCGGGGCGACCGTGCTTGCGCATTGCTTTCCTTAAGAATTTCAGCGCAGTTTTCTTGTCACGCGTCTTCGAGACGAAGCTTTCCAAAACCTCGCCTTCGTGGTCAACCGCACGCCAAAGGTAATGGCGTTCACCGTTGATCTTCACGAACAATTCGTCGAGATGCCAGCGCCACTTGCTGGAACACATGCCGTCGGTTCGACGTTTTCGGATCTCACTGGCGAACATCGGTCCGAACCGATGTCACCAGAACCTCACCGCCTCGTGGCTGACGTCGATCCCGCGTGCATGCAGAAGATCCTCGACGTTGCGCAACGAAAGTGGAAACCGACATACAGCATCACCGCCAGGCGGATGATCTCTGGGCTCGTTTTGAAGCAGCGAAACGGGAATCGTGTCGTCATAATCTGACGCTACAAATCAGACCTCCACGTCTCAAGCCGTCTTCTATAACAGAGCTCCAAAGGGTAAATGTGCGCAGCGACAAGAACGCCCGCTTCGGGCTGAGTGCGGACGTTGAGCGAAAAATCGCGAATGGCAACTATGCGCACAAAGCGGACGCTCAATCGTTTGATTTTCGCCCCGATTTGTATTCTGGCAGTTTGGCCAACGCCGACTTCAAAGCGTCACCCCATCTGTCAGAAACAACGCGCAAGTACTGGTCGTCGGACTCGAATCTTGACCGCGTGCCGGCCGTAAGGCTGTCTTCCTCGTAGAGAAGCAGGTCAAGCGGAGCCCCGACAGACAGATTGGCCTTAATCGTGGAGTCAAAACTGACAAGCAAGAGTTTCACGGTTTCCGGAAAACTCATTTCCGGATCGTAGGCACGCACCAGAATCGGGCGGCCATATTTTGTCTCACCGATCTGAAAGAACGGGGTGTCGTCGCCGGCCTCGATAAAATTGCCTTCCGGGTAAATCAAAAACAGACGAGACGGGCCGCCCTTGATCTGGCCTCCGACAATGAGTGTCGCGTGAAAAGCACTGTCCGCTTGCTGACCAGACCGGGCATGCCCCTCGATGACGTCGTTCAGCGTAGCCGCGACCAGCTGCGCAACTTGAAACATTGTGGGCGCCTCTAAGATCGATGGTGAACGATCTGCCGGCGCTTTTGTTCGTTCTTCCAGAAGGCTTATCGTGGCCTGAGTAGTGGCCAGGTTTCCGGCCGTCAGGATTGTGATCGACCGGTCCCCTTCGACTGTCCAGTTGAACATCTTGTTGAAGGTCGAAACATTGTCCACGCCTGCGTTCGTGCGCGTATCCGACATGAACACCAGCCCGCTATTCAGCCGCATGCCCACAGCATAGGTCATCATGTTCTCCGTTACTGCTGTGCGACTTTCAATTGCACTGTCAATTGCTCGCCCGCTGTCCCAATTCTATTCCCTATTACCGGTGCGGCTTGGGCATAGTCCAGCCCGGTTGCGACGCGTACGTATCGATCGTCAGGTGAAATCCCATTTGAAACGTCAAACCCTACCCAGCCAAGCCCGTCCAAATGCACTTCGGCCCAAGCATGGGTCGCGTCCTGAAGTTCTGTTTCGTTCATCATCAAGTAACCCGATACATAGCGTGCTGGCACTCCAATCTGTCGTGCGCATGTAATGAAGATATGCGCATGGTCCTGACACACACCGCGCCCAGCTTTGAGTGCATCTTCTGCGCTCCAGCCCGGGTGCGAACCTCCAATTTCGTACGCGACCTGAGCTCGAATTGTTTCGGACAGAGCATGTAGCTGTTCCAGCGGTTCACCTTTGGGCAACGCGCCTATCAGTTCGGCAACCCCTTTCCCCGGCGTTGTCAGAGCGGTGCGCCTTTTGAACAGCCACAAAGGAGTCGACCCTTCGTGAGGCCCCAAGACGCCGTGGGTGTCTTCAACCTCGACCACACCCTCGGAGATCAACGAGATACTTTGGGTGTTTGCGTCGAAACTGATCAATTCCACGGTGTTACGATGGTAGTCTTCAAACGCCAGCTCTTTGCGCCCGCCGGTGATTTCGGTGTTCCAACTTTCAATGCTTTGATTGCGAAAAGACTTTGGTGTCTTCCTCAGCTGTTGCAAACCGAAGGGAACCGGCGCGTCGAAATCGTATCGTGTCTCGTGGCGTATATGCAGTTTCATTGGTCACTCATAGAACCGGTAATCAATTTCGATCTGGCGGCTCAGGTCCCCGAGATCCTTCAAAAAGTCCTGAATGTATTCGTGCAGCCCGAGATCAAAGATATCGGTAATCTGCCGGTCGAGATACTTCTCGGAAAGCGCGTTGGCCGCCGTAACGGACGGACCCGCAAAGCCATAGTCTTTGCTGAGGTAGGACAGGTTCTCTTGAATCTTCCTACAGCAGAAATGCAGGCTGCGGGGCATCCTCTGATCAAGGATCAGAAACTGCGCAATTTCCGACGGCCGGGTGTTCTGGCCGTGGGTCATGCGATAGCCACCGCCTGCCCCAACGGATCGCAGGATACTTTCCCACTGGATGTTGTCCAGCGACGAGCCGACCGAGAAGGCCGTGGGCAGAAGGACATAGTACTTCACGTCCAGGATACGCCCGGTATTGTCGGCCCGCTCGACAAAGGTGCCGATCCGGGTGAAATCGAAAATATCGTTGCGCAGCATGGTCCCAAGAGTTGCGCCACGAACCAGAGCGGCCTGTTGACGAATAAGTTCCAGCGTTGCCGGCAGGTCCCTCTCATTCACGCGGCGCTTCATGGCTTGATCAATCTGCATCCACGTGGCGTTCACCGCACTCCAGACATCATTGGTCAATGCGGTTCGAACAAGGCGCGCGTTGTCCCGCGCCTGTTTGATGACCGACTTGATCGAGGATGGATTGTCGGCATCACGCAACATCCAATCCACGGCATTGTCTTTCGAAATCTCATCATATTTGGCGCTGTACCCGCTGAAAACGCCGGCAGTTTTCAGAACCGAGCCCCATTCCGCATCGGAATTCTTGGTCCGGGTCAGCGCCATCCTCTGGCCTGTTTCCAGCAATCTGGCCGTATTTTCCGCCCTCTCAAGATACCGGGACATCCAGAACAACCCGCCAGCAGTTTTTCCCAGCATGGTCAGTCCTCCAGAACCCAGGTGTCTTTGGTCCCGCCGCCTTGGCTTGAATTAACGACCAAGGACCCTTTTTTCAGCGCAACGCGCGTCAGGCCGCCGGGGGTGATCTCGATCCCTTGCGGGGACACCAGAACAAACGGCCGCAGATCGACATGCCTGGGGGCAAGCCCCGAACGGGCGAAGATGGGCACCGTCGAGAGAGACAATGTGGGCTGAGCGATGTAGTTCGACGGCCGCGACTTGAGCTTGTCACGGAACGCCGCGATCTCTTTCTTGCTGGCGGTCGGACCGATCAGCATCCCATAGCCGCCCGACCCGTGCACCTCTTTGACAACAAGATCCGACAGGTTGTCCAATACGTAGGACAGCGACTCGGGGTCGCTGCAGCGCCACGTAGGAACGTTTTTTAGCAGGGGCTTCTCGCCCGTGTAGAACTCAACGATTTCCGGCATGTAGGAATAGATCGCCTTGTCATCGGCTATACCTGTTCCCGGCGCGTTCGCAATTGTGATGCCGCCAGCACGATAGACATCCAGAATACCCGGCACGCCCAATGCGCTCTTGGGGTTGAAATTCAGCGGATCCAGGAACTCGTCATCCACCCTGCGATAAAGTACGTCGATGGGAGTATAACCTCTGGTGGTGCGCATGCAGACTCGTCCGTCGACAACCCGCAGATCGTGGCCTTCGACCAATTCCACGCCCATTTGATCAGCAAGAAACGCATGTTCGTAGTAGGCTGAATTATAGATGCCGGGGGTTAACACCGCGACAGTGGGTTCTCCGTCTGCTACAGCTGGTGCGCAGGCAGCAAGAGAACGTCTCAGATTACGGGGATAGTCTGAAACATTCCGAACATTGGTTGCGCTAAAGAGTTCGGGGAACATCTTTAGCATCGTTTCCCGGTTCTCCAACATATAGCTGACCCCGGATGGCGTACGAGCATTGTCTTCCAGAACGAAAAACTCGTCTGGTCCGGTTCGCACCAGATCGACGCCGACAATGTGCGTATAGACCTGACCGGGCGGTGAGACACCAAGCATCTGTGGCAGGAAGGCCTCGTTTCCGGCAATCATCTCAGCCGGCACACGCCCGGCCCGGACAATTTCTTGACGGTGGTAAATGTCATGTAGAAATGCGTTGATTGCGCGCACCCGCTGTTCGATACCGCGTTCCAACCGCTGCCATTCCCGCGCTGAAATAACTCGTGGCACGATATCAAACGGTATCAGACGCTCTTCGGCCTCGGCTTTGCCGTATACGTTAAAAGTGATGCCCGTCAGCCTAAAAACTTTTTCGGCTTCGCGCTGTTTCGCCCTCAGTCGTGACACGTCTTCCGCGTTGAACCAGCGACCGATCTCTTCGTATGGACCTCTGAGTGATCCATCGCCGTTGAACATTTCATCAAAATACTCACTCATACTTTAAGTTTTACGCATAGATCAGATTTTTCAAGTCATTCAGGCTTGGTTGGAAGCTGTCTTCGGAAGGAGCGTCTAATTTTCAGGCGAACTGGATAATGTGATGATCTTAACAACATGGCGTTATTCGCGTTTCCAGTTGAAGTCACATTCAATGTTTTGTGCTGCATCTGAACGTCCGCTTTGGGCGCCGTGCCGACGGTCAGCCCGAATTGCGCGATAGAAAGCTTCCTAATGTCGAATGTCGGCGCATCAGGCTACGCCATTAAAACCGAAAGGCTGTCTCGATTTCTTCAATGGCGGCTTTCGGGGCTGAGCTGTAGCTCGGACCGTCGCAGCGCCGCGAGACCGCTCTGAGCCCACTCCGGACGTGGCCTCGCAGGGTCCCCTGCAAATGCAGCATGGCCCCCTACATTTGGCTGCTGCGATGCAGCGGAAAAAGCGGTCATTGGTGGCCGGCTCAGCGAGATTTGGGGTCGCGATGTCCGAGATGCGGACGATGCGGTCACCTGGAAACCAGCTTAAGTGCCCCTTACTCCAACGGCTCGATTGCAGGGAACGACCAGTTCCCGTTCAAGATTTCTTCACGAGGTTCATATAGCCGAACGGTGTAGTTCCAACCTGGCGTAATAGGAATGCAATTCACGCGCCCATCCTCGCAGGCGCCAAAATTGATGGTAATGCTGCCGTCGGAATTGGGTTCGGCTGTTACGTTATTGAGGCTGTTGCGGCCGAGATCGTTTGCTTCCAGGTAGCCGTCGGCGTTGTAGACAGTGATTGACCAGAACGCGTCAACCGGTACTGCATTCAACGTGACCGAATGTGGTGTTACGCCATCATTTGCATCGACGCTGTCGATCTCATAGAGCGCCGCAGTGCGTGGCAGACCGCCCCAGCCGGCGGCGGTACCAACCAGGTGATCGATGGGCTTTGTTTCTCCCTCGGTACCGAACGAGTAAAAGCTGCTGAAACCGAGTTCGGCAAGGTTGCTTAGGGCCGTGCGTGCAGTTGCCAAATCATCCAGATCCCAATCCGGTGCCTCGAACGGACCTGCTCCACCCCCAGCCACGACAAGGCTGTCCTGAGCGGCATGTGCCTCTAACACATCGTCAGGATCGTTGGCATCCATGAATATTCGTACAGTCACATAGGCAAAACGAGTACCAACGTTTTCTTCGGTCAGCGTGTATGTCCCAGGCGCGGTTTCGACGTACATGTAGTGATCCTGGTTGACCACATGCATCGAGATGTATCGCTCGCCCAAATCGGGCAGAGTGAATTCAACCGGATCGGACAGGTCCAGGACAATCCCGGAGTAGAGCGTGTCCTGGTTCATCCGAATAACCGGTTGGTTGTCAGGGGTCGTCGGTTTGCGAACGTGGATCAATTCTCCAACGCCCACGTCAAAAGCGGCCATATTGGCACGGAACATATGATCCGTCTCGGCCCGGACAAAGGTGTCCAGCGTTACTGGCTCTGCGACAGCCAGAGATGGGGCCAGCAGCGCAATCGGAATCAATTTCTTCAACATTATGGGCGCCCTTCTCAATTCACAGGTTGCGCAACGGGGAAGGTCCAGCTTCCACCTAGGACTTCCGGGCGGGGGCGATACAGGCGCACCACATAGTTCCAGCCCTCTGTGATAGGTAAGCAATTCACCCGCCCGTCGTCGCAGGCTCCAAGATGGATGGTCATGCTTCCGTCAGTATTCCGCGCGCCGGTGACGGAGTTGATGCTGTAGGCGTTCAGAGCGTTCGGTTCATAGAAGCCGTCGGCGTTATACATGCTCACCGACCAGAAAGCATCCACCGGCACGTTCTGCGGCACTTCGATCTTGTATGCACCGACGGGCAGACCTGGGAAAAACGCCGGGTAGAATGCTTCCTCTTCCGGAAGCCCGCCCCAACCGGCTATCGTGCCAAGCATGTGACGTATGGGGTGGACGTTTTCCTTTTTGCCGAACATGCGGGAACTGTCTGGAACGAAACCAAGAGCACCGAGCGGCAGCAGCTGTTCGACTACCGCCTCAAAGGCGTCTTCATCGTAGTTTGGGGCCACGAACGCGTTCGAAGCGTTGGCCTCGATTGTCATTGCGTCCTGGATCGCATTGACAGCCGCCACATCCTCTTGGTCTGCGGCGTCGACAAGCACGCGGAGATAGACAATCACGTAAGGGGTGTCGAACGTTTCCATGTCGAGGGTATAGGTGCCGCCACCGAAGAACACCTCGTTTATGAAGTGATCCTGATTGACAACCATTGCCGTCATGTAGCGATCCGCAACGTCTGGAAGGATCAACGTCGCGCCCTCGCTTATGTCGACAACCGCGGTGCTGTAGAGCGTGTCGCGGTTCATCCGGATCGTCGGTTGGTTTTCGACCGGGGTCGGTTCCCGGAAGTGGAAAAACCGATTGATGCCACCCGCGAGCGACACGTATTTTTGAAGCTCAAGGTCAGTGGCGGCCCGAATGAAATTGTCCGAGGTGATCGGCACCTCCGCACTCTCGATCAGGCCCTCGAGGGTGTTCGTCGTCTGCGCCTGCCCCGTTGTTCCGACCATCACTGCCAAAGCCAAGGCAGTTAGACTTACTCGCATCGCAACTATCCCCTCGTTCCATTGACAAGCCAATATCTACGTTTGACCTTAAAGTTCTTTGACCTGCGTCAAGCGCAACGCCTTAGGAACAAGCCCTTGGTTCCAATTTGCCGGTTCGTTGGACCGCTAAACGTTGCTGCGGCGAGAAATGCGTTTTTTTGCTTTTGGCAGGATGCCGCCGAGCGTTTCTGGGCAGGGTCCGCTCTGCACTCGCAACGTTAGCTCACTGATTTTTAAACGCTTTTTTGGGCCGGAGACCGCTTTTCGGTCTAAAGAGTTCTTGATGACGACGATGGTTCGGCGTCTAAAAGGCACCTTTAGATTGACCCGAGATAGTACCCAATGGCCTCCGCCAATTCGGTTTCTTCGTAGCCGAAATGGGAGCGTACAACCTCTTCCAATTTCCGAAATGTGGCGGCAGTCTTTTTGAAATTTGCATCGGAAGGGTCTTCCGCCAAAGATTCAGCCGCACGACCGAGGCGAATGATTAACTCGTGGACCACCTCATGTTCTGCCTTCAATTTGGCCACAATCTCGCGGAACCTGTCTCCGCTGGCTGCCTCGATACGTGGAAACATATCAGCGCTTTCAATGTCGTGGTGGAACTTGAGCACCTGGCATTCGCGCCCGCAAAGCGATCCGAATACTCGAAAATTCTCAGCCATTTCGAGTGAAAGCACGATCTGCTTCAGGTGCTCAGGCGGCGTGTCCCCCGCTTCGATCCGGGTCAGGACGGCGCCGATTTGGGCCATCTCCATCAGATAATGTCGGTGGATCGCGGCTAGTTGTTGGCCTCGTTGACGGTGTATTTCTGTCGCGTCCGCCACCGGCGGCGCTTTCGGTCGGGCAGCTTCGTCGAGGCTGAGTTCATCTAGCAATAGGGTCGAAAGGTCAGTCATGATGGATAAGAAAAGCCTAGCTCACGCCGAGTCAAGGGCGTCTGCTTTGGGCTCAGAACTGTCTTTCGGCGCTGCGACGGTCCGAACTGCAGCCCAGCCCCGCAAGCATACATTGACAAAATCGAGACAGCCTTTCGGTTTCAGTGGCGTAGCCTGATGCGCCGACATTCGACATTAGGAAGCGGTCTCTCGCGCAATTCGGGCTGACCGTCGGCACGGAGCCCAAAGCGGTCGAGCATCGGTACATCCAGCCGTTGGCACCAGGGTATCCATCCGTGGGCGCACGTTGCGGCGGTTGTTTCGCGCCGGGTACACCTCATAATCCTAAACTCCGGCATGTTGCGTCCTCTTTATGCTCCAGCAGGATCAATGCAACCGCCTCGGCGCCTATGGGTGCCGATTTGCAGTTCCGTGGAACGTGATCGCTCTGTGGCGAACGGCGTTTGCCAAATCGGGATTTCTTGGTCATTCTTAGTGAATGCAGATGCTGGAGTTCAGCCAAGACCCAATTCTGGTGGTGATGTCCTGCGCGATGGCAATTGTCGCGGGGTTCACGGGCTTGTCGCTGACTCGAAACATGGCGGCCAAATCGACATCGCAACGCAAGATCGCGATTTCTCTTGCTTCTGTCGCGCTCGGTGGAGGCATCTGGTCGATGCATTTCGTGGCCATGCTCGGTCTGCAAATGCCGATCCCATATTACTATGATGCGGCCATAACGCTCGCCTCGGCGCTGATTGCCATATTGATCGTCGGCTGTGCACTGATTTTGCTGCATTTCACGGAACGTACGACGCCAATGATATTGGCAGCTGGCGGAATTGTTGGGCTGGGCGTCTTGGTGATGCACTATGTCGGGATGGCCGGGCTGCAACTGTGCAAAGCGGTATACACAGTTCCCGGTGTCGCGTTGTCCTCTGCCATGGCGATTGCCTTGTGCATGCTCGCGGTCTGGGTGGCCTATCAACGACGCACCAATTTACACATCTTTCTTGCTACCGTCTGTTTTGGGCTGGCGGTCAGTTCCGTGCACTTCCTAGCCATGGCAGGAACAAATTTTGTTGCGGTACCCGTTCCTGGAGATTTTGGCCCGGGTATGAGCAACGAAACGTTGGCCATTGGCGTAGTATTGTCAGGCTTCGTGATTTTTGGTGCGTTTCTTTGGGTGAGCACGACCTATCTAGACGGGCCCGCGCAGCAATCCGAGGCAGCAAATGAAACGACGCCGGAAGCCATGCTGCCGCCCGAGGCGACTTTGCAAATTCCCTGCGAAAGGGAGGGAGCGAAAATCTACGTCGCACCTCAGGATGTCGCATTCGTCCGGGCAGACGGTCATTACACACAGGTCTACACGTGCAAGGATCGCCTGTTCTGCGTCTGGCCGATCACAGAGGCAACAAAGCGCCTTCTGAATGCCGGATTTGTGCAGACGCACCGCAGCTATCTGGTAAACCCCGAAAAGGTTGCCCGGTTTGAACGCACCAAAGACAAGGGTCGCTGTACCTTCAACGAACCGGAACTCCCGCCCGTCCCGGTCAGCCGGTCCAAGCTGAAGGATATTCAGTCGATCCTCTCGGGTGAACTGGGTGCAACTGGTGCAGCTTAAGGCGCATTTCGTGCAAAAACTGCGAAAATCAGTGGTTTTCTAAAGTCTGCGTATACCGATGGATGCAGGCTTCGCTCCAGCTAGAATATCAAGCAGGGAGGAGCGAGATGATTCCAGCGGCGTTTGAGTATTACCGCCCGAAAGATTTGGATGGGGTAATTGCTCTTCTGGAAGAACACGGGGATGACGCACGCGTCATGGCAGGCGGACACAGCCTGATCCCGATGATGAAACTTCGGATGGCGGACGTGCCCCATCTGATCGATCTGCAAGACGTTGCCGGATTGGGTGGAATCACGGTCGGCACAGACACCATCACCATCGGCGCGATGGTGACCCAAGCCGAAATCATCGACCATACAGATCTTGCAAGCGCAGCACCCATCCTGCGCGAAGCGGCGTTGCAGATCGCAGACCCGCAAGTCCGTTATATGGGCACGGTCGGTGGCAATGTTGCCAACGGCGATCCCGGCAATGATATGCCCGGCCTAATGCAATGCGTCGATGCACAATTCACTTTGGTCGGTTCCGATGGCGAACGCACCGTTGCGGCCCGTGAATTCTATGAGGCTGCCTACATGACCGCTCGGGAAGACGCAGAGGTGTTGACCAGCATTTCGATCCCGGTGCCGCAAGGCGGATATGCCTACGAAAAGCAAAAACGGAAAATCGGTGACTACGCGACCGCCGCTGCGGCCGTGCAGATCGTGAAATCGGGCGGCACATGTGCGTCCGCTGCGATTGCGATGACGAACCTGAGCGACACACCGATCTATTCCGCGGCCGCCGCAGAGGCGCTGGTCGGCACATCCGTGGACGCGGACGCCATCAAGGCCGCCGTCGCCGCCATGATGGAAGACATCGACCCGACCGAAGACAACCGCGGTCCCGTGGCTTTCAAGAAACATGTGGCCGGCGTCATCCTGACCCGTGCCATCGAACGCGCTTGGTCGCGGGCCTGAGGGGGGAACCAGAATGTCAAAGAAAATGCACATCACACTCACGGTCAACGGCAAGGAAGAGGAGTTTCTGGCCGAGCCGCGTGAACTGCTGATTTACACCTTGCGCGAACGCCTGGGGATCACAGGCCCGCATATTGGATGCGAAACCTCGCATTGCGGTGCATGCACAGTGACCATTGACGGTAAATCGGTGAAATCCTGCACAATGTTCGTGGCCCAGGCCGACGGCAAGGATGTTACCACTATCGAAGGCATCGGCACACCAGACAGCCTGCATCCACTGCAGGAGGCCTTCAAGGAACACCACGGTCTGCAGTGCGGATACTGCACCCCGGGCATGATCACACGCGCCACCAAACTTCTGGAAGAAAACCCGAACCCGACCGAAGAGGAAATTCGGTTCGGCATGGCCGGCAATCTCTGCCGCTGCACAGGGTACCAGAACATTGTCAAATCCATCCAAGCCGCCGCGGCCGTGATGAATGCAGCCAAGGAGGCCGCAGAATGAAGGACGAAGTAGAAACCCGCGAAGACCGCGTCGCCAATCTCAAAGGGATGGGCTGCTCGCGCAAGCGCGTCGAGGATGCACGCTTTACGCAGGGCAAAGGCAACTATGTCGACGACATCAAGCTGGACGGAATGCTGTTCGGCGATTTTGTACGTTCACCTTTCGCACATGCGCGCGTCAAATCGATTAACACCGAAGAAGCCCTTAAGGTTAAGGGCGTTCTGGCGGTTCTGACCGCTGCTGATCTCGAGCCGCTAGGCCTGCATTGGATGCCTACGCTGGCTGGTGACAAACAAATGGTGCTGGCCGACGGCAAGGTTCTGTACCAGGGCCAGGAAGTGGCCTTTGTCGTAGCCGAAGACCGCTATGCCGCAGCCGATGGCATCGAAGCAGTTGAGGTCGAATACGAAGAGCTGCCCGTTATTGTCGATCCGTTCGAGTCGCTGAAAACCGATGTGGTTCTGCGCGAAGACCTCGACCCGACGGCAGATGGCGCGCACGGTCCCCGTAAGCATCCCAACCATATCTTCACATGGGAAGCCGGGCAGAAAGAAGCGACCGAGCAGGTCATCGGCGAAGCAGACGTCGTGGCCGAAGAGATGGTGTACTATCACCGGACACACCCGTGTCCGCTTGAAACCTGCGGCTGTGTGGCCTCCATGGACAAGGTCAATGGCAAGCTGACGCTGTGGGGGACCTTCCAAGCACCGCACGCCATCCGGACAGTGGTCAGCCTGATTTCCGGCATTGAAGAGCACAACATCCGTGTCATCTCGCCCGACATTGGCGGCGGTTTTGGCAACAAGGTGGGTGCTTATCCGGGCTATGTCTGCTCGGTCGTGGCCTCAATCGTGACCGGCAAGCCGGTCAAGTGGATCGAAGACCGAATGGACAACCTGATGACCACTGCTTTTGCCCGGGATTACTGGATGCACGGCAAGATCTCGGCCACCAAAGAGGGCAAGATCACCGGTCTGTGGTGCCACACCACGGCGGACCACGGTGGGTTTGACGCCTGCGCGGACCCCACCAAGTTCCCCGCCGGGTTCATGAACATCTGCACCGGGTCCTACGACATCCCGACGGCTTACCTGGCGGTTGACGGTGTCTACACCAACAAGGCACCGGGCGGTGTGGCCTATCGTTGCTCGTTCCGGGTGACCGAGGCGGCCTATTTCATTGAGCGCATGATCGAAGTTCTGGCGATTGAGTTGAACATGGACGCGGCCGAGTTGCGGCGGATCAACTTTATCAAGGCCGATCAGTTCCCCTATCAGTCTGCGCTGGGATGGGAATACGACTCGGGCGATTATCACACCGCCTGGGACAAGGCGCTGGCTGCAGTTGGGTACGAGGATCTGCGTGCCGAACAGGCACAGCGGGTCGAGGACTTCAAGGCCGGAAAAACCCGCAAGCTGTTGGGCATTGGCCTGACACACTTCACGGAAATCGTCGGCGCCGGTCCGGTCAAGAACTGCGATATTCTGGGTCTCGGAATGTTCGACAGTTGTGAAATCCGGATCCACCCGACGGGCTCTGCCATCGCGCGGTTGGGCACCATCTCACAAGGTCAGGGGCATGCCACCACTTTCGCCCAAATCCTGGCCAGCGAGATTGGACTTCCTGCCGACAGCATCACGGTCGAGGAAGGCGACACAGACACCGCACCATATGGTTTGGGGACCTATGGGTCTCGGTCGACGCCTGTGGCTGGTGCGGCAACCGCGATGGCGGGCCGAAAAATCCGGGCCAAGGCCCAGATGATCGCAGCCTATCTGCTGGAAGTTCACGACGATGACGTGGAATTCGACGTGGATCGGTTCGTTGTCAAAGGCGCGCCTGAGCGGTTCAAGACGATGAAAGAAATCGCCTTTGCCGCCTACAATCAGGCGATCCCGGGGATCGAGCCGGGTCTGGAGGCGGTCAGCTATTACGACCCGCCCAACATGACCTATCCGTTCGGTGCCTATATCTGCGTGATGGAAATCGACGTCGATACAGGCGAGCACGAGATCCGGCAGTTCTATGCGCTGGACGATTGCGGGACACGGATCAACCCGATGATCATCGAAGGCCAGGTCCATGGCGGCCTGACCGAGGCGCTGGCCATCGCGATGGGTCAGGAAATCGCCTATGATGACATGGGCAATGTGAAAACCGGAACGCTGATGGACTTCTTCCTGCCCACTGCATGGGAGACGCCCCACTACACCACCGACCACACCGTCACCCCCAGCCCGCATCACCCGATTGGCGCCAAGGGTGTGGGCGAAAGCCCCAATGTGGGCGGCGTGCCGGCGTTTTCGAACGCGGTGCATGATGCCTTCCGGGCCTTTGGTCTGCGTCAGAGTCATATGCCCCACGATCACTGGCGGATCTGGAAGACCGCCAATGATCTGGGCCTGCACGGCTAACAAGAGGGAGGAGGTGCGTGGTCACGCGCACCTCCACATCCAACTATGACTTGGACCGATTTACAGGGTGCCCTTGCAGGTGAAGGCTATGTCGCTTCCGACGATCTGGCCGTTGCGCTGCATCTAGCACTGACACTGGGCCGTCCGCTTCTTCTGGAAGGCGCGGCGGGCGTTGGCAAAACTGAGGTTGCGCGCACTCTGGCTGCGTCTCGCGACACCCGCCTGATCCGGCTACAATGCTATGAAGGCTTGGACGCGGCGCAGGCGATCTATGAATGGAATTACCAGCGCCAGTTGCTGAGCATCCGCGCGGCTGCCGAAGATGGCCAAACCGGCAAAGACGTCGAAGCGCGCATCTTTTCCCGCGACTTTCTGCTGGAACGCCCGCTGCTGGCGGCGCTGACTCAGGATGTTGCGCCGGTTCTGCTGATCGACGAGATCGACCGGGCCGACGAAGAATTCGAAGCCTACCTGCTGGAAATTCTGGCAGACTATCAGGTCTCGATCCCCGAGTTGGGGACCGTTACGGCCACGACACGGCCTATTGTGATCCTGACGTCGAACGGAACGCGCGATCTGTCTGATGCGTTGCGTCGTCGGTGCCTCTATACCCATGTGGATTATCCCGATCGCGCCACGGAGCTGGCGATTTTGAAGGCCCGCTGCCCCGACATCGAAGCGCATCTGGCCAACCAGATCGTGGGCTTTGTGCAATCCCTGCGCAAGGAAGAACTGGAAAAGACCCCGGGCATCGCAGAAACACTGGATTTTGCCGCGGCACTTATGGGGCTTGGCCTTGCCGATCTGACGGCGGACCCGGTGATTTTGCAATCGACGCTGACCACGCTTCTGAAAACCCAGAGCGATCAGGCCAACATCACTACCGAAGTGGCCCAGCGCATCGCGGGACGCGCGGCGTGAGCCGGGTCACCAAATTCGCCGGGCGCGATCCTGGGCCGGCAGCACGCGTCGCCGGGTTCATGGCGCATCTGCGCGAAAACGGACTGCGCCTAGGCGTGGCCGAAACGGATACGGCGCTTGCCGCGCTGAACGAAGTCGAAGCCGCCTGTCCAGAAAATGCGCGGCGGGCTCTAAAAGCTGTCTGTACCGGGTGCAAAGTCGACGTTGACGCGTTTGATGCGCTTTTCGACAGCTATTGGATGGACGCCGGACGCGTCCGGACAAAGGTCATGCCAACCCTCTCGGCCCCCAGCGGTGAGGGCGTGCATTCGTCCAGAGATGCACAGGGCGAGGAAACCGGCAGCGCCGGATCCTCGACCACGCCGGACACCAGCGATGGCGAGGGCGAAGCGGAAAGCGACGGCGAAGGCAAATTGATCGCCACCGAGGTGCGCAACCTGATGCGCAAGGAACTGCGAGACATCGTCCGCCCCGAAGACGTGGCCGAGGCCGAAGGCGTGGCACGCCGCCTGGGTGCGGCGCTGCGCGATCGCCGGTCCCGCCGCCGCATTGCCGCGCGCAAGGGCGATCGTCTGCATTTCCGCAAGACAATCCGCCGCAGTCTATCGACCGGGGGCGAGCCGCTGAAGCTGTTGCGCAAGCGCCGCCCCGACCGGACCCGCAAGATCGTCGCGCTGTGCGACGTGTCAGGGTCAATGACCGTCTATTCACAGGTGTTTCTGGCCTTTCTGTCAGGGCTTATGCGCGCCGATACGTCTGCGGATGCGTATCTCTTTCACACGCGGCTTGTGCGCATTACCGAGGCCTTGCGGGACAAGGACGCGATGCGCGCCATTGGCCGGATGTCACTGATGGCGGACGGTTTTGGTGGCGGGTCCAAGATCGGGCCATCGCTTTTGCGCTTTGCCGATACCTATGCAAAGCGCTTTGTCGACGGGCGCAGCGTCGTGATGATCCTGTCCGATGGCTACGACACCGCTCCGCCGGACCAGATCGACGCCGCGCTGGCCAAGCTGAAGAAACGGGGCTGCAAGGTCATCTGGCTGAACCCACTGAAGGGATGGGCGGACTATGCCCCCGTTGCCAGCGGAATGGCGGCTGCACTGCCGCATCTGGACGTGTTTGCCCCCGCGAACACGCTCGGGGATCTGGCCGCTTTGGAAGGGGAACTGAGCCGACTATGACACCTGCTGAAATCCTTGACGGAGATCTTGCACAAACCGCAAAGGACCTGCGCGACCGCCAGCAACCGTTCGCGTTTGCCACGATTGTGCGCACAGCCGGGTCAACCGCTGCCAAGCCCGGCGCAAAGGCGCTTCTGAGCGCGGACGGTACCATCGTGCAGGGCTGGTTGGGCGGCGGTTGCACACGCGGTGCAGTCAAAAAGGCCGCGATCGAGGCTCTGCGCAGTGGCGCACCGCAGTTGGTTTCGGTCGCGCCCGAAGAGCTTTTGGCGGAAAAGGGCGTCAGTTCCGGAGAGACCATTGATGGCACCCGATTTGCCCGCAATGGTTGTCCATCACGCGGCAGCATCGACATCTTTATCGAACCCTGCCTGCCCATGCCTTTGCTGACTGTCATCGGTGCCTCGCCCGTTGCCGAAGCCCTGTCAGCGCTCGCGCCCGAGTTTCACTGGTCAGTGGGCTCGGACATTCCCGACAGCCCTGTCGCCGGCCAGAACGTCATCATCATCGCCACACAAGGCCAGGGTGATCTGGCCGCTCTGGAACGCGCATTGCTGTCCAAACCTGCGTATATCGCCTTTGTCGGGAGCAAACGAAAATACGGCGCGCTGTCAGACAAGTTAATCGCGAAAGGCATAGATCAGGCCGACATCCGCGCGGTCAAAGCTCCCGCCGGTTTGGACATCGGAGCTGTCACGCCCGAAGAAATTGCACTCTCCATTCTGGCGGAACTCGTCAAGGTTCGGCGCTCGAACGTGAAACGGGACGACGATGACTGAAACGACGGCAATATTGCTGGCCGCAGGTCTGTCGCGGCGCATGGGTGCGCAAAACAAGCTATTGTTGCCAGTTGATGGCGTCCCGATGATCCGCCATGTCACCCAACAATATCAGGCGGCGATTGATGGCCCCATTCTGGTCGTTCTCGGACACGATGCGAACTTGGTTAAAGAGGCGCTGGACGGCACCGGAGTGGACACCGTTTTCAATGCAGACTTCGCCGCTGGCCAGTTTACCTCGGTCGCGGCGGGCTTGCGGAATGCTGTTGATGCTCAGACGCTGCTGATCGGGCTGGGGGATCAACCTCTGTTGTCCAGCACCGATATCCTCGCATTGCTCACGGCGCATTACTGTGCCGACCCCGACAAGATCTCTTTTCCTGTTCATCAGGGTAACCGCGGCAACCCCTTGGTTGTGCCGCGATCTTTGCGCGCAAGGCTGTTGGAGGATCCAAAGAGCCCAGGCTGCCAAAAGTTCACGCGCGCCAATGCCGATCTGGTTCAGGAACTGCCCCTGCGTACGCCCGGGCTCTTTATCGATATCGACACGCCCGAAGCTTACCAGACCCACTGCCTGCCCATGAAGGAGGTTGCAGCATGAACACTCTAAGCCGTCTTTGGGCAAAAATGACTCGATCCGTCGAACTCACCCCCGTGAAGGCCGACCAACTGGCCCGCATCAAATTTCCCTGCTGCTAAGGAAGAAGACACATGGAACTTGCTGACGAAATCAGAATTGACGCTCCCAAGGCCGAGGTCTACGCTGCGTTGAACAACCCGGAAATCCTTAAACAGTGCATTCCAGGCTGCGAAGAATTAATAAAGCATTCAGACACCGAACTTGAAGCCAAGGTTGTGTTGAAGGTCGGACCCGTCAAGGCGCGGTTCAGCGGCAATGTTACGTTGAATACCGACGGCGCGCCGGATGCGTTTTCGCTCACCGGTCAGGGCAATGGCGGAGCGGCGGGTCATGCCAAGGGCGGCGCAGACGTGACTTTGGAAGACCAAGACGGCGCGACCCTTCTCAAATACGCTGCCAAAGCCGATGTTGGCGGGAAACTCGCCCAACTGGGCAGCCGACTTATCCAAAGCACTGCCAAGAAACTGGCGGCAAAGTTCTTCAAGTCCTTTGCGGATGTGATGGCTAAAGAGCACACTTGATCAAGCGTCACGCGTCGCAAAGCCGGAAACTGACACATAGCCTCCAGAGCCCAGCTCGCGACGCTGGTATGTTTGGCAAATATTATGCTCAAGCAACGGGAAACGTGGGCTTTGGGTTGTAGGTTTCGTACGTCGAATAGTCTTGAACCTAGCCCCGAAGGTGCTGTCAGACGAATGCGAACCAGTCTCAGTTTGCCACGGAAACCGCGAACCTATCCGGAACTAAGTTCACGCCACTCGCTAAGAGCAGCGGCCCAGTTCAGCTTGAAGGAGTCTCTGCTGGTGAGCGATCTTTCTTGGTTGAAGTGGTTGTAGACGGACGAATGGACGACGGCGAATTTCTGTAAACTTCGCATGCGCCTGAAACGTTGCATGGCGCATTCGCGCCGTCGAAAAGGAAGGTGTGAATTTTCGACGCGGTTGTTAATCCACCTGCCCGTCTGTTGTTTTTCGAGTGCGACCATTTCTCTGAACGCAACCTTGTAGGAAGCGCATCGATCTATGACGACCTCCTCGGCGCAACCGTGCCGCTTCATCAATTTCTTGAGGAATTTCAGTGCTGCAGCCTTGTTTCGGCGTTTGGTAACGATTGCTTCCAGCACTTCGCCCTCACGATCAACGGCCCGCCAGAGGTAGTTTCTCTTGCCATTCACCTTCACGAAAACCTCGTCCACGTGCCACTTCCATTTGGTGTAGGCTCTCAATTTCTGAACACGCTTTCTTCCGATCTCAGCAGCAAACTTTGGGCCAAACCTGTTCCACCAATACCGGACAGTTTCGTGGCTCACGTCGATGCCTCGCTCGTGCAACAAATCTTCGACATTCCGAAGCGAGAGCGGGAAACGAATGTACAGCATCACTGCGAGGCAGATGATCTCGGGCTAGATCTTGAAACAGCGAAACGGCGAGCGTTTGGTCATGGCTGGACGCTACAAAACCGCCTTCCCCGCCTCAAGCCGGTTTCCTTTGACAGTACTTCTGATCATGTCGCGAGGCCACGCAACCGCCCTGCCTGCCTCAACCTGTATCCCTCTGACAAGTCCCTCTGAAAATGCCCCTCTACCATCACTGGCAGGTCAATCGGAATCGTCGACAACGCGAAATTCGCCTGAAGGAATCTCCGTCGGCGGCTCTTCGAATTCATCCGTGTTCAGTCCTCTTCGGATCAGCTCGCGAATGGCAGCTGCGCGCGATGGAAGTCGGTTTTCAAATCGCCAGTCATCAATGACCTTCAGCTCTTCAACATCCAGCATCAGCTGCAGCTTTTCGGTGCGCTTCGGTGGTCGATCTTGATTGGGCATCGTTCCTCGCTCGCTTATGTATCACATCACTTACTCCACATACGTAAGGCAATGAACCTCCTTGGCATCAGCTTTTAGGTGAATTTCCGCCTCCAGCGCTAGTCAATCTAGATCAGCAACAAACACAGGCAGCGCAAAATACATACCTTAAATATATGTTTTTATTTGATTTTTTTCTGTCGCAACCCTAGTTTTCGTGAATGACCGAAATAGGGAAAGGGAAAAGAATGACACAGCAAGTTCTGAAAACCGAACCCCAGAACGAAATGCATGATACCGGTATCGACAAGAATGAGTGGATATCAAACGCAGTTACCGAGGTTCTGTGTGACAGCGTTCTGTTGATGATCAAGACGCAAGGGTACCATTGGAACGTGGTCGGCCCCTTGTTCGTACCGATCCACGAATTGACCGAGAGACTGTACCGCGACTTGTTCGAGGCCATCGACGCATTGGCCGAGCGTATTCGAGCCCTGGGTCAGATCGCTCCCTTGTCCGTCACGGACATGGTCAGCCAAGCGCATTTGACCGAAGAAGAAACGATCAGGGACGCGCATGGAATGATGGAACAATTGATCTACGATAATGAGTCGCTGGCGCGCAGGTTGAGAGAGACTGCTGCTCTTGCATCACGTCACGGCGACGGGGCCACGGAAGATCTCATGAACACTAGGATGGCAAAACACGAAGAGGCGGTATGGATGCTGAAGGCCATCGCGACTGCCTAAAAGAAGTAAGTGTAAATTTTTTTTAAGGTGAAGGAGAAAGCAATGACCACACGCAAAGAATTCATTCAAGCAGCAAAAGCACAACTGGACCGTTGGGATGCGCAGATCGAGGAACTCGAAGCGCGCTGGAAGAAGGCAGAGGCCGACGCCAAGATGGAATACGAGGATCAATTGAAGAAGATCCGCAGCAAGCGTGGCGAGGCGAAAGAGCAAATCGACAAGGTTCAAAAATCCAGCGACAACGCTTGGGATAATGTCCGGCTCGGATCAGAGAAGGCATGGAAAGAAATTCAAGAGGCGATCCAGAAGGCGGCAACCCGCTTCTGATAGAGCCGGAACGGTTCAGGCGTTCAACGATTGGAGCTAATCCTCGAAGCCATATCCGGGGCCGCGGCAAGAACGCGGTCCCGGTCTTCTTAAAATGCCAAGTCACGATCCGAGAAGGCCAGTGCGCGAGCAGATGCCACGCGGGCAGCCACTGCCACTTCGGTGTCTTGGCTATGCGCCAGTCGTCCCAAAGCCGATTGCTGGAACAGATGAACTTCGAACTTGTCGCCGGCATTCAGTGCGATGGCGTCGAATGCGTCTTTCAACAAACTCGCTGCCGCGATCGGCGAAACGCCAACGTGAGTGCAACTCAATTTCCTGGCGAGGATGTTTCGGAGGTCAAGGGCAACAACAACCGCAGCAGCCGTCCCATGCTGGAAATTGCGGTCGTCGGATCGTTGATCCCTGGTGACAGCGCCCGTTGGGCAATTTCCGAAAGGACCTGGAGACTGAAACGCGGGTCCTGATCGAAGCTGCGCTCTTCTCCGACCAGAAAAGCATTCTTTACCCGTTCCTCATCCAGCTTGCCGGAAGTGCTAGCCAGTGCCTGGTTTTCAGAAACGTATGTGCCCGGGAGCACCATGACCTAGACACGGCCATTCTTGGCAGCGGCACATTCTTCCAGCATTCCGACATCGATGTGCTGAATGTATCCTGACCGGTCCGAGACAACGGCTGTCGCGGAGTTGGGGATGGCGTCACCTATCAGGAACATCACGGCATTGCACGGTGTTGACCTGTCTCCATCGGCAGATTTTCGTCGGGCCCCATTCGCTCATCGAGTTCTCATAGACAGCCACATGGTCGTGCCCCAATTGAAACAGTCCGAAAGCATCAACAGTGGCGAAGATTCCGCCTCCGCAATAGGTAATGTGACGCCGGGCTTCATCGGCTTGCACGTCTGCAAGGGCCGTCGTGTCAAGTCATGGTAAAAGAAATGTGCCATCGTCCTGATTGAGGCATTGCCAGACGACTCGCAACCGCCCCCCTTGCCCACCCTCTTGGGCAACCGGAGGACACAATAATTTTTCTGCAAGTAGAAAGGATTACCATAGCGCCGCCGAGATCCACAACCGAACCGACATCAGGCTTTCAGAACGATTTGCTCTGACAAGATCCCGGTTCGAACTACAGCGGTGAAAGAGGCGTCTCAAAGGCGACCGAGCAGACACTGAAGGGGATGCCAATTTCAATTGCGGCTTGCGCTGTTTCGTGCTTCCATCGCGTCGCCCTGGCAATAAAGGCATTGCGCGCTGCTGTTGGGGTGAGCGGAGCCAGTCTGCTCAGGTTGAACCGTTTCGGTTCAATGCGTGCAAACGGCTCCTTTCATGACAACCGGCGGCGCGCCGCCTGAACACGTAGGGTAAGCCATGCTTCACAATGACCAACTTGAACAGTGGGACCGCGAGAACTTTTTCCACCCATCGACGCATCTGGCGGAATTCGCACGGGGCAACCTGCCTCATCGGGTGGTGACCGGCGGCACAGGCTGCCATATCGAGGACCGCGACGGCAACCGTCTGCTGGATGCCTTTGCCGGGTTGTATTGCGTGAATGTGGGCTATGGCAGACCCGAGATCGTCGAGGCCATTGCCGATCAAGCTCAGGAGCTTGCCTATTTCCATGCCTATGTCGGCCACGGGACCGAGGCCTCGATCACCCTGTCCAAAATGATCCTCGACCGCGCGCCCGCGCATATGTCGAAAGTGTATTTCGGCCTGTCCGGTTCGGACGCAAATGAAACCAACATCAAGCTGATCTGGTACTACAACAACATCCTTGGGCGGCCCGAGAAAAAGAAGATCATCTCGCGCTGGCGGGGCTATCATGGGTCGGGTCTCATGACCGGTTCGCTTACCGGGCTAGAGCTGTTTCACAACAAGTTCGATCTGCCGCTGGCCCAGGTGATTCATACCGAGGCGCCCTACTATTTCCGCCGCCCCGACCCGGCGCAGGACGAAGCCGGGTTCGTTGCCTATTGCGTAGCCGAGCTGGAGGCGCTGATCGATCGCGAAGGCCCTGACACGATCGCCGCCTTTGTCGGCGAGCCGGTACTGGGCACGGGCGGGATCGTTCCACCTCCTGCCAGGTACTGGGAAGCCATTCAGGCGGTGCTTGAAAAGCACGACATTCTGCTGGTCGCAGATGAGGTCGTCACGGGATTTGGCCGGCTGGGCACGATGTTCGGCTCCGAGCATTACGGACTGCGCCCGGATCTGATCACGATCGCCAAAGGGCTGACTTCGGCCTATGCACCGCTATCGGGTTCCATCGTATCCGACAAAATGTGGAAAGTTCTGGAACAGGGCACTGACGAAAACGGCCCGATCGGCCACGGCTGGACCTACTCTGCCCATCCGATTGGCGCGGCGGCCGGGGTTGCCAACCTGAAGCTGCTGGAGGACCTCGGTCTGGTCGAAAACGCCGGAACCGTAGGGGCATACCTGAATGCGGCCATTCAGGACGCGTTGGGGGATCATCCCAACGCCGGCGAGGTGCGCGGCGAGGGCATGCTGTGTGCGGTCGAGTTCGTGGCCGACAAGGCAAGCCGTACCTTCTTTGATGCTGATGCAAAGATCGGCCCCCAGATTGCCGCCAAATTGCTGGAGCAGGACAGCATCATTGCCCGCGCCATGCCGCAGGGTGACATTCTGGGCTTTGCGCCACCCTTCTGCCTGACACGGGACGAGGCGGACCGGATCGTCGCAGCGACCGCGCGCGCGGTCCGAGCGGTTCTGGGTTGAGGAGGCGTCCATGTCGCTTGCCAACGCACCATTCAGCCAAGCGGAATATCAGCGCCGCTTGGCCAAAACCCGCGCCGCCATGGCGCGGGCGGGATTGGATGCAATCTTTGTCACCGATCCGTCCAACCAGGCCTGGCTCACGGGCTATGACGGCTGGTCCTTCTATGTCCATCAGGGCGTAGTTCTGACGATGGAGGACGAACCGATCTGGTGGGGGCGCTACATGGACATGATGGGTGGGCGCCGCACCTGCTGGATGCAGCATGACAACATCCTTGGATATGCCGACTATTTCGTTCAATCGACCGACGTCCACCCGATGCAGGATCTCGCGGTCCATTTCAGAGCGCGCGGTTTGGACAAAGCCCGGATCGGCGTCGAGATGGAGAACTACTATTACTCGGCCAAGGCGCATTCGGTTCTGGTCGCAGAACTGCCAGACGCCGAGTTTCAGGACGCCACTGCGCTTGTGAACTGGCAAAGGTTGGTCAAGTCCGACGATGAAATCGCCTTTATCCGCAAGGCGGCGCGGATCACCGACAAGGTGATCCAGACCGCGATCGACCGCGCCGCGCCCGGTGTGCGCAAGAACGACCTTGTGGCGGACATCATGCATGCCGGCATCACCGGGATCGGCGAGGACTGGGGCGACTATCCGGCCATCGTTCCGCTGACACCATCCAGCCTTGACGCAACCGCAGCCCATCTGACCTGGAACGGCGCCCCTATGTGCGAGGGTGAGGCAACCTTTTTCGAACTCTCGGGGTGCTACCGCCGCTATCATGCCCCGCTGTCGCGGACGGTGTTTCTGGGCCAGCCATCCGATGACATGCTGCGCACCGAAGAAGCGCAGCTTGAAGGTATTACCGCGGGCTTGGAGGTCGCGCGCGCGGGAAACCGCACCTGTGACATCGCCAATGCCTTCATGAGTGTTCTGGAAAAACACGGCATCGAACGGTCGGGGCGCATGGGCTATCCCGTCGGCCTTAGCTATCCGCCCGACTGGGGCGAACGCACGGCTTCGATCCGCAGCGAAGATGAAACGGTTCTGGAGCCGGGCATGGTGTTTCATTTCATGCCGGCGCTCTGGATGGAGAGTTGGGGGTTGGAGACGACCGAAACCATCCTGATCCGGGACACCGGCGCGGCTGAACCGCTGTGCAGCATCGACCGCAAGCTATTCGTAAAGACCTGATCCATGCTTGAAGAAACCAAGCGCATTCTGAGCGACCTGATCGCCTTTCCCACGGTTTCGGTCGACAGCAATCTGGCGATGATCGGATACATCGCGAATTATCTGGAAGGGTGCGGTGCGCAGGTTGAGATCTTTCACGACCCCACCAGCCTGAAGGCCAATCTGTCGCCACGCTTGGCCCGGATTTCGATGGCGGGCTGGTCATGTCCGGACACTGCGATGTGGTTCCTGTCACGGACCAGGACTGGTCTTCGAACCCCTTTGAACTGGTTGAACGCGATGGGCGTCTGTACGGGCGCGGAACCTCTGACATGAAGGGTTTCGTCGCCGCAACCCTTGCCATGGCGCCGCAATTCGCCCGGACGCCCCGCAAGGCGCCGATCCACTTTGCCTTTACCTACGACGTGGAAACCGGCTGCGTCGGCGCGCAGCACCTGATGCGCCTTCTGGCCAGGCGTGGACGGCGTCCAGCGATAGCCATCATCGGTGAGCCGACGATGATGCGAGTGATCGAAGGCACAAGGGCTGCTACGAATACACGACCCGGTTTCAGGGGCTCGAAGGGCACGGATCGGCCCCGGATCTTGGCGTGAATGCCGTGGAATATGTCGTGCGCTATGTGGCGCGACTTCTGGAGTTGCGCGAGCAACTGAAATCCATGGCGCCTGAAGACAGTCGCTTTGATCCGCCTTGGACGACTTTGAATGTCGGCGCGCTGCATGGTGGCAGCACGCACAATGTCATCCCGCCAAAGGCACAGGTCGCGTGGGAAATGCGGCCGGTTCAGCCCTCGGATGCGGATTTCGTCAAACAGGCGATGGCCGCGTATTGCAGCGATACGCTGCTGCCTGCCATGCGGGCGGTGTACCCGTAAGCCCGCATCGAAACCGAAATCATCGGCGAGGTTGCCGGGTTGGTCCCGGTTGAGGGCAACGAGGCGAGGCGCCTCTTGTCAAGGCTGACCGTAGCCAATTCGGCAGATCTTGTGCCCTTCGGAACCGAAGCAGGAATCTTTCAACAGCTTGGAATGGACGTGGTGGTCTGCGGCCCCGGCAGCATCGAGCAGGCCCACAAGGCAGATGAGTTTCTTTTCGTCGATCAGTTGTCGAAATGTCTGGAGCTTTTGGAAAAGGTAAATCAGGCCTTCGCGACAGGTGGGGCCGACTGACGACGTTGCTGTCGGCACCGAAAGCCGTGCGCCGAACCGGAGTTCAGGCTCCACGCGTCGGGTGCATTTGACAGTCTGGCGCTATGATAAAGTCAGCGATTCACCGGTGTCCAGAACGGGCGCCGCGTCAATATCCTCGGCATCCAACATCGCAGCGACACGTTCAAGCGCGGCGATCAATGCGGCTTGCTCCCAATCCTCTAGGGCGTCGAACTTTCTCACGAACCGTTGCTGCAGCGGGTCCGGTGCCTGAGCGATTGCCTGCTTGCCCTTCTCGGTAATCACGATGTTGGTCTGCCGCCGGTCGGTCTGCGACTTTACTCGCTGCACCATGTCATGACGGACCAGCTTGTCGACCAGCGAGGTCACGGTCGCTTGCGAAATGCGCATGCGCTGCGAGATGGCGGTAGCCGTGCATTGGCCGGTCTCGGCCACGATCTGCAGAACTCGGAACTGGGCGGCGGTCAGCCCCACGGATTGGGCCAGTTCCCGCCCGAACAGGTCGGTGGCGCGCAGAATGCGGCGCAAGGCAACAAGGCTGGCATCGATACGGTCCATCGCTGATTACTGGCAGAGCCGGCATGAATTTTCAATATCCGGCCTGAGCAATTTTTATTCGAAGATCGAAACACATTTCGCCACTCGACCTGATATTAGCTAAAGAAATTCTGCTTTTTTGCCATACTTGTAAAAATTTAAGGCTGGGTTGAATTTTGCGATGCGCACTGTTACTTAGCTTTTCAAAGTAATAGAAAGGCAGTGAGACCCATGAAGCACGCAAGAGAGTTGTTCAAGAAGCCAACCCCTCAGATCCGTCAGCCCGCCGCCGAAGACGGCGTGGCCATCTGGGAACTGGTGCGGGCGTGCAAGCCGCTCGATGAGAACTCGATGTACTGCAACCTGCTTCAATGCGATCACTTCAAGGACACATGCGTGGTGGCCGAGCTGGACGGTGAGATCGTCGGCTGGGTGTCCGCTTATATCCTGCCCTACGACCTCGAAACGGTGTTCGTCTGGCAGGTCGCCGTGGCCGAAAGGGCGCGCGGACTCGGTTTGGGCACGGTGATGCTGAGCGCACTGCTGCAGCGCGATGCCTGCCGCGATGTGACCAGCCTGCAGACCACCATCACCCGCGACAACGCGGCCTCGTGGGCGCTGTTCCGCAAGTTCTCGAAATCTCGCGATGCGATCCTGAAAAGCCAGCCCTATTTCACTCAGGCCCAGCATTTCAGAGATCTTCACAGCACCGAATTCATGGTCACGATTGACCTGCCTCAGGCCGCGAAACTGGCGGCCTGACCGGGGCGCGACCAGATGTGGCGCCTGCCCCTTTATCCCCTTCCAATCCCAAAAGGACTTGATATGCCGACTGATACGTCAGCCGAAGCAACTGTATTCAAACGTCGTGAATCCAAGGCGCGCAGCTATTGCCGCAGCTTTGACACCATCTTTACCCGGGCGCAGGGGTCCGAGCTAACCGATGCCGAAGGCAACACTTATATCGATTTCCTGTCCGGCTGTTCGTCGCTGAACTACGGCCATAACGACACAGATATGAAAGTCGCGCTGATCGAGCATATCACCTCGGACGGTCTGGCCCACGGCTTGGACCTGCACACCGATGCCAAGGCCGAGTTTCTGGAGGCGTTCGAGCGCCATATCCTCAAGCCGCGCGGCATGGATCACAAGGTGATGTTTACCGGCCCGACCGGCGCAAACGCGGTTGAGGCGGCGTTGAAACTGGCGCGCAAGGCGACGGGCCGGAACAATATCATCGCATTCACCAACGGCTTTCACGGCGTGACGCTGGGCGCCTTGGCCACCACCGGAAACGCGTATCACCGCGAAGGCGCAGGCACCACGCTGAACGGCGTGACCCGGATGCCCTATGACGGATTTTTTCCGGGCGATCACGATGCCGCCGATTTCCTCGAGGCCATGCTGAAAGACAGCTCCAGCGGGATCGACGCCCCGGCGGCCATTCTGCTGGAAACCGTTCAGGGCGAAGGCGGCCTGAACGCGGCCAGCCCTGAATGGGTGAAACGCGTGGCGGCGCTGGCCCGGGAACATGGTACCTTGCTGATCATCGACGATATCCAGGCCGGCTGCGGCCGGACCGGCGGGTTCTTCTCGTTCGAGGACATGGGCATCACCCCCGATATCGTGACGCTGGCAAAATCGGTGTCGGGCTTTGGCCTGCCGATGGCCCTGATGCTGGTGCGACCGGAATACGACCTGTTCGGCCCGGCCGAACACAACGGCACGTTCCGTGGAAACACCCATGCCTTCGTCACCGCCCGCGTGGCGATCGAGAAATTCTGGTCGGATGACACGTTCCGCAAACAGACCGACGCCAAGGCGCGGATCCTGACCTCGGCCCTGGCCGAAGTGGCCGCGCTGGTGCCGGGCGCCCGGCTCAAGGGGCGCGGCATGATGCAGGGCGTCGATGTCCAGTCCGGCGATCTGGCGGCCGATATCTGCAGCCGCGCGTTCGACCGTGGCCTGATAATTGAAACTTCGGGCAGCGAAGATCAGGTGGTCAAGGTGCTGGCACCGCTGACAACCCCCGACGAGACCTTCCGGCGCGGGCTTACGATCCTGCTGGATGCCACGCGGGACGCGATGGAAACCAAGAAAATGGCGGCGGAGTAAGATCATGATTATACGCGATTTCAACGACATCATCCAAAATGACCCCGATCGGGTCGTCTCGGATGCGCAGTGGTCATCGGTGCGGATGCTGCTGGCCCAGGACGGGATGGGATTTTCCTTCCACATCACTTTTCTCGAGGAAGGCTCCGAGCACACGTTCGAATACAAGAACCATTTTGAAAGCGTCTATTGCATGCAGGGATCCGGCTCGATCACGGACGTCGCTACCGGCGAGACCCACCACATCCGGCCTGGCGTCATGTATGCGCTGGACAAACATGACCGTCACATCCTGCGCGCCGACGAAGAGTTGGTCATGGCCTGCGTATTCAACCCGCCGGTCACCGGCAAGGAAGTGCACCGCGAAGACGGCTCTTACGCATTGGAATCCACCTAAAGAGGCCCCGGCGTGCGCCGGGTGAAACATCCGTGACTTTTCCTGAACACACCGTCGAGAAGATCGGCGGAACATCGATGAGCCGTGTCCGCGAACTGCGCGATACGCTGATCATCGGCGACCGCAAGGGCGCGGACTTGTACCGCCGAGTCCTTGTGGTCTCGGCCTTTGGCGGCATCACTAACATGCTGCTCGAACACAAAAAATCGGGCGAGCCGGGCGTCTACGCCCTGTTTGCCAATGACGACAGCGATCACGGCTGGCTGGGCGCGCTGACCCGCGTGGCCGACGCGATGTCCCAGGCCCACAACGCGGTTCTGGACAATCAAGGCGACCGCGCCTTGGCCGAAGATTTCGTGCGCGACCGTATTGAGGGCGCCCGCAGCTGCCTGTTCGACCTGCGGCGCCTGTGCTCGTACGGACATTTCCGCCTGTCCAGCCAGATGATGATCGTGCGCGAGTTGCTGGCCGGGCTGGGCGAGGCGCATTCCGCCTTCGTCACCACGCTGATGCTGCGGCGCGCCGGGGTGAATGCGCGGTTCGTCGATCTCAGCGGCTGGCGCGACGAAACCGAATATTCGCTGGAAGAGCGGATTTCGTGCGCCCTGGCCGATGTGGACCTGACCCGCGAACTGCCCATCGTCACCGGTTACGCGCAGTGCCGCGAAGGGTTGATGCGCGAATATGACCGGGGGTATTCCGAGGTCACGTTCTCGAACATCGCGGCCCTGACCATGGCGACCGAGGCGATCATCCACAAGGAGTTCCACCTGTCCTCGGCCGACCCGGCCCTCGTGGGGGCGGACGCCGTGCGCAAGCTGGGGCACACGAACTACGATGTCGCCGACCAGCTGTCGAATATGGGTATGGAAGCCATCCACCCCAACGCTGCAAAGATCCTGCGCCAATCCAATGTCGCCTTGCGCGTCACCAACGCGTTCGACCCGTCCGATCCCGGCACGCTGATCGACGATCAGCCCGCCCAGCGACCGGCGGTCGAGATCATCACCGGCCTAGATGTTGTGGCGCTGGAGCTGTTCGAGCAGGACATGGTGGGCGTCAAAGGCTATGACAGCGCCGCACTCGAGGCGTTGAAACGCCACAAGGTGCGCATTGCGTCGAAAACCTCGAACGCCAACACGATCACGCACTATGTCGCAGCCTCGCTGAAGACTGTGCGGCGGGTGATCACCGACTTGGAACGCGCCTTCCCGTCGGCCGACGTCAATGCCCGCTCCGTCGCGATCGTTTCGGCGATCGGGCGAGATCTTTGTGGGCTTGGCTGTTTCTGCGCCGGGTTGCGGGCGCTGGAGGACGCAGGCATCGAAGTGATCGCCGCGCACCAGACAACGCGCAATGTCGACATTCAGTTCGTCGTGCCCCGGGATGCCGTCGAAGATACGATCAAGGCGCTTCATTCCAACTTGATCGGATCAACTGAAACCACCAAACTTGATGAAGCCGCATGAGGGGTGCTGCCAGACCAATTCGAACTCGTATCTACGAGGGCAGGATGGCTGTTCCTTGTTCAACGCAGAGACCGCGCCGCTCGGCGAGGGCAGCAGCGCGGGTCAGCCTGAAATTTGGTCTTGGGTGGTGTCAGAAAAATTCTAACTCGTTTCTACAAGGGCAGGATCGCTGCCCCTTATTCGGCACAGAGACCGCGCCATTCGGCAATTGCGGCGGCGCGGTTCAGCTTGAAATTTGTTCTGGAGTAGAGGCTGCGCTCCAAGTTGAACAGGTTGTAGACCGAAGCGTAGACAGATGCGAATTTCTGCAAACTTCGCATCCGCCGGAAGCGCAACATCGCCCGCTCTCGCCGTCGGAAGGGCAGGTGTGAATGCTCGGCACGGTTGTTCAACCAACGACCGGTTTTTTTGGAGAAGGCCAGCACCGATTTCCTTCAAGGCAGCGCCGTAGGATCTGAGCCGATCGGTAACGATGGTCTCGGGTCGGCCGTGCTTGCGCATTGCTTTCTTGAGAAATTTCAGCGCTGCCTTTTTGTCACGCCTCTTCGAAACGAAGCTTTCCCGAACCTCGCCCTCATGATCTACGGCCCGCCAAAGGTAGTGCCCTTCGCCTTTAATCTTCACTAACATCCCGTCAAGATGCCAGCGCCACTTGCTTGAACACATGCCCTCGATCCGGCGCTTCCGGATTTCGGCAGCGAACAATGGCCCGAACCGATGCCACCAGAACCGCACAGCTTCGTGGCTCACGTCGATGCCGCGTTCATGCAGCAGATCCTCGACGTTGCGCAACGAAAGAAGAAACCGAACGTACAGCATGACCGCCAGGCGGATTATCTCGGGGCTGGTCTTAAAGTACTTGAAAGGAAAGCGTTTAGTCATTGACGGAAGCTACAAACCCGCCCTGCCCGTCTCAAGCTGATTTGTCTGACAGTGTCCATCGAACAAACAGGCTCTCAGGCTTTTTTGCGGTGTCCAAAATGCATTTTACTCCCAATCGCCAGCAGACGAGCGCCAAGTCTTGGCTTCGCCATCCCAAACACTGGCTGTTGCGCAAGGCGTCGGGTTTATTCCGTCACAATTGGTTCCGTGGACATCCGCAATAACAATGCGTTGACGCCCGAAGTCAACGACCGTCCAGCCTTGGTTGAGCAAGGAGTGCACCGTTTCGCCAACCCAAAAGTGCGACATGCATCCGCCTGTTCCGCAGTAAAGAGATGCGGCGCTCGAACACGCAAAACCAGACTCATTTAGAACCCAGTCGCGTTGTAGATCTCCGTCGAGATCGACCCTTTCAACGGCGCCCCAAGCTATGTCAAACTGACCGTCATTGAACTCCGCGCAGGCTTGTGCCGCCAGATCAACCTTCGTCTGCAAACCGGGCGGAAGTTGCGAAACATCAGCCGCGACAGATGGTGAGGCCCAAACAAGGCCCGAAGCGAGCACAATCCCGGCGACCAAACATTTCATCTGACGCGCTATTTGGGAAGCTGGTTGGAAGGAGGTATCAATTGCACTGATCATACTTGTAGTCCCCATATTCCAGCCAGTTTGCCGAGCCTTCGTTAAAAATCAGAAACTCGGACCTGTCCTCCCCAAGCAGGGCGACGACAAATCCGGCGGGCGGCACAGAGTTTCCGAAGTAACTGTAGGCCGTCATGGCTCTGATCGACTCGCCGTTTACTGTTACTCGCGCGTCCCACTCCCCCTCCGGATTGTCCAGAATTACATATTCGATCTGGCGTTTTATCGCTCCGCCACCACAATAGACGATGCCTTCGGGTGCTTCGTAGGAACCCCCCTGGCTAGTATCTGAGTCGCACACGGAACGAAGGGACCGAATTGCCGCACCGGAACCTTTCAAGTCAAAGATTCCATAGCTGATATCTTGATCAATCATAGACAGGTTAACCGATGCATTGGCTGCAAGCTGGTCCAATACAAAACCGTAGTCCTGCTGACTCTTGAAACTGACCTCGACGGGATAGTTGTCTACGATCTGCAAAGCCGCGTTTTCTGCGCCAACCTGGAATGCCCCAACTTCGGTGGTGCCGTTCTTCAAAAACCGAATGGAAAGCCCTTGCTTCTGCACAATGTCCTGGCTGTCTTCATATCCAGCCGGAGCAAAACGGATACGGTCACACTGAAGCTCCAGCGTCATGTTTCCGGTCTGAATAAACGCATTGGGATTAGGCCCGGAGTTGAACGACCACTCCGCCGATGCTGTGGTCGCCATTGCCATCATCAACGCTCCAATGGAAATCGTTTTGAACCTCATTTTTTCTCTCCATGGTGTTACGTTTCGCGCAGTCATTCAGCAGGGATCCGGCCCGTTACCTGGGCAACCAGATCAGGAAGCAGGTTCGCCGTAGTCGTTTGCGCCTTCTTGGGAAGGTCGCGACAGCCACCAGATCATCAGGATGGACAGAACCAATTGAAGAATTGAGACAACAACAATACCGGTCGCACCCAAGACTGCCGCGGGTCCCCGCAATGCATCGGGGTTTTCCGTCCCTTGCTCCAATACCGAGAAGAACGCCACCCCACCCAGCATAACAAATAGCGATGCAATGCTGAGCGCCATCGGCAGCAGCAAGTACCAGCCAGGTCGTCCTGTATCATGCAGCCTTCTCCAACCGGCGGCCAGCATAGGTATGAGAACGGCCAGTTGGAAAACAGAGGACAGAACCCGAGATCCCTGCCCTGTTTCGGGGTCGGTCCCGAATAGGATCGTATCCAACACAGCCAAAGCAGCACTCACGAGAACCACAAACAAGAAGAACCACCAGTATTCTGAGCGTATAGCCCGACCGGAGAACTGGAAGTATTTCGAGAAACACGTTTTAACGGCTTCACCAAATCCCATTTTTCACTCCTTTCTTCGTTTCCAAGCAGCCTCAAATCGCTTCGCCGCTCAGGAGAACACACTCGCACCTATGGGTGTTCCCAACTACCTTTTTGTTTAAAACCAGAAGTCTATCATACGAGAGCGTAGAGAAATCTACGCGCGGAAAAAGTGTTGATTTACGAAAAATTAGGTTCAAACATGCGAATTCGGCACAATTTTCATTTGCCTCCGTTGTTGTTGCTGCTCGCTTTGCCGAGCACTTCCAGCCCTTTGAGTGAGTGCTGGCGGTCTGAAGATGCTGCCAGACGAATTCGAACCAGTCTCCACAACGACAGCGACACTGCCCGTTATGCCGTGCCGAGACTGCGCCACTCAGAAAGAGCAGCGGCACGGTTGAGTTTAAAATTGGGTCGTGGGTGAAGGCTTCTTTCCAAATTGAACAGGTTGTCAATTGAGGCGTGGACGGCGGCGAATTTCTGTGAACTTCGCATGCGCCTGAAAGGTTGCATGGCGCGTTCACGCCGTCGAAAAGGAAGGTGTGAATTCTCGACGCGGTTGTTAATCCACCTGCCCGTCTGTTGCTTTTCGAGCGCGCCCATTTCTCTGAACGCAGCCTTGTAGGAAGCGCATCGATCTGTGACGACCTCCTCGGCGCAACCGTGCCGCTTCATCAATTTCTTGAGGAATTTCAGTGCTGCAGCCTTGTTTCGGCGTTTGGTAACGATTGCTTCCAGCACTTCGCCCTCATGATCAACGGCCCGCCAGAGGTAGTGTTGCTTGCCATTCACCTTCACGAAAACCTCGTCCACGTGCCACTTCCATTTGGTGTAGGCTCTCAATTGCTGAACACGCTTTCTTCCGATCTCAGCAGCAAACATAAGGCCAAACCTGTTCCACCAATACCGGACAGTTTCGTGGCTCACGTCGATGCCTCGCTCGTGCAACAAATCTTCGACATTCCGAAGCGAGAGCGTGAAACGAATGTACAGCATCACTGCAAGGTGGATGATCTCGGGACTGGTTTTAAAGTATTCGAAGGAGGCAAATCTGGTCCTGGGCAAAAGCTACGCAACACCCCCGCCCCACTCAAGCAAAGTTCTTCTGACAAGACCGCTCAACGAATTACATGAACCGAGCACTTGGCGTGATGCACGACTCTGTACGCAGTGGAACCTAAGAAAACGTCCTCAAAACCAGGCTTGTGCGAAGCCAAGATGATGCAATCCGCGTCGCTCTCATTTGCGCAGTCGACAATAGCCCTACCCGCGTGACCAGAGATGAGCCGAACCTTCGCGCCTGGAATTTCAGAAGCAGTTTGATGCAGGTTTTCCAAGATTTCATGCCGCGTATTGGCAAGTACTTCGCTGGGAATCTGAGACGCTACATACGCCGGAATTGGTTCTTGGACGTGTATCACGGTGAATACAGCGTCCGCATCAGCCAATTGGCGCGCGGCTTCAAACGACGCTTGTGTGTCGTGTTCTTGGTCCAGAGCAACCGGGATCAGGATATTCTTGTACATTTGACCGCCTACCTACTGCTCCGGTGATTCCAGTTTGGTTCCTCGGCAGCAGGAAACCTAAACAGGCTCAGACTTTGACGATTTCCCCGCGCTCTTTGTAGCGGCTACAACCTCATCAACTGTTTTCTCAACGGCTTCAGCTTCGGTTTCAGCGACATAAGATGCACAACGCGACACGGTTTCGAACCATTCCTGAATGTCAGCAACCAACCGCTCCGCCGAATGGCGCTGCCACTCCGCCATGCTCTGAAGGGCTTTGGTGGGATCGGACGGGTTCGCGGAAGACACATTTCGTGCAGCTTTTAGAGCCGTCCGGACCGCCTCATGACGCCGTTCGAACCAATGCTGTGCAAAGGCCTCTGTTTCTTCGAGCAATTTTTCTTGTGCGTCCCAAAACTGTTCGATCTGGGCACCGAAGGCCGGATTGCCAGACATGGGCGGCTGCATTTGCTTGAAAACATCCACAAGCGAGGTCGGGCTATTTGTGCTAGATTTCTTTCTCGGCATCGAAAATTCCTCCTCATTTCCTGAATAAGCTATTGTGCCACCTGCGGCATGCTTTCGCCTTAATACAGATCAATTACGCTTATCTTTAGAACTCTCGGCTTAGACCGCGACAGGGCACTCACATTCTCTCCGACATCGGTTCCTAGAGGGCAGTGTTGGAGTTAGAGTAGTCTAGACAAGAACTTAACGCTTGGTTTTCTATGCACATTGCCGGCTTTCTGATTACCCTTGGTATCCTCTTCCTTGCCGGATTGGCGGCCGACCAACTTGGCCGGGCCAAGCATTTTCCTCGTGTTACAACCTTACTTTTCCTCGGTCTGATCGCCGGGAACGCCGGAATGGGGTTGATCCCACTCGACGTCGCAATGTGGTTCGACGAGATATCGATTGTGGCCTTGACGATGGTCGCGTTCCTTCTGGGAGGATCTTTGACATACGAGAACCTGGTACGGCATGGCCGAGCCATTCTGACGATTTCGATTTCAATCGTGGTTGCAACCCTTGTTATTGTGCCTGCTGGACTGACCGCAATCGGCGTACCCTTCGGGTTGGCGTTAGTGTTGGCGGCGATTGCTACGGCTACAGCTCCGGCCGCCATGACAGACGTGATCAAACAATCTGGGGTGTCCAACAGCTTCACCGAGACATTAAAGGGCGTTGTCGCAATTGATGACGCTTGGGGTCTGATTGTTTTCAGCATCGCCTTGGTTCTGGCCGGTCATTCGGACGGTTGGGCCACTGTCACGACCACAGCGATGTGGGATTTCGGAGGGGCTATTTTGCTGGGTTGCGCACTAGGCGTGCCATCCGCTTACCTGACCGGCCGCTTGAAACCGGGGGAGCCAACGCAAGCAGAAGCAGTGGGCATAGTCTTTCTTACAGCAGGCCTCGCGCTTTGGCTGGAGGTTTCCTTCTTGGTAGCAGGCATGGTTGCGGGCGCAGTTATCGGGAATCTTGCCCGCCATCACGACCATGCTTTTCATGAGATCGAGCACATTCAGTGGCCGTTCATGATTCTGTTCTTCCTGTTGGCTGGCGCCACGTTGGAAATTGAAGCCTTCGGCTTGATGGGCTGGGCTGGTGCTCTTTTCCTATTCTTGCGTGCCGTGGCCCGACTTGTCGGAGGTTACTGCGGAGCAATACTGGGCGGCCTGCCTCGCCGTCAAACCCGCTGGTACGGTACCGCCTTGTTACCACAGGCCGGTGTCGCGGTAGGAATGGCCCTTGTAGCCGGAGAGCAATTTCCGCATTGGGCCGCGTTGATCATGGCCTTTACTCTAGCCAGTACTGTGGCCTTCGAGGTGTTGGGGCCGCCGTTGACTCTCATGTCAATCAGACGAACGGCTGACGCGGATGAGCAGATTGGTCAGTGACTATTCAGACTGGATCGATTCAAGAAAGGCGAGCAAATTCGCCAACGGCAGGCCTACCATCATAGATTGCCCATTAGGTATAGCCACCGCGATTTTTTGGTCTGTCTCAAACACCGCGCCAAAGATTGGCATTTCGCCCCCATGGGCGAGCAATTGTGAACGACCATCAATCTGTTCAGCTATGCGAACTATCGGAAACACACCGTCGTTTTCGCCCGCCAATTTGGTAAGGTCGGGTGTTCGAATAGCCAACATTTCGGCCATTGGCCCGTCTCCGGTCGCTTCGAAACCGTGACATTGCCAGCAATACGTCCGGTACAAATCACTTCCCGCACTGACGCTGACCTCCTGTGCTAGTGCAGGCCCGGTGACTAACAGTGCCAGTAAAATCCCTCGATAATCCTGCATATTCTCCTCCAAATCGCTGCCACTAATGAAGATCTCATTAAACAGTATAGCTAAGGAACGTCTTTGACCTTGCTCATGTTGTCCGCACCAGCACGAACATTGGCGTTTCAGTCGAATAGCGTTTGAGCACACGCCCAATCTAATCCAGGCAGGCCTCCAACTACGCCACTTCGTCATTGACCTTACCACCCTCGCGCCCAGACGGCACTCCTTCCAATGCGTTCAAATGCCAACGAATTCGCCAAAGGTGATAAGACACGCGATGTAACCATCTGAGGGCATCCAAACGAGCCCAGACCACGTCGTCCGGCAGACTGTCAGTCGCAGCATCGGCGATGAGCAAGTCTCTGCGAAGTTTCCTCTGTCGTCGCAGAAAACGGCGAACGCGATTCAGCGTGATTTCACACTGCGCTGGATTGTCGATTTCCAAATAGCCATCAGTCGCCGCAATCACCACTGAAGCAAGCCGTTTCAAGCGCGGGTCTTTCGGCAACTCGCTTATCCGATCATCTTGGCTACACCGGTAAAGCAACCGATCAAGATGATCGAGGATATGGTACATACCCTTGATGCTGGACAACTCTACGTCGGACCTGCTGGACAGTTCTATCTTATCTAGATACGAGCGCGCTTCGGATATAGCAGTCTCAATGCTGTCCCGCCCAAAGTTGATTCCGTTTGGCTGCGATGCCCCCATACATAACCGAAGGTGCGCTACTTCGGCCCTAACAATTTGTTCGACTGCAGCTTTTGCTGCATCCACAGCTATTTCCGGCGTCCCAAGGACAAGCGGATCCAGAGATCTCGTTAACTCAGCACCTCGGTCGGGTACGAGCGCCTCGACAAATCTGGCAAAGGGTTTGGCGAAGGGCAAGATCAGCGCCACGCCTATGGCGTTGAAGAAACTATGGAACGCGACAAGCGCAGTCAGAGAATTTCCTGCCCCCACCCCGCTAACAAAGACCGAAGTAAATGGCGCCAGCAAAAAAAATGCCATTACTCCTGTCATCACGTTGTAGATCACATGAGCAAAACCGGTTCGACGAGCCATCGTGCCCCCACCAAAGGTGGCTAGAACAGCGGTGAAAGTTGTCCCCACGTCCATTCCAATGACGAGCGCCGCCGCTTGAGGGAAGTTCACTGCACCAGCGCTCAACGCAGCCAATGCTGTCGCAACGCCAGCGCTCGAAGACTGCGTCACCATCGTTATCAGGATGCCGATCAATACAAGCTTCAGCCTGCCTAGCAGTGTATCTGGCGGAAAATCGGCAGGTGTCACTACGCCGCGAAACGCCTCAAGCCCGGACTTGAGCTGCTCGATACCAATGAAAATCAAACTGAACCCGGCCAACGCCAGCCCAAGGCCGAAAACCGCTTTTCTTCCCGAAAGCGCCAGCAAAGCCCCAATAAAAACAACTGGCAACATCACTTGTCCCAGGTCTAGCCTGAACCCCAAGAGCGCGACGAGCCAACCTGTCATGGTCGTTCCGATATTGGCCCCAAATATGATCCCAAGCGCTTGGGGAAATGTGAGCAGACCAGACGCGACAAACCCGACGGCCGCAACGGTGGTCGCACTGGAAGACTGGATTGCAGCTGTCGTGACCGCGCCTGTTACGGCCCCGGTAAACGGTGTCGACGTGAACCGGCCCAAAACGTCTCGCAATTTCGCCCCTGCCAAAGCCTTCAAACCGTCGGTCATCAACAGCATGCCGACAAGGAACAGGCCGATGCCGCCTAAGGCCGGTAACAGGTTCCAGAACATCACGAATTGCTTTCCACCCTAAGTCTCACACCGCCTAGCATGTTTGCTTTGCCTTTAAATCCGACGACAAAAGTCAGTTGGTTTGCGTTCAGCCTCGCAGACCCGACGCCGCGAGTTGATTGACATAGATCAAAGCACCAACACGAATTGCATAGTGAAATTCGAATGTTTCAACATATTCTACGCTCACCGTCCTGTCCCCAAGTAAACACAAAGGTGAACGGAATTTTGAAGAAGTGGAGGTTCCACCCACGGGGGTTCGGCAAGAGTGATGGCGAGCCCCCAGTTAGTCGATTGGCGCCCAATGCGCCCAAACGTTGAGACACAAGGCATTCGGTGCGGCTTTGACCATAGGATTAAGCCGCTGCGCCAATCGAGATAAAAAGAGAAGGACGCCACTGACGACGTTCGGAATGGGCAGTTGGCGGAAACCACCTATGAGCTCTGTTGATCCAAGCGAACAGAAACTCAGACGGGCCCTTACTACCCCGTTGCTCACGCTTTATGGCCTTGGGGTAACGGTCGGAGCGGGCATTTACGTATTAGTCGGTGCAACAGCAGACATTGCCGGACCGTTTGCGGCGTTGTCGTTCGTTGTAGCCGCGCTCGTCGTATCACTCACCGCGCTTTCCTATGCAGAACTCGCAACTCGATTTCCTGTCAGCGCAGGTGAAGCAGCCTATGTTGAGGCGGGATTTCAGAAAAGATGGATGGCGGTTTTCGTTGGGTTTGCGGTGGCAGCCTCGGGCGTTATCTCCGCTTCTGCCGTTGCAATTGGCGCAGCATCATACCTTCATGCTTTGACCGGTTTTGCGATTCCTGTTTTGACCATCAGCGTCGTTCTGATCATGGGTCTAATCGCGCTTTGGGGGATCACTGAATCTGTCTTTGTTGCGGCTGTCATCACGATCATCGAGATCGCAGGCCTTCTCTTTGTGATTGGCTGGGGCATGTCGGTTCAGGATCCGCAGGGATACGGGATCAGTTCGATGCTTCCGCCACTTGAACTCGACGCGTGGAGAGGCATTTTCGCGGCATCACTTCTAGCCTTCTTTGCATTTGTTGGCTTCGAAGACATGGCCAATGTTGCGGAAGAGGTCAAAGACCCCGTGCGCACCATCCCAAAAGCGATTTTACTGACCCTCGTTCTGGCGACGGTGTTGTATCTGGGAACCTCAATGACGGTTCTACTTGTTGTTCCGATCGATGTTCTCTCGACATCCGCAGCACCCCTCTCGCTTGTGTTTTCAAACGCCCCCGAGGTGATTAAACAGGGCTTTTCCGCGGTCGCGATTGTGGCGACAGTCAATGGAGTACTGATCCAGATGATTATGGCCTCGCGGGTGATCTACGGACTAGCAGACCGTGATCATTTGCCGAAGGTTCTGGCGATAGTCCCTAAGGCAACGCAGACACCGGTTGTAGCTACTTTGCTGGTTGTAGCGATCATCGTTCTGCTGACTCAAACTACACCGATTGGTACTTTGGCACAGCGCACATCCCAGATCGTTCTGGGCGTCTTTGTGCTCGTCAACATTTCGCTTATCCTGCTGAAGATGCAGCCGGACGAGGCCCCCAAGCATTTTCGCGTTCCTCTTGTGGTACCGATCCTGGGGGTGATCACCAGTGCATTGCTTTTTGGATCTGGATTTCTCTAACTAGACAAAACAACCCAAAGGCCTCAACGAGCTGCCATGGCGGTGCTGGCAGACTAGTGCGAACCAGTCTCACAAAGGGCAGGATGCCTACACTTTATTCGGCGCAGAGACCGCGCCACTCTGCGATAGCGGCAGCGCTGTTAAGATTGAAATTTGTTCTAGAAGACAGGCTGCGCTCTGAGTTGAACAAGTTTAGAACTGAGGCGTGAACGGCGGCGAATTTCTCTAAACTGCGCATCCGCCTGAAACGCAACATCGCCCGTTCTCTTCGTCGAAACGGCAGACGCGAATTCTCAGCGCGGTTGCTCAACAAGCGCCCCGTTTCCAGACGCTGCTCCGCACCAATCTCTCTTGGAGCAGCGCCAAACGACCTGAGCCCATCAGTCACGATCACTTCGGGGCGACCGTGCTTTTGCATTGCTTTTTTTTAGAAATTTCAACGTGGCTTTCTGTCAATCGGCATTGAACCTTAACCCCCTATCGGCATCCAATTTTGACCCCTTTTGTGATGAGCAGGCCCGGCGCTGCGTAGTCTCCATTTAACGCAGCGGCGGCGGGCCTGCGGGGTTTCGGATTGGCGTTATGCGCGGTTCTTGAAGCGCCAGCTTTCGTTTCCGGTTTCGACGATCTCGCAATGGTGCGTGAGCCTGTCGAGGAGCGCGGTGGTCATCTTGGCATCACCGAAGACACTGGGCCATTCGCCGAATGCCAGGTTTGTTGTGACAATGATCGAGGTGCGTTCGTAGAGCTTGCTGATGAGGTGGAACAGGAGCTGACCACCGGTCTGGGCGAAGGGGAGATAGCCCAGTTCATCCAAGATCAGGAAGTCGAGCCGGGAGATCAGATCGGCGGTTCGGCCCTGGCGTTCTGCGCGGGCCTCAGCGTCCAATTTGTTCACCAGATCGACCACGTTGAAGAACCGGCCCCGGCGCCCGGCCCGGATGCACGCCCTGGCGATGCTGACGGCGAGATGGGTTTTGCCAGTTCCGGTGCCGCCGATCAACACGAGGTTACGCTGGTGATCCAGGAAGTCTCCGGTGGCCAGGTCGCGGACCAGGGTTTCGTTCGCCTCGGCGGTCTCGAAGTCGAACTCTTCCAGTTCCTTTGCCAGGGGCAGTTTGGCGATAGTCATCTGGTATTTGACAGACCGCGCCTGCTTCTCCCGGATCTCGGCGGTCAGCAGGTCACCGATGATCTGCTGCGGTTCGTGCTGCCGTTTGACGGCGGTGGTCAGAACCTCGTCATAGGCGGCTCTCATTCCGTAGCGCTTTAGCTTTCCCATCGCGTCGATCACGTCTGATCGTTCCATTTGTCTGTCTCCTCAAGCTGTCATATCGGTTGCAGTCGGCAATTGGCTCGCTGGCCAGCTTCAACGCATCTGGCGTCGCAATTGTCAGGGGCGGTGGCGGTTCGCGGTGTCGAGCCAGGATGTTCAGAACAACACCGGCGGAATGAACGTTGTGCGAAAACGCCTCGGCGCAGGCCGCCTCTACCGCTTCGATCCCATCTGTCAGCACAGCACTCAGGATATCGACCATCTGCAGATCCCCGCCAGGCTGGCGTTCGAGCTTGCGCCGCACGCGGCGGATCGCAATCGGCAGGTCCCACTCCTTGAACGGTGCACCATTGCGCAATGCCCCCGGCTTGCGGGCGAGAACTGGTATGTAATGCAAGGGATCGTAGACTGTGTGGTCGCGCCCGAAGGTACGCTCGTGTTGGCCGACAATCCGTCCATCCTGCCAGCATTCCAGCCGGTCGGCATAGGCGCGGATCTCGACAGGTCGGCCGACCGCTCGCGCATCGACCGAGTATCTGTTCTTGTCGAACCGCACGAGGCAGGTCTTGGAGACGGAGGCCGGAACCGCGTGGAATCCATCGAACGGGCCGACATAAGGAACGAGGCTGGGACGCTCCTCTTTGAACACCTCCCAGATGGTCTTGTCGCGCATCTCAGGGTGCTTGTTGGCCCTCGCATAGGCCAAGCACCGATCTTCCAGCCACGCATTCAGGTCGGCATAGGATTTGAACTTGGGACGCGGCACGAAGAAGCGCCGACGGATCACGCCCACCTGGTTCTCGACCTGACCCTTCTCCCACCCGGATGCCGGGGTGCAAGCGACGGGCGCGACCAGGTAATGGCCGCACATCTGCTGGAACCGGCGATTGTAGGCGCGGTCTTTGCCGACAAAGATCGCGTCCACCGCGGTCTTCATGTTGTCATAGATGCCCCGAGCACACGCCCTACCGAAGAAAGCGAACGCCTTGTCATGGGCGTCGAACACCATCTCCTGCGTTTCACGCGGATAGGCCCGAACAAATGGCATCCGGCTGCGACAAAGGCGAACATGCGCGACCTTCACCGTGACAGCGGCACCATCGAGGATCACGAGCTCATGGCTCCAGTCGAATTGGTAGGCCTCACCCGGATCAAAGCTCAGTGGCACATAAGCCGCTGCGGACGCTTCCCGTGTCGCTTGTGACCAACTGGACGCATAACGCCGCACTGCGTCATAGCTGCCATCATAGCCTCGGTTGCGCAACTCTTCGTAAATCCGGACAAGGGTCAGCCGTTGACGTTTGGGCTGTCGGGCATTTTCGGCCAGCATCTCATCCAGATCCGCCCGCCAGGGATCAATCTTGGGCCGGGGCTGCGCGGACCGGTCATAGCTGAACTCCGTCGCACCGGAGCGCACTACCTTGCGAACTGTGTTCCGTGAAACCCAAAGCTCACGGCAGATCTGCTTGATCGACTTTCCCTGGGTAAAATACGCCCGCCTGATCTTCGCAATCGTCTCCACAACCAACATCCCCAACTCGCTCCCTCAAATCCGTCGAGGAAGCTTCTGAACAGAAATATCAGGGGGGTCACTTTTGGACGCCTATAACCCCAATACAGGGGTCAATTTTGCATGCCGTTTCACACCGCACGTCTATCTTCTTCGGCTACCGCTATTTCAGTATGGACTACTCGACGACTCTGGCAACAGGCCCGTTTGCCTATGATGTCAGTCAGCATGGTCCGGTCTTTGGTGTAAAAGCCCGTTTTTAGTGTGGCTCTGTAATGTGCAGTAACTTGAGGATTTGGGGGCGGCTTGTTTCCCTTGGATTCCTCTTGTTTTCCCCACTGGTTGACGCTGAATAAGACCAAGAACGACGGACCTAGGCGCGAGACCCGACACCAATTGTGCGAGGGTTTGAAAATTTCCCGTTTCCTTTGCGCGTACCACGAGGTCTCTATGAACTCGATCCCGTCGGCGAGCCCTATGTTTACGACAGAACCTTCCTCGGTGCTGTCAGACAGATTCGAACTGGTCTCTACAAGGGCAGGATCGTTGTCCCTTATGCCGCGCCGAGTTGACGCCACTCTGTAAGAGCGTCGGCGCGGTTCTTCTTGAAGTTGGCTCTTGAGTAGAGGCTGCGCTCCGAATTGAAATGGTTGCAGACAGAGGCGTGGACGGAAACGAACAGCTGCAAGCTTCGCATCCGGCGGAAACGTTGCATTGCCCGTTCTCGTCGTCGGAATGGTAGGTGCGAGTTCTCAGCTCTGTTATTCACCCAGCGGGCCGTCTCCTGCCGCTCGTCAGCGCCGAGTTCTTGCAGAACGGCACCGTAGGACCGGAGCTTGTCGGTCACGATAACCTTGGGCCGACCATGTTTACGCATTGCTTTCTTGAGGAATTTCAATGCGGCCTTCTTGTCCCGGGTCTTTGTGACGTAGCTTTCCAGCACCTCGCCCTCGTGATCGACCGCCCGCCAAAGATAGTGCCGCTCCCCATTGATCTTCACGAACATCTCGTCGAGATGCCAACGCCTACGGCTCGATTTCATCCCTTCGATCCGACGTTTCCGGATCTCGGAAGCGAACATCGGGCCGAACCTGTTCCACCAGAACCGGACGGATTCGTGACTGATGTCGATACCGCGCTCGTGCAGCAGATCCTCGACATTGCGGAGCGACAGCGGGAAACGCACGTACATCATGACCGCCAGGCGGATGATCTCGCGGCTGGTTGGGAAATACTTGAATGGGTCGTCTTTCGTCATCCCAAGACGCTATTAGACCGCCCTGCTCCGCTCAACCAGATTCCCTCTGACACCGCCCCGCGATATGATCGGGTGCCTTCGGCACGATCCCATTGGGGTTGAGCGCCTTAATCGAATAGTGGCCCTGCAGGATGTGATCCATGTTCACCGTTTCCCCGCACGCCGGGCAAGTAAAGCATCCGCGTGACGTAGTCGGTGAACCGGGGATAGTCGTTGTACTGCCGCCGGTTGGTCATGAACAGACCATGATAGGCTGCGTCGAAACGGATCAAGGTAACGAAGGCGCGAAGGGTCCGTCAGGGATCCAACAGGATGCTGCCCAAAACCTCGATGTCGCCCTCGTGCTGCCGGATGATCAGGACCTCACCGGATCGCGTTGCTTGCCCCGCGAGCGCAGAAATATTGACCTGGTGCGACACCAGCATCACCCGGCCATCCTGTTCCCGTAACAAGGCCCGCAAGTCGCGGGTCTGACTGTCTCTTCGCTCGTATCTGCCAAAGAACGAATTCAACGCGGGCGCGTCCACCACGGGCCCGAGATCGAGAAGTTCGGCGGTTTCGCGGGTCCGGCACCATTGGCTCGTCAGCACCCGGTCAAACTCTATCCCACGCTCCCGAAAGGCCGCACCGATCGCGCGGGCCTGGTTGCGGCCGCGCGCGTCAAGGTTCCGCTGGGTTTCGCAATTCCCAAGTTCGAAATTGGCGGGATCGCCTGTTCCGGGGGCGAGAGCATGCCGCATGATCGCAATCGCGCCGGGTTGTTCCAGGGCGTCCCAGTCGTTGGCAAAAAGCGATGCGGGCAGGAGAAGCAGGATGAATGTGAGTAGGCGCATGAGCAGAACCTAGGCGGCCCGCCTTGGCTTTCCAGACCACAAAATCCGGCGGCGGTCGTTACGCATGCGTCCGCCTCCCTCCGCTTAATCCCCGCAAACCATTGAACTGCATTGTTTTCGACGGGCGCGCGGGTAGCGTTGCCCCATGCGAAACGCGATCAACACATCGCGACTTGGGTCCAACCCGCTGCCGCCCGACCGGATGGCCCCGACCGAACGCCGCGCCGAGCTGTGCCGGTTGCTGGCAACGGGCCTGGTCCGGCTGCGGCTCCGAGACAAGGTGAAACTGTCTGCCGAAATAGGAGACTTTTCTCTAGGGTCAGGACCCATTGATTTTCGTCCAGCAGCGTGATTCACGGCTCGAAAACGAGCGGTGAACATGTCTGATCTTTTCTGGCTTACCGACGCGCAGATGGCGCGTCTCGAGCCCTTCTTTCCGAAGTCCCACGGCAAACCCCGCGTCGATGACCGGCGCGTGTTGAGTGAAATTATCTTCATTAATCGCAATGGGTTGAGATGGCGCGATGCCCCTTCTGCCTATAGCCCACACAAGACCCTCCAAAACCGTTGGAAGCGGTGGAGCGACAAAGGCATCTTCGCCCAGATGATGGCAGGTCTGGCTGCCGCTCACGGCGAAGAGAAGACCATAATGATCGACGCCACCTACCTGAAGGCCTACCTTACCGCGACCAGTTTGGGCGTCAAAAAAGGGGGCGTGGACGCCTGATTGGCCGCACCAAGGGCGGCATGAACACCAAGTAGCATGCCATCTGCGACAGCCGGGGACGTCCACTCAACCTGTTCGTCACCGCCGGTCAGGTCAGCGACTACATCGGCGCACGCGCATTGCTGAGCAGCCCACCCGATGTCGACTGGCTGCCCGGGGACCGCGGATATGATGCCGACTGGTTCCGGGAAGCGTTGAAAGACAAAGGGATAGGCGCCTGCATCCCTGGCCGGAAGCAGCGGCAGAAACCTGTCAAGTACGACAAGCGCCGCTACAAGAGGCGCAACCGGATCGAGATCATGTTCGGCAGGCTGAAGGATTGGCGGCGTGTCGCAATGCGATACGACAGATGCCCGAAGGTCTTCCTGTCAGCCATCGCCCTCGCAGCACTCGTCATTTACTGGCTATGAGTCCTGACCCTAAGCGACAGACCGGCAATTTCCGGTTCACGCCTCAAAATCTTCCCCTGTGTTTTTCTCATCGCCGCAGTGTAGTTCGCCATAGGATTCATTGGCTGCGTTTGAGAGTTGGCGATGAATGCGAATGATCGGATTGTGGAATCTTTCACACGTGGAGCAAGGCTAACCAATAGGACGAAAATGAGTCGCGTCGATCTTGCTGGAGGTGATCCGTTTGACAGGCCCGACAATCCATTGATTATGTGCGCATGACCAAAGCTCAAAGACCGCCAAAGCCAAAACCCATTCCTTACACCCCGGCGCTGAACCGCTATGAGCGGATGGTGTATCGGCGATGTGGGCGATCCGGTGTGAAGCTTCCGGTTGTCAGCCTAGGCCTGTGGCATAATTTCGGTGCGGACTCGACGCACGAAAACAAGCGCGCCATGTGTCGAACCGCGTTTGATCATGGGATCACTCACTTTGATCTGGCGAACAACTACGGTCCACCACCCGGTTCAGCCGAAGAGGCATTTGGCGAGATCCTCAAAACGGATTTCGCGGGTTACAGGGATGAACTGATCATTTCCTCCAAAGCAGGCTACGACATGTGGCCGGGTCCCTATGGGGAATGGGGGTCACGCAAGTACATGATTGCGTCCTGTGACCAATCACTCGCGCGCATGGGGCTTGATTATGTCGACATCTTTTATTCCCACCGCTTTGACCCCGATACCCCTCTCGAAGAAACAATGGGCGCGTTGGATTATATCGTACGGTCGGGTCGCGCGCTCTACGCAGGCATCTCGAGCTACAACTCCCAACGCACGCGCGAGGCGGTGAAAATTCTCAACGACCTTGGGACGCCCTGTTTGATTCATCAGCCTTCCTACAACCTGCTCAACCGTTGGGTAGAGCGGGACGGTTTGCTCGATACACTGGACGACCTGGGGGTAGGATCGATTGCATTCACGCCGCTGGCACAAGGCATTCTGACTTCCAAGTATCTAACCGGTATTCCGAGTGGTAGCCGTGCCACGCAAGGGAAGTCATTGCTCGATGGCATGATCAACGAGCGGTCTCTGGCAAGTGTCCGTGCTCTGAACAACATGGCCGAGGAACGCGGGCAGACTCTGGCGCAAATGGCCCTGGCCTGGGTGCTCAGAAGTGGGCGTGTAACGACCGCACTTATTGGTGCGTCCCGGCCGGAACAAATCGTCGATTGCGCACGCGTCGTCGATAATCTCGACTTCAGTGCTGACGAGCTCAAAAAGATCGATGAAATCAGTTCGGAAGAAGATATCAATTTGTGGGCGCGGTCGTCAGAAACAGAATGACCATCCTTAGAACGTAAGCAAAACCCACGCCCTTCAAAGCATACGGTCATTGGCGGATTGAATATCCTTTAGTTCGACCAACCAGCTAACAAGGGCCGTCGGCCCAGAGTTCCGTATCTGCAAGACGAACGAAGATCGGCCTACCCATCGCAACCGTTGTGGCGTCGCCACATGGTTGGGTCATGCCCTTCTGGGACATTGGCGCATGGATCATCTGAGTAGCCGCGCAGTACGCTATATCTTCGGATCTGATCATCGCTCAGAAGAGCTGGTGTCGCGAGATGTCTCGACAAATGAACCATACGCAAAGCGGCTTGGGCTTCAGCAGCTTTAGCCAAAAGAATTGCGAGTTCATCTTCTGAAACTTCGGTGTCTTCAAAAGCTGCGCTCACCGCAGCTTCAGCAGCGATGAATTTTTCTCCTGCCGCGATGGCTTCGGTTCTCATTTCTTCAAACAACGCCGTAATTTCAGCAACTTGATCATTTGAAAGCGCAAGCTCTTCTTGAAGCTCCAGCAGATGAGCGGGGCCAGGAAGGCCGTTCAACTCCGCAGGAAGAGCCAGTCCCCAACCGCCGCCCCGGCGAAGCTCAGCTATATCTTGATTGGATAGGCTTTTGATCTCACGTGTCTCGAAACCGGCGTACGGTGTACCACCATGCTTGTGCCCATCATCCTGTGATAACGCCGACAAAGGCATCGCAGATAGAACAACCGCCATCGACAAAACGAATTTCATGGGCATTCCCCTACAAAAAGAGCGCGGCATTCGCCAATACAAAGACAGTATGAATTTTCCCGCGTAGTACACAAGCCGTCGTTCGCGCGCCATAACGAATGGCGGCTAAGTCCCGCGTTGCTGCCATAGCCCGGATTTCGATGAACGTCCGGTCTATTTGAATGCGGTCGTTGGCAGTCGCTGAACCGCGATCTTCAGCGGAAACAGCAGCTTCCCGCCGACAGCAGACGCTCATGGCATCATGCTCTACGTCCGAGTTGCGAACAAAACTGCCGGTCGCTTGTATTCAGCAATCAACGGCTTAGGCGAAGCCTTCAACGGAACAAGTTATCATTGACTTAATTCAAGGCTACCGGCGCGTGTAGATGGCAACCTGAGTAACGCCAAATACTATCCGCCGAGGGCTGTTGGGGTCTAATTTCCTGCGCCCCGCTACATTTTTTTTGAAAGTCAGCACATTGGCGCTGCTGGCCATAGCTATGCAGCCACGAACCGCTATGGTGTCGTGGAATACCAAAAATGGTATCCATTACACAGCAGAGTCTCCATTTTTTGGAAATTCGAAGCGGCACTCCCTTCCGTGTCAAGCGGAAACGCTTTCAAATGTACCTTAAACCTACAATGCGCTACGTTACAGACGTGGAAAAGAATGCATATACAATAAGAAACCTAAAGCGAGTCTACGGCGAAGGGCCTGCGGCCGTGCACGCATTGCGCGGAGTAAATCTGGACATTCCGGAACGAGAAATCGTTGTGCTACTTGGCGCTTCAGGCAGCGGAAAATCGACCTTGCTGAACATTCTCGGAGGCCTAGATCGAGCGTCCGACGGCAGCATTCACTTTCGCGACCAAGATCTGACTTTGATGTCAGACAAAGAACTTACCCGGTATCGCAGAGATCACGTGGGGTTTGTTTTTCAATTCTATAATCTGATGCCTAGCCTAACCGCTCGAGAGAATGTTGAGCTTGTCACGGAGATCGCACGAAACCCAATGGACCCTGATCACGCGCTTGCGCTGGTCGGATTGACCGATCGCGTTGATCACTTCCCCGCCCAGTTGTCTGGTGGCGAACAACAACGCGTCGCGATTGCACGTGCGGTTGCGAAACAGCCAGACGTGCTGTTTTGCGATGAACCAACAGGTGCCTTAGACAGTAAGACGGGAAGGACTGTTTTACAGGTCCTGAAAGATGTGAATGAGCGGCTGGGTGCAACTGTTCTGATTGTGACCCACGCGACGTCTCAGGCAGCCATGGCTGACCGGGTCATCCGCTTTGGTGATGGCGCCGTAATCGAAGTTACGCAAAACACCTCCAAAGTCGCGCCAGAAGATATCGAGTGGTAGATGCAGAATGTCTGCAATGGCAAAAAAGCTCGCTAGAGATCTGTGGCACATCAAAAGTCAGGCTACGGCGATCGGTTTAGTTGTTGCACTCGGCGTCCTGATGCAAGTCATGCAGTCCGGATTGGTTGTCAGCTTGGATGAGACCCGTACGGCGTATTACGAAAGATATCGTCTTGCAGACGTTTTTGCGCCGGTTGTCGGAGCTCCAGAACATATTGCCGAAGACTTACGGAATTTACCTGGAGTTTCATCGGTCGACACCCGAGTGGTCGGGCAGGCTTTGGTGGACTTACCGAATATAGAACTGCCCATTCGCGCTCTGGCCATTTCGCTTCCCGAAATCGGCGAAGCCAAATTGAATTTGATCTATTTGACCGATGGTCGACACCTCTCTCGCGAGCGGCCTGATGAAATAATTGTTTTGCAAAGCTTTGCGCAGGCTCACGGCTTAAGACCCGGAGATCAGATCTCTGCAACCATGAACGGGGCGCGGCGAAACTTCGAGGTCGTCGGACTTGCAATGTCGCCTGAGTTTCTTTTTGCCGCAGCGCCGGGAGAAATGGTGCCTGACGATAGTCGATTTGCAGTTCTTTGGCTCAGTCGTCCAGCTATGGAGGCGGCATTTGACTTGAACGGAGCTTTCAACGAAGCCCTCTTTTCGTTGAGCCGCGGAGCGGAAACACCTGCGATCCTTCGTGCAACCGATAGGGTCTTGGACAAGTTCGGGGGACTTGGCGCGTTCCCGCTTAGTGATCTTGCCTCGAACAAGTTTGTTTTAGAAGAAATTGACGGCTTGCGCCGTACGTCTGCTACAGTCCCCCCGATCTTCTTGGCCGTCGCTGCGTTTCTTCTTTACATTGTCATTTCCCGTTTGGTGGCTTCTGAAAGGGAAGAAATCGGATTGATGAAAGCATTCGGTTACACGAATTGGGAGGTTGGAAGCCACTATCTAAAAATGGTCCTGATAATTGCTGGGGGTGGAGCCATTGTAGGTGGAATATTGGGAATAGTTGCCGGACGCGCGCTGATAGATGTCTACCTCGTTTATTACAAATTCCCGTTTTTAGTTTTTCGACTGGAACCTCTGAGCGTTACGCTTGGATTTTTAGCGAGTATTCTGACATCTTCGGTCGGGGGGATGGTGGTGTTGCGTAGGGTATTTGTCTTGACACCTGCAGTGGCGATGCGGGCCGCGGCGCCAGCCGATTACAGCAGAAGCGGGCAAATCGGAAAAGCCTTAGCCGGGTATCTGGACCAACCAACTCGAATGGTGTTGCGCCGGCTTACGCGCCAGCCCGTGCGAATGATAGGCGCGATAACAGGCGTCAGCGCCGGCATCGCTCTGTCAGCAGCAATGGCATCAATTCTAGCAAGTTTCGACAGAATGGCTGAGCTGACCTTCGATATCATGGATCGGAGCAACGTGTCCGTCAGTTTTATCAACCCCATTTCTCGCCAAAGCCTGTTCGACGTACAGTCAATCGAAGGAGTAATTGAAGTTGAGCCTGTTCGCATCGTGCCCGCAATCTTTAAGCACGGTCGTCTTTCCTATCGCGGTGCGATTACCGGATTGACTGAATTTCCAAGGTTGAACCGCGCAATAGACCGTGCTGAACGATCGATCCCGATGCGCCAGGATGGTGTCATTCTTTCATCAGGCCTCGCTAGAATTCTCGACATCCGAGCGGGTGACTGGCTTTCCGTTGACGTACGCGAAGGTCGTCGTCCTGTGTTGCAACTGCCCGTAGTCGCCATTTCCGAAAGCCTCATGGGATCGCCGGCATACATGGAGATAACCGCACTGAACCGTGTTCTCCGCGAACCGGATCGAGTATCCGGAGCATTCATACGAACTGACAAGTATCTTGAGGAGGAGACTTACAAACAGCTCAAGGACATGCCAATGGTGGCGGGTGTGGCGCTAAAATCTGATACTAGAGGTGCGTTTCAGAAAGTGATGGACGAAGGAGCAGGCGCCATGCGCTACATTATGGCCTTGATTGCCGGGGTTATAACGTTTGGTGTAATATACAATGCAGCTCGTGTCGCTCAAGCCGAACGCGTCCGGGATCTGGCAGCGCTGCGAGTTTTGGGGTTCACAAGAACAGAAGTAGCCTTCGTCTTGCTAGGTGAATTGGCCGTCGTCACGTTGCTGGCGCTGCCTTTAGGGGCGTTAGCAGGCTATGGTTTGACCATCGCGGTCTCTCAAGGTTTCAGTACGGACCTGTACCAAATCCCCCCCTACTTTAGTTTCAGGAGTTTTGGGCAAGCTACTGTGGTTGTGGTCATTGCAGCATTGCTTTCAGGGTGGTTGGTTAAACGCAATGTGGATCGGTCGGATCTGGTTCTGGCACTCAAATCAAGGGAGTAGCATTCGTGAGCGCGCGAAAAAGGTACTCTCGGTCGATCTTAACAATTGTTTCAGCGATTGTGGTTGCGGTTACTCTCCTTGCCGCTTTCTGGCCGCGCCCGATACTGGTCGATACTGCGACGGTAGAACGCGGCAATATGATTGTTACCATCAACGAAGAAGGCAAAACGAGGGTTAAGGAACCCTATGTCGTTTCTTCCCCTATTGCCGGTGAACTGCAACGTGTTACGGTTCTGCCCGGTGACCGTGTCGTCGGTGGTGAAACGATCGTTGCCCGCATGACGCCGGCCAATCCATCGGCTCTGGATGTACGTACCCGCGAGCAAGCACTTGCTGCGGTCAGCGCCGCCGAAGCAGCGCTCAGGGTTGCCCGCGCGGATTTAAACGCGGCATTGGCTACGGACGACTTCGCGCAAAGCGAACTTGAGCGCACACAAAAGCTTGTTGCTAAAGGCATAGCAAGCAAAGTCACGATGGAAAGGTCCGAGCAGGCCGCCAGAATCGCTAAAGCCAACCTCGATACAGTCCAGGCTGCAATCGCGATGCGAGAGGCAGAACTGGCCAATGCGCGCGCGCGATTGATTGGATTTGATGACGCAGGTCTAGCCGAAGCGCTTGAGGATAGCGGGGCGCCCTCCTACAGTATTCCGCTGCGCGCACCCATCGACGGAACTATTTTGAAAGTTATCCAGAAAAGTGAAACAACACTCCCGGCTGGTGAGCCGATATTGGAAATCGGAAACATCGAAGGCGACCTCGAAGTAGTGGCCGAACTCTTGTCGTCAGAAGCGGTGCAGGTCAGCGAAGGGGATCGTGTAATTATCACCAATTGGGGCGGCCTTGGCGATCTGAGTGGTTCAGTTAGCCGGATTGACCCCTATGGATACACGAAGTACTCAGCACTGGGAGTAGAGGAACAGCGGGTTGAAACCACGATACAATTCGACGGTCCAAGCGAGGTTCGAGGGACTTTGGGACACGGATATCGTATCGAAGTCCGCATAGTCGTCTGGGAACAAGAAGACGTCACCATCGTTCCTTCAGCTGCGCTGTTTCGACAGGAAGCGAATTGGGCCGTCTTTGCCAATGCTGGCGGCCGCGCAGTTCTAAAGAAGGTGGACATCGGCCAAAACAATGGTGTCGAAGCTCAAGTGCTAAGTGGATTGGAGCCGGGTGATACGGTGGTTCTTTTTCCATCAGCCAATCTGATTGACGGCTCGCGAATTGAAGAAAGGCAGATAAAGTAACGGGTCTTTATTCGGGCGGTTTGACCATGTCTGTTTTGGGCTCGAAGCAGTCGTTGGCGGGGCCTTGGCTGTCCGTCCGGTCTAGGAAAGCGAACGGCATCTTATGCCGTTCGCCGATCGTTTACATGTCGATCTTCTCGGCGATTGCCAACGCATCTTCGAGCTCGACCCCAAGGTATCGAACCGTGCTGTCTACTTTGGTGTGTCCGAGCAGGAGCTGGACCGCACGAAGGTTGCCGGTCTTTCGATAGATTTGAGCGGCTTTGGCGCGCCTCAGCGAATGCGTGCCGTATCCGCTCGGGTCCAAGCCGATCGCCGACACCCAGTCCTGGACAAGCCGCGCGTACTGCCGGGTCGATACATGCGGTCGATCGTGGATCCTGCTGGGAAACAGAAACACACCCCCGACCATCTCGGGAGACGGAACCCAGTTCCAGATGGACTCACGCGTGTTTTCAGAGACCTCGAACTGGACTGGTCGTTGTGTCTTGCTTTGGATGACAGAGACACGATCGCGGACACTGCCCCCAATCACGAATTCGGCGACCTTCAACCGGACGAGATCGCAGCCACGCAACTTGCTGTCGATCGCGAGGTTGAACAGGGCGAGGTCCCTGAGATTCCGCGCCAGTTTGAGGCGGGCACGAATCGCCCATACCTGCTTTGGGAGCAGCGGGAGTTTCTGGCCCACAAGCCGCCCTTTGTTCGACGGGCGGCGTTTCGGTTTGACAGCGGGAAGTTGGACTTTGGACATGAGATTTCCTCAATCCGTCCCTCCCGCTCCCGGCGTCGACACTGTGTAGACGGGGTGATTCTAGCCCAGACCGTGAATGGCCGGTTCCGGATTCGAGGTTGCGTTGCATGTTGCATCGCCGCAAGGCGGCAGAGAGCCCTGAACGGTCTTTCAAAACTGGAAATTAACACCTCAGCTACCGTAGCTCGATGCGACCGATTTTATGCTACAGTAAGCAGGAACAAATTGGAGATTGTTGGCTCGGAGCAACGGAGATGGAACGCAAATTAGCGGCCATTCTGGCGACCGATATAGTCGGTTTCGCGGGATTGGTATCACGAGATGAAAGCGGAACATTAGCTAAGTTGGTTCGACTAGAACGTGAAATCATCGGCATGCAGGTGGAAGCAAACCGCGGTCGTGTTTTTAAGTCTACTGGCGATGGCTTTTTGGCTGAGTTCTCGAGTGTCTTTGAGGCGGTCAATTGTGCAATCAACATTCAAAGAGCGTGCGCGCGCGAAGCACGCCAATCGAATAGTGACGACCCACTCATTTTACGCGTCGGAGTTTCGCTCGGTGATGTTGTTGTGCACGGCGATGATATACTCGGCGAGGGCGTAAATACTGCCGCACGGCTTGAGGCAATAGCGGAACCAGGCGGAATCGCGGTTTCAGGGGAAGTGATGGCGCAAATAGCTGGCAAGATAGATCTTCCGCTGGCGGATTGCGGTCACAAAAAACTCAAGAGAACTGATAGTCCAATACATGTCTACATGACCATTTCAGAACCCGGGAAAGAAGGAGGTTTTCTGGATTTTGATGAAGATGAATTGGCCAAAACCTTAATAACTGGTGGCTGCATCTGTGGGTTGGTCCGATATGAAATAAACGCGCCTGCCATAAGCACAGGGTATTGCCATTGTAGTTGTTGCAGAAAATTTTCTGGCTCAGCAGTTAATGCATGGGCGGCCTTTCCCGCTTCTGCTGTTCGATTTCTCACCGAGGAACCTCGGTACTTCGCAACTACGCCGATAGCAAATCGTGGCTTTTGTGCCAAATGCGGGGCAAGCCTAACTTATAAGCTCGTGAAGCCACGAGAAACGGCCTATCTGGTCCTGCATACTTCGAGCCTCGACCAACCAGAAAACTTTGCTCCCTCGGTCCACTCCGGAATAGAAAGCAAAATGCCTTGGTTTGATATTTTGGATGATTTGCCGCGGACAAGATCTTCAGACTCCAGAGTTTTGCAAGAAGCGTGGTCAAGTGTCGGTCTACCAGACCCTGAGACTTGGGGACCTTTGGCTAAGCCACCTGCAGTATTTTAGTGATGGAGCGATTTCTGCTTTGTCCGTATAGCGGAAGTAGACGATGATCAAACCAAGGTCAGCTATCCGAAGAAGTCGTCCCCACATGTTGTCAGTTTGCCGATCCGATCGTTCTTGCTAGGCTGGACGGCGGAGGAACTGGATGCGTTCACGGATCACGACATTGATGTTTGTCGATATGGTCGGATACTCGCGAATGATGAGCGCCGATCAAGACGCTGCGATCGAGGCGGTTCGTGAGCTGAAGAACAAGCAGCTAGAGCCCGTCCTTTCTGATTTCGGCGGCGAGATTCTCAAACGTATGGGCGATGGCTGGATCATCGCCTTTTCGTCCATCAGTGCGGCTCTAGACAGCGCAATTCAGGTGCAGACGAACCTTTACGATCACCGGAAACTGAAGCTGAGGATCGGGTGTCACCTGGGTGAGATCGTTGAAGATGAAGATGATTTCTACGGTGCCGGTGTGAATATTACGCAGCGTATCCAGACTGAAGCACCGCCGGGAGGTGTGATGGTGTCGGAAGATCTGTTTCGGCAATTGTCCAGCGACCGCGCCAAGCTTCTTAGCGACGCAGGCACGTTCAACCTGAAGAACATTTCGCAACCGGTCAGGCTGTATCAGTGGCGCCCGGCTCCCGGTCTAAAACGGAAGCTGGACGATGTTCCTTCAATCGCAGTGCAGGCCTTCGAATTCGCTCCGATCGATCCAGAAACTGGTGCTGTGGCCGGCGACTTGCGCGACCAGTTGATCGTTCGTGTCTCGCGTCGCAAGGGCGTGTTGATATTCGACGCTTCCGACAAGAACGTGGAAAAGGCGACTTATGACTTGCGCGGACGGTTGCGCATAGCCGGGGGAAGGGGCCGGTTGACTGTGACCTTGACCTCACGGGCAGATGCCCGGCCTGTCTGGTCGCAAACATACGAGGCGCCGACAGAGGATATCTTTGCCTTCTGTGACGAAGTGCTCGAACTGGCGGAGGGTGATCTGCGTCTGCAAACCAATGCATTCGACGGGGATCGCCTGGTCGAAATCCCACTCGAGGATTTGAGTGTCTCGGAACTCAGGGCACGGGCGGCCAACGAATACTACAAAGTGACGATGGAGAGCTGGACGTATGGTCTCGCTCTCATGGAACGTGCGATTTCACTGAATCCGTATGATGCGGTATCGCTTTGCATGCGGGTAGAAGCCCAGATCATGCTGCATGGAGCACGCTACCAAGACCTGCCAGCAGACCTACGACAAATCTATGCCGAGGACCTTAACACGGCGGTCATCCAGTCGCCGCAGAGTGACTACGTGTTCTGGACCCGAGCGTATTTCCGGCTTGCCGTTGATGACGACGTCCCAGGCGCCCGAGCTGATCTGAAGCGAAGTGCAGAAATCAATCCGGCGTATCTCGAGAACTACGAGCTCAGAGGGCAGATCCTCCTTCGAGAGTCCGATTTCGAGGGTGCCGATGCCGCCTTTTCCCGGTTGATCGAACGAGGCGCTCAGAACCCGCTTCAGCCTTACCGGCTGTTCATGAGAGGTGTAGCAAGGTTCTGCGCGGGAGACTTCGAAGGAGCCGCCCAAGATGCTGCCGCGGCTTCTGACCTGCGCCCGAACGAAGCGGGTCACCTGAAACTCCGCGCAATGGCCCTCAATGAAATGCAGATGGGAAAAATGGCCAAAGCTTGCTTGACGGCCGCCCGCAAGCTCTCCCCGGAACCGATGATGACAACCAAGCTGCCAGTTCTGCCGCCCGAGTTTCGCTGGATTTCGGACAAGCTGAAGCCCGGCACCTGATATTTGCGAACAGCAAGAGGGATCGTTTTGGGCGCGCCTCGTCAATGCCCGCTTCGTCCGCAACTCGGACATAGACCCTAGTTTGCTGGACGTCCGGTCTCGGTGAAAGCAGACATCGCACAACGTCGCCCCGATTTCGTCGGCTTGAATGTCTGTTTCTGTCGAAAGCGGTCATTTTTGAAAAACACCCCGAGTTCCGCTATGCGGACGAACCCGACATTACATTCTTTCATCCACATTTTTTGCGGAAGCGGATAAACAGACCTTGGTTCGATTTGGGGAGTACTCTGCATGCGCTACTTTATTGCCGCCGCTGTTCTGTCGTTGTCGGTCGGTCTGGCCCATGCGCAAACTTATGACCTTGTCATCGAAGGCGCGCGCGTTGTCGATCCCGAGACCGCACTTGATCAGGTCAGAAATATTGGCATCACCGGCGATGAAATCGCGATTGTGACACCAGAGCCGATTACCGGCGCTTCGGTGATCGATGCAACGGGCCTCATCGCAGCGCCGGGCTTCATCGACCTGCATGCGCATGGGCAAGACCGGTATAGCGAGAAAGTCTCGATTTTCGATGGCCGCACCACACAAATGGACCTCGAAGCGGGGGCGTTGCCGGTGTCTGACTACTTCGCCGCCAAGGCTGGCGTGTCCCTGTCCAACTACGGTGTTTCGGTGTCTCATGCCGCGGCACGCCTGATGGTGATGGACGGTATCGATGCGCAAGGCAGCCCGATGATGACCCACGCCCTTCAGAAAGCAGGCGCTACGGGGAACTTGTGGGCTGTCCAACGGGCCACCGACGCGCAACTGGACCAGATTGACGATCTGGTGAGACAGGGCGTGGAAGAAGGGGGGATCGGCATCGGAGTGATGGTGGGGTACTACCCGAATGCGCAAAGCGAGGGTGTCACGCGTATGGCGCAACTTGCCGCTGCGGAGGGCAGCTTCCTCACGACGCATCCCAGATATCTGAGCATCATCTCGCCCAGTGGCGTGCTTGGTCAGGAAGAGTTTGTGGCGCTCGGCATGGCCTATGACGTGCCGATTTTGCTGCACCATGTGCCCACGAACGCCTTGTCCGCGACGGAGCAGGCGCTGGATATCATCGAAGCGGCCAACCGCAACGGCGGCAATATTCTCGGAGAGGCGTTTCCTTACGTCAGAGGATCAAGTTTCATCGCAGCGGAAATTCTCGCCGAAGGCTGGCAGGAGCGCACAGGCATGGATTACGACGATCTGATCTGGGTCGAGACCGGCGAAACGTTGACGGAAGAGACCTTTGAAAAGTATCGCAGCGAACGGCCCGATGGGTTCTTTCTGATGGAGCACATCATGCGAAAGGACATGCTAGCTGCAGTTCTTCACCCCGACATCATCATTGCAAGCGACGGCATGCCACTGGTTGATGACGCAGGTGCCTCGCTGCCTTTTGCAGCCCCTTTCGGCGTCGGTAACGGCCATCCGCGCAGTGCTGGGACTTTTGGTGCCTATTTGCGGATAGCAATTGACGACGGCAGTCTGACAATGCCGCAAATCATCGCCAAGACCGGTTTCATACAAGCGAAGTTTCTGGAGCCATTTGCTCCGGAGATGCACAAACGCGGACGACTGCAAGCCGGTGCATTTGCCGATATCACGATCTTCGACCCGGACACTGTAAAGGGAGTTGCAGGATACACGCCCGGAACCAACAGCCTGCCATCGGAAGGCTTTGTGCATGTTATCGTCAACGGGCAACCTGTCGTGACCGAAGGACAACTTGTCGAGGATATCTTTCCGGGCGTAGCCATCAGAGCGAGCCGATAGCAGTCCGCCGGACCCGAGAATGCGGATCAATTATTTCTGGGCAAGAAACTTCCGGAACGAACTTCCGCCTTGGGCTCGTCTCAGTCATCTGAGGCTTTTTATCAGATGACTGGTGTGCGGACGAAGCTGTCGTTCTCCCATTAACCGGTTTCAGTATCTGTGCTTGAGCAACGGCGATGGCGGGCGCGGTTGCCCGGCAGCAAGAAGCCGAGCGTGATACCGCTGGTAGGCCCGGAGGTCCATGTCGCGAGAGATGAACTCGCTGCCCCGGTCGACGCGGATCGTATCCTCAAAGCTTGCCTTGCACATAGACAAAAACCCGAATGCGTATAATGTTTTTCCAGTCCTGGTTTTTTTTAACCAGTCGCATGAGGAGGAAGAGCAATGAAGTCTCTCACTGTTTTTTTGGTTTCCTGCACAGCTTTTTGGGTCATGCAAGCGGCAGACGCTCTGGCCGCAAACTGCGGAACCGACTTTCAGCATGCCTATGAAAAGGGCGTTCGCGATGGTCGGGGCGATGGTTCTCATTTGCGTGAATATGACCCGATGCACCATGGTCGGAAGGTTGCCAGAAAATGGAATGAGCGCGGAAACTGTTATCGCGAGGGTTACGATGTAGGATATCGGAATGCTGCTGCCGATGCGCGAAAAAAGCCCTCGCGACCCTCGCATGAAAACGCTCCCACGCCGGGCTCCAACGAACGGGCATATTACGACGACGGATGCCATGAGGGTACCGGTGACGCACATATGAGCATGAGCATGGCATACGAGCGGCACTCGGACATGTATGACCGCAGGTTCGAGCCTTTTTTCAGGCAAGGCTATGAACACTGCTGGAAGTTGTTCAGGTGATAACTTGACGTAGTGGGGGCAGCCACGCCAGGTTCAATTTCTGGCAGTGGCTGCCGTTTAAATGGACGATAATAGAGGTGGCGACGAAAGCAGCTTTTCTCTCACCAGTGATTCTGGCGCCCGGATTCGTCCTTTAGAATAATGTAGAAAACATGCACGCTGCTGCGACCTGTCAACGTATTCACGGAGGTGCTGTCAGACAGATTCTAACCAGTCTCAGTTTGCCGCGAAAACCGCGAACCTATCCGGAACAAAGTTGACGCCACTCGCTAAGAGCGGCGGTGCGTGTCTGCTTGAAGGAGTCTCGGCTGGCTAGCGATCTTTCCTGGTTGAAGTGGTTGTACACGGAGGAATGGACGGAGGCGAATTTCTGTAGACTTCGCATGCGCTTGAAACGCTGCATCGCGCGTTCGCGTCGTCGAAACGGCAGGTGCGAATTCTCGACGCGGTTGTTTAGCCACCTGCCCGTCTGTTGTTTTTCGAGAGCACCCAAATCTCTAAGGGCAGCCTTGTAGGAAGCGAAGCGATCTGTGACGATCTCTTCGGCGCAGCCGTGCCGCTTCATCAATTTCTTGAGAAATTTCAGTGCTGCAGCTTTGTTACGGCGCTTCGTTACAACCGCTTCCAGCACCTCGCCTTCGTCATCCACAGCGCGCCAAAGATAATGCCGTTTGCCATTCACTTTCACAAAGACCTCGTCCACGTGCCACTTCCGTTTTGAAAAGGTTCGGAGTTGCTGCACACGCTTCCGTCTGATCTCAGCGGCGAACATCGGGCCGAACCTATTCCACCAATAGCGGACTGTCTCATGGCTTACATCGATCCCACGTTCATGTAGGAGATCTTCGACATTCCGAAGCGAGAGTGCAACTCGGATGTACAGCATCACCGCCAGGCGGATGATTTCGGGGCTGGTTTTGAAGTATTTGAAGGAGGCAGGTTTGGTCATTCCTAAATGCTATGCAACCGCCCTGCCCCGTTCAAGCAAAGTTCTTCTGACAAGACCAGGGAAAATCCGCCCGAAGCGACCCCGCGAAAATACGGAACTGAGACTGGCGTCAGAACCGTGCCTTAGTTGTGCTTGCTAGATCGCCTCTGATAGAAAACGGGTATGGTAAACCACTGAAATCTCTACATAAATCCGGGACAGAAAGTATCAATGGAGTAAGACGGGACTGGGTGGCGGTGCTGTCAGACAGATTCTAACCAGTCTCAGTTTCCCAATAACCACGGGAACTTAGGCGGAACAGAGCTGACGCCACTCGGCAAGAGCGGCGTTGCGGATCAGCTTGAAGTTTTCGCGGGTGTAGAGGTGGCGCTCCTGGTTGAAATGGTTGTAAACGGAGGAATGAACGGCGGCGAACTTCTGCAAACTTCGCATGCGCCGGAAGCGCTGCATGGCCCGTTCTCTTCGTCGGAATGGCAGGTGCGAATTCTCAACCCGATTGTTCAACCAACGGCCTGTATGCTGCAGATCGGCCGCTCCAACCTCCCGCAACGCCGCACGGTACAAAGGGAGGCGGTCCGTCACCAGAACTTCCGGCCGACCGTAGCGCCGCATCAATTTTCTGAGGAATTTCAGAGCGGCTCGCTTGTTTCGACGTTTCGTGACCACGGCTTCCAGAACTTCGCCTTCGTGATCAACAGCGCGCCACATGTAGTGACGTTCGCCGTTGATCTTCACGAAAACCTCGTCGACATGCCACTGCCATTGCCGCCCGGATCGCAGTCTTTCCGCCCGCCGACGCCGGATTTCTGACGCGAACATCGGACCAAATCTGTTCCACCAGAAACGGATCGTCTCGTGACTTACATCAATACCGCGCTCGTGCAGCAGATCTTCGACATTCCGCAGCGACAAAGGGAAACGAACGTACATCATGACCGCAAAGCGGATAATTTCCGGGCTGCTATGAAAGTATTGGAATGGATCACACTTGGGCATGGCCAGAGGCTACGAAACCGCCCTGCCCGCCTCAACCAAATTCCTTCTGACACCACCACCGCCTGGTCCGACCGGCCCAGATGGTCGGAGGCTCTGCGAGGAAGTGCGGCACTTTAGATTATTGGCCCAGTTGAAGTAAATTTAGGTACCGAGCATTATCGGGATACTTCAGCCGACGTAAACGCCAGAGGATAAGGGCAATACGAAATCCAGTTAACCAGATGACAATTGACGAACTACTGGTCGATTAATCTCATTGTCCGAGCAAAACCTACCCAGCGAGCTTCAGCGCTGCTTTCGTTTGACCGAGATAATGCATCCGGAATGCTTCGGGTGCCGTGCTGGTACATCACGAGCCATCGCATCCACATTTCCAAGGTGTCGTAGTGCCCCGCTGTTCAGCAACACGCCGCGCCCGGCATCATACCGACGCTGTCCAAATCCGCTGGCAACGCATTCCCAGTCTTCCTTGTCTGCCGCGTTGCGGAACCTCGGCAGGTCGTGCGGGTCATGCCGTCCGGGTGTTGCTGCGACGTGATCGTGTTTCTTCGCATTGATTTGGTGGGTTAAATGATGGGACACTTGTGTTGTGCCAGGTTGTTGGACAGTACCGGTTGTCGGCCTCGGCTTTGGACGCATGATCGTCACGACGCCTTGTGGTTTCGGATGTCCTGGGACGGCCACGTGAGTTGCCGTAGGTTTTGGTGTCAACTGTGGAACCTGGCCAGGAACCGCCGTGGGAACCTGATTGGGGGTTCCTGTTGGCACAAGCGTTGGTGCAGCCGTAGTACCGCTGGGTTGCGGAACACGGCCGGGCACTGCGACCGGAATTTGGTTTGGTGTTGCAGTCGGGACGAGCGGTGGCACAGCAGTTTGACCGGTGGGCTGAGGCGGGACCTGACCAGGAACTGCGACTGGTATTTGGTTTGGTGTCGCGGTGGGCACAACTGGCGGCACCGCTGTTGGGCCGGTAGGTTGAGGCGGAACCTGGCCAGGGATAGCTATCGGAACTTGATTGGGAGTTGCAGTCGGAACTTGCGGCGGCACCGCGGTAGGCCCGGTAGCCAATGGCGGAACCTGATTTGGAACGGCTGTCGGAACCCGGTTTGGAGTCGCATTTGGAGTCAAAGGCGGAGCTAGGGTCGGCGCTACTACCGGCGTGGGAACCTGACCGGGAACCGCTATTGGTGTCGCGATAGGAACCTGACCGGGAATTGCGTTCGGAATCGCGCCCGGCGCAAGGACTGGAACAGTAACGGACGTGGGCGTTTGCTGCGTTCCCTTAGGCGGCAACTGATTTGCTACCGGCTGAGTTGGGCCGGTAATTTGATTACCTGTTACTTGCCCACCGGCCTGCCCGCAGCCTTGGCTTGACTGGTGAGGATTCCCTACGCCACGGCACCACCCGTAGTGATTTCCGCCGGCAACGACCTGTGTAGCGGCCAGTTCTGCAATCAAACAAGCTGTCGTAAGTAACGCAATTCTGTTCAGTTTCATAACATCCTCACCAACTTGTTGTCAGAGCAAGATACGCGCCTGGGTCGCCCGAGTCGGTCAGAGGACCGTCTCTCAAAGGGACGCCAACGTATCCGGATAGGAATAAGTTTCGCTTAAACTCGATGTCCAGCCCCAACCCGGTCGATGCCAGTGTAGCACTTCCCACTTCGAAACTGGCGGGATCATTATTCGAGATGTAACCAACGTCGAGAAAAGCGAAGGGCGTAAGACGATTTACGCTCTGCGAGCTTGGGAAATAGGAGTGAGATACTTCGAAGATTGCTGAAATCCCTGAGTCACCATCCACTTCGTCAAAGCGGTATCCACGCAACGCATAACGATCACCAAGGAAGTACTCTTCGACAGAGGGTAGCCGGTCTGATGTATACTGACCCCAGATCTCTGTCCGCCAAGCTGTGTTGGGCGATAAGCCCGGTAGGGGGCTTTCGTATCCAATGCCGCCCCTCAAATGCCAGAACGAAGAGTCCCCGTCATCAAAGCTTGCGTCGGTCGTGTCGTTGTCATTGTCACCAAATGACAGAGTTAACCCTGCTTCAAGCGCTTGCCCCTTTGGATAATTCTGGCCGTAAAGGTAAGTGAGGCCAACGACACTGGCGTCACTCGATAGTGGAACCCCTCCGCTGACTGAATCCGCTTCTGAAAGACGGTAGTCCAGCAGCAGGTATCCATATCGGGCTACATCGCGGATAACGGGGTAACCCAATGCGACGGTGAAGTTTTCCCCGTCGACATCAGTTCTTGCGAAATCGCCAGAGATATCACGCTTGGCGTTTACATTGCCGTAGAAGATCTCACCGTACAAACCATTACTGTTAAGAGGCGTGCGATAGGTAAGAGCGCCCCATAATGAGTGTTCATCGTCTTTGTTCCAATTGTAATTGCCTGAACCCTCAAATCGCAGCAAATCCCCAACGGTCAGCGTCGAATAAAATTCTTGTACGACATAGAAACTGAGCGCTTCTCCAAGCTCACGCGGAGGATTGTCTAGTGTCGCACTACCGGCTTGTTTGCTCAGAGGTTCTCCCAAGACTCTCAGCCGAGCACCAGCCTGATCCGGGTAATCAAGTTCGGTCGATACGTCCAAATCGGGTATGTCCTCGGCTAGCATAACCGCCCGCTCAAATCGTTTGAGAGTTATTGGATATGCGGTAGTGAGGGGGCGAAAGATCTTTTCTAAGCTTTGGAACGTGCGAGTATCTACGCCTTCAATTTCGATGGTTTGAATACGCCCTTCATCAACAACAATGCTCTGCCCATCGGGGCCAGGCCAGGCCTCAGCCAAAAAATAGCCGTCTTCTCGGTAGATCTGCGTGATCGTTGATGCGACCTCCACCGCTGTGATGCGGCCTGACCGATCAAAGGCCAACTGACCGGCAAAAGTTAACAACTCATCAGAATCATACACGGTTACGCCGCTGACAGAGTGCCGGGATGCGACGTCCCAGGTTTGGGCAATGCTACTTTTTGGAACTGATGCAGTTGCCACAAGAGTGCAAATGATCGCAGAAACAACCGAGCTGAGTACGCGCATTTTTGACAACCTTAAGGTGATTGGCATGTTGAAGTCCAATCCTATTATGTGGTTCGCATGTGTGAACCTGACGCTACTCGAATGTATTGATGGGTGATGTTTTTGAGAAACACAGCGAACAGAGCGCAGATTTACTTAATACGCCGCACATACGACGGCGCTCAATTACACAACCCCGCTATTTTAGCATTTAAAGTAGAGAGCTAGTAGGACAGTCCTCACAACTCCGGCTGCTCAAAAACATAAAGCCGCGATTTCTTGGCATCGTCTGTCAGAATATAGAGAAGCCCTCTCGTCTCATCGAGAGCGATCCCTTCGGGATGTTTAACTTCTTTTTGTTTTCCATCTACTGTGAACGTCAAACTGATAGACTTTACTGACTTGGATTCTGGATTGTAGACGAAGATCTGACGGCCTTTGTCACTCAAAATCCAGAGAGAACGTGAGTACCGGGACCATGCCAAGCCACTCAAATCCAGTTCATCATCATCTACACGCTCGGAGATAAAACCTGCATCGCGGGCTAAAGGAATGATCTCAATAATTTCGTCTAGCTCTGGCGATAACACCATCAACAACCTTGGTTCTCCCTCAATGCCAACGAAGACCCGCCCGGAATCCGGGTCAACGGCGATGCCTTCGGGTCCCTTGTTCAAAGGGTTGCCGACGAGTAATTCAGCGGCGGTCGGGAAACCTTTAAGAGATGCGAGAGGTATTTTAGTCAGTTGAATGGGGTCAGTTGGGTGAACGACTAGGATTGATCGGTCAGTTTCTTGAAGCACCAAAACAGACCCATCTTTTCGAGATGCAACACCCTCCAAATCTGATCCTGCCAATGCTGGCAACTTGAAAGAGTTTTCTAATACCCCGTCGACTCCGAGTAGGTGCAGTTTAGGTTCGGCATCACTTACAGACCACAAGAAGCCTTCAGCGTTAGACATTGCCAAACCAGAAGGCTCTGAAAATCCCTCTGATTTGTCTGCCACCTTGAATTTATCGACCAGAACCAAACCAGCACTTTCGGCGCAGGCAAAATCGGTCCAAGGCATGAAGGCTGCCGCAACCAAGCTGGCCGCAAAAGCGAGTCGTCTAAGTTTGCAGAAACACCATGAAATTTGAGCTTTTGACGAAAACACTCTGTTTTCTGTCATTGAATTCTCTCGCGCTTGGACCACATCCCTGTGTCAGCGTTCGTATCACAGTCCGGATGCGATGTCCGAAGAATGCACTGTAATCTCTTTACCTGATCCCGCCTGTTGCGATTGAATTGAATGGGGCATGACGTGCCTTTGGCGAAGTGTAAGCCTTTGGCGTATGCAGGAAGGAAAACAAGTTGAATACGACCCTCACATTTGTGACCGTGTTGTTGATGCTGCTGTTGCCGGGTACTGCGGTGTCACAAGTCGACCCTGCGACGATGCTGGCCGGGGCTTCGGGATCGGAAATTGTTATCGAACGACGTTGGATACAGTTTCGGGGCAAACAGGAACTGTATTTTTTTACTCTCGACGTCATCGTAACGGTCATATTGACTGGACTGATCGTCTATCACCCTGTGAGGCGGAGAGCCCGCAGAAGTGTCAGCGACATCGTCATGCCGCGACTGTTCTTCCTGTACGCGCTTGTCGGTATGGCGGTTGGGTTTCTGGTCGTACAGCACGGATCAATGATCGGTTTTGTCATATTTGGAATCGGAGCCCTGTTGAGGTTCCGATCAAATATGGATGACCCGGTCGACACGGTGGAAATGATTATAGTGACCGTGCTTGGGCTCGCAGTAGGGTTGGGCTTGCCCTTGATGGCCACACTGGTGGCGGTTGTATGTTGGTGTTTCATTTGGCTCGGTGGGCGAAACAAGGGTGTTGAAATTTCGCTCAAGGCTTCAGACGAAGAGCATTCACTGAAAGTCAGCGGAGCTATCGAAGCCATGGCAGCAGACGCTGGTTGGAAGCTGCTCAGAAAACACCACGTTCCCGGCAAATCTCGCGTTTCTTTGCTTTTCATTACCTCGGGCGGACTTTCAGAAGCCCGGATCGAAGAGATGGTAAACGATCTGGTCCCTGAAAAAGTTGAGTTGAAACTCAACCTCTAGTCATTTCACAAGGTCTAAGCGCTTCAAAACCGCATTTGGGGATCTGATCTCTTTCGGGAGCGACTTGAAGTTTACCGACCTTTCGAAATCAGGCCCTCGATATACCGCTATCCCAAACTCTCCGTTCGGCTGGAACGTAACATGAGTGAAGCTGTGAGGTGATCTGGCGCTATCGCCAATAAGCCGCCGCGTGCCACCCCCCAAACAAGCTTGGGAAACATAGGCCACACCGTCTTTCCAGCCTGGGAAGAAGGCATGATGGTGGCCTGACAGATGCAGAACGACACCGCTTTCCAGATAGACTTTTTCAAGTGTTGGGTCACCAATGATTTCGCGTTCTCGCTGGATCGCGAAGGGCCAAAGTGGGAGGTGACTGAAAGTGACAACCGGATTTCCATTTGCACCCAGTTCCACAAGTCGGTCCTGCTGATCACCGGATAGCGGCCCTAAGGTCGTAGCATCCAAAGATGCAAACGTTACGCCCTGCATCTCAAACGCGTAGAAGAAAGGATAGTCATCTGAAACCAGGAAATCGACATCTGGCTTTCTTGGTGTCCATTCCTTCGCATAAATTCTTCTTTCACGCTCAAACGCGCGATAGGCAGATGCGTCGTGGTTTCCGGGCGTGACAGCAAATGGAATTCCGGCACCCGCTATCGGATCTGATACGGCCTCGTGAAACGCCTTCCACATCTCCCTGACCTGTTTGTCTGACAAGTTGGGAATGCGCTGTCCCGCGACCATGTCGCCCGTCGAAATCACCAGATCGGGATCAATCTCAATTATCCGCTCAATCGCTTTGTCGACGCGGGGATCGTATTTTACCGAGCCATAGCTTCCGTTTAGATCCGATATGACGATTACATCCAACGCCGCCGCTTTACAGGCGAACATAGCGGTCCAAATGAACGCCGCAATAGGGGCAGAACGCTTACGGGTCATTACAGTCTAATGCCGCCACCTCGGTGTTGTTTCGCAAAAAGAATGCGACAGGGTTCAAGTCGAACATCAAATCACCACTAGAACAATTGTTCTGTAGGATGGACGTTGCCAACGCGGTGTTTTTCACAACTTGGGCAATCTGCCTATCTGACAACCCAAGACTCTGCGACAACCAGTCATAAATAGCACCTTGCGTTTGAAGGTCACTGTTCAACGCAACCAAGCGACGGTACGTGCTTGGAGAGAAGTGCCGGATCTTCTCGAGCATTTGAGTAGATTTTGCGAAGTTGGCATACTCAACCCGCCCACCAGCATCGTTGTCGTTTAGATTGCTGCGGCGGATCAATATTGCGTTGGCCGGAACATCTCCATCGTTTGGTTGATGGTGCTTGGCTTTCTTATGCCTCAGTTCTCCGTCTTCGACCCAGTACCAGTAGGGCGTGAAATCAATGTTTCCAACACGGTCCTGCTGGCTGAAGATGAAGTCGAGCAGAACAATCTCGGTAAGTTCTTGCATCCAAAATGCCATCTGTTGGTCACTGACATCGGGACCGAGATCCTTGTTGATCTGCCGGTCTTTTCGGCCTTCTTTCACGCCATCTGCAATTGCCTCTGACAATGGTTTTGAAGAACGCAATGCCAAGAAGGCAGGAGTTTCCTGAAAATCGCGGTTTTGACCTTTCCCCCAACCAGATTTGCGGGTGCCGTTGATTTCCGAGCCGTATCGATGCCCAGGACTATCAACTAGTACACCGTATATTTGCGTTCGATCCGAGGTGAACAGATCATCGGTCGGTTGGTATGAGTTGGGGTCGGAATCCGCAGCTGCGAAGACCCGCCAGCCTTCATGGTTCATGCGCCCGCCATGAGAGCCACCTGAAATCGCAAGACCGGGCTCTGCGACCTCGGAGAGATGCGCCTGAGCGTCCATGCTGCGCCAGACCGCCACCGGCACTTTCACCGTTGCATCGAAATACCTGGAGAAATGATAGTAAAGCAGAGACGAGGTGGAAAACGTTCCACTCGTGCCCTTTTGGTTCATGGTGGTTTTGAATTTGGCCACTCTGTCCTTGGCTAATGCTTTTGCCGACTTGCCCTCTTTGCAAGCGTTTCTCTCGAATTCAGAGCGATTCCCCACGTAGGGTCCTTCCGAAATATCGTAGACGGCCATTCCCGGGCTGGTACTCCAGGTTTTTGGACAAATAGCGATTTCGGAGGCATAGAAATCGATCTCGCAATAGGCCGTTTCTTCCTGAAGATCGCTTTTCTTATACTCGCCCGTAGGAATTTTTTCGATCCGAATGCAGCGTTCTGTAACGCCATTGGGGCTATCAAATGTCGCGACTTCACCTAGAACATCGTCGTTCGCCCACAAGACGGTGGGCGCGATGACAGCAAGTGCCCCTACAAGGTTGAGCTTCATCTGAATAGTCCTCCAGATCTCATTTGGGGCAAATCGCGGCCTGCTGTTCGGCGGAAATCTTCAATTTGGGGTCGACACTGAAATTGGCGAACTTTGCATCAATCCACTGGTCACACCCGCCCGAACATGGGGCCCCGTTTCTGGCATCATTCCAATATTCCTTGGCCCTTTCTTCCGTCCAACCGCAAAACTGAACAAGCGCCATTGCCGACAATGCGCCTGAGGAATGAACGCCCCACATGCAGTGCACAAGGACAGGACCCTTTGCAGGGTCCTCAATCACCTCGTGTATGGCGGCCATGACGGTGCCGGGGCGGGACGATCTGGCGCTCTGATAGTCAAAGGATCCGTTTCCACAACTGGTTCGGCCGAATTCGGTGTTCTTGCCGAAATCCGCATAAAACCCGGCCGAAAACCCGTCATCGCACAGTGTTTCGCGCTGAGCGTCGCTCAAGCCCGTTCGACCCTTGTCGCCGCCCTTGAAGCCAGAGCGATACATAACTCCGCCTAGGACTGGGCGAAAGAAAGCTACGCCATCGACGCCTCCGTCGCTGCCCTTGGAGAGCATCTGGCTGTTGCTTGGGCCACCGTTTCGACTGGTGACGTCAGAATTCGCCGCGGTTGCCAGAACACCAATGAATATGAGGGACGTCAAAAACCGCATGCGTATTCCTTTCTGTTTTCAGCCAGCGATGCCCACGCTTTTCCTGCCGTCAGTCCCACCGAGAGGCGCTTCAGGGAAGCCAAGTCAGGTCGGCGGTTGGCTTCCCGCCCTGAAGCTTTAAATCGGCCACACCAAATTGATGATAAAGACGACCACGAAGTAGGCCAGAAAAACTTTCCAGTTCAATTGGTGTTTGTTTTCTTCGTTTATCACGCCGGCCGATCTCAACGCCAGGTTTGTTATGATTAGAGCGACGATGGTGACCGCCGCATGTGCCAGGTCGAAATGCAAGTTGGATCTCCTTTTGCAGATTTGGGATTGGTGAATACGTGTCAGCAGTCACCTGACGGCAGCACCGTTACGTCCGAGTATCTTCCCTCAGATGTCGTGATCCGAGCGCAAGCACCAGTCTCCATGTTGAACCAGTACGAGGTCAGCCCTTCGCTTCGGATGAGTTCAAACCCTCGGGTGCTGCCAGACGAATGCTAACCGGTCTCCACATGGACAGAATGGCTGTCCCTTAATCGGCGCAGAGACCCCGCCACTCGGCAAGTGCGGCGGCCCGGTCCGACTTGAAGTTTGGTCTGGAGGAAAGCGTGCGCTCAGAATTGAACAGGTTATAGATCGAGGCATGGACGGCGACGAATTTCTGCAAACTTCGCATCCGCCGGAAGCGAAGCATCGCCCGCTTTCGTCGTCGGAACGGCAGATGTGAATTCTCAGCGCGATTGTTGAGCCAGCGCCCCGTTTCCTGGCGATGGTTGGCACCGATATCTTTCAGGGCAGCACCGTATGACCGGAGCCGGTCGGTCACGATTACGTAAGGTCGGCCATGCTTCCGCATTGCTTTTCTTAGGAATTTCAATGCCGCTTTCTTATCTCTGGTCTTGGTGACAAAGCTTTCGAGCACCTCACCCTCGTGATCCACGGCCCGCCACAGATAGTGTCTTTCGCCGTTGATCTTCACGAACATCTCGTCCAGATGCCATCGCCACTGGCTCGACTTCATCCCCTCGACCCGTCGTTTTCTGATCTCGTTGGCAAACATAGGCCCAAACCTGTGCCACCAAAACCGAACAGCTTCATGGCTCACGTCGATGCCGCGCTCATGCAGCAGATCTTCCACATTCCGAAGCGACAGTGGGAACCGAACATACAACATCACCGCCAGACGGATGATTTCTGGACTGGTTTTGAAATAGCGAAACGGCGATCGTTGGGTCATGGTTCGACGCTACAAAACCGCCCTTCCCGCCTCAAGTCAGTTTGCTTTGACAGTGCCGAAGCGGAAGCAGACGATAATACCGCCAGTTAGATTCCCCATGACGGGTGCTGCCAGACCAATTCGAACGGTGCTGCCAGACGAATGCAAACCAGTCTCCACATGGACAGAATGGCTGTCCCTTATTCGGCGCAGAGACCGCGCCACTCGGCGAGGGCGGCGCGCGGTTCAGCTTGAAATTTAGTCTGGGGTAGAGGCTTCGCTCCGAATTGAACAGGTTGTAGACCGAGGCGTGGACGGATACGAATTTCTGCAAACTTCACATCTGCCGGAAGCGCAGCATAGCTCGTTCTCGTCGTCGGAACGGCAGGTTAGAATACTCAGCGCGGTTATTCAACCAGCGCCCCGTTTCCTGGCGATGGCCAGCGCCAACTTCCTTCAGTGCAGCACCATAGGATCTGAGCCTGTCGGTCACGATGACTTCCGGGCGTCCATGCTTGCGCATTGCTTTCTTTAGAAATTTCAGCGCGGCCTTCTTGTCACGTGTCTTCGTGACGAAGCTTTCCAAAACCTCGCCCTCGTGATCAACCGCACGCCAAAGGTAATGGCGTTCGCCATTGATCTTCACGAACATCTCATCCAGGTGCCAGCGCCAGCGGCTCGAACGCATGCCCTCTATCCGCCGCTTCCGGATCTCGGCGGCAAACATCGGGCCAAACCTGTGCCACCAAAACCGCACGGTTTCGTGGCTGACATCGATCCCGCGCTCGTGAAGCAGATCTTCGACATTTCGCAACGAAAGCGGGAAACGGACCTACAGCATCACAGCCAAGCGGATGATTTCTGGGCTGGTTTTTAAATAGTGAAACCGCGATCTTATGGTCATAGGGCGACGCTACAAAACAGCCCTACCCGCCTCAAGCCGGTTTCCTCTGACAAGACCCGATATTGAGGCCGATGGCCGGGAACAGGTAGCTGGTAACCAGCGAGCCGCCGATCCCGATCAGGATGTCACGGCCCAGTCCAGAGCCGGACCCCTTGACAATCAGGGTCGACACCCAGCCGACGACCGCGCCGACCACCACAGCAATCAAGAGCCCTGAAACGAGCCCCATACCGGTGCCCAGCGCTTCGGGCGGCACCTGAGCAAAGGCGGGCGTCGCCAGAAAGCCAAGTGCAGGTGGCATCATATGTTTCTTCATTGAGAAGTCTCCCTCCCTGAACGGCCAAAACTGCCGGATCAACCCACACAAATGTGGCGCAGACCATTACATCCGCGTCACACCTGATTTGCCTGCTTGGTTGGTTACAATCTACCGTTGCGCAGATTGAAGACCTGACCACGAGAGTTCGTCCCGCAAATTACGTGACGGTGGCCCGAGGCCATCTCGATATAGTAGTTGTCGGACCCTTCCTGGCCGGCCTTGATGATGTGAACGTCCCGCGCTCTGACACCAAAGCTGGATGAAACCTCGTCTCTGCAGCCTGCAATCGCGGCAGCGGGCACTCTGACTTCGCGGACTTTGTTTCGCTTGTGCGCCAGGTTGTTCTCACGCTCTTTATGTCCGGCCGCGTAGCCTTCGCTGTAAGCGCGGGTGCCGTAGCCCGTATCGAACTGCTCATTGTGCAAACCGTCCCGGTATCCCGCCTCGAACATCGCCGTCTCGTGGTGTCCTTGAGGTCTGTATCCTTCCTGATAGTGATTTTCGTGATGCGCGAGGGCCGCGATGCCAAGGATCGCAGCCGCGGCCAAGGCCGCCTTTTCCTTGTCGGACATCGCAGCACCAGGAATCGCTGATCCGACGAACAACGAGCCAGCAACCAGGCCCGTAACTAGAATTCGCATGATTTCCTCCTATACCTAGCGATTAAACTGAAAAGTGTACGCGAAGTGGCGACCAAGAAGGACGCATTTCGCACCCGTAACAGTGTCATTGGATTGGATCCTCTGGCACAAGGAATGTTGGAACGAGGTCTTCTGTGCAGCCAGAATTCACTGGTTCGCCCGGTTGATCGAAAAAGGCTGCGGCGACGTCTCTGGCGCATTGTGAGAACAAGGTTGCCCCATGCCCCGTGTTTGGAAAACGGACGAACTGTGACCCGACCGAGTTGAAAGCCGCCAGCTCTGCCCATGACGTCGCTGTCCGGATGCCGTGCGTTCCAGTGAAAATCATCACAGCAATACCATGACTTCTTGTTGCAAGACCCCACCGGCCTGAGAGCACCGCCTGGTCCATCAGTTTGCCGCAGAGCGAATTTGCTCCATTACGGCGTCGCAGTCAGACGTACTTCCCACAACGGCACCAGGCGCTGTCTCACCGGACATCTCGGCAAGGTCGGCCGCTGCGCGGGTGAGGATCTGGTCCACCTGGTCAGGGGTCAAAAGTCCCTCCTCCTGCGCGGCAATCACGATCGAGCAGACGCCGGCCGACATACCCGTCGCAATACCCGCACCTGCGGCCGAGCCTCCGACGATCGCCCCACCGAAGAGGGCTCCTGCGACCAGTCCAATAACCAGCCCGACAGTTCCAATCAGTATTTTACCCATGTCTTCTTGCCTTTCTCAAAAACAGCGGCCTTCAGGGCCACAACAAATTGAGGATGAAAACCGCGGCACCGATTCCAAAGAACAGCGGCCAACTCCATCTCGGGCCACCGTCCTTGTGCGGGACATAAAGACCCGCTTTGTGCATGCCGATCATCACGACAAATATAAGGACGCCCGTTACAAGCGCATGTGCGAGGTCAAAGTGCATCTGGCCCTCCCTTGTTAGGTTGTTCACTGCGGGGTCTGCCGCCGTGAACGTATCGACAAAGCAATGTCAGGATCGTGATATTCAGCAACGGCGACAGGGTTGCTATCCACGGGAGCAACGGTTCGGGAAATCCGTCCGTCCAAAGAACCCATGGCAGACCAAGCGGCATCAGAAAGACGCCTGCCAGGGGATCGCGCTCCTGACCGAAGAGCCCAAAGGCTCCGATCAGGAGCAACGCCAGAGCTACGAGGTACATCGCCCAGGCGATCCGGATGATCCACTTGCAGAGTTTCAACAGTCCTCGGCGGGCAGCATCGTGATGTTGGAATAGCGTCCGTCCGCCGTGGTGATCGCTGCGCATGATCCTGTCGTGCGATTGAACCAATAGCTCGTCAGACCTTCGCTGCGGATCAGTTCGTATCCGCGCGCCTGCAGCCCACCCTCGGCCTGGCCTGCACGTGCGCCGACGAAGTCGGAGAGATCTCCCGCGCCGCCTGTGCTCGCCGGTGCCGAAGTGCCGCCCGTGTCTTCGACGCATCCCGCGAGCGCGAGCAGCGCTACTGCGCCGGCCATCATTCTGAAATTATTTCTCATTGTGTCCCTTCCACTCCTTTCATGTGAGATTGCTTCGTTACGATTGGCCAGTGAATGCTGACCAAGTTTACTGTCTGCCGTCTTGATGACCCAGCGTTGTCTCATTCAATCCCGAAGATGACATTGTACGATTGAGCACCATTTGCGGTGTTGTAGACTTCGACCACATGGTCTCCTGACTGCCAGAGCTGTCCACGATACTCTTGCGTCGCATTCATTTCATCCAGCAACACGGAACCGTCCGGGTTGTAGATTACGTACGTCATTCCGGGTCCGTTCGCGGCGAGACGGAAATACAGAAACTGACCGTCGCGCGCGCCAAGGATGTAGCGCCGGCTCTCTTGCGGCAGGAGAGAGCCCGTGAGTTCCGCTCCGGAGCCACCTGCGGGGAACTTTATGATCACGGTCGACCCGCCGCCTCCCGATGCTCCTGCAGCGGCGCCTGACGACGCTGAACCGCCGCTCATGCCAGAGGAAGGATCGTTGCTGCCTTCGATCAGAAAGTCACCCGCAGCCCACCCCTCGTAGCCCGGGTCGGCCAGCGTGGCGACGCGGCACCAGCGGCGGCCTTCTTGCATCCGGCAGCCCAAGTTGCGCACGTTTTGCCCGTTGTTGAGGCGCGTCACCAGGCTCGCGCCCGAGGAAGGGCCCGAACGCAAGTTCAAGGTGCCGCCCGAGGTGGCTACCTTGTAGAAATCCGGGCCGCCCTGCAGGCCGTCCGCATAATCGGCCTGCACCCTGTCGCCGGTTTCGCCCTCGATGCTGATCGCTATCATGTAGTCAGACACTTCGTCCCGCCGCGCTGCGCTGCGCATCATGTAGACCGACACGGTGTACTCGCCGGAGGCAGGCAGAACCCCGTCAAAGATGTTCAGATCAGGCACCATCGCCCCCATGAACTGGCTGTTGACCAATGCCTCGTCACCCGGGCCCCTGCCGGGAACGTAGACGTTGAAATAGGTGGCGGTGTTTGACGGTTCGAGCCGGACTTTCATCCGTTGGCCCGCTTCGGCGCCGATCCGGTAGAGGACACTCTCATAGCCGGTTATGGAATCGTTGATAACCGTGCCAGACGTACCAGCAGCAAATCGGACATATTCGGTGCGCATCTCATCCTGCGCAAGCGCGGGTGACAATCCGCCGAAGGCCGCTGCCGCCAGACCGAGCGCGGCGGCAGCGGTAAGGTTGGTGAAGAGCTGAATGCCGGGAGACATATTGCAAATCCTCAATGGATTTCGGGTGTAACGCACGTGACCACAGCTTAGAGTGTTGGCATTATCATGCGGATCAATGCAGACATCCCCCCAAAATGACCACTACTCATCGATCATGTTTGCAACTGACTCGGGAATAGTCTATCCATTTGGCGCAGAGATTATCCAAAAACCGCTGCGAAGTTGGAAATGTTTGATCCGATCGCACATGCTCGAAATCCGCCTGTTGGGCTCGGTCCCCGTGTACTATGCCAGACCGCGGATGATGAATTGCCGACCGGGCTCGGGGGATTCCGGCTGAGCGCCTATTACAGCGGCGAACGGTCCAAGCTGTCGAGGCGCCAGTTCACGGGCAAATCCAACCTCAAACTGCGCGATCCGACGGATGGCGAGGCAGCCGTCGCGATCAGCGATATCGCATTATTGAGCCTCGCCTATGTTAGATCGACCGGACATGACGTTGTCGTGCGGGAACTGCAGCGGGCTAACCTTCTGGTCCCGGTCACCGGCACGCTGGCCAGCCGAAACGAACAGATGCGGTTCGAGCGCAAGAGCGAGCCATGGATCCTGTTTGGCCGCGGGACGCGCGAAACGACGACCCTTCCCACGCAGGAGGCACCCTACCAGGCCTTCGTGCTGTCCATGCCGCCCCAGGTCCTTGGTGACCGCCTCGCACGCATGGAAGCGCAGGGCGGCATGCTCTGTGGAGACGCGTTCCGGGATGACGATCTGCATCTGGCCCGCATTACGCTCACATTGGCTGCAGAGGTGTCCCTTTGCGCGGATATGGAAATGGACATGCGCTTGGCCGAGGCATGGGGGACGATAGTGCTCGACCAGCTCAACCGCTGCGTTGACGCGCACCTCGGTACCGGCGCGAATAAGTCGTCCGGCCCCGAGGAAAACCCGTCTCTCAGGCACGTCAGAAGGGCCGAAGAACTGATACACAAGCGCCCCAACGAGATCGAGGGGCTTCCGGACATCGCCCTCCATGTCGGCGTGTCCGAGCGAACGCTTCAGGCTGCCTTTCGCAAGGTTCGCGGAGCCACGCCGATGCAAGTGCTGGCACAGGCAAGGCTGCATTGCGCAAGGCGTGCGCTGCTCGACCGCGACGGTCCGAAAACGGTGTCGGACGTCTGCTCAATGTGCGGCATCGAGCATCACGGGCGATTCAGCAAGCTCTACAAAGAGGTCTTTGGTGAACACCCCGTCGCGACTCTAAATTCACGTTGGACAACATAACCGGCGAACTTCTCTTTTGGCCGCCCATGCGCCATTCAAACGCAATGAGGCAAAAGCCAGCAAAGTCCGCATTGTAGTCATTGAGCGGAATTGAGCGAACGTCTGCCTTGAGCCCGAAGGGGCCATCGCCCGAGGACTTGGGTGCCGCTGTGCGGCGAATGAATGCCCGTATTGGCCGGGTCGACTGCGGTGATGACGTCTATTCGCCCGCGCAGGTTTTACTTTTTGGTCCCTAGTTTCCGGAATTCAGATCTTCCGATGGCAAACAATTGAACAATTTTTGATAGTCGCGCGCGGGTGCTGCCAGACGAATGCGAACCAGTCTCCACATGGACAGAATGGCTGTCCCTTAATCGGCGCAGAGACCCCGCCACTCGGCAAGTGCGGCGGCCCGGTCCGACTTGAAGTTTGGTCTGGAGGAAAGCGTGCGCTCAGAATTGAACAGGTTATAGATCGAGGCATGGACGGCGACAAATTTCTGCAAACTTCGCATCCGCCGGAAGCGAAGCATCGCCCGCTCTCGTCGTCGGAACGGCAGATGTGAATTCTCAGCGCGATTGTTGAGCCAGCGCCCCGTTTCCTGGCGATGGTCGGCACCGATATCTTTCAGGGCAGCACCGTATGACCGGAGCCGGTCGGTCACGATTACGTCAGGTCGGCCATGCTTCCGCATTGCTTTTCTTAGGAATTTCAATGCCGCTTTCTTATCTCTGGTCTTGGTGACAAAGCTTTCGAGCACCTCGCCCTCGTGATCCACGGCCCGCCACAGATAGTGTCTTTCGCCGTTGATCTTCACGAACATCTCGTCCAGATGCCATCGCCACTGGCTCGACTTCATCCCCTCGACCCGTCGTTTTCTGATCTCGTTGGCAAACATAGGCCCAAACCTGTGCCACCAAAACCGAACGGCTTCATGGTTCACGTCGATGCCGCGCTCATGCAGCAGATCTTCCACATTCCGAAGCAACAGTGGGAACCGAACATACAACATCACCGCCAGACGGATGATTTCTGGACTGGTTTTGAAATAGCGAAACGGCGATCGTTGGGTCATGGTGCGACGCTACAAAACCGCCCCTCCCGCCTCAAGGCAGTTTGCTTTGACAGTGCCATTTGCGCCGGCCTGCTTGCCTCTGGCACGCTCAAGCGCGGGCGGATCTGCCTCGACCTGGACGGCAAGGCCCTGGCAAGCACGCTTGGCCATTCGCCAGACGATCTGAACCCCGACCTGCTGAGAATCGAAGCGCCTTTCGACCTGCGGCGCCGCGGCGTCGAAGCCAAGATCATCGCCGGCGATGTGCAGCCTCACCCGGATCCGCATCTCCGCTCCATGCTGATCCGCGCCCATGGCTGGGTCCGTAATCTGAAAAGTGGCGTCCAGCTGGTCGACATCGCGCGCCGGGAACAGGTGCCCGCCTCCTTCATCCGCACCCGCGCCCAACTCGCCTTCCTGTCGCCGAAGATCCAGGCCGCGATTCTCGACGGCAGCCAGCCGCCGGAGCTTACCCTCAAGCGCCTGGTCAGCGTCACCCACCCGCTGGATTGGGCGGAGCAGGAGCGCATCTTCGGCTTCTGAAACTCTCCGAAATTCCGGCTTCCCTGATACCCGGTGTGACGTCCCTGTTCCGACGCAGAACTTCCCTGTTACCGTGAAAAAATTCCCTGTTCCACAGCTTAGGGAATTTGGGGCGTAAATCATTGATATCACGCCATTACCACAAGGGCGAAATCAGGAAATTCCGCCAAAAATGCCGAAATTCGCTGTAAACTCCCTGTTATCAGGGAAAATCCGCCCAAAGCGACCCCGCGAAAATACGGAACTGAGACTGGCGTCAGAACCGTGCCCTAGTTGTGCTTGCTAGATCGTCTCTGATAGAAAACGGGTATGGTAAACCGCTGAAGTCTCGACAGAAATCCGGGACAGAAAGTATCAATGGAGTGAGACAGGTATGAGTGGCGGTGCTGTCAGACGGATTCGAACTCGTCTCTGTTAGGCCAGTAACGCTGTCCTTTATCCCGCGCCAAGTTCGCGCCACTCGGCAAGAGCGGCGCTTCGGTTCAGCTTAAAGTTTTGTCGTGAGTAGAGGTGGCGTTCCTGATTGAAATGGTTGTGCACTGAGGAATGGACGGAAGCGAATTTCTGCAAACTTCGCATGCGCCTGAATCGAAGCATCGCTCGCTCTCTTCGTCGGAAAGGCAGGTGTGAGTTCTCTGCCCTGTTGTTCAGCCAGCGACCGGTTTCCTGCCTGTCCGCCGCACCGATTTCCTTCAATGCAGCGCCATAGGAACGCAGCTTGTCCGTGACGAAAACGTGCGGCCGGCCATGCCGCTTCATTGTTTTCTTCAAGAATTTCAAGGCTGCTTTCTTGTTACGCGTCTTGGTAACGAAGCTTTCAAGCACCTCGCCTTCGTGATCGACGGCCCGCCACAGGTAGTGGCGTTCGCCGTTGATTTTCACAAACATTTCGTCCAGTGCCAACACCATTGACTGGATCGCATGCCTTCAATCCTGCGCTTCCGGATCTCCGAGGCAAACATCGGGCCGAAACGGCGCCACCAAAACCGAACCGTTTCATGGCTGATTTCGACGCCGCGTTCATGCAATAGATCTTCCACATTCCGAAGCGAAAGAGGGAAACGGATGTATAGCATCACCGCCAGGCGGATGATTTCCGGGCTGCTTTGAAAGCCCTTGAACGGGTTAGGTTTGGTCATGTTCCGACGCTACGAGGCCGCCCTGCCCGCCTCAACCGGAATCTTTCTGACAATGCCAAAGAAACTGCTGTCGAACGGAAACTGCGAGGTATACAGAACATCGTAGATGTCCATATGGGGCAGTCGCTCATCGCTGCCGTAGGGGTATTGATGGATCCCGTCCCTGATATAGGCCTCTGCACCTTCCAAAGTTGCGGGTTCAAGATCAGGCGTGATGATGCGCAACGTCCCGTAACCGCGATAGGTTTCAAGCGGCACGGGGAGATATCCTTACGGCACCACGGTGTCCGAATTCGACGCGTACAGGGAGTATTTGCCCCCTTCGCCTTTGTCATCGCCATCGGGGCCAACATCGACAATCGGTCGCTGCCAGACATCGAGGAACGTGCCAAAGATGCTGTAGGTTTCGGTCGCTGCGGGAAGTTCCACTACTACTGGCCCATCTTTCACATCGTAAATGAGCTGAACATAGGGCGTAGAGTTATTCGGCGTGGGCGACTGAAATTTCCAGTTGGGCGGTTGTGAGAAATACGCGACTTGGTTGAGCGCCTGACCTGCATCTATCGCGCCCGCAATCATCTGGTTACCCGCCACGAGCGGTTGCGCCCAAAGGGCGCTTTCGTAGGCGCGCCGCTCAAATCTCTCTTTCTCGAAATCACGCTCTTCGGCGGAAACCGAACCCGCAAATATCGCAAGTGCTAAAAATGTTGTAAGCGTCGCAATCCTTCGCATCCCATGCCTCACTATTGTTCGATCAAAGGTGGCCTTGTACTCAACTGCATTCATCTCCGGGCCGTTATTCCCCAACTCGTGCTGGCCGATCTGTGGCATCACTCTTCAACCCTCACGAAATCCCCGGGAACCCAGGTTTTATCGAACCATTCCTGGCCCGGCCCATAAAGCCGAATGATCGAAGACCAGGATTTACCGGGCATGGTTTGAACCCAGTTGCCTTCTTTGCCTTCAGGAGGTTCAGGACCAAACCAGATGGTCCATGAGCCGTCCTCGTTCGGTTCGATCCCAGGCACGGTACTATCTATTCCGGCGAGCTTTTGATCCGTCTCCAGCATCGAGCGGTGCTGGTTGTCGTAGACTGTGAAAGACCAGAAATCGCCGGCGGGGACAGGTGCCTCCAGATCGATGCGATAGGTCTTGCCTCCGTCGAGATAGTTGCCCTCCGAGTCCTTCGCGGTGAAGCCATAGACCGAGCCGGAGCCGACTTGGGGTCTGACCATGGCGGGGGTGACGCCCGTCGCCAGGTAATGAAAGAAGGTCCGATCGCTCAAGATGCGGGCGCCATCTTCGAGAAACTCGTGGCTCAGACGAGCATACGGCGTTGTCCACTGGCGCCCTTCGAAAAGGTAAACGCCCGGGTCGCGCGGACTGAAAGATTGCGCCCGCGCCGTAGCGTTGCCGACCTTTCCCGCCTCGATCAGGATGCTTTGCATCCGCTCGTCGGGCTGAAATGGCTTCCCGTGCCGGATGCCGATGCTGTTAAAGATACCGGCGATTTCCGGCGGAAAAGCGTCAGGAGGCTCGTATTGCACCGTCGCATTCAACTCTTCATAGAAAGAGAAGTTATTTCCGTGGATAGAGTTCCATTGCTTGCCCGTAAGCTGCACGAATTGTTGTTCTGGCGGATTTTCTATCTCGGCGAAGGGAAAGATCCGAAGATGGTCCTTGACCCGCTTCACGGTCCCCTCCAGCCCGTCATCGAGAACGAAAGCCCGCATCAACATCCAATTCTTGTAGGTCGGTGAATGAACGACATGGAAACCGGTTTGCGGCAACGCACCGTCGTATCCTGGTGGCACGAACAGATACCGACCGCCGCGGCCCTGATCGGGACCGGTGAAGCCCACATCGGTCACCCAGCGGAAATAGGCGTCGTCAATCGGCCCGAGCGTAATGGGCGGGACGTCCATGACAACCGGGCCTGACTTGGTGTCGATACAGGTCAGGACATACATCGTCGTGGAGTTTGCCGTCAGCATGAGGCCTCTGGCATCGAGCAAACCCTCGGTGATCCCGACCGTAAAGGGGGGCACACCGGCCGCCTTGAGACCTTCGCAAAAGGCCTGGATCGAGGTGGCCGGGATACCGTGCAAGAACGCGTCCACGCCACGCATGAAATCGAGATTGTCCCAAAGCTTGTCGATGGTCTCTTCCGAGGGCAAGCCGTCGAAAAAGTAGAGCGTCCCGAGGCGTTCCGTTTCGACCACATCGGGCGTCAAGAGCTTCTCGGGCACGTTGGCAGCGTAGGTTGGCCCATCGGCTCCGACGAATTGCGGGACCACCGCCAGCGTTGCTGCCAGCAGGGCGGTACGGAACATCGGCATTTAAACAATCTCCCCGTTGAGTTTTGATCTGCGGCTCTGCGGCAGTTAATTTGCAGGTTCGACGTCCGGCAAAACGTATTCCCCCGCGCTGACGCTTTCAGCGGGGCGATAGACGCGCATCAGGAAATTCCAGCCTTCGGACGTATCAAGGCGATTTGCGACATCGCCACAAAGTTCCTCAGAACCAAAGAAAGCATCGAAGCTGCCATCCGCGTTCAGCTTTGTGTTTGCCGGGTTCAGAACCGCATGGTTGTCACTGAAGAGATAGCCTTCCTCATTGTACATGGTGATCGACCAGAAAGCGTCATTTTCGGGCGGCGTATAGTTTGCGGTGTAGCAAGTCTCGACCCCGGCAGGCCCTTCAGGACCCGAAAAGTTAATGTAGGCGGCCTCATAATTGGGGAAGACCCCCCAGGAAGTGGCAACGGCAATCCGGTGATGTTCTGGGATCACATTGCCCGAGGCGCGCGTGTCCTGAAAACTGGGCGGATATTGCGTGAAGGCTTCAAGTTTTTCTTCATAGCCGGGACGCATTGCGACCATCTGTTCCCAGTTCCAATTGGCGGTCTTGGGCTCCATGCTACCAGAGGTGACCTCGACCTGAGCCAAGAGGCGCCGCGCAATTTCAACGTCGCTTTCGTCGCTCGCGTCCAGCACCTGCACACGCGGCAGCGCCACGATATACCGCGTGTCTTGCGGGCCGAATTCGTAGATGCCTGGCTCGGACAGGATGTCGATGGCGAAATGGTCGTTGTCGATCATGTAAACCGACAGGTAGCGGCCATCGGGGACCTCGGGCACCGTGATTGTAAACCGCTCGGACGTGTCGATCGGGATACCCGCATAGAGCGTATCGCGGTTCATGCGTGGGACGGCCTGATTGTCGACGGGCGTCGGGGCGTCATAGACCAGCCCCCTGTTCATTCCACCGGCCTCGATGAAGCGTAGAATGCGCGCGTCCACCTCGGCGCGAATGAAGGTTTCTTCGGTCACCGGCATCATCTCATCGCCGGCGGTTGGGCTGGCAGCAGCAAAGGTGACCGATCCACCAATCAGCATTGCTGTCCAAGGCATATTGCTTGCAAACTCACGCATTTCCCACTCCATCTGATCGCTACTAGTATTTAGCGAGCCATATGAAAGCCGTCTGCGTAATTTGCGACAGTTTATCCGCGTCTCAGATGCCTTCTGAGCGTTTGTTCAGCTTCGCCTTTCAGACCGGGAAACGCCGGGGAGCTGCGCTGCGGCTTTGACGAGCAACCCACCGAGCTGCTGCCGACAAGGTATCCGACGGGTATTCCCCAAACCGCTGTCGGTACCGAGAGGCAAAGCGACCAAGATCATAGAAGCCAAGCGATGTCGCAATGTGAGCGACGGTGGTGTCCTTCGGGCCGGCCTCCAACAAGCGCTGACGCGCCGCGTGCATCCTCCATTTCTGCAACAGTTGAACGACGGTGCAATCGAATTTCTCACGCACTCCACGTTCGAGTGTTCTCTTGTTGACACCTACCGCTTCGCACAGGGCTGCAACAGACACGCACTCGGTATCGGGGGTGCGAAGGTACTCAAGGGCCGCCACTACAGCCGCATTTTGACCGAGCTTCTTCCCATGAATTGAATCAAGTCCATCAGGGAGGACTGCATCGATCAGTGCGTCTTCAATGAACTCCCGTATCACGTCAGCGGTTTCTTTTATATGAGTCGCCCGGTCCGTGTATGCCGGCGGGAATAGCTCTTCGAGCTTTCGCGCAATTGTACGCACCTTCTGGGGTGATGGCGAAAATGCCGAATGCCGGCCGCGCGAAGCGAGCTTGTCCATTGCAAGCTCAAGCGTGGGCTCGAAAGCCTGTGCAATTTCTATCTCAATTGTCAGTACCGTTTGTCCGCCGCGGTATCTCACTTCTAGAGGATCACCGGCCAGAGAATAGAGCTGGTGGTCAATAACCGGCTCACCAAAGGCAATTGACTGGCCATCGCCTCCGAAAGGAATGGCTAGGACAAGGTGGCCAGGCGGCGGCAGCCCTATCAGCCGAACGTCATCTCCATAGCTTTCTCGCAGTACCGACAGCCCGGGGAAGCTGATGAAGTCCAACCCAAACTTGCTCTTTCCTTGATCACGGCCGTCAATCAAGAGGTCCCAAGGCTGCACAGCCATCTCGAATTCGCTTGGGTCATCCGTCGAAAAATTGCCGCACTGAAATCTATTGGTGACCTGAAAGTTCATGCGGTTCTGCCTACCCCCAAGAGGCCCTGAAACCAACGTTGGTGCAGCAGACTGTAACTTACGCTGCCGGATAGCGAAAGGGCATTTTGCCGTAGCGAAGGCAACGTCCGCTCCGGGCTCGACCCGGTCATTTGAGAGTTTTAATCGGATGACTGCAATGTATCGGACAGCGGTCTTTGGTCATGGAAATTTTGAGGATTTGCGCCTGAAGGTCTGCTCTTGCCAGGACCGGACCCAGACAAAAAACGGGGCTATGACCGAGATGCGGAGAGGCTGTGTGAAAACTCCCTTTATTGGCTGTTGGATGGTGTGATTTCGGCAATTGATGTGGAGGCATTCAATGGGGCAGTTTATCGTAGGTGTGGACCGGCAGCAGTCGATGTTGCTGCCCGAATGTCTGGGCGACTATGTGGGTGAAAACAGCCCTGTCCGCGCGATTGATGCATTTGTCGACATGCTCAGTTTGGCGGAATTGGGTTTCCAGACCTCGGCGGCTGCGACGGGTCGACCCGGCTATCATCCGGGGCTGATGCTGCGGATGGTGCAGTCAGACAGATTCTAACCAGTCTCAGTTTCCCAATAACCACGGGAACTTAGGCGGAACAGAGCTTACGCCACTCGGCGAGAGCGGCGTTGCGGATCAGCTTGAAGTTTTCGCGGGTGTAGAGGTGGCGCTCCTGGTTGAAATGGTTGTAAACGGAGGAATGAACGGCGGCGAACTTCTGCAAACTTCGCATGCGCCGGAAGCGCTGCATGGCCCGTTCTCTTCGTCGGAATGGCAGGTGCGAATTCTCAACCCGATTGTTCAACCAACGGCCTATATGCTGCAGATCGGCCGCTCCAATCTCCCGCAACGCCGCACGGTACGAAGGGAGGCGGTCCGTCACCAGAACTTCCGGCCGATCGTAGCGCCGCATCAATTTTCTGAGGAATTTCAGAGCGGCTCGCTTGTTTCGACGTTTCGTGACCACGGCTTCCAGAACTTCGCCTTCGTGATCAACAGCGCGCCACATGTAGTGACGTTCGCCGTTGATCTTCACGAAAACCTCGTCGACATGCCACTGCCATTGCCGCCCGGATCGCAGTCTTTCCGCCCGCCGACGCCGGATTTCTGACGCGAACATCGGACCAAATCTGTTCCACCAGAAACGGATCGTCTCGTGACTTACATCAATTCCGCGCTCGTGCAGCAGATCTTCGACATTCCGCAGCGACAAAGGGAAACGAACGTACATCATGACCGCCAAGCGGATAATTTCCGGGCTGCTATGAAAGTATTTGAATGGATCACACTTGGGCATGGCCGGAGGCTACGAAACCGCCCTGCCCGCCTCAACCAAATTCCTTCTGACAACACCATTGAGAATATGCAAGAAATTCTCGTTCCAATACAATACCCTCCAATCGAATGGGCAAACTGTGTAAAGATCAGATTCTTGTCAAGTTGGGCTGTGCTCCATTATTGTTCCTCATAACGCCCAAATATGCACGCTCGGTCCAGTTGGGCCTACATGCCCACAGCAAGTCCCGTGCCGTTGCTCTTTGGCTTACACGGAGTGCACAGTCAGCAAGGCTCCGCGGACTGGCGAGGAAATGATGAAACATCTGGTGATTGGCTTAGTATGGGTCGCCCTTTCGGGAAATTGGGCAGAAGCTCAGGTCTCCGAATGGGGCACGAGCGGCGACTGGCATGTTCGCATAGACGCAGCGGTCGGAAACGGTTGCTACATCGAGAAGGATTTCGAAAGTGGCATCCGGCTTGCCTTCGGCTACCTGCCAGACCTCGAGGGCGGGTTCATTTCCGCGTTCAGCGCCGATTGGTTGGAAAGGCCGTTAGACGAGACGGGTAACGTGAAGTTCTTTACCTCCGAAGAGAAATTCGCCGGGGAAGTGGAAATGATGGTCCGAGACGGAATGCCCGGCGGCAGGGCCTTTTTTAACAACCCGGCATTTGCCCTAGAAATCGCCAAGCGCAGGTCTCTGCGCGTGTTGGGACCCGAGGGCGGGGAATTCGAAGTGGACCTGACCGGATCGGCGCGGGCCATCGCCGAGATGGAGCGTTGCCAAGCCGCACAAGGTTGAAGTCAATGCGGGCCCGTGCGTAGAGCAGGATCGGGCGCGGCTCGAATCTGGGCTACATCCGCAATGCAAGGCACGCGAGAGTCCGGCATGGTAATGGGTTCGGTTGCTCGCCGTTTGTTGCGCTGGACCAACTTCACAATTGGCTTGGAAAGTTGCCCGCTGATCTCGAAGGGCCAGGCGCTGCGTGCCAACGGACGACCGAGAGGGCGCGGCTCAGCCCGCAGGTCGATCGTGTCTTTCAGGTAATCGAGATCGCCTTTGGCAACCACTTGCACGCGGGCAGTCTCCAGTACAGCGTCGTTTATCGTGACTCGCCCGCTGTCAAAACGCAGCGGCGCACGTATGCAAGAGATCGGCGAAAACCCTGCACGGCGATCCGCAGAAAAAAGCCACGGTAGAACGCCCAACCCAGCGAGATCGATCAGGGTCGTGGAAACCTGCCCGGGCCCCATCTCAATCTCGGCGCTACCAGTAAGGCTGCTGGCAAAGTCCTGCGGTTCGGGAAAGCGCGCGGCAAGGTCAAACCGGCCGGTCAATGTACCTGTTGCATGCACTTTCCCGCCCAGACCATTGGTCAGCCGGCCCACGTCCCAGCCCCCTGTACTGCCGGACAATTCAATCCAGTCCGGACGGTTGAGAGCGTCTACCGTTGCAAAGAACGAAGCAAAACCGCCGCCGTAATCGACCCTGAGCGGGCCAAGCCATGCGCGTCCGTTTTGGGCCGTGAATGCACTGGCCATGTGCGAGATACCTTCCTGCCCGATGATCTTGTCGAATGTGATGTCGATCTCGGCGTCAAGGACTCGCAAGAGTTCCGCAGGATTCTTCAGAGCAGCGAGGCTCAAATCTCCCGCATCATCACCCAACACCAGCGGCTGAAAGTCCGACAGGTCTTCAACGGCGGGCGCGGGGGACGGAAGGACGAGCGGCTGGAAATCCGACAGATCCTCTTCCCTCAGTTCCGGCTCGGCTGCGGGCAACACCAGCGGCTGAAAGCCCGACAAATCCTCGCTAGCGGTGGGGTCGAGGTGTTCTTTCAACTGCACTGACCGCATCTCCAGATAAACACCGGGCTCGCGGGATACTTCCCGCACGGTACGGATCGCGTTCTGCAAATCACGAAGATACACCGCCTTGCTATTTATGGAGCCGCGCAATACCGGCGCGCCGGCGATGATGTTCAGATCGCCCATCAAGGAGATACGGGTTTCGCCAGTGCTCACTTCACCGCTGGCTTCAATCCCCTTGCTATGGCGGACCAGATCGAGGGCGACCCCGGCAGCGCCAGTATCCACGGGGGTGAGTTGCAGCGCTTCCAGAAAAGAGGCCCCGTCAGGCGCGGATAGCGCGACGGAAAGGCTTGTATCCTTAAGGGGAAACAAGCTTTCCGAGCGTAGCGAGAGGTATCCGTCCCACAGATCGCTGTCGCGTTCCTCTATTTCAAAGTCCTCCAAAACGGTCCGCCCGTCTACTTCGGTTATGTACACATGCCCTAGCAAGCGACCGAATTCATGAACGCGCTCGGGGCGCAAGGTGCGCAGGACCTGCGCGGCAGGCAGGTCGAGATCGCCTTTTACATCATATCCGCGCAGATTTAGCAGATCGTCCATGTGCCCCGCAGCGGAGAAAAACGGCTTGTCCAGCGGTCCGAGCGCAAAGGACACGTCACGTAGCGCCAACTTGCCGTCTGGCGTTCGCTTTATGTCGCCGACGCGGAAAGGACCGATATCGCTGAGATGTTCCGAAAAGGCGTTAGTCGCAAGGTTGAAATCCTCGATGGACAGCAGCTTGTCCGCGCCAACCAGACGCATTCCGAGAGCTTCGGGTCTAATGTCGCGGAGAAAGATCGCCGGCGCGGTGAGGGTTTTCTCGCCAAGAAGATCAACATCGAGTTTCAGATCGAATTCCGGCGGCTCGCCAACTTTGCGAAGAAAGCCGGCGAGTTTTACGCTTTGACCTTTTTCAAGCGTCAATAGTGTTTCGATTTCCTCGAAGTCGTACAAGCCGTGCCGACGTAAAAACCGCGCCTCGAGCCGCCCGGAGCCATGTACCTCGCCGCGTAGCGAAAGCGCCTGCAATACTGCGTTGAGGTCCTCGGTCTTGATCTCAAGCCTGCTGTCGAACCCAAGTGGGCCCAGTGATGGATCGGAATGTCCCCTCATGCTGAGATCCGTCACGCCGATACGGCTGGTGACCGAAAATGCTTCATCTTCAGGGAAAACGCCATGCAATGTCACATGCTCATCGTTTAACTTTCCGTCGAACACGAGCGCCACCTCACGCTCACCGGCTACCGCTTTCTGATCAACTCGGAAGGTATCAAGAACGAAATCGAAGACGAACCCGGTTTGGCGATTTTCTACCGCCACCTTCATGTCGGAAAAATGGATGTCACGCGTGCTCATGAAGCGGATGAGCGCCGGGCTTGCGTCCGACGATGACATGCCGCGCTTTTGGTCAATCGATTTCTGCGCCGTTCGCCAACTCGTCCTGTCGTCTTCAAGGCGGAGCAGTTCCATGCGCAGACCGTTTGCCTCGATCATTGGGAGCTGCGTCCATCCCGCCGCCCCCGTCCACGGAGCAAGGTGCAACCGTGCCGTCTCCAGTGTCAGAAGCTCAGTACCCGGCATAGCCTCTGAAGGTAGCCGCAGCCCGGTGGCTTCGAGCGAGAAGGAGGGGAAAAAATCAAGGTCAACGTTTCCCTCCACCAATACCGTCTGACCAAGCAAATCTGTCAGAAAATCAGCAGTAAGCGCATTGCGCCACGAACGGAAGCTGCTGCTCTCCAGCACAAATGCGAGACTTGCGACGAACCCTGCAAGAAAGACTGCGCTTAAACGGATAAGTCGACGATTTATTCTCATGGCTCAAGGGGGTTCAATCTGCAAAAGCGACTTGTTTTCTCATACGAATTTCAGCTTATTCCGGCTCCGTTCATTTGTATAGCGGTGTCGGTCTATGTAGATCTTCATCTATCACTCTTCGTTGGATTGGTTTAAAGCTGCGCATGAGCTTTCGCACGCCTTCGGGCATTGCAGGTTGAAATTGACCTCGACCGTTGCGCTGCCTCGTTCGGCGAAATCGGGGCAGTGGCATTTGAACGTGTTTGTGCGTACTGACGGGCCTTCAGTCTGGCTGTTTCCGCAGCGGTCACCGCTTCGGTCCCACGAAAAAAGCAGTCCCAGTCTAGCGACTGCCGAAGCGCTCGGATTTTTGTCCGGGACTGAGCATCTGATCGAGAAAATTTCGTGTGCTTTCACGATAACATGAGTGCAAAGCGGTCCTGCTATTGTTAACTTGGACTCGACGGCACAGCCCGGCGCTCTTGCCGACGTTGTGCCGGATTTGATATGTAAATGATATCTTTTTAAGCGCACGAGGAGCCACATACGTGATCAAGCGAACTTTGCTAGTTTTCACCTCGCTTGCCACTACCGTTTTTGCCAGTGAAACACGGTCGCTTGGCGCCCATGAACACGGCGTCGGCGTATTGAATATCGCGGTGGACGACACCACGGTTTTCATGGAGTTTCACGCTCCTGGAGCCGATATCGTCGGTTTCGAGTATGCGGCGGTGAACGCTGAGGATCGCAATGCCATAGACACGGCCGTAGCGACACTTGCCCGTCCACTTAAACTCTTCATCCTGCCGGCCGCCGCAGAATGCAGCGTAGTGCAGGCCAGCGCCGAGTTGGAAGGCGAAGGTGCACATGGCGAGCAGCATGCGCATGAAGAAGATCATGCCCACGAACATGATGAACACGGCGCCAACGAAGCAGGTCACACAGAGTTTCACGCCGAATACACCCTGACCTGTGCCAATGCAGACGCAATTACCGAAATCTCGTTTGGTTACTTCGACACCTTCTCGAACGCTCGAGAGTTGGAGGTGCAGATCGTTTCGGAGACGGGTGCACAAGCATTTGAAGTTGAGCGCGATGAGCCGACGCTGGACCTGCGTGGCTTCTTCTGAGCTTGCTGGGAGGCGGCAACATAGACCTCAAGAATGTCCGCTTCCGTTGGCCGGGGCGGAAATCCTTTGGTATTTCGGTCTCGGCTCTATCCGTGCGGGCGGGCGAAACCGTCCTGCTTCTTGGTGAGAGCGGTTCGGGAAAATCGACGCTTCTATCTCTGATCTGCGGAACCATCATTGCAGACAGGGGAATTGTGACCGTGTCAGGGATTGATCTCAAGACACTGTCAAGTGGGAAGCGCGACAGGTTCAGAGCGGAAAATATCGGTGTCATCTTTCAGCAATTCAACCTGTTACCCTTCGCATCGGTTATCGACAATATCCTGCTGCCCCTTCGCTTCGCTCCCGAACGTAGAAGTCGTTGCCTGGATGAAAATAAGGACGCCGCCAATCTTTGCAGTGCCCTTGGACTGCCAGACGGCATCGTATCCAGCAAGGCCGCGAAGCTTAGCGTAGGTCAGCAACAGCGTGTCGCCGTCGCACGCGCCCTGATCGGTCAACCGCCAATCCTGGTTGCAGATGAGCCAACCTCTTCACTCGACGAAACATCGCAAGCGACCTTTTTGGATCTGATGTTTGAGCAAGTCCGCGCACAGAACTCGACCCTTTTGATGGTCAGCCATGACCCACGTCTGGCCGAGAGATTCGACCGAGTGGTGCGCATGTCCGATACCGTAGAGACCGACAGGCAAGCCGCGTGATCTTGCGGATCGCCTTCGGCTCGTTGATGGCACGCGCTCTGACCGTCGCCATGACGATACTCGCAATCGGCTTGTCGGTTGCGCTGTTCCTTGGCGTGGAAAAAGTGAGGACTGGAGCAAAGACGAGTTTCGCGGATACGATCTCTGGCACCGATCTGATCGTTGGGGCGCGCTCGGGATCGGTGCAGCTTCTTCTTTATTCCGTGTTCCGCATTGGCAACGCGACAAACAACGTGACCTGGGAAAGTTATCAAGACATCGCGGCGCGTGCGGATGTTGACTGGATCGTTCCCATATCGCTCGGCGACAGCCATCGCCAGTTCCGGGTCATGGGAACGAGTGCAGCCTTTTTCGAGCACTACAAGTACCGGAACGGGCAAGATCTGGCCTTCGAATCTGGTGTCATCCTCGATGATCTCTTCGACACGGTCATTGGATACGATGTCGCCCGGACACTGGGGTACTCGATAGGCGATCCAATTATCATCGCGCACGGGCTCGCTTCTTTTACCGAACACAGGGATCAGCCCTTTCGCGTGTCCGGCATCCTGCAAAAAACTGGCACCCCCGTTGATCGGACAGTGATCGTCTCAATGGAGGCCATCGAAGCGATCCACGTTGATTGGCAGAGCGGCGCAAGGATGCCCGGCCAGACCACACCGCAGGAGGCTATCCGCCAGATGGACCTGACGCCGAAAGCCATCACTGCAGCACTTGTCGGGGTGAATAGCCCGATACAAACATTCGCGTTGCAGCGCGCCATCAATGAATACCCCGAGGAGCCCTTGCTTGCGATCTTACCGGGCGTGGCCCTTCAAGAGTTATGGGGGATCGTTGGTGTCGCAGAGACTGCATTATCTGCTGTGTCTGTCATGGTTGTCGCTACCGCGCTCATCGGCATGATGGCGACGATTTTTTCCAGTCTCAACGAGCGCAGGCGCGAAATGGCGATTTTTCGGGCTGTGGGAGCCAGCCCAGCGGCAATTATGGGGCTCCTTGTCTTCGAAGCAATACTGACTGCAACTGCGGGAGCCATGTTGGGTTTGGGCATGCTCTATCTCGGCCTGGTCGTGGCGCAGCCGATGATTGACAGCGCCTTCGGCCTGTTCATCCCGATCGATCCGCCAGCTTTCAAGGAACTGCTCGTCCTGATTTCGGTGGTCGCTGCTGGTGCAGGCGTAAGCCTCGTCCCAGCCTTGCGCGCCTACCGCTTGTCCTTGGCAGACGGCATGACGGTGAAAACATGAAGCACTTGCACAGGGCCGCAGAGGCCAGTGGGCCGCGAAGCGATGTCCGGTTGCTGATTGGTCCTGATCCCGGAGACAGAGCGCATAGCGATGTGCGCAATGATGCTACTAACCGCCGGAAACTATGGTACTGTCTCGGGTGTGTGATGGTGAGCACGGGAAACATGAACGCCCGTATAACTAGGAACGCTTGAAAGGAGTTGATGGTGAAAGACCGCAAGCTAATTGTTCTCGTTTCCACATTGGGTCTGCTGTTTGCAGTATCTTCGGCCTCTGCCGAACGACTGGTTCTAGGCTGGGACACATTGGCGCCACCGCAGGCCGTTATCGAAGATCCATTTGCCAAACTGACCCGAGACCAATTGGAAGCACTCAGGCAGATTCTCAGGTTCGAGAGTTCAAAGAACAGCCCGAATCCTTCCATGACGTCCAAAAATGCAAGCGAACTCCGCGATCGGCTCTTGGGTGAAGGTCTGGACGTAGATTGGCTCTTCGAGCAGCGCGAGCGCATCATAGAGAAACGCCGCGCCCAGAGCACCGCGGTGAACCCCGAAATCATAGGAGCAGAAGTTCGTATGCCTGGCTATGTCCTGCCGCTCGAATTCGACGGGTTAAAAGTGACCGAGTTCCTGTTAGTCCCTTACGCCGGTGCTTGTATCCATACGCCTCCACCTCCGGCAAACCAGATGGTGCATGTTACTTATGAAAAAGGGATTGAGGTTTCCGGGCTGTTCGCGCCTGTATGGATCGAGGGGGAGATGAATGCAGCCTATTCCGTGCAGGACGTAGGCTTTTCCGACGGTGCATCGCGCGTGGAAGTGGGCTACGGGATGTCTGCCGAAACGGTAGAACTTTACTGATACGGCAGATACTCACGCGCTGCGGCGTTTATCAGAAAGAAAACTTTACGCCCAGAAAAGGTCCGCCGAGATTGAGGTCATCGATTGGTCCGAAATTGTCCAGATCAAAATCCATGTAGCGGTAACCGATAACCAGATCAGCCCGGTTCATTCGATAGTTTGCAGCAAGTGACGCTTGCCAGGTCAAGTCGCTGTTGCCGGCGCCGATGTCCCCATAATAGGATAAGTACCATTTATCATTCAGCTCCGTAATGCCACGAAGGCCAACGACGACGTCCCAGTTGTTGCCCGCTTCATTTTCTCTGATAACCTGCCCGTCGATAGGGGAACCACCAACGGCTTCCGTGGCGTCCACCTCGACTTTGCCATCCAGCCACAGGAATCGGACCCCACCCGTTGCGTGCAGGGTAGTCCCTGCTGTCTTCATGATCTTGTACCCAGCACCAAAAGTACTTTGGAAGCCCTTCAGGTCAAAAGAACCATTGACGTCAACCTCGATCGGGCCAACCGATGCGGAGGTGCCTGCGGAGTCCCCGAGATCAAGGTAAAATGCATCTGCAAAGAATAGCCAATCGTCTTTCTCTGCGAAAATAGCGCCCATGAAGCCAAGCTTCAGGTCTTCGATAATCGTGTCGATGGGCATCGATATGTCAGCACCCGTTGTGGTTTCACCCCCAAGATCAGCGCCCCAGAAGTAAACTTCGGCCTGCCAGTCCCAACTGCCTAGTCCGGTATCCTGTGCAACAGTCACGTTCGGAGCGCAGATTATTGCCGCGACCGGCAAACACACTGCCTTCAGACATTTCAAAGCATTCATGTCGATTTCCTTCCTATTGCCAGCTCGTAATGCAGGTGTAATTTCTGCCGGAAGGAAGGCGGGATTCTTATCCCAATGGTCACCGTTCCGGCGGCGGTGTCATTCAAGCGTGTTCTTGTAGATGACGCCGTCTTTCATGATAATTTTGATGTTGTCGCTATCTGTCACCGCGCCCAGGTCCTCAAGCGGATTGCCTTCGACCAGCAACAGATCGGCATAGTTGCCTTCCGCCACCAGCCCGAGAGTGCCTTCAAGATAGGGGTTACGCATATCGCCGCTCATTGCGAAAAGCTCTCCGGCGTTGCTTGTCGCCATGCGCAATATTTCGACGGGCTCAAACCAGTCCAGCAAACGCTCCATCTGCTTGGCCTGCTCTTCAGCAACCTCGGATGGCACGAAGAACAAATCTGTACCGTAGGTCACTTTTAATTCCGGGATTTCTTTGGCCCACTGATACACTTTGGCTGTGCCTTCACAAACAATCGCGAGCTTGGCATTCGAAAAATCACTAAGCTGCGGTTCGGAGCAGACCGTAAAAGGCTGCGTGCTCAGGAACACACCTTCATCTGCCATACGCTGGAGCGTTTCTTTGTCCAGTAGTTGCCCGTGCCCAATATCCTTGACGCCCGCATCAATCGCGCGATTAATGGACTCTTTGTGATAAGCATGGATCGTGACATAGGTGCCCCAGTCAGCAGCCGTATCGACAGCGGCCTTGATTTCATCAAAGGTAAACTGGTTTCCCAACAGAGGATCAGCCGGCGAGGAATAACCGCCGCCAGCCATCAACTTGATCTGGGATGCGCCATGCCGCAAATTCTCGCGTGCCGCTGCCAGTACCTGCGGGACCCCGTCAGTGAGATACCCATCGCCCGACTTGTAAAGTGGGGGAAGATCGCCGCCGAAACGGGGGTGGGTTTGATTGGGGAAACGAAAATCGCCGTGGCCAGCAGTCTGTGAGAGTGGCCCTCCGGACGGATAGATTCTCGGGCCGGGAACCAGCCCCTGATCGATCGCTTGCTTCAGTCCAAACGAAGCTCCGCCCATGTCCCTTACCGAAGTGAAGCCACGCATCAACATGTTTTCAGCGTCTACCGCCGAGTGAATGGCATTGTACTCTGGGAGGGCAGTAAGAAATGCGCTCTGGGGCAACGTGGTCCACGTAATATGCGCGTGGGTATCGGAAAGCCCGGGCATCAATGTGCGACCACCGCCGTCGATCACCTGACCGCCGGCGACGGCGATATCATCCGACGAGATCTGGGTAATCAAGTTGTCGGTGACAACGACGTTGACATCTTCCATCAACGTCTCGTTCACGCCGTCGAAAACATCGACATTGGTGAACAGGATGGGGCCGTCCTGCGACACGGCGACCCCGGTTGAAAGAATGAGCGCGAGAGACGCGCTCAATGCTGTTCTTGACTGTCGTTTTACCATATCGGCGTCTCCACTTCGTTTTTCCATTTCAGTTTATAACGCTACCTGCCGACCAGCGATTGTCAAAGCTCTCTTATTCGACCACAGGATTGCGGATCGCGACACCAGCCGGGATGTTCTGCACGACAGAGTCGTCCACCACGACCTGTCCATTCACGATGACGAAAGGGATACCCGTGGTCGGCAGGGAGTTCTCTCCGATCGTCGGGGTCGCATTGTCGGTCACGGTCTCCGGATCGAAAATCGTGATATCCGCCGCCATACCTTCCTGCACACGCCCGCGCTGCTTCATCTGCGGGACATGATCTTCGAGGAACCGGGCCGGCTCGTAGCTCATTTTGGACAGCGCGTCCATTAGTGAGACCTTGCCCTCTTCGCGCACCATGCGCAGGATTCTCCCATGTGTGCCTGCACCCCGCGCGTGACCGTTTGCTGACCCGTAGGGCGTGTCAAATGTAGCGGTGAAGCCCAGCTTGTTTCCATCGGCGTCGGTGATGATCCAAGGCATCCCGTCCGATCCGACAATCACCCCCGGTCGGGTGAAGGCTTCCTCGATGTATTCTTCTTTCATGGTGTACATCAGCAGATCGGTTGCAGGTGCTTCCTTGCGCAGACGATCGAATTCCTCGTTAGTCAGTGGCTCGCCAGTCGCGGCCAGTTTGTAGTCCGAGGCCTGAATACCCATGCGCGCCTCGAAACCCGGTGCGTTGTAATCGGCATCCACGTAAGTTCCGGCGTATTGATAAGGGTAGAATTCGCCGATTACTTTCTGCCCCTTGGCGCGTGCCGAGTCGATCAGATCAAGGCAATTGCCGGTCAAGCCAAGGCAGTTGCTGGGGACATGGTGGACCAGCAAGGGCACATCGTTTTCCCGAGCGATGGTCAGCATTTCGGTGAGGCCCATGAAACCACTCGGCGGAATTTGCGCCAGATACCGCACATGCGTCGTGATCGGCAGATCGTACTTCCCGGCCAGCGCCGTGACCGCCATCAGTTCCGGGCTGCCAACCACAGTGTAATATCCGATGGGATAGGCGATCCCGATCCCGCCCTGCTTCAACTCCGCCTCAATCGCGTCGACGATTGCAACCTCGTCAAGTGGATCGAAGGTCTTGGTCTTGAATTGTGCGCCATCGTTCATGGCCGCCCCCATCGCGGCGCTGTAAAGAAGCCGGCCGTCGGGTTCCTGCCCGTCGAGCACCGCAACGCGCGCGCCAACATGCGCCACGTTCGTTCCGTAATTTACGAAGGATTTGCCGTTCCAATAGTCGTAGAAATCGGACACCGGAAAGGCGCCCACTTCGAGGTCCATCGGGGTCGTTACGCCATCCCGGACGTAAAGCTTGTGCCCGAATTCGGACTGCGCGTGGCTGTGAAAGTCGATGAACCCGGGGGCAACGACATGCCCGGTCGCGTCGATTTCTCGCGCACCGTCAAGGTCATCCGTACTGATCTCGGTGATGTAGCCATTGTTGATGCCCACGTTGGCCACCTGATCGAAGCCGGTTTCGGGGTCCATCACGCGGCCATTGTTGATCACTAAATCGAAGCTTTGCGCATAGGCTGTAGAGGCGGTCATCACGGATAAAATGAGTGGCAGAGCTGTTAGCGAGTTCTTCATTTAAACCTCCTACAGTCGTTCAATGGTCTGCGCCACGAATAAAGAAGTCAGCACCGGGCTGACTTCATCGTGACGGCGCGTCGGTAAAGTTCATTGATCCAGATCACTTCGGGAACAGGAAGGTGACGTTGAAACGCAACCCCCAGTCGGGTCCACCCGACGGCGAGTCGAGGTACGGGCGCCCCGCCAGTTGAAAGCTGACCGGTTGCTGGCCGAAATGCACAAGCTTGCTGACGCCGATATTCAGCGGCGCCGTCCATTCTTCCTCATTCCAATCGTAACTCGCTTCGGCATTGATCGAAAAGGTCCAGGCGTCAGGCGTCGTGTAGGTCAGGAAGGGCTGCAGGAAGGTCGCATTGGTCTTGTCCCGGCCATCGGACGGGCTGTCGACGCCCCAGATGTGGTTGACGAGGGCGCCATAGGTCCAGCCATTCTTCTGTTTCAGCGCGACAAATGTTGGACCAACCCCCCAGTTATCGGAGGAGAATTCGTCCTTGCCTGTTGGCAGGAGCAGCACCGGGCCCGCCCCCCAGATCCAGCCACCTTTGGTCGGTGCCTTTGGCGAGAAGAAAAAAGACTGGACGATATCGCCCAGCCCCGAGGTGTCGCTGCCGCCGATGACCGGCGAGTCCAGATCAATGAAAGGAACGATCGTCCGTGAAATCAGATTCCAGTTATCGGAAAGATCGAACGGGATAACCGGCTGCACGTTGAGAACCCAGCGATCCGCATCCGCCTCCCCTATACCGGTGTCGTAATTCAACTGAAACGGGACGCTTATCAGGCTGGCGACCGGGTTCGACAACTGCTTGGCCAGATCAGCGGCCTCCCCCGGCGCAGGGCTGCCGGAGGTGTTCGGAACGGGCACGCCACCAGCAGTCGCGCCTTGGGTGACGGTGTCGCCGGAGGAAATCGCGGACGAGGACTGAGCCAGCACGCCTGTCGGCAGCGAGACCGCAAAAACAAGCGAAAGCTTTGTAAGTGTCGAATTCATTCTCACGTTAAGGTCCCTTGGAATCGATGAAACTGGCGGCGGCGGAAACTGAAGACGTGGATCGCGTCCTCGTTCGGGTTGAATTCGCCGCGATACGACGAGGCATCTTCAGCTTGACCACTTCGTGCTCCAAACTTTCAATCATTGGATTAAGTGTGCGCTTGGCGGGTTGGATTTGGCAATTCCATAAAGATACGATTCTTCCTACATTGGGCGCCATTCTTCCCTAAACGCTGGATTCATCGAAAATACATGTTAAATTCAGCCGTGTGGCATGGTTAAAAAATCGCATACATGACCGCTTCTTGAACCGAATGCCGGTAAAAGAAGCTGAAGTCGTTCAGATTTCGTCGGGGCAAATGAACTTCCGCACGATGGAGTTCTGGGGCCGCGACACTTTCATCCTCAAGATTGCAAGCAGCGCCTACGCGTCGTTCACCGCACGTCCGCATCCCGGCTGGATCGGACTTCTTACCCCTATGTCTTGGACGGGTGATTTCCGGTTGAATGCCTGTCGGCACGAGCTCAATAGCGCCTATTACCTCGACGGCACCCATGAATACACCGTGGCGTGTCAGGACTCGGTGAGGCTCCTTGTGGGCATCAGGCGACGCGTAATGGACTCTGTCCTTTCGGAAATCTCTGGAGACATCGATGTGGATTTCCTCTCTGGGAGTCGCATTTTCGACGACTGCTCGGAGTGCGTGTTCGAAATGGAAGAGATGATTTCTTCCCTTCAAACGGACGGCATTCGTCATGCCGCCACTTTTGAAGGCACGAACCTGTCACAAGACCAGGAACGAGCCGTCGTTGCGAAGGTCGCGCACGTACTTTTGGAGAAGATGGAGTGCCCCACTTCGGCATGGCTCGGCCAAATCGACGACTATCACATCACGACAACGATCCGAGATGCGATCAGGGACCGTCCCTTGCATGAAGATCTGCGGCTTGAAGAGCTATACGAGATCGCAGGTGCCGGTAAAAACCGACTGCACAAAAGCTTTGTCAATGTTTACGGTGCACCGCCGGTGCGTTACCTGAAATTGCGGCGGCTGTGGCGGGCAAGGCAGTTCTTGCTGGATCCCAAGAACTCAAACTGTAAAATCGGGGATGTCGCATTCCAATTCGGCTTTCCGTCAAGCGGACGGTTAGCGAAAAGTTATCAAGCCGTCTTTGAGGAACTGCCACGCGATACGGTCAAACGCGCAAAAGGTACCGCGTCACGCGGCGCAGAGGTCCTGTAAGCCATTGCCGATCTAGCATGGTCTGAACGCAACTTGAACGTTTCGAAGAAGGCCCCGTCAAGCCTGCGACGTGTCAACTGGTCTTGCCACTATCGCCAGGCTTCCCGTCGTCATCGGGTTGCGCGTTCGTTTCATCCGCCGGTTGATCCTCGGTCGGGGACGCGGAAAGCGGCTCGGTGACCTTTGCCGTCTCTTCTTCTGGCCCGAAGTACTCAGGCGAACCCCGCGGCGGATAGCGCAACGTACCTTCCAGTCGTTCCCGCACCTGCGAAGAAAAGTTCGGAAACGGAAGTTGCCGTTTGTATCGCCATCGCCCAACCTCTTCAACCGTCGCTTTGGACTTGGCTGCGTCGAGTCCTGCATCTTTCGACAGATAGACGGTCTGACTTGGAAACGCGAAGCCCGTGCCCGATGCCTCGACGATTTCCTTTATCCGGAAGAAAACGTCTTCGCGGATCGCGTAAAAGTCATTCCATTCCCGAGTTTGCGCATAAACACGAACGTCAATATCCAGAGAAGATGCGCCATATCCAACAAACCGCACGCGCGCCGTCTCGCTCTTGATACGGGGATGGCCGTGCATCATTTTCCGGATTTCGGCCAAAACAAAGCGGAGTTGATCCGTGTCGGTTTCATACCGAAGACCAATGACCGAATTGATCAGCATCTCGTCGCACTGGGCCCAATTGACCAACTCCATATCGACGAACTTCGAGTTTGGTATGGCGATGAGCGTACGATCCAGAGCGCGGACATGCGTGGAGCGTACGCCGATGCGTTCGACCGTACCAGCCTGACCGCCGAAGGAGCAGTAATCGCCAACACGAACCGACTTTTCGAGATACAGCACAAACCCACTAATGAGATTTTCCAACGTTGGCCGGATAGCGAGTGCAACCGCAAGACCGCCAACACCGAGACCGGCAAGAATGCTGAGCAGTGGGAAACCCATGGTCTGCGCGCCAAAGGCAAGTATCCAGATCACTCCCACCAAAGCGATGATGTGGTTCAACAATCTCATCATGCTATCGTCCGAAGAACGATCAGAAGACATGCGGCGCGCGGCGATCTTGTCAGACATGTACTCCATGAAGTTCCAGAACGTCCAAGCCAGAGCGCCGTAGATGACCGCTGTTGCAATGAAAGTCTCTGTTCGCGCGAAAGAGCCGGTCAAGAAGAGTTGGTAGTTGAAAAACTTGTTCAGCAGATAGATCAGGATGACCGTCGAGCCGGAACGGATGAGCCTACCTGTGCTCGCCCTGATTTCACCGGCCACAACTCGCCGTTTCACGGCCGATTTGAGCCAAATCAGCACGCTCATGACGAAAGCCAGCGACAGAAAAGCAAAAACGATCTTCCAGAGTGGCGTTCCCCAGTACAAGCCCTTTGAAATATCGGGCAAAGACCTTTCCAGAGCGGCGGGGATCCAAGGGCCGCTAAACTGCAGAAGTCGCGTGCTCCATAACTCGTCCAGACGCTCCGGTGTTTGCGTTGCGATTTCTCTGAGATATCTGGGCGCAATCTTCGAGGAATTTGCCGAAAACAGGAACTCGCCTTCCCGCGGTCCCGCGTCAACTCTTTGCAGAATGAGAGGCGTGCTCGGAACAGGATAGTAGTCGGCGATTTCCGACAGGTCCACAGTATGGTCCGGCAGTACAACGAACTCGGCAGGATCGACCTGCTCGATGATGTCGATGAGTGCAAGGATGGTCCTCAGGCTAGAGTCGCGCCGCGTCGCCGTGTTTTCCGCCGACACGTCCAAAAGAGAAATCAGGGCATCGGCAAGTAACTCGATACGGTGATAGTTTTGGCTTGATTTTTCCTGGCTATAATTCGCGTTTGCTTCGACCAATTCGTCGTGCAGGTTTTGCAGTGTTTGGAGAGTATGGTAAGGCGTATGTGTCAAAACCGGTGGCAGGGCCGCGTCCGGATCGACCTCCTCGGTGATCGCTTGCGCGGACGTCTGCGACGTCAGAAGAGAGACGCAGAGAAGCGAGGCAAGCAATCGACTCGCGACTACGGAAATCAGGCTTTTGATCATCTTCATCGCTCGAACGTAACCGGATTTCGAATTTCTGAAAGGGCTTTCGTCGCCTTGGCAACGCACTACAGCATGCAGGAAAACTCTTCCATCTTGAATTCGCAAAGAAAACGGTTTTTGCTGGCTGCACGCGGGGGGGGGCACCGGTTCAGCGCCCGAAGAACAGCATTGGGAGTAATGGCATGGCGAATGGTACTATTGGCATGCGACTGGTTTTGCTGCTTATTCTTGGCTTGGCGGTTTCCGCATGCAGCCACCGCGAACAGGCGATCATCGGTGTACAAAACCCGAACGTACCTATCGAAGAGATTGCAGGCACGAAGACGCACGACATCTACGTTCTGACCACGCGGCAGCCTTCGGCGGACCCGGCATTAATGTTCTCCGGGCAACGTGGCGAACTGAGTTATGCCAGAGTGACCGTGACAATCCCGCCGGGTCATAAGCGGGGTCAAGTAGAACGCCCTAAACGCCTGCCACCTGATCCCCAAAAAGATATGACAGTTATTGATCCGGTACGGTTTTCGGGCGAGCGGCAGTTCGTCACCGATATCAATAAGGCCATAAGAGCAGCGCCAGACGAAGAAGACTCCATTCTGGTTTTCGTGCACGGTTACAACACCACGTTCACCGACGCCGTTGTGAGGCTTGGTCAGTTCGTGGAAGACTCCGGATTCGACGGCGTGCCTGTGCTTTTCACCTGGGCGTCCGCCGGAAAACTGACGGACTATGTGTATGATCTGAACAGCGCTCTGGCTGCACGAAGCGCCTTGATTGAAGGTTCAGATACACTTATTGGGACCAATGCAAAAGCTATCAATCTTGTTGCGCATTCCATGGGAAATTTTCTGAGTGTAGAGGCCATGAAGCAGGCGCGTATCCAGAACAGGTTTGACAGCAGTGGGAAGCTCAGAAACATCATATTGGCCTCGGCAGATATCGATGTAGACGTCTTTGCCGAACAGATGGCCGTATTTGATCCGTCAGAGCGCAAGTTCTACGTCCTGATCTCTGAAGATGACAAGGCGCTGTCAGTGTCGCGATTTCTTGCAAGGGGGGTCAACCGGGTCGGTGACGCCGATGTCGCAACGCTTGACGCCTTAGGTGTGACTGTGATCGACTTAACAAAGGTCGAGGATACGAACAGCACGAACCACACGAAGTTCGCTGACTCGCCGCAGGCCGTCCAAATTCTTGGAAACGAAATGCTGAAGGGCGATTCACTCCATACCGGAACCGTGGAACCGGGAGTTCTCGGTAACATCTTCGTTGACATGACAAATGCGGCTCAGAGCTCGATAAGCCCGGGTGGGTAGTCGCAACGTCACCTAATCGACCGATCAAAGATAGGATTGGTTTTCAACGTCGCGTTCGCGCATGCATCACAGGACGACATATAGTTTTTGTTGCGCAAGCGCCGGTTGGAATGTGACATCTCTAATTCAGCTTATTTGTCGGTTCTGTAGCTTAAGGATTTCCGGACCACGACATCCCAGGTCAGAGATGGAACGCACGGCCATTATTTTTCGACATCATTGAGGAGCGATAGACTATGGTTGGCGCGTTCGAACAGGCGCTGCTCTCAGCGATGGTCATTCCCATCATGATCGGTATGGGTGCATCACTTACACCACGAGATTTCAAACTCGCGATCCACCCGCCTAAAAGGCTCGCTATTGGCATCGTCTCGCAACTTGGCTTCATGCCGCTTATCGGGTTCGTGCTGTCGATAGCTCTTGGGTTGCTAGAGCCCGTCGCTGTGGGGCTTCTGATACTCTCCTGTATGCCGGGTGGTACCACCTCGAACATGTTCACCTATTTTTCGCAGGGGAACCTGGCGCTTTCGATATTGATGACGGTAACATCGACCGTTCTCGGCGTTGTGCTGATCCCACTGATCTTGTGGATTTATGCTTCAACGTTGGAATTGGAGATCCCGCTCAAGAACATCGCAATCTCCCTTGCTTCGCTTCTCGTCCCTGTCGCTTTGGGCATGATCATACGCCGTTCAAATGCTCGTGCCCGAGCCTTGGCGGAAACCATGGGTTCCGCCGTTGGGGTGTTTTTTATCGTGTTTATCGTGATAACGTGGGTGCCCAGAAACTGGCAGTTTCTATTATCCACTTCATCGACAACTTACACCGCAGCAATTCTACTTGGGGTGTGCGGTATTCTGGTTGGGCTCGCCTTTGCTGTATTACTCCGCCTGCATCCGCGCGACGCCCGGACGATAGCGCTTGAAACTGGAATTCGGAACGGGCCGTTGGCGATTGCAATCATCGCGCTTTCGTTTTCTGGCGAAGAACAGCAAGCGACCGCGGCGGTTGCAGCGCTTTACTCGCTTTTCATGCTGCTCATTTCGTCACTGGCTACCTTAATTTTTCGGCGAAACACATTTTGGCGGACACCAGATTGATCGCTTCGTTCCAACAGTTAGGCGGTTGCGCCTCGAGCATTGCTAAAACGCGCGCGAGACTCCAAGTCCGAATACAAGCTGATCCCTGTCGCCCCGTTCCGAAACAATCGGGCTGTCTGCCGCGTCGTTAAGAAGTCTCGAAAACATCAAGCCGCCTCCTACCAACCATGTGCGACTAAGCGGTTGGACATAGACGACCGATAGGCGGACGTCACGAACACCGGATTCCGCCTCGAACACGGAAAGTCCACTGTCCGCCGCGCCCGCCGGACTGACTGAAAAGAATGTGTCCATGTAGTCTGACGAACCGTAAGTCGTGCCAGCATAAAAACCAAGAGCGGCGAACTTACCTACGGGCATCCAACGCCGAGCAGAGGCAGCAATCGTGTAACCGTCGTTATCACCGGTAACACCATGAGTGAAACTCGCGCCGACAGACCAACGCTCTCTCGGGTCACTGCCGACATTCTCATAAGATATAAACCCGCCCAATTCGAACGTTCCTTCGATGTCCGGCAAAAGATCCACGATCGGATCATCCACGTCTTCTCGGCCGAACCGATACATGCCCGCAGGCCCGGCGCGCCAGTTGCGATTTTCCAAAAGGTTGATCGTAGCATAGTTTACTTCGAGAGAAACGTAGCGCTGTTCGCCAAAAGAATACCTGCCAAAGGGAGCAACGCCTACCGCAGCACCATCTGACCCAAGATATTCCGGGTAACTTCCAATGCCGAGACCAAAGTAACTTGGAAGATACGTGGGGGTCAAAGAAAGGAACTGGGGCTCCGCGATAGCGGAAGCTGCGATAGTGGACAGGCACGCTGCGAAGGCAAAGCAATCCGTTTTCGTTGCTCGATACATGGCATTTCGCCTCCTTTTTGTAAGAAGCATTGGTCGCGGATTTTCTAACGCCCTGTCAAGCACGCGATATCTGCAATGAAAATGTGCGAATTTCTGGAAAATACCGAATGCGAGTTTTGTCAGCGACATTTGCTTCGCATCAAGAGGTATAGCAAATGGTTTCGGTCAACCCTGATTGAAAGGATCTGAGCTAAACCCGAATAAAAAAGGTTAGCGGAACGGTACACTGGATGGGGTTCTGTCGCAAACTTTAGATGGCAGAGCATCAGTTGAATTGGAGATCGGTTTGCCCTGCCAGTTGGGCGAACTGCTGAAACGGACGGAGGCCGGGCGTGAATTGACCTTTGCGGATCATGTTGACCAGTTCGATGCCAGCCAGGGCAGATGCAGCTGAATCGAAAGACTTGAAACCCAGCATGGGCCTGATCCGACGTTTGATGAAGCGATGGTCTTGTTCAATGATGTTGTTGAGGTATTTCCGACTGACCATCTCAATCGGTACCGGACAACCAAAGCCTTTCAGCATCTTGTTTATTGCTTTGATGCCAGCTGTGTTCGCACCGCTTTTGTCGATGACAATTTTCCGTGGCAAACCGTTCGCCCCAAGCGCACGAGCGAAGAACTTGGTCGCAGCCGCTTTATTCCGGCGCTTGGATAGCATGAAATCAAGGGTCTTTCCGTGTTTGTCGATGGCGCGATAGAGATAAACCCGCTCACCCTTCACCTTCACATAGGTCTCATCCATGCACCATGAACGGTCGGCAGGTCGCTTTTTGTAACGTGAAGCATCAGCTACAAGACCGGCATATCGACTCACCCAACGGTTCAGCGTCGCGTGATCCAGTTTGACGCCTCTTTCCGCCATGATTTCTTCCAGATCCCGATATGACATACCGTATCGGAGATAAAAGAAAACAGCGTACAAAATCACTTCTTTCGGAAAGTGTGCGCCCTTGAAAGACATTGTCACGGTCTGCTCCTGTCATTTTTGAGCATGCGCTACCAAAACTACGTTTGACCTGACAGGTGGGAACTAATTTTGCGACAGAACCGCTCCGATCTGGTCTCCGTGTTGTCCGAGGCCCGCGAGGTTCCAGAAATGAAAGCCCATGCAAGCCCGCGTGATTGGGTGGAGATCGGCTGCGGCTGGCGCGACAGGACGGCTACATGGAGCGCTTGAACGAAACTGCACAGGATTGGGTGCCCCATAGACCTCAACACGATAACAAGAGTCAATTGATACGACTGACATAAAGAGCTGAGATCGGATCGGCAGCAAGTCCCCTCCAGCAGCTGCCAACGGATAAGGCACTGACAAGAAAGCAGCCCCTAACGGGGTCAATTGGCGGGCGAAGAATGCAGAACAATACATGAACATGCAAGATTCTGTATAAGCCATGGTGCTGTCAGACGAATTCGAACCAGTCTCAGTTTGCCGCGGAAACCGCGAACCTATCCGGAACAAAGCTGACGCCACTCGCGTAGAGCGGCGGCGCGGGTCAGCTTGAAGGTGTCTCGACTGGCTAGCGATCTTTCCTGGTTGAAGTGATTGTAGACGGAGGAATGGACGGAGGCGAATTTCTGTAGACTTCGCATGCGCCTGAAACGCTGCATCGCGCGTTCGCGTCGTCGAAACGGCAGGTGTGAATTCTCGGCGCGGTTGTTGAGCCACCTGCCCGTCTGTTGTTTTTCGAACGCGCCTATTTCTCTGAGCGCAGCCTTGTAGGAAGCGAAGCGATCTGTGACGACCTCCTTGGCGCAACCGTGCCGTTTCATCAATTTCCTGAGGAATTTTAGTGCTGCAGCCTTGTTTCGGCGCTTGGTGACAACTGCTTCCAGCACTTCACCTTCGTGATCTACTGCACGCCACAGATAATGTCGCTTGCCATTCACCTTTACGAAAACCTCGTCCACGTGCCACTTCCATTTCGAGAACGCGCGCAGCTGCTGCACACGCTTCCGTCGGATCTCAGCTGCAAACATTGGACCAAACCTGTTCCACCAATATCGGACGGTTTCGTGGCTCACGTCGATGCCTCGCTCGTGCAACAGATCTTCGACATTTCGAAGCGAGAGCGGGAAACGGATGTACAGCATCACCGCAAGGCGGATGACCTCGGGACTGGTTTTGAAGTACTTGAAAGAGGCAGGTTTGGTCATGGGCAAAAGCTACGCAACCGTCCTGCCTGCCTCAAGACAAGTTCTTTTGACAAGACCGTCGCCGCGGCATAGGTCAACGACCACTGACTTAGTTCTCCATTACGATCTTTGCCATGGTCGAAAGACAATGCGGCATTAGTGGCGGCCGAGCCTGGCTCCGCGTTGACGGTTGAGTCTGCATCAAACTATACTTTTGCCATGCCTAGCGGAAAATACATCGACGATTTGTCGGTTGGCGAAACCTTCGAAACCGGAGGCGTTACGCTGACCGAGGGAGCGATTATTGACTTCGCACTGGTTCATGACCCGCAGCCCTTCCACGTTAACAAAGTGGCTGCCGCAGAGTCGATTTTCGGCGGTCTCATAGCCAGTGGATTTCAGACAATAGCGCTTACTTTCAGGTTGTTCCGCGACACTGGTGTACTTACCGGAACCAATCTGGGTGGACATGGTATGGACGAGGTACGGTGGCTGGCTCCGGTGTATTCCGGTGACACGATCAGCGTGCGCGTTACGGTTGAGGCAATTACACCGTCACGTTCGAAGCCAGACCGGGGAACGGTCAAATTCCGATACCAGACATTTAACCAGAACGATGTTGAAGTTCTTAACCTGGTCATGCACCACGTGATGGCATGTCGGAGTTAAGGCGGTTTGCAGCGACTGGGGCGCGGCGATCAATTTGATCTCCCATTGTCATCTTCAAGAGTATCCTTGGGCTCGCCACATAAGGCTTCTATTGCTGCGGTCGTGGCGTACATGCAAACTAGTTTGTTCGCGTGTTCTCAATCCTTTTTGCCTAAATAACTACTTGTAGATTGCCGCATAGCGAGGTGCGAAGAACTTAACGAAGGCTTTAACCTCTGGCCGACGATAGGCTTCCGGCGAAATGAGCATTAGGTGCGGCACCGCAAGTTCAGGGATTTCGTCGAAACATCGGATGAAAGACATGTCTGTTTCCACCAGCTTGACATTGCTGATACCAAGGCCTTGCCCTGATCTGATTGCCGCATGCATAAGCTCGAGTTCAGTGAAAGACATAACGATCTGTTCCGGTGCCACGTGATTGGTCAACCATTCGTGGAATACATTCGGTACATCGTCCCGCTGAAAGGTAACAAACTGATGCCCGGCCAGATCATTCGTTGACCCCGGTAAGCCAAATTTGTCCGCGTAATTTTTGCTGCCGAACAAAGACCAGCGGGCCGTGCTGATCTTACGACAGATCAGGTCAGGATCGGGATCGGTTCTTGCAAGGCGCAAAGCAATGTCGGCCTCGCCCGCCATCAGGTCCAGCGCCCGAACGCTGGACAAAAACTCGAATGCGACATCCTGATTGTCGGCGGAAAACTCGTTTACGATTTCGATCATGCGTGCGGAGAAGTTTGCCGAATAAGCGGTGATACGGATGGGTTGTGTCGACGTCAATTCCTTCGCGCAATCGGTAAATTCGAGGACTGAAGCCTCGATTGCTTCGGCGAGGGGAACGAGGCGAAGGGCTTCTGGGGTCGGTTTGAACCCGTGCGTACCACGCTCAAACAGCGTCAAGCCTGTTTCTCTTTCGAGAACATCAATGCGTCGGGCGACCGTTGGTTGGGAGACCTTTAGCTTTCTGGAGGCCGCAAGCGTCGATCCTTCTCTCAAGACAGAGAGGAACACACGAATATCCGACCAATTTCGGAACCCGTTCTTCATTTTTGTAGAACAGCACAATTTTGTGCCGGATACCAGAAAAACAGGTGAACAGTTACTGTTGTTGCGACAGCGCAAGCAACTCGGAAAGGACCATGAGATGGCTTCCCATACAATGTCACCCAGCATCTGGACCGTATTTGGTGGACTGTTCGGTAGGACCAAGAGAGGCTTCCCCGAAGCCCGGAAGCCGCGGCCTACAGCTGACGATTTTCACGCTGAACGCGACTATATTAATGACGTGATCTGGAGTAATCCCGATGCGTTTTCGAGTGAGCTTGACGTGCAGAACATGGTGAGTCTTTATCCAGGAAGGTTCTGACGACACTTGGTGACAATCGGCCGAATAAGGCGATTAGATCACGCCAAATGCAGCTGCAAGCTGGAAGTGGCAGCCACGCACCTGTGTTGTAGCCATTGAGTAAGTACCAATACGAGACTTTCATGAAGCCCGCGAAAGAACCCAGGCCGATTTACTTAGCTCAATCACCCCTTTTTGCGCACCACGACAACAAATTGGGTCATCGAAAAGAAGAAGCGTCCAGTCCTTGCAAGGCTGAGCTGCTCATCAAACCACGATTGCGCAACTGCGGGATCAACATGGTCATTTGCGACAGTGTATTGCTTCATGAGGTGCATCATCATGATTGCGAGGCCATCAGGCTTCAACTGGTGATCCGTCATTGTGAACGACAAGACATCTTCCACACGGTCGCCGCGAGCCTTTATCAGCGCGGGCAGTCTTTCCGGGACGGAACCACTCACAAAGTGCTGGTTCCAGGATGTCAGCATCTTTTGCATTCTGTCGGGCTCATCGCTGAACCAGATCAAGCTGCCAAAGTGTAGATCGCTGATGACGAGGCGCCCGCCGGGTTTGACGCACCGCAGCGTGTCAGCCAACGCACCGTCTACGTCTTCGATGTACTCAAAGACCTGTACCGAGACGGCCTTGTCAGCACTCTCATCCTCAATGGGCAAGCTATTTGCGGCACCAGCACGAAACTCCACGTTTGCGTAGTCGCTGCACCGTTCTCTAGCAGCTGCCGTCATGTCAGCGCTTGGGTCGATCCCGATGACATAGCCATCCAAGCCAACTGCCCGGGCCAACTCAACTGTTAACATCCCGTTGCCACAACCGATGTCCAAAATAGTTTCACCAGGAGCCGGGCACAGCGCATCAAATGAAGCCTGTCTTCGCCGCGTCAGTTCTGCGCCTTGATAGGCGATTTCAAGTAATTTCGTTGTTTCAGCGTCAAATTTAAGCAACTCTCCACCCTTACAAAGCCCACATGCCCCCAAAACCTAATCAGAAATTGAGTTATCTACGAAAAGCAGGACGGATCGTTGAGGCTTGAACATGGATCCACCAACAATAAATGAATGCGCCGACTTGATCCGACGAATGATTTAACCCCGAGAGCGAAGGACGCATCTGCCGCTCTATCGGACCAGCTTTTCGTGGCGTTTCGAACGTTAGAACAACATCAATTCAAGGGATGTCGAGGCCGTTCTCTCGTCCGAAATCGGTATAGAAGCTGTCACTGCGGCATCGGTTTAAAGTGGCTTCGTCCGCTTCTCTTGGGTCGGTGCCAGGGCTTTGGACACCTGTTCCTTCTATGAAGCGGTTCACGAGATTAAAGACACCGCAAACTTGGATAGCATCGAACAGCGCACTCTCCGACCAGCCTGCCGCGTAGACTGCTCTAGCGTCGGCTTCTGTCATTCGGGATGGTGAGACAGTGAGCTTTTCAATGTATGCCAGCAACGGTTTGAGGTGATCCTCGACGGGCGCCGTATCGCGGTCTTCCATCAGTGCCTCGATTGTCTCGACTTCAATACCGTAGGCTTTGGCGAAAACGATGTGCGCCCCATGGCAATACGCACAAGCATTCAATCCCGAGACATAGGCCGCAATGAGTTCACGTTCAGCGACCGAGAGGTCGCTCTCGCCCCTCATCACAAGGCTTTCGTACGCACAAAGCGGAGAAAGTTTATCTGGAAAGGCTTGATAGACACTTCCAAGTGTCGCGTTCTCCGGCAGAGATGGAAACAGGCGTTTCATTTAATTCTCTTTCAATCTTGCTATGGATTACGTTTTCTCAAAGTGAGGAACCAACGTTGTTTACGCAACCTTAAAGCAATTTCGGGTTCCGCTCAGAGATTCTGTTGGGATACTGCGAACGGTAAGTTTGCCAGACGACACCCCCAACTTGTTGCTGCTTGGTTAAAGGCAATTTCATTTGAGCCGTTCTCGTAAATTTGCAAAGTCAGCATTCTGCGCAGTATTGACGTTCGTGCAGAAAGCAGCATTGGTTACTTTGGGCTCAGAGCAGCCGTTTGCCGGGTTCTGTCTGAGTGACCGCTACGCGGACGAAGCGGTCTGTGGTTCTCCAATCAAATCGGCCGACCTTAAGTTTACAGTACACGGTTGTGGAGAGTGAGAAGGATTTGTTGTCTTCACTTCCGGAAGTATAGTGTCTCAATTGGCACCCTTATTGCATGCTGAGCAGGACGTTATGGCTCACGAGCGTCCAGATACCTTCCGGTTAAGCCCTTTTGAGTGTCAGATGGTATCGTCCCAAAATTAGGTTGTTGGTTGTTCGGGTGCGTCACCTAGAGCCAGCAGCAAAAGAATAGCCAAAAGAGGTGATCCAACCAGACCGATCAGGAACCAGATCAAACCGGATCGGTTGCGCCGCCCTGCCATCGTGATCGGCAGGATATAAAGCCAGATCACGACAACCAGCAAGATGAGCATAAAAATCAACTGGATAACTGGTGCGTCCACGAAATTTTGCCTTTCGTATCTTGACGCCATTTTTACAACGGCTGATCCGGTTAGATAGACAATGGCCCGAAAGCGTTTTCGGGTATTAATTTAGCCCAACATGGGTCCCGGGCGTCCCAACCCTCTCCCTTTGCGTTCCTTGGCTATCAGACAGTGCCGTCCAAATGTTTGGTGTTTTCCGGGTCACAAGGTAGCAAGGTCGGCAAAACGGATAAAGTGGGTGTTCAAGGAACCTTTTAAAGCGCCTTTTCAATGAACTTTGAAAAAAGCTCACCCTGCGAGTTGATCCTAAGTTTCGCGTAAATGTTGCGTCTGTGGATGCGGACTGTGCCTGGAGAGATGCCGAGAATTGTGCCAACAGCTTCTGCCGAATGGCCCTTCAATGTGAACTCAACGACTTCTCGTTCTCGTGGCGTCAGAACGCCATCGCCAAATGCCTGGAATGCTAGATCAACGCGACGACTAACGCCATTCGCTGCGGCGCCGCGGGCCATCGTTGGAAAGTCACTCCAATGTTTGCAACAGGCTGCCCGAACGAGCGGCCATAGAGCGTGCAAATGACGAATTTCCTTGGCGGAAAAAGGCTTCTCTGCTCGCATGAGCGAGACCACAACCATCCCAGCGCCTGGGATATCGATAAAGTAGCCAATCTCCTCTGCTAACCCAGTCCTTTTGTAATAGCTGCGATAGTATTCGCCCTGATAGAACCTGTCCGGTGCGATATCGCGCATGCGGTACAGACCCGGTGTTATTGGTTTTGTCGCGGCCAAAAAAAATGGATCAAGTACGTAGGGCCCGGCTTGGTAATCCTCAACAAAAATACGCCGTTTGCTTTTGGGGAAATCGTCGTGAAGGTCTATTGGTGCTTCGGTTCCAACATGGCCAAACACCACCGTAAAATCAAATGGTGCGACCTGCCGTAAGCCATCTGCCAAAGCACATGGAAATTCTGGGGTTCCGATCTTCTCCACGACCCTGCCGGCCTCTTCCATCCAATCGTACACACGCCGCTCCAGATTTTCGAAAAGCACCTCTGTACCCCAATTGTGGTATATACAGTTATTCCGAGTTATTGTTACTTTTTCCTTGTTTGAGTGGTATGCCAACAAATGCCAAAAAATCAAGCAAAAGGAAAACGGCAGTATATGAGCTTTGACATGAGCGTCACCATGCAGACGATTGCGGAACTCCGAGGAGTGACCAAGACCTTCGGGAATGTGGTCGCCGCCAAAGACCTGAATCTTTCCATTGGGAAAGGAGAGTTCCTGTCGTTCTTAGGCCCATCTGGTTGCGGCAAAACCACTGCGCTTAGAATGTTGGCAGGTTTCGAGAAGCCAACCGAAGGTCAGGTGTTGCTCGATGGAGAAGTCGTCAACGACTTGGATGCGCACCATCGCCCAGTCAACATGGTGTTTCAGCACTATGCTCTTTTTCCTCACCTAAGCGTGTTCGACAACATCGCGTACGGCCTGCGCCAACAACGACCACGCGTAGACAAACAAACAATCGCGACAAAGGTTGAGCAAGCGCTGGAAACTGTCCGTCTTGGTGGGTTTGGCCCACGTCGCATCTGGGAGATGTCTGGTGGTCAGCAGCAACGCGTCGCTTTGGCGCGTGCGATCGTAAACGAGCCCAAGCTTTTGCTGCTTGATGAACCAATGGCTGCTCTGGATCGAAAGCTTCGAAAAGAAATGCAGTTTGAACTGCAGAACCTGCAACGACAACTAGGGATAACTTTTGTCCTCGTCACGCACGACCAAGAAGAAGCGCTTTCAATGTCCGACCGAATTTGTGTGATGGAAGGCGGCAGTATTGTGCAGGTTGGCAGCCCACGCGAACTCTATGACATGCCCCGCAGCCGCTACGTGGCTGGATTTGTAGGCACCTCAAATTTCTTTGATGCAACTGTGACTGACTCAGCAACCGACCAAATCACTGTGCGTTTAGCGAGTGGCCAAAAGGTGCACGGAACTCCGGAGATTCCAATAGATGCAGGGCAGGAAGTGTGCGTTAGTATCCGTCCTGAACAGATCACGCTGACCCGCGCGCTACCCACAGCTGAAATCGCTCTGCCAGTTACCATTCAAAATCGGATCTTCCTTGGGGAGCACACAGAATACCTTGCGCGCAACGAAGCACTGGGTGATTTCCATGTACTTGTGCCAAGGCAAGCGGAATTGAACGAGGGGACGTTCAATGCAGGAGAGCAGGCCTTTGTTTCATGGGGCGAAGGCGCACTGCTGATCCTGGAAAAATAACAAATCCCGCAATCCAACAACAGAGAGGTTCACAATGACCAAGGATAATGGGACTATTTCCAAGCAAAAGTTCATGGAAGAGCTTCGCCGGTACCAAAAGGGTTCGGTTACACGGCGACATTTCTTAGGCGTGACAGGTCTTGGGATGGCAACGGCCGTTCTGGGCACTGCCATTCCTGGGTTGCGTCCACGCCCGGCATTTGCTGCCGGGGACATTGGCGACCGAGTGATCCTCGCCACATGGCCGAACTACCATGACGAGATGAACTTCGAAGCCTTCACGGAAGCCACTGGCGCCCATGTTCAGGTCAATGTTTTTGGCTCGAATGAAGAGATGTTGGCAAAACTACAGGCTGGAGGGTCTGGCTGGGACGTTTTCGTTCCAACCAACTACACGATCACTACGTATGTGGGTGAAGATCTGATCATCCCGCTCGATACGTCCAAACTGCCAAACTACGACGCAGGTTCATTCGAACAGCGCTTTTCCGATGCCGGTTCTGTCGATGGCCAGCTTTACGCGGTCCCAAAAAACTGGGGCACGACTGGCTTTGCAGTGAACACCAGCAAGCTTGACGGCGCTCCGACTCCAACCACATGGAAAGAGTTCTGGGACCTTACTATGGAAGGTTACTCAGGCCGGACAATGGTGCATGATTACCAACTCACCACCATCGGTAATGCCCTGAAATACTTCGGCTACTCCTTCAACTCGGTCGATGAGAAGGAACTGGCGGATGCCGAGAAATTGTTACTGGATGCCAAACCGCATCTGTTTGCAATCTCGTCGGATTATCAGCCACCGATGCGTAACGGTGACGCCTGGATGACGATGTGCTGGACAGGTGACGGCAAGCAGATGAATGTCGACATGCCTGAAATCGCCTACGTTCTGGGAACTGAGGGCGGTGAACTCTGGTCCGACTACTACGCTATTCCTAAGGGCGCACCCCATATGGATGCCGCTTATGCCTTGATCGACTTCCTGCTGAACCCGGAAGTTAATGCGAAAGAAGTCCTCGCCCACGGCTATCCATCGGCTGATGCTCGCACCAATGCGTTGCTGCCGAAGGAACTACTGGAAGATCCGATCCTTTATCCGGCAGCTGACCTTCTGAATGCACTCGAGTTCGGCGCGGCGGCTACACTAACCGATCCAAACCGTGCCGAGTTGCTCGCCCGCTTCAAGTCGGCCTAAGCGGCAAGGCCGCCAATATCGGAAAAGACGAGGACAAAATGACCGAACGAGGCAGAAAAGCACTGTTGCTGGCTCCAGCAGGAATATGGCTTTTGGTAATGCTAGCCCTTCCTCTGCTGGTCGTCTTCGTCTTTTCCTTTGGCGAACGGGGGGCCGCCGGAGGCTACGTTCCAGCGTTCACGTTGGAACAATATGCCAACCTTCCTGCGCGATGGACGGCGTTTAAGAACACTTTGATCCTTGCACCTCTGGGGACTATCGCTGCGTTGGTAATTGCCTACCCGCTCGCCTACTTTCTTGCAGTGCGTTGTTCACCAAAGTGGAGAACTTCGCTGTTGATCCTAGTGATCGTGCCGTTCTGGACATCGATCCTGATCCGGTCATACGCTTGGATTTTCATCCTTGGGGGGCGTGGCTTGCCCGCTTTACTGGAGTCGATCGGCATCGATGATATCCGCCTGATAAATACGCCGTTCGCTGTGCTTGTCGGGATTGTCTATGGGTATCTACCTCTGATGGTTTTCCCGATTTTTGTAAGCTTAGACAAACTGGATAAACGCCTTCTGGAAGCATCGGCTGATCTCGGCTCTACCCCATGGCGTACGTTCCGTCAGGTGACACTTCCTTTGTCGGTACCTGGTATCGCAACTGGCTGCATGCTGGTCTTCATCTTGCTGATGGGCGAGTTTCTGATCCCAGCGATCTTGGGCGGCGGAAAGGTCTTTTTCGTCGGAAATGCGCTGGTGGACCTGTTCCTGCAGTCTCGGAACTGGGCGTACGGATCGGCGGTCGCAATGACTCTGGTTGTCGTAATGCTTGTCACTGTCTCAATTTACATGAAATTCATCTCGCGCCTGGGTGGCCAGCGCGAAGATGTCTCGCTGATGTGAGGGTCCGATGCGCTTATACGCGATTTGCGTCTACCTTTTTCTCTATATTCCAATCGGCATCATCGCGCTTTTCAGCTTTAATGCCGGACGACACGCAAGCCAGTTCATGGGGTTCTCGACCCAATGGTATGGTAGAGCGCTGAACAACCCATTTGTAATGGACGCGCTCGAGACCAGTCTGCTTGCGGCATTAATAACTGCTTGCCTCGCATCCACTCTCGGAACCATGGCGGCCATCGCTTTACAAGGGGTTAAGGGATGGCTCCGAACTTTGTTTGATGCGATGATTTATATTGCGATAATGATACCCGGTATCGTCATCGGCATCGCGACACTCATTGCCCTGGTCACCGTATTCGGCTGGCTAAACCCGCTTCTTGCAAGCCTATGGCCCGATGGAGCAAATCCCCCGCAACTTTCCATGGGGATGCCCACGCTTGTCGCCGCCCACACCATGTTCACAATGGCGCTGGTCATAATCATCGTACGTGCAAGGCTATCGGGTATGGACCGCGCGCTCATGGAAGCTTCGGCTGACCTCTTTGCGACGCCCTGGGGCACCTTTCGACAGGTGACCCTGCCGTTGATAGCACCGGCAATTTTGGCAGGCTTCCTGCTCAGCTTCACTTTCTCATTTGATGATTTCATCATCGCGTTCTTCGTAGCTGGCTCAGAAACAACCCTGCCAATCTACATATTCTCATCCATCCGGCGCGGCGTAACACCCGAGATCAATGCCATCGGCACTATGGTTATGGGCGCGTCGCTCTTGTTGCTCGTAGCAGCGCAGCTGCTTTTGCGCCGAGGCGCCTCAAAATCGAATAATTAAATAAAGGAGCCAAGTGACATGCGGCTTGCAGGTAAGGTCGCGCTCGTGACGGGCGCGGGATCAGGAATTGGTCGGGCGGGTTCAATGGCAATGGCACAAGAGGGTGCGCATGTTGTGGTAACCGATCGCGATGCAACACTTGCTGAAGCCACTGTGGCCGCGATCGTAGCGCAGGGAAATCAAGCATCTGCCATACAGCTTGATGTGACCGATGACGATGCCCTTACCAGAACCATAGACGAAGCAGTTAAAAACTTCGGTCGGCTTGACGTGTTGCACTCTCACGCTGGGTTGCAGATCGAAGGAACGCTGGAAGAAGTGGAACCAGATGGAATGGATGCTTCTTGGGCATTAAATGTCCGCGCTCACTTCATTGCCGCGCGTGCAGCCGTCGCCCATATGAAATCACAAGGTGGAGGCAGCGTGATCGTCACGGCCTCCAATTCTGGGGTTCAATATGACCGGGGTATGATCGCCTATGCGACTACAAAGCACGCTGCTGTTGCGATGGTCCGGCAGATGGCAGCCGACTACGCTGTCCATGCAATCCGTTTCAATGCCCTATGTCCAGGATTTGTAGACACCCCTTTCAATGCAGGCTTCGAAAAGCAGATGGGAGGCCGTGCCAAACTGGAAAGCTACATCGAGCAGGCGATCCCCATGAGTCGATGGGCGACAGTTGACGAGATTGGCCATGGGATCGTCTATTTGGCTTCAGATGAATCCGCTTTTATGACGGGGCAAGCCCTGGTTATCGATGGCGGTGAATGCATTTAGTGATGGGTTAGACCGCTCAAGAGAATGTCTATCGCCGCAATTCATTTTGGCGAGCACATTTCAGTCCGCTTTGGGCTCGGAGCAGACTTTCGGCAGAATTCAGTAAATGTCGGCTACGCGGACAAAGCCGCCGGGGTGCTGTCAGACGAATTCGAACCAGTCTCAGTTTGCCGCGGAAACCGCGAACCTATCCGGAACAAAGCTGACGCCACTCGCTAAGAGCGGCGGCGCGGGTCAGCTTGAAGGTGTCTCGACTGGCTAGCGATCTTTCCTGGTTGAAGTGATTGTAGACGGAGGAATGGACGGAGGCGAATTTCTGTAGACTTCGCATGCGCCTGAAACGCTGCATCGCGCGTTCGCGTCGTCGAAACGGCAGGTGTGAATTCTCGGCGCGGTTGTTGAGCCACCTGCCCGTCTGTTGTTTTTCGAACGCGCCTATTTCTCTGAGCGCAGCCTTGTAGGAAGCGAAGCGATCTGTGACGACCTCCTTGGCGCAACCGTGCCGTTTCATCAATTTCCTGAGGAATTTTAGTGCTGCAGCCTTGTTTCGGCGCTTGGTGACAACTGCTTCCAGCACTTCACCTTCGTGATCTACTGCACGCCACAGATAATGTCGCTTGCCATTCACCTTTACGAAAACCTCGTCCACGTGCCACTTCCATTTCGAGAACGCGCGCAGCTGCTGCACACGCTTCCGTCGGATCTCAGCTGCAAACATTGGACCAAACCTGTTCCACGGTGCTGTCAGACCAATTCGAACCAGTCTCTGCCAGGACAGGGTCACTGCCTCTTATCCAGCGCAGAGTCCGCGCCATTCGGCGAGAGCGGCGGCGCGGTTCAACTTGAACTGGGGTCTGCTGGAGAGGCTGCGCTCGTGATTGAAATGGTTTGTGACGGAGGCATGGACGGAGGCGAACTTCTGTAGACTTCGCATGCGCCGGAACCTGAGCATCGCTCGCTCCCGTCGTCGGAAAGGCAGGTGTGAGTTCTCCGCTCGGTTGTTGAGCCAGCGACCTGTCTCCTGCCGGTCGCCTGCTCCGAGTTCCTTCAGAGCGGCGCCATAGGACCGGAGCTTGTCCGTCACGATTGCCTCGGGACGACCGTGCTTGCGCATTGCTTTCTTGAGAAATTTGAGCGCCGCCTTCTTGTCTCGTGTCTTCGTCACGAAGCTTTCCAGCACCTCGCCCTCGTGATCAACAGCCCGCCAGAGGTAGTGACGCTCACCGTTGATCTTCACGAACATTTCGTCGAGGTGCCAGCGCCACCGGCTGGATTTTTTCCCTCCGATCCGGCGTTTTCGGATCTCCGAGGCGAACATCGGACCGAACCTGTGCCACCAATATCGGACCGTTTCGTGGCTCACATCGACACCCCTTTCATGAAGGAGATCTTCGACATTCCTGAGCGAGAGCGGAAAACGGACGTAGAGCATCACCGCCAAGCGGATGATCTCCGGGCTAGTTTTGAAGTACTTGAAGGGACGGGATCTGGTCATGCAGGGACGCTAGCCAGCGGCCTGCCCTGCCTCAAGATAAGTTCCTCTGACACTACCTGAATGTGCCCTTCCAACAATACCGTTGCAATGATCCAACCCGCGGCCCTACGGTGGCGGCGACTAATCCGTTCAGCAATTTCGTGCTCGGGGGCACAGCTCATGGTCGAACCGATCGAGGTACACAGTTTCATTGCCATGACGCTCGGCATAGTCGTCTACTTTCTTGGAGCACAGCTGTCCGACCGGTTTCCGATCCTGCGAAAGTACTCTATCCCCGAACCGGTATCTGGCGGATTGCTTGCTGCGATTCTGACGCTTGTCGTTGTGACTGCGACCGGGCGCGAGGTGATTTACGACCTGGATGCGCGTGACTCCTTGCTGGTCTACTTCTTTACCACCATCGGGCTGAACGCGAAGTTTTCGGATCTGGTCAAGGGCGGCCCGCTGCTCGGCATCATGCTTCTTCTGACGATTGGCTACATGGTCGTTCAAAATGGCATCGGCGTTTTGGGCGCGTCGATCTTTGGCCTGCACTCGCAGGCTGGTGTCATGATGGGAACGACATCACTGATAGGCGGCCATGGCACCGCGATCGCGTGGGGCCCAGTGGTAGAGCAGCAATACGCGGTGGCGGGCGCCGCCGAACTGGGCATCGCCGCCGCGACGGTCGGTTTGATTCTGGCAAGCCTGCTCGGCGGCCCCATCGCCAACTACCTGATCAGCCGCGACAAGCTGGAACCGAGCACCGAGGAGCGCGCCGCCGCAGCTGGAGAAGAAAGCGCGGCTGAAAACGCCAGCACTGCCTCCTTCGGTGGCCCTACGAACCCCGGCCTGATGAGAGCCATCCTTTGGTTGCACATCTCCATTGTGATCGGCTTTGTCGCGGATGAAGCGCTGGACGCGGCGGGTTTGAAGCTGCCGTTGTTTGTGCCCTGCCTTCTTTCCGGCATCGTCATCGCCAATCTCGCTCCAAAACTGTTGCCGCGCATCAAGACACCTACCGGAACCGCGTCGCTGCAGCTGTTGCAGGACTTTTCACTGGCTGTCTTCCTGTCCATGTCGCTGATGAGCATGCAACTCTGGACCCTGGCGGGCTCGGCCGGTGTTCTGGCCTTCACGATGCTTCTGCAGACTGCCGCCGCTGCCCTGTTCATCGTTTTCGTTGTCTACCGAATGATGGGACGGAACTACTTTGCCGGCGTCATCTCGGCCGGGTTTGCCGGCTTCGCCCTCGGCGCAACGCCGACGGCGATCGCGAACATGACGGCGGTCACGCAGAAGTATGGCCCCTCGCCTCTGGCCTTCATCGTGCTGCCGCTGGTGTCGGCCTTTTTTGTGGACGTCGCCAATGCCTTCATCATCCAGGGGTTCCTTTCGGTTCTACCCTGATCCTGCGCATCACCGGAACGGTGCAAGAACTGCGGCGGGCGGACTTGCGCGGCGGTATCTGCAAATGACGTTCAGAAAGCGGCGGGCACGTCCGAACGGAACGCCAAGGACAGAAAAAGCACGGCGATGGTCAGAAGAAACACAACCCCGGCAATGGGCCAGTCCCGCAGTCGCAGTTCGCCTTGATGCAGCACCCGGGCAAGCGCAGCGCCAGAGCACCACAGAAAGGTTTCGAACGCGCGCAGGATGTCGCGCGGCTGTCCTCCTTCCGGGGATGAAACGTGGCGCCACACAAGGTTCCAGAGTATCACCGACAAGAGCACGCCCAGAATGGGCGGCCAGACTGACGGCCATACCTTTCCAGGCGACAGCGTCTCGACTCTGGCTTCACCGGCCAGTGGCAACAGCCAGATCAGGGATCCCGCGGCCAATTGTAGAGCTACCCAAGGCACCCACAGCCCCGGCTTTGGGGTATGGTCTTTCTTCAAAGATACTTGCAGATTGACCAGATAGCGCGCCATCAGAACCGTTGTGCCCACTGCGGCAAGCGACATGAGCGGACCAAGCCAAACGTACCACGAGGACACTACAGCTGCCCCTTTGAGGGCCGTTTTTGCCACGGCACCACTGGTCAGGGGCAACCCCGACAAGGCCGCGGCGGGCAACAGCAAGGTCAGGAAAACCGGGCCACGCCATCTGCCGGCATGATGCGCCATGCCGACGCCCAGAAACAGGGTCCCTTTGGCAAGACCGTGGTGGACGGCATACAAAAGCGCCGCCACGATCGCCATCGGCGCAGCGTCCGGAACGGCCAGCGCGATACCGATAGGAATGGTGATCAGCCCCATCTGCGAAATGCTCGAATAGGCCAGAACGGCCTTGGGGTTGTCCTTGGTCGAACCGACCAGGGCGCCGTAGAACGCCGCGGCCAAACCGGCGATGACAACCGCAATCCCCCAGTGCGGCGCGGCAACCGCTCCGATCGGCAGGAACCGCAACCACCCCAGCAATCCCGCCTTGATCATCGCGCCGCTGAGAACGGCGCTGGCGGGTATCGGCGCCGCGGGATGTGCCAGCGGCAACCAGAAATGTAAGGGCAAGGCACCCGCCTTTATCCCGAAACTGACCAGCACAAGTGCGATCACAAGGTTCGAAGCCGCCGGATCGCGGTAAGGCAGTTCCGTGAAGCCGGCGCCCGTGATCTTGATGACCGCAACGAAAAGAAGGGTCTCGCCCAGAATGGCGAGCGCGATGTAGACCCGCGCGGCGCGCCGGGCCTCGGCGCTGCCATCGTGGACAACAAGCCCGAACGAGCTGACCCCCATCACCGCGAACAGGACAAAGAAGCTGGCTGGGTCCAGGCAGATGTTGAGGCCAAGGCTTCCAGACATCGCTGTCAGGTAGAAAGCTGTGAACCGCCCGCGCCGGGGATCGTCGGCCAGGTAACGTGATCCGAACAGGCCTGCCAACAGCCACAGCAAGCTGGTGAACAAAAGGAAGGTTTGGCTGGTCTGGTCCATGCCAAAACGTGCGCCATCGAGCAGCACGGGAACGCTGACGGTAGTGCCCAATGGCACCAGGAATGCCGAGGCAAGCGCCGGAAGCGCGGCCCAGGCGGCCAGTCTTAGGCAAAGCCCGCGACAGGCCGGCAGCGCAAGCCCGGCGGCAAGCAAAAGCGGCAGCAACGGCACAGCAAGCAGAATTGCAGAATGGACCGATACGGGGGCAAGCTGGGTCATCGGCTGCCCCCTGGTTGCCTGCGCCACCTCATGACCCAGCCCCCCCGAACAGCTGTGCGGACAGGTCTGGTCCTTCGCTCACCAAGGCAAGCGGAGCGTTGGGTGTAAGGCCCAGGAGGCAGGCGATCACCGCAAGGACCAGCGCAGACCACTCCAGCCGGCGCAGTGTCGGCGCAAAGCTACGGGCGGTCCCTGGTGCAAACGCACATGACACGACGCGATAGACGTAGACGCCCGCAAGCAGACCACCGATCAGGATCGTTGCAGTCAACCACCACAATCCGCTTTGCAGCGTCGCTTCAAGAAGCATCCACTTGGCAATGAACCCGCCACTGGGCGGCAGGCCCATCAAGCTGAGGCCGGACAACCCGAAGGCAAGCATCGATACCGGCATGTGCGGTGCGATTTCACTCAGGTCGTCGATCCGGTCATGACCTGCCGCATGCAACATCGTGCCGGCGCTGAAGAACATCGCGGCCTTGGCGAACCCGTGCGACAGCGCAAAGTAAACCGCGCCGCCGTATCCAATGCCCTCTGTCGCGGTGACAAGCGGAAAGGCGACAAAAAGGTAACCGAGTTGGGCAACCGTCGAATAGGCGACAAGAAGCTTCAGCCTGCGCTGATAGCAGGCCAACAATGACCCCCACAGTATTGCGGCTGCCCCCAATGCACCAATCCAATGCAAGGCAGTGCCTGTCACCGCCGGCGCGAAGAGCTCGAACCACAATCGCAGCAGCAGGTAGAACGAAGCCTTGACCACCAAGGCTGACAGAATGGCACTGACCGGTGCGGGTGCATTGGCGTGCGCGGGTGGAAGCCAGAAGTGCAACGGGAAGACCGCCGCCTTCATGAGCAGTCCCGCCGTCATCAATGCTATGGCCAACCAGGTGATCGCGCCCGGTTCCATCACGCTGCCAAGCGCGACCAGGTCCAGCAGCTGGTGTTCGGCATAGAGAAGCGACACCCCAAGCAGGTAGAACAGCGAGCCCAGCAGGCTGACCAGCAGATAGCGCATCGCCGCGTTCAGCGCGGCCGCCGTGCCCGGCAATGACGCCAGCGCGACGGCGGCAAGGCCGACGATCTCTAGGGTGACGTACAAGTTGAACACGTCGGCAGACAGGAAAAGTGCGTTCAGCCCTCCCAGAAGCAGCAGCCAAAGGGGCCAGAAAAACCGTTGCTGCCTGCTTTCGGCGGGGAAATAGCCGGACGCATACACACTGACAGCCATCCCGACAGTTGCCGTCAGGATGAGCATCAGGCAAGCAAGCCCATCTGCCCTCAGTTCGATACCTAGTGGCGTTCCCCAACCGGCCACGTGATGCGTGACGGTCCCTCCGCCCCGGACCTGAACGACAAGCGTCACCGAGACGATGGCATTGATGAAGGCCGCGGAGAGACCGATTTTCGCCCCTAGGCGCCATGTCAAAAACGAGGCGGTTGCCGCTGCAAAGGGAAGCAGCATCACCCAAGCGATCCATGCAGGTTCGGTTGGTCCCGGCATTGCTATGTCCCGGCCTCGTCGTCCGTGCCGACCGACAGGCGCGTTTCACCCGTCACCTGATGCAGGCGGGTCGCCAAGGCAAGCGCCAGCGCCGTTGCACTGACCGCGACGACAACACCTGTAAGCACCATCGCGCGGGGAACCGGATCAGCGACGGAGGCGCTGCTTTCGCCGGATGATGCGATCAGCAGCAGGAACACGCCGGCATTGATGATGTTTAGGGCGATGATTTGCCGAAGCAGTTTGCGATCTGTGAAAAGACCGAAGAGGCCCAGACCCACAAGCATCGCGCCGGCGACGATGTAAGGTGCCAGGGTCGGCATCATTGCCCCTTGTCTCGCAATTTGTAGATTGGCGAGCCACCCAACGAGATCGCGGCCAACGAAAGCCCGATCGAGATGGTTGCAGCCAGTTCGATCGCAAGGATCACACCCTTCGCCAGTTCCGGGTTCAGAAACAGAAGGGTGCCCGAAGACAACAGGCTGATGGTCGCCAAGCAAAGGAACGCGCCGACCCCCATCGTCAACCCGACCTCGAGCCAGGGCCGCATCCGGGCACCGGGCTGCCACCCCATCAGCAGGGCCAGAACGCCACCTGCCGCAAGGATCGCCCCGGCTTGGAATGCCCCGCCGGGCGCTGTCGCGCCGACCCAGAGCAGGTAGCCCGCCGTCAACAGGCACATGGGCTGCAGGATCTTACCGGCCTCGCCCAGGACCGGGCCCGTGGAAACCAGCGTCGCGGGATCTGCACGCGCCGGACCAAGTGACCACATGCTGACAACGGCCAGAAACAAGACACAGGTTTCGAGGAAGGTATCGTAGCTCCGGAAGTTCAGCAGCACCGCCGTTACCGGATGGCTGGCACCGCTGTCGGGCAATCCTTCCATCACACGGTCCGCAAGCTCGCTGTTCCCCACGGGGAGACGCATCAGCGAAATCGCCAGTCCCCAAGAGATCGCGGCCGCCAACGCGCCGATCAACAGGCGCACCACGGGGGATGTGTCGTCATTCATTGTTCTGCCCCCCATCCTGCTGCGGCGGACTGCGCAGGCGCCGCCAGGCTGCAAGCAGAAGAACGCCCGTCAAACCGGCACTGATGGATGCCTCTGCCAAGGCAACGTCCGGTGCGTCGAGCCGCACCCATGCAAGTGCAACAAGCAGACCGAAGGCGATGAACAGCACGATAGCGGTGAACATCTCGTGGCTGGCAAGTGTTCTCCATGCCAACCAGATCAACGCCATCGCCAGAACGAGGTCGAAACTCAAGTTCAACGCTTCCATGGTTTCGCCCCCTTGCGAACCGCTGACTGGGCAATCAGATGGGCGGTCGTTGCTGCGCTCACCAGCACCAGGCCCCATATCAGCACCAGTTTCAGAGCAATCAGAAACTGCCCGGACATCACCGCCAGCCCCGCGACGATGAACCCCAATCCGACGTTGTCCGCTTTGGTCAGCGCGTGCAGCCGCGTGAAGATGTCCGGCAATCGAAGCATCCCCACCGTTCCGGCGAAAAAGAAACAGACCCCGATCAGAAGCAGGGGCAGCGCCAGCATCGAACTAGTTGTCATCGGTCGCTCCGCCGCTTGTCTCGCCGCGCACGAAGGCGATGGTGGTGATCGCAGCAAGCAGAGCCATGACCAGCGCGGCGTCTATCAAGGCGGGCAACCCGGTCGCGAAACTGGTCACCAGCAATACCGCAACCGCTGTCGTGCCGAACAGCTGCGCCGCCATCATCCGGTCTGCATCGCTCGGACCGCGAAACACCCGATACATTCCAGCAAGCAGGAACAGCAAAAGCAACAGGGCAATCAGCAGCAACAACGAACCCATTTCCTCACCCCGTCTCCTGCAGAAAAATGGCGGCTATCCGCCTTTCCAGTTCTCGAAGCTCCGAAGTGACCGGCATGCTGCCGTCCAGCACATGGATATGCAAAAGACGTCCGTTCAGATCCGCCGTCAGTGTCCCCGGAAGCAACCCTATCGTCCCGACGAACAATGCCGTCGCCCTCCCGGGGGGCAAGGTGGTCTGATACTCGACCATCGCGGGTTGGACTTCCCGTCCTCGAAACAGCACCAGCGTAGCGGTTGCAAGACCGCCGCGAAAAGACCCGATCAGAAAATAGGGAAGGAACCGAAGGACCCCGGACAAGCGCGCGCAACGGCCATTCAGCCGTCCAAGCCGATGGTTCGCGACCACAACGAACAGGACAAGCGGGGCACCTATCAGACATGAAGCCAGATCCCCACCTGCTAGCACCGACCAGATCGCCGCAAAGACCATGATCTGAGCCATGAACCCGCGCCACGCCGAAAAGCTCGCCTGTTGCATGCAGATCCCTTCATTCTTCGACATTGGCGCCATCTTGCCCGGACACTGTCGGTTTCGTTCTTCTGGCACCGATCAGCGCGGCAGTTCCGGGCCCTCGGAGGCCGATCGAATTGCGCCCACCCGCTTGCTGCGAACTCGTGCGAACCATCCGCCAAGTCGCAAGAAGCCGGTAGCTTTGGCATGCCGATTTCCTTGTCTGCGGTCGGGCTGGCGATGATCCAGTGCGTGAAACGTATTTTTCAGCGAGAACACCGGTCAACTCGGAGGCGAGCCAAAATGGCTCATTGGCGGTTCCCGGACCGGCAATGCGGCGAAACGGCCGTCAGAGTTCGAGGTCCCTAACGTATCGCAAGGAGACGGTCAAAGCCGCGGTCATCAGCCCGAACATCAGGAAGCCGTTTGCACCCGTCATCCCGCCTAACAGTCGGTATTCAGTCGGGACAAGCACATCGCCCAGTCCAAGCGTCGTGTATGCAATCAACGAATAGTAAAAGGCCTCTTCAAGCGTTCCAAACACGTCCGCCCAAGTGAATACGAAGGCCCAGAGCCATACGCCCAACGTGACCATCGTCATGGCCGAAAGAATGATCAACATGATGGCAAGCAATGGCTTGGCAGGAAAGGTCGGGCGCCTCAGCCATGGCTCCATCGCCGCTATCAGCCTGTCCATCGCCCACCAAACCAGGACACCACAGATCAGCGATGCAAGGGTGATGAAGGAACCAAGTATCAACTGGTAGATCATGTACTGCATCCTCCGGGACCGATGCCTGCCCCCTGCGACGAGATCCGCTCGGCGACCTGTGGGCACTCTCGCACCATCTAGGAAACGGGCGGCCTGGACTTGTCATGTTGAGTGAGCAAGAGCCCGATTCAGGGACGGCGGCCATAGCCGGCCAACCTGCTAGTCGTCGTTTTCGGACCCCATCCTTAACGTTCTTTCCTGCTGGACAAACACCCGAGCCAAATCGGCTCGCCCGCACATTGACCGGTATCGTCACCAAAAATACGCTTTTCAGGAACTCCGGCAGAAGACCGGAGCCAGTTAATTGAACTGAAGAACAGCCTTGATGTATCGCGGCGTGACTACCCGCTGCATTGTCAGTTTTGCAGCCCGGCTTGAGTATCGGGCGCGGGGAGAAGAACGCTGCCACATCACGTGAAAAGCACGAAGGGCCTGGATTTGCCGATCGGCGGGGCGCCTCTGCAGTTGATCGAAGATGGGCCAGAAGTTCACTCGGTTGCCATTCTCGGGGCGGATTACAACGGTTTGGAGCCGAAAAAGCTGGTCTCGGAAGGAGATCGGGTCGTGTTGGGCCAACCGCTTTTCCAGCAGAAGAGAGACCCGTCGATCCAGTTCACCGCACCGGCGAGCGGTGTCGTTACCAACATCCACCGTGGTGAAAGGCGCGCCCTCAAATCCTTCGTCATCGCGGTCGACGGGGCCGGCGACCCGGGCGCCGACACCCGCAATGAAACCGGAAGCGATGCATCGCCCGACACGCTGCGGGCGCGGTTGCTGAAGACAGGTCTTTGGGTTGCGTTCCGCACCCGCCCGTTCAGCCGCATTCCCGCGTCCGACGCGGTGCCCCGGTCGATCTTCGTGACCGCCTGCGATACGCGCCCGCTGTCCGCAGACCCACAGGTCGTGGTTGCCGAACACGCTGGTGCTTTCGCGTTGGGGCTCGACCAGCTTGCCAAACTCGCCTCGGGAAACGTCTATCTTTGCACCGGTCCCGGATGGTCCGGTCCGACCGGGACCGCGGCGTCAGTTCGGCATGTCGTGTTCGACGGGCCGCACCCTTCCGGACTGCCGGGAACCCACATTCACAGTCTGGACCCGGTCGGCCCCGAACCCGAGGTCTGGCACATCGGATACCAGGATGTCATCGCGATCGGAAAGCTGATTGGCGAGGGCGTGATCTGGACCGAACGCGTGGTCGCGCTTGGCGGAACCGGCTTCAGCAGGCCCCGTTTGGTGCGCACCCGGCTTGGCGCGGACGTCATCGAGCTGACGGCAGCAGAGTTGGCCCCCGAAGACCCGGGCAACGATGCGGCCCGGCTCGTTTCCGGTTGCGTTCTGAGCGGCCGCCACGCACGCGGCGCCGAAGCCTACCTTGGAAGATACCACCTGCAGGTTTCGGCTGTTCCGCAGATGCGCCCCAGTCGCTGGCGGCCGTGGGCGGAACCGAGCAAGAACCGGTTCTCGTTCGGGAATTTCCTGTCCGGGTTCCTTTCCACCCCTCGGTTCACCACCGACCAGAATGGCCGCGCAACAGCCATGGTGCCCATCGACGCGTTTGAAAGAGTGATCCCCATGGATGTGCTGGTCGCGCCGCTTCTGAAGGCCCTGCTCATCCGGGATACTGACCAGGCGCAGTCTTTGGGCGCCTTGGAGATGGACGAAGAAGACCTGGCTCTGTGCTCCTTCATCTGCCCGGGCAAGAACGACTATGCCGCGGTGCTGCGCCACAACCTCGAAGCGATCGAAAGGGACGGTTGATCGGGATGGCGGAACCGAAATCAAACACAGGCGGCAACGCACGGGCCGGGTCAAGTCGGGAAACGGTCGACCTGATCGACGAGCTGCGCCTTCGGTTGGTGTGGCGTTGGACGATCCCTACGGTTTCGGCACCGCATGTGCGGGATGCCAACAGTATCGACCGACTGCTAAACCGCTTCATAATAGCCACGCTGCCCTGCTGGCTGATCGGAATGTGGAATCTCGGTGAACAAATCGCCGTGGGAATGCACATAGCCGGCATCGACAACTTGCCGGGGTGGCGGGCAGCACTGATCGAAGGGATCGGCCTGTCGATCGACCCCGAGAGCCTGGTGTCGAACTGGCTTCACGGGTTCCTCTATTTCCTTCCTGTATTCCTGACCGCCCTGATCGTCGGCGCGTTCTGGGAGATCGTGTTCGCAGCCCGCCGCGGGCGCCCGCTGGACGAAGGCGTCCTCTGCATCGCCTGGATATTTGCCCTGATTTTGCCTCCAACGGTCACATTCTTTCAGGTCGTCTACGGGATGACCGCCGCAATGATCGTCGGGAAGGCGGTTTTCGGCGGAACCGGGCGGTATCTTGTCAGCCCGGTGATCCTTGGGGTTTGCATCCTGTTTTTTTCCTACTCCAGCGTCCTGCACGGGCCAGATGTCTGGATTCCGCTTCCGGGCTACCAGGAACCGACGACCCTCGAACTGGCCATCCTCGAAGGCGGCGTGCCTGCCCTGACCGCGGTCGACTACAGCTGGTGGCTGTTGTTCGTGGGCAACCAGCCCGGACCGTTCGGCGTTACCTCCGTTCTGGGGTGCCTGCTTGGTGCCGTGTACCTCCTTGCAACCGGCTCGGCCTCGTGGCGGATCATGGCCGGATCGCTGGCCGGGCTGATCATTTCGGTTGTCCTTATCGCCTTGATCGCGCCCGCAGATCAGGCCGCATTGCAGACGCCGTGGTATTGGCACGTGGTTCTGGGCGGTTGGGCTTTTGGTACGGTGTTCCTTGCCACGGACCCGACCGCCGCGGCCACGACACGTCCGGGGCGGTGGGCCTTTGGTTTCCTGATGGGCGTCGTGACCATCATTGTCCGCCTGACCAACCCCGCCTACTTCGAGGGGGTCATTTTCGCCATCCTGCTTGCGAGCACTTTCGCCCCTCTGTGTGATCACTTTGTTGTCGAGCGCAACATCAAGCGGCGCCAGGCCCGGCTGGAGCGGGAACCATGAACCGCGATGCGTTGCGATCCCTTTTGGTCCTGGTCGGCGTCGCGCTGGTCTGTTCGATCCTCGTCAGCGTTTCGACGATCACGTTGCGCCCCATTCAGGAACGCAACGAGGCCGTGCAGAGGTACAGGAACGTTGTGTCGCTGACCGGGCTCGTGGCGCCCGGCGCAGATGACGACACGATCCTCGAGGTGGTTGCACAACTTGACGCGCGGGTGGTGGACTTGGATACGGGCGAGTTCGCTTCGGATTTGGAGCCCGGTGACATCGATGCGCGGTCCGCCGTGAACGATCCCGACCGCAGCACTGCCATTCCGGCCGAAGCAGACACCGCACGGTTGGGACGCCGCCCCAACCACGAGGTGGTCTATCTCGTCTGGCAGGATCAAACCCTGAGCCGGATCATCTTCCCGATCAGCGGTCAGGGGATGTGGTCCACCATTTATGGCTTCATCGCCTTGGAAGATGACCTGAACACCATTGCAGCAGTCAGCTTCTACGAACAGGCGGAGACCGCCGGGCTGGGTGACCAGATCGAGGACCCGGACTGGCAGGACCAATGGCAGGGCCGGAAGATGTACGGCCCGAACGGCGAGGTACGGTTCCGTGTGGCCGGTGGCGTCGTCAGCCCGTCTTCTGCGGCAGCAGCCTACGAAGTCGACGGCTTGACCGGTGCCACGATAACCGGGACCGGCGTGACGAATTTGGCCGATTACTGGTTTGGCCCGCACGGGTACGGGCCATTTCTGAAACAAATCGGCGTGGGCGCGCCAAAACGATGAAGCGTTCGATGTGGGAGATCAGAGAATGACGGTTCGGTCGACACTCTTGGACCCGGTCTTTGAAAACAATCCGGTTCTGCTTCAGGTTCTCGGTGTCTGCTCGGCCCTTGCGATCACCAACTCGCTCTACACGTCTCTGATCATGGGGGTGTCGCTGACGGCGGTTTGCACCTTCTCGAACGGTGTGATCTCGGCGCTGCGCCACTTCATCCCAAGCAACCTGAGGATCATCATTCAGATGACCGTCATCGCCACCGGGGTCGTCGTGGTGGATCAGGTATTGAAGGCCTACGCGCCGGATGCGGCCCGAACGCTTTCGGTCTTCATCGGCCTCATCGTCACCAACTGCATTGTCCTTGGCCGCGCCGAAGCCTTTGCCGCCAAGAACTCTGTCGGCATGAGCGTGCTTGACGGCATCGGCAACGGATTGGGCTACACCGCCGTGCTGGTCGTCGTGGGCACCATCCGCGAGCTGTTCGGTGCCGGCACACTGCTTGGGGTCACGATCTGGCCGGTGGCTGCAGATGGCGGCCTGTTCGTCCCCAACCAGCTCATGCTGTTGCCGCCAAGCGCCTTCTTCATCATCGGCTTCCTGATCTGGGGATTGCGGACGTGGAAACGCGAGCAAAGGGAAGCCCCGGAGTTCGACGAAACCAAGGTCCGGCCCGAGCAGCTTCCCGAACACGCGAGGAGGCACGTATCATGACCAACCTCTTCGACATCTTTCTTCGTGCGGTTCTGATCGAGAACCTTGCGCTTTCGTTCTTCTTAGGCATGTGCACTTTTCTGGCGGTATCCAAGGAAGTGCGCACGACCATCGGTCTCGGGATCGCCGTTGTCGTGGTCGAGACGATCAGCGTCCCCCTCAACAACCTCATCTACAGCCTGTTCCTGAAACCCGGTGCGCTGTCTTGGGCAGGGCTGCCCGAGCTGGACATGAGCTATCTGGGACTGATCAGCTACATAAGCGTCATCGCGGCCATGGTCCAGATCCTCGAGATGGTCCTGAAGAAGTTCGCGCCGCCCCTTTATGCGTCACTGGGGATTTTCCTGCCACTGCTGACGGTCAACTGCGCGATCCTGGGGGCATCGCTGTTCATGGTGCAGCGCGACTACACGTTCGTCGAAAGCACGGTCTACGGGTTCGGCGTCGGAACAGGCTGGGCGATCGCGATCGTCGCGCTTGCCGGGCTGCGCGAGAAGATGCGCTATAGCGAAGCGCCCGAAGGTCTTGAAGGATTGGGGCTGACCTTCATCACCGTTGGGATCATGTCGCTGGCGTTCCTGGGCATTTCAGGGATTGAGTTGTAAGATGGCCGGCACCGAAATCATCGTCTCCGTCCTGCTGTTCATGGTCATCGTGTCGAGCCTCGGGGTCCTTGTGCTCCTTGCCCGGTCGCGCCTTGTTCCCCAGGGCCAGATTACGGTGAACATCAACGACAGCCGTGACATCAAGATGGATCCGGGGGGCAAGCTGTTGGTCGCCCTGGGCGACAGCAACCTGTTTCTCGCGTCTGCATGCGGCGGCGGCGGCACGTGTGGCCAATGCAAGGTGCGGGTGCTCGAGGGCGGCGGCGAATTGCTGGCAACCGAAAAGTCCTTCATCAACAAGAAGGAGGCTGCAACCGGTTTGCGCCTCGCCTGTCAGGTCAGCGTCGACAACGACATGAAGATCGAGGTGCCCGACGACGTCTTTGGGGTGAACCGCTGGACCTGCACGGTTCGCTCGAACGAGAACCTGGCGACCTTCATCAAGGAGTTCGTCCTTGAACTGCCCAAAGGTGAGAAGATCGACTTCCGGGCCGGCGGTTACGTCCAGATCGAAACATCTCCCTACTCCCTTGATTTCAGGCAGATCGATATTCCGGGCGAATACAGGGAAGACTGGGAAAAATACAAGCTTCTCGACCTGAAATCGAATGTGACCGAGTCGACGCTGCGCGCCTATTCGATGGCGAACTACCCTGCCGAAGACGACATCATCATCCTGAACGTCCGCATCGCGACACCGCCGCCACAGGCGCCGGACGCGCCACCGGGAATCGTCTCGTCCTACATCTTCGGCTGCAAGCCCGGGGACAAGGTTGTCGTATCCGGCCCCTATGGCGAGTTCTTTGCAAAAGAGACGGACGCCGAGATGGTCTTCATCGGTGGTGGGGCGGGCATGGCGCCGATGCGGTCCCACATTCTGCACCAGTTGCGCACGCTGAAGACAAAGCGGAAGATCAGTTTCTGGTACGGCGCGCGCAGCCTGCGCGAGGCGTTCTACGTCGAAATGTTCGACAAGTTGGCCCGCGAACATGACAACTTCTCGTGGCATCTTGTGCTGTCCGAACCGCTGCCCGAGGACAACTGGACCGGGCTGACGGGGTTCGTCCACGAAGTGCTCTATCAGGAGTATCTGTCTAAGCATCCCGAGCCCGAGGACTGCGAGTACTACATGTGCGGCCCGCCGGTCATGAACGAAGCGGTGATCGACATGCTCGACTCGCAAGGCGTGGACGCCGAGAACATCATGCTGGACGATTTCGGAGGGTAATCGAATGGAAGTCCTGCTGGCCACATTCATCCTGTTCTTCATCAGCATGCTGATCTTGGTTGGCATCCAGGTGCTTCGAAACGGTGAGCTGCCAACCGGCTGCACCCCCGGCGGGTGCCAGCGTTGCCGCAAGGATTGTCCGAACAAGTCGGCGTCGGCTTCAGGAACCGACGAGGAAAGGGGCTGATCATGCGTGTGCGCGACTACATGACCCGGACCGTCATCTCGGTCAAACCGGACACAGAGATTTTGCGAGCTCTGCACCTAATGCACGCGCACGACATATCCAATGCGCCAGTAGTCGACGACAGGGGCGCGCTTACCGGCATCCTCAGCGACCGGGACTGCATAAGGGGCGTTCTGCAGGCCACCTACCATTCAGAACTTGCGGGGCTCGTCGGCGATTTTATGGCAAGCGATGTCAAGACCGTGGGCCCGGACGAAGGCCTGATCAGCGCCACCCGCAGCCTGCTTCACCTTCCGCACCGGCTTTATCCGGTCGTTGCCGGTGGCGATCTGGTCGGCGTGATCAGCCGGCGGGACATCATCGCCGCATTGACGGATCGCTGGCAGTGGTCGAGTTGATGGGTGACGCATGAAATTCTGGCGCAAAATCTCGAAATTCAACTCGGTCCGAAGCCCGATGGCGGCCGTGATGTTTGCGGTGGTCAGCATCCTTTCGGTGGGTGTCTGGCTGGACGGAACACAGGCTCAAAGCCTTCGGAACCTGCCGGAGGCAAAACACACCGACGGCGGGCCGGAGGCATGCCTGACCTGTCACGGCGGCCCGGAGATGACGCTTATGGCCGAGACACCGCACGGGGACGCGGACAATCCCCATGCGCCCTATGGTCAACAGGGGTGCGAGTCCTGCCACGGCCCGGGCAGCTTTCATGTTTCAAGTGCCCGGGGGGGTGTCGGGTTCCCGCCTCTCAACGATTTCAGCTATGCCGGGCGGCCCAAGGAGGGCCAGTTCGACACCTGCCTGGGTTGCCACGCCAACACGTCCGGGGGGCGCCTGGGCATAGGTTGGTTGGGCAGCTCTCATGATGTCAGCGGCATGACCTGCTCGACCTGTCACGAGGTTCACGCGACCGAGAACCCGTTGGCAGAGCTGGCAGGGCAAAGAGCCCTTTGTGCAAGTTGTCACGGGCTGACAAATTCGAAGCACGAAGACTTCGAAAACAACGGGATACAGATCGAAACGCTGCAATGCGCAACATGCCACGACCCGCATGATCTGTGATCAAGCGTCGGATATCCGCGCAAATGCCGGGTGTACGGAAGCCGTGGAAGAAAGCCACTGAATGCAGTTTTGCAGTTCAAAGGGAGGAGATTTGATGGATTGGAAGACGCCGAGACCAGATTTGATCGCCGCAGCCGGCATTGCCTCGGCGCTTTCCGCGGCGATTGTTTTTGCCTCACCCGATGGGGACGATCCCCGGATTGAAGCCTGGGCCGAGGAATGGCCGGACTACGTTGAAATGTACATGACCACCAAAGAGATGGACAATCCAACCCCCTTTGGCGGCAACTACCCGTACAGCAAGCTGATCCGCTATCCGGGCAAGCAGGCTCTTTGGGCAGGCTATGCCTTTGCCGTCGATTTCAACGAAGATCGCGGTCACTACTATACGCAGATCGACCAGATGGAGACCAAGCGCAACGACAAGGAATATCTCAATGCTCATGGTCTTCCCTCCTTCAACGGCCAGCCCGGCGCATGCATGAACTGCCACAGCGGCTGGTCCCCCATACTCACCGAAGAGATGGGTTGGGCCGAGTTCAACCGCACACCCTATTGGGATACGATCGAAAAACTTCGCGGTGAATACGGGCATGGTGTCGAGGGCGCTCAACTGGGCAGTTCCTGCAACGATTGCCACAACCCGTCTGACATGAGTCTGCGCGTGAACAGGCAGGCATTCATCGACGCCATGGTGATGCGCGGCTACGAAGAAGACCCGGCGAGCGGGCTCAAAGGTTCGCCGCGGGAGATGCGCGACTATGTGTGCGCGCAATGCCACGTCGAATATTACTTTCAGGGTCAGGACGCGATCCTGACCTATCCCTGGACCGAGTGGCCAAAGGATCAGCCCCTGCGCTTCGAGATGGTCGAGGAATACTATGACACCGCGCGCGAATCCGGCGTGTTTGCGCAGGACTGGACCCACGCGGTAACCAAGGCCCCGATGCTCAAGATGCAGCACCCGGAATTCGAAGTGGTGTCGAGCGGGGTTCATTCCAGCATGATCGGATGCGTCGACTGCCACATGCCGAAAACCGAGTGGAACGGGCGACAGGTGACCGATCACACGATGGGTTCACCGCTGAAGAAGATCGAAAACTGCCTGAGCTGCCACAACAGCATGACCGCCGACGAGATGTATCAGCGGGTCTATGACATTCAGGTGGACGTGATCGCGGCCTATCTGACGGCTGAAAAGGCGGTGCTTGCCCTGATCGAAGACGTCGCGACGGTTCGCGAAACCCTCGCCGGACTGGAACCCTTCTCGCAGATTGCGGACGCAGCCGAGCGCGAAGGCGCAATCAGCGAAGAACTGTCACTGGTGCTCGACTATCACCGGCGCGCCAGCATGCGTTGGGACTGGATCGGTGCGTCCAATTCGACAGGTGCACACAGCCCCGGAGAAGCCCTGCGCGTCCTCGATCAAGCTGTCGACATGGCCCAGGATGGTCAGGCGCTGTTGGTCGAAGTCGCGGCCCGGCACGGTATCGAGCTGGTCCCGACGATCAACCCGACCCTGCCGGACGCCCCTGCCCCGATCCGTGGCGACGACATTGTCGGCTCGCTGCCGCCGGCAATCGCCCATGCCGCCGACCGCAGGGTTCAGGACCGGCTGACCCGCGTGGCCGCGGCGGAAACCACGAGCAATGACGCCATGCCATCGGTTGACGGAAAGCAGGCCTTTATCGACGCAAACTGCAGCCAGTGTCATTCCGTCAGCAGCGAGGACATCACAGCGACGATGATGGGGCTAGAGATCGATGGCATCGGCGGCCGCCGCGATGCGGCCAACATCGAGGCCTATCTGCGCGCAGGGCCGCCTCATCCGCTTGCCTGGACTGGAAGCGACGCGGATCTGTCGGCGGTCGCGGAATGGCTGGCGTCAAAGTGATCTGCGCTGATGGCGGCGAACCGTTTGCGGCCATCACCCAACAAGCGACCCGCCCGATCGGGTGCGTCGGCAGAACGTGTCAGGGAGATGTTTCATGAGTAGAGTTACAGGAATTATCGGATCAGCCGTCTTGGCGGCAGGGAGCCTTGCCGTGCCGGCGTCGATATCTGCCGCCCCGCCGGACGATTGGTCGAACATACCCACCACGACGATTAAGCTGTTCTATCCCGGGGTTTCAAGCTCGCAATGGCTTCGCAGCGAAGAACACGGCGTCGGTGCCCTCATGGTGGCGCAGGGGCAGCCCTGCTCGGCTTGCCACACAGACGCCGAGGCGACACTTGGCGACGGCATCGTTGGCGGCGGACGGCTCGAGCCGAACCCCATCGACGGCAAGAACGGGGTGATCGACCTTGCCGTTCAGGCCGCCTATGACGCCGAAAACCTGTATTGGCGTTTTCAGTGGAAAACCAACGCGGATCGCCCCGGGCAGATGCATGACTACATGCGCTTCAACGGCGAGGCGTGGGAATTCTATGGCGGACCGCGTTCCAGCGACCGGGTGCGCAACGGCGACACCCCACCGCTCTACGAAGACCGGATCGCGATGATCATCGATGACGGAACGGTGCCGCTCTACCAGGAGCAGGGTTGCTGGCTGACCTGTCATCTTGGCCAGCGCGACATGCCGGAACGCCCAACAGCGGAACAGGTGCGCGGTCATGACCTGCTTGGCGCGGTTCTGAATGTCGGGGACGTAAGGAAGTACCTGCCCTCCAGCCGCACCGATGACGGTTCGAGCTGGGACCAGACCAAGTCGGCGGATGAAATCGCCCAAATCAAGAATGACGGCGGTTTTCTGGATCTGATGCAGTGGCGTGGTGCGCGAAGCAATGCGGTCGGCATGTCAGACGACGGGTATGTTCTGGAATACCGGTTGTTTGATGAAGGAAAAGGCCCGTTCAGCTGGAATGTCGACCGGTCGACAATGACCCCCATCTACATGTTCGATGAGGGGGTGACGGGTCTTCTGTCGCTGACGACGGACAGCGTGGGCGACCTGTCGAAACCCTTTGCGATCATTCGGGAAGAAAACGCCAAACCCTATGACGCAAGCCATGGTTGGATGACAGACGATGTCTTGCCGGGCCGGCTGCTCAGCCGCGAAGACGCCACCGGTTCAGCCGCCGACAACGCCCGCTCGGAAGGCGTTTGGAAAGACGGAGAATGGACCGTGACCTGGACGCGCCCGTTGGATACCGGCCACCCGCAGGACGACAAGATCCTGCGCGACGGAAACGCCTATACGATCAGTTTCGCAGTGCATGACGACAACGTGACGACGCGCTTTCACCATGTCTCGTTCCCGTTCAGCCTAGGCCTCGGCGTGGCAGCCGACATTCAGCCGGTGAAGCTTGAGCATTAGAATTGGCCCAGTTCGACCACACCAAAGCGGAGCACATAACATGATGAGCAGACGGACGTTTCTAGCAGGAACCGCCGGGGTTCTTTACGGCGTGACTCTCGGCTCCGCCTACCCGGCTTGGGCCAAGGAAGCCGGGTTGGACAGCTTGTCCGGCAGAGTGATGGGCACGTACTACCGGATCGTGTTTCCCCAAGGCCTCGGCTTCGACGACGGTCTTCAACTGAACGTGCTTGGAACCTTGGCCGAAGTCGACCGGCTTATGTCCACCTACAAAGCGAACTCCGAGGTTTCATTGTTCAACGACGCGGCGCCCAACTCGCCGGTGGCATTCTCGGACCTCACCTGCAAGGTCGTCGAAGAAGCACGACGTATCCGTGACCTTACCGAAGGCGCCTTCGATCCGACGATCGGCCCCTTGGTGAACCTTTGGGGTTTTGGCCCCCTTGGTGGATCACACAAGGTACCCAGTGCACGCCAGGTCTCGAAAACGGTGGGTGTCGTCGGCATGGATGGGCTGCACTTGAAGGACGGCAGCTGCTGGAAGACTACCGCCGATCTTGCCATCGACCTCAACGGTATTGCCAAGGGGTTTGCGGTGGACCGGCTTGCGACCATGCTGGATGCGCTGGAAGTTCCCGGCTATCTCATCGACATAGGTGGCGAGCTGCGGGCCAAGGGGCAGAAGCCTGACAAGTCCGGGTGGCGTGTCGGGATCGAACGCCCCGAGCCGGCGGAAAGAAAGGTTCACCGTGTGCTTCAGTTGCAGGATCAGGCGGTAGCGACATCTGGGGACTATCGCGACTTCTTCACGGTGGCGGAACGAAACTACAGCCACGTCATTGATCCCCGCACCGCGCGGCCAGTCGCGCATACTCTGGCCTCTGTCACCGTTGTCGATCGCCAAGCAATGACCGCGGATGCGCTTTCGACGGCCTTGATGGTAATGGGGCCGGACGAAGGGTTCGAGTTTGCACAACGAAATGGCATCGCGGCCAGTTTCATTCTCCGGACCGAGGGAGGATTGGCCGACAGGCACACGGACACCATCCTGCCGTGGCTGGAAAAGCAGTCCTGACCGTGTAGGCCATTCGGCACGACCGAACAAGGACAGGGGTTCGGAAAATATCCATGGAATGCTGTCCCTGCATGCCTTTTGCAGTGATGTTCAACCAGCCATCGGCTGCGCGTCGGCAAGACTGACATCCGTCGGCCGCAGCAGATACCAGTATCGGGCCGGCATTGGGTCAACAACTGAACTGCTCTTGATCCTTACTCGCCACCTGCTGTCAAAGATGACAGCATGCAGCTGTCCAAGACTGGCCTGAGAGTGCCATGCGGGGGGCTTTCGTATTCGCATCTCACCAAAATTTCTCCTGCCGGCGCGCCGGCTTGATCCCCGAACTCGCTATGCCAGTTTGACATTTGATGTTTCGGCAATCACTTATTTGCGTATCGCTCTGCTTCAGCTTGGAATGCTCCGGATGGAACTTGACTACATCGACGACGAACGTGACCAGCTGCGCCTCTGGCGAAGGTGGAAAATCACGTTCGACTGGTTCAACTACCCCGAACCCCTGCAACGCGTTCACCAGGCCTTGTTGGTGCATCGTCAGCCATGGAGCACCCGGGCGCTGGCCACCTACACCAACATGCCCCAGACATCTGTCCGCCGTCAGCTGGACCTTCTGGACGCGGGAAACGCGATTGAGCGGACCGAGCACGGTGTGCAGATCAACCAGATGCAGGTTGCGTTCAACTCCAGCTTTCATCGGGCGATCGCCGATTACGTTCACGGCGGGGTCCACCTGAACAAGGAACTGCTCAAGGTGTTCAAACAAGGGTTCGGCCCCGAAGCGGCTAACTTCGAGATGTTGGAGAACCACGTGTGGTGGCCCGTCATCAAGAAAGCAGAGAACGGCATCTTTTGACGCCGCCGGTGTTTTCCGGGGCATGAGCAACCAAGACTGCCGCCCGCCCGCAGGTCCCGAAGCCGCAAGCTTGCTACGGGAGCGGAATCATCAATGCCGGTAGTCAGTCGGTGGTGCCTTCAGGGTCGCCCAACAAGAAGGCATCGCCGATGACCTTCTTCCCGTCCAGGCTGTGAACCTTGCCGCCGACGTAGAAGATGATTTCGCGGCTCGCGATCACCCGACCCGCATGCCTTCCCGTGCACAGCTCCAGCGCGCCTTCGGACATCACCTCGACCGGTTCCAGCATGTCGGGATTGGTCTTCGCGATCATCCGGGTAAAGCCGGCCCCCGAGGTCAGAACGATGGCCGTCGGGCGCATCGAATTGACGAAAATGCCATGTGGTTGAAGCTCGCGGGCAAGGGCCAAAGTCGCGCGGTCCAGCGCGGCCTTGGTCGTTCCGTAACCGCCCATGGAATACGTCGCCTCGATTGGAATGCCCGCCCGACCAGGAAGTTCATCGACCCGGGCCGAACCGCTTCCGATGTTCAGGATCCACCCCGCCCCCCGCTTCTTCATTTCCGGCAGACATTGCCGGGCAAGGTCCACCGGGGCGATGACGTTCAATTCGAACATGAAGGTCATCTCGCTGTTTTCGATCTCGGTGAGCGACTTCATGATTCCGTAGGCGGCGTTGTTCACCAGAATGTCGATGGGTCCGAAGAAGGCGCTTGCCCGATCCATCAACCCGGCACGCGCCTCGGGGTCCGCCAGGTCGCACGCAATCGCGGCCGCCTTGCCGCCCATTGCCTCGATATCCGCCACGGCGGATTCGAGCGTTCCCGGCAGGCCGTCTTCTTCCCCCATCACGGGTGCGTTCAAGACCACCGATGCCCCTTCCGAGGCCAGCCGCATGGCGATTGCCTTGCCGATCCCCCGGCTCGCGCCCGTTACAAAGGCCACCCGGCTATTACAGCGTCCCATTTTTCAAATCCTCCATGTTTTCCGTGCCGATCGAAAACTACCCGTGACCGACCTCACGTGGTTGCAGCCTCAACGTTCCGGTCCCGCGGGGTCAGGTCGCAGCCGTACGACCAACCATGGCAACAACCAGAAGCAAACTGCGCCGAATGCCAGATCCCTCAGGTAGATCAGATGCATGTCCTGCTCCAACAGGACTGGCGCCGTGCCGATGGTCAGGAAGGCGAAAAGCCCGAAATTGCAGACCAGCGGCAGCATGTCCTTGATCTTGCACGCAATGGCCAGAATGATTGCAATCAGCGGGACGATCACCGCGATATCGCCGAAAAGCGCAGGAAACTCCGCAATCGACCAGGAGATCAGAAGCCCAACCGCACCGCCGACGAAGATCCCGGGCGCCTGATCCAATTTCATGCCGGTGGCGCTCCAGACGGTGACCGCAACAAAGGCGATCCAGGGATTTTTGAGACCAAACAACGACGTGACAAAAAAATAGCTTCCGGCCGCGACCAAAACACCAAGCGTGATCAGAACCGCTTTCCAGAATGGTAGATCCTGCACTTTCCCCGCTCCTGAATGCGTCGTCCGAACCTAGGCGCCGATCGGGCCGTCAACCATGTGCGTGGCGTCTGTCCCAGCCGAGCCGGCGCATTGCACTCCGCCATCGGGAAAGTGCTCCACGGCCCCCTTCTGATCGTAGTTTGGCAATTGAACCACCTCTCAAGAACCCGGTGCACAGCACTGGTTTACTAAAAACTGTCGCCCTGATTTGACCTCGCACGCGCTTTGATAATGGGTGGTGGCTTTGATTTGTCCAAATCGAAGTGAGCCAAAATGGCCCAGGACTTTTGCGACAAGGTTTTGTCCCTTAGCAATACTTGCAGTTGAGGAAAGGTCTCTCTTCCAAGGCATGAGTTTTTTGACCCTAGAACCCGGTCGGAACCCGTTGAACCAGAGGACGTCGATAGCAGTGACAATCGGCTTTCAAACGATGTGCGATCCGTTCGACCCCGTCCTTCAAATGCACACACAACCAGGACAACTCCTATGTTGAAGCGCTGGATCTCGAACGTAGCACTTGTGGTCTTTGCCATCGGTGTCGCCGCGATCGCGAATGCCGATCCTCTAACCGACCGCGGGATCGATCCCAAGACACTGGAACTTATGGTTTCCGAATTGTCAACGGATCTGCGCTATACCCGGTTTGCCGAAATCGAGATCCGTACCGCGGAAGAAACCCTTAGCGATCGCGTGTTGATTGAATTCGATCCCAGAACCCCGTCGGGGATCGATCTGGTCCTGAAGTTCGACAAGCCGACCCCGACGACCGCCTCGACCCGCCGGTTTCGCAGTGTCCTGGAAGCCAGGATGCGGCTTCAGCACGAAATCAGATCGCTGGATCTGTCATACGACCCTGAAAGCGTCCGGCTGGAATCCTCCAACGGGTCAACCGCCGTCTACACGTTTCGCTACAGCCCGTTTGCGCTGGCGCAAGACATCGCGTGGATCCGCTTCCTACAGGGGCGGATCTGGGTGGATGGCGACCGCGTAACCCGGATTGTTCTGACGCTAGATGAAGGCCGCACCTTCCTGCACGACGGCACCCGCGTGTCAGACTACACGCTGGATGTCCGTTTCTCTCGGGCGAAGAACGAAACAGATGTTATCCAGGATTCGGTCAACGTGATCGTGGCAAGAGATTTGTTCCTCGGCCTGGTGCCAAATGGCGGGCAGTTTGTCACGACGGTTCGGACAACTGCGATCAGCTATGTCGATGAGGACGGAAACGACGTAACACCCAAAAGTGCCGCAGCTCTGAGACGCGTGGACCTCGCCTCGTTCAACAATCCGGTGCGGGTGAACATTGACCGGACATTCCCGATCTTCGGCAGGCAGGCCAGGGCGGCCGGCTACGAGTTTCCCAAGCCGTTCGGCGTCAGCGTGATGTACAACGACATCACAACAAGGTTCACTTTCTCAAGCTTTGAAATCAATGGGATACGCGAGCCGATCGAGGCAATCTTCAACCCCAACGGGTCAGGCATCGACATCCACGCGAAATCACCCCAAGTCCGGATCGACTGGTTTCCGTTTCCATTCCTGAACCTAATGGGCCTTTTTGGCAAGCTGGAAGCCACCGGAAGCCTGAAGATCCGGACGACCGGTCTTGGTCAGCTGGTTGGGCTGCCTCCAATCATCGAAGAACAAATCGACATCAATTCCACTGTGGTCGGTGGCGGCGCAACGCTCGCGGGGGGCTGGCGCAACTACTTCGCCTCGGTCACCGGAACAGTGTTGACCACAACAACCGAAGAAGCCGGCACAAAAGCGACATCACACTTGATTGCGCCCCAGATCGGATACTATTTTCCGCGGCATCGCCTGCGCGTGATGATCGGTGCCGACTGGCTCAAGCTCGACAGCCAGATGGCCGGAACCATTCCCATTCCGGGTGGCCCCAACCTGAACTTCAACATCGGTATGGAGCATGAGGAATGGGCCGGTCGGTTTGGCATCTACAAGCAGATCGGAAACAACATGGAGTTTACCCTTACCGGCACCTATGGCGACACCAGAGAAGGTTTGACCGCGATGCTTGGTACCGTTTCTGAGGTAAGCGATCCCATAAAGCAAACCCGGTTCGGGCAAGTCCGAGGTTTTTCACCGACAGCGGACTGGCCCTTGCCAGAGCGTTGCCAGATGCCGCGCTTTCGGGCATTCAAGCACTTTCCCGGCTGTTTTGGCGCCAGACTGCCAGGCCGCCAGATCTTTTTTTCATCCCATCCTGTAGCCTTGTCACCTATTCTACCCGTTCAATGAAAGCTCCAGGCACAGCAATCATCGCAACGATACTGGCGGCATTGCCGCGTCCACAGCGCAGAAATCAGAGATACAAACCATGGCAAGTGAACAAAGGGCTGCGGTGAAGGTAGACATCGCGTTGCAGGGCGGCGGTTCCCACGGGGCCTTTACCTGGGGCGTGCTGAGCAGGCTTCTGGAAGAGGACTGGCTTGACATCCAGGGCGTCTCGGGGACCAGCGCCGGGGCGATGAATGCCGTCGCTTTGGTTCAAGGGCTCCTCGAGGGTGGAAACCCGCGCGCGCAGGAACTGCTTGAGAAATACTGGATGGACGTAAGCCGGGCTGCACGGCTCAGCCCGATCCGACGCGGTCCGCTGGACAGGTTTTTGGGTCGCTGGTCGCTGGACTATTCTCCGACCTATCTTGCTTCCGAGATTTTCGGGCGGTTGCTTTCGCCCTATCAACTGAACCCGGCCAACGTGAACCCGCTGCGGGACATCGTGGCAAAGTGCTTTGACTTCGACCTAGTCAACGGATCCGAGGACATCAAGCTTTTCTTGTGCGCAACGAATGTGCGGACCGGGCGCCCCAAGATTTTTCGGCAACCGGACATCAGCGTCGACACGGTCATGGCATCGGCCTGCCTTCCAAAACTGTTCAAGGCTGTGGAGATCGACGGCGAAGCCTATTGGGATGGCGGATACATGGGCAACCCGCCGCTTTTTCCCCTCATTGACGAAACCACGGCCCGCGACGTCATTCTTGTCCAAATCAATCCGTTCGAGCGGGACGAGATTCCTACGACGGCCGCCGAGATTGACAACCGACTCAACGAAATCACGTTCAACAGCAGCCTTGTCAAAGAGCTGCGGGCGCTCGGTTTCCTATGGGAGATCATCCACCATGAGAACCTCGACCGCGAGGCCTACAGGGATTCGCGACTTCACGTCATCGGCGCCGAACGCGATCTCTGTGGCCTTGGCGCATCCAGCAAGCTGAACGCCGAGGAGGCGTTTCTGCGCCACCTGTTCGACATTGGGCACAAGGCTGCGTCGGATTGGCTGGACGAGAATGCCGCCCATATCGGCGTACAATCGACATGGACGCCACAGCCGCTGTGGGAAGAAAGCCTTGAACCGGCGCACCTTGAACCGGGGACCAAACGAAAGCTGCCGTTGTGAGTTACGAATTGCTGGGCATCCTGCTGCCCCTGATCCTTCTGATGTACCTTGCCTTCAAAGGCATCACGTTGCTCATCCTGGCGCCTTTGATGGCCTTGCTTGCGGCGATCCTGACCGGTGGGTTACCGCCCATCGCGGCCTATACCCAGGTTTTCATGATGAACGCGGCCGACTTCATCTTTGCCTTCTTTCCCCTGTTCTTTCTGGGGGCCATCTTCGGCAAGCTCATGGACGACAGCGGGTCCGCAAACGCGATTGCGCGATGGATCGTCGCAAAGCTTGGCAAGGGCAACGCGATCCTGTCCGTGGTCATCTGCTGTGCGGTTCTGACGTATGGCGGGGTGTCGCTTTTCGTGGTGGCCTTTGCCATCTTTCCCATCGCCGCAGCGTTGTTTCGTGATGCGGACGTGCCCAAACGGTTGATTCCAGGCGCGATCGCCTTGGGGGCATTCACTTTCACCATGTCAGCGATGCCGGGCACTCCCGCCATCCAGAATGCCATTCCGATGCCGTACTTCGGCACCACTGCCTTTGCCGCGCCCGGGTTGGGCATCTTCGCCGCGATCATCATGTTCGGCCTGGGTATTGCCTGGCTCAATTTCCGCGAGCGGTCGGCGAGAACAAGCGCAGAAGGATACGGCGCCCACGAGGACGCCGTGCCCGAGCCTGACAGCATCATGCGGGCGCAAACGTCAAACGAAGGGTTTGATGTAAACGAGATTGACCCCGCCGATCCTGACCTGACCCCACCGGGGATCATCCTCGCCACGGCGCCCATCGTGATCGTGGTGGCGGTGAACCTGCTCTTCGTGTCCTTTCTGCTTCCCCATCTCGACACCGACTATCTGGCCAAGCCACTTTTTGGGGAAACCTCGGTCGAAGCCGTGGGTGGTGTCTGGGCAATCGTGGTTGCGCTGACCACATCCATCCTGTTCTTGATTGCGGTGAACTGGCGGCAATACCGGGACCTGCGCGAAACGCTCAACAAGGGGGCGGATGCGTCAGTGCTGCCGATCTTTAACACGGCCAGCCTGGTGGGTTTCGGTGGTGTGGTCGCCGCCCTGCCCGCTTTCGCCCTGGTAACCGAAGCCCTGATGTCTGCCAGCGGGGGAAACCCGCTGGTTTCGGTTGCGATGTCGGTCACGACCCTGTCGGCCATGACGGGGTCCGCCTCGGGCGGGATGAGCATAGCGCTGGACGCGCTCGGCGACACTTTCCGTACCATGGCGGACAGCTCGGGCACCTCGTTGGAGGCCATGCACCGTGTGACTTCGGTCTCTTCCGGCGCCTTGGACGCGCTGCCCCATAACGGGGCCGTCATCACGGTTCTCGCGATCGCGAAACTGACTCACAAGGACAGCTACTTCGATATCTTTGTGACTGCGGTCGTCATTCCGTTCCTCGCGCTGGTCGCCATCATTCTTCTTGCCGGCGCGTTCGGAGGGTTCTGACCTACAGCGGGAAGAACACTGGTGTGATCGCGACAGCAATCACACCCACAAGAACGGTCAGCGGCAAACCGATTTTCAGGAAGTCGGCAAACCTGTAGCCGCCCGGTGCCACGACCAGTGTGACCACCGGCGTCGACACCGGGGTGGAAAAGGCCGAAGACGCTGCCAGCAGGACACATATGACGAATGGATACGGCGACACTCCCATGGTCTCGGCGGCGGTCACGGAAATCGGTGCGACCAGAACTGAGGTCGCGGTATTGGACAGGACCAGCCCCTGGGCCGCTGTCAGGAAGAACAGCATTCCCATCATTGCCCTTGGCGAACCGTCCCCCACGAAAGAAATCAGCGCGTCTGCAACAAGGTCCGCGCCACCGGTGACCTGCAAGGCATCGGCAAGGGGCAGCATGCCTGCGATCAGAACGATGCTGCTCCAGTGGATCGCCCCGTAGGCACGTTCGGGCGAAATGGTGCGAAACAGAACTGCTGCGATGGCCGCCAGCAAGACGGCCACAACCACCGGCACCAGGCCAGAGACGCTGAGGACAACCATCATGACCAGAATGGCCAGGGAACTCAGGTATTTGTCCGGGACCAGCGGGACATATTCGCGCTCGGTTGGCAAGTGCAACAGCACGAAATCATGGTTCAATTCGGCGAAGGCGTCGATGTTACTCACCGGTCCGGCGATCAGGCTCCGGTCACCGGCCTTGAGTTCGGTACGAAACGGGTCGTCCAGACGGTCTTCGCCCCGAAGCACACCAATGACATCGACACCGTGGATATCGCGAAATGCGTATTCCGAGACCGTGCGCCCAATGATCCGGGCCTCCGGATGGACAAGCATGTCGGCCAATGCCACGCCTGTGCCCCATTCCGTGGTCTCTTCCTCGATCACGCCGACAACGCGAAATGCGGATTGATCCGACAGTATGGCAAGCTCTGCCGGTTCCCCGACAACCAACAGGCGTCCCTCGTCATCAGTTCCATTTCTGGAACGAAGGCGTCCGCCTTGCGTTTCGGCGGTCGCTTGCGCGCCAGAACGCGCGCGTTTATCCCACTGAAGATCGAGCGGAGGTCGGATTGAGGTTTGTGAACCACCGAAACGAGGTAAAACTTGTCGAGTAGCGCGAAAGTCTCGAGCAGTTTCAGGGACGACGCCCGCCGTGACGCCGTGCCTTCGCTCGGTCGTTCAGCCTCGACCGCGGCGTCGTCTCCGGCCAGCATGGGCCGCGCAATCGTAAGGCTGTAAAGGATCGCGACCACTAGAACAAACAGCCCGATCGGGAAAAAGCTGAAGAAGCCGAGCGGCTCGTATCCACCCTCCTGCAAGGTATCACTGACGACGAGGTTGGGTGCCGTCGCGATCAAGGTCAGCATTCCACTGATCAAAGCTGCATATGACATCGGAAGCAGCAGGCGCGACTGATGGAGACCGGTTTTGGCGGCAATGCGCAGGATGATAGGGACGAAAATCGCCACGATGGCCGTAGAACTCATGACAGATCCCAGAATGCCGGCACCGACCATGAGGAAAACAAGCAATCGAGTCTCGCTGTTACCCCCGTAGCGCAGGATCAGGTTTCCGATGCTGTGCGCAATACCCGTGCGATCCAGCATTTCACCAATGATCAGAAGCGCGGCCACCATGATCACGACCGGGCTGCCAAATCCCGACATCGCCTGGCCAGACGCCAATATGCCGGAAAGGATAAGCGCGATCACGACGATCAGGGCGACCAGATCTTACCTGACCCGGTTGCTGGCCACCATCGCACCGGCAACCGCGATCAGAACGAAGACCAAGGTGGCTTCGGGATTCACGGTGCTTCGGCCCAACATTTTCTAAGGTTCACTGGCGTCATCCAGGTGGCTTTCTGTTCCAAACCGTTCCAGACTTGAAACGCATGTAGCCATAGTCAAACAAGGCCTGCATGTATTCCGGATCGAAGGGTTCATTCAAAGGCGCGTTGAAATCCGGGCCGATCCACGTGGCATTGTACCTGACGCCCTGGCGCTGCCCGATGGCGTAGGCCACGCCCAGATCGACCGCGCCTTGATACTTGATGAGAGTGGCGAGCGAGCGTTTCGAGATATCGGCGATACCGGGCTTTGTGATCTCGGCCTCGGGATCAATCTTGCCGTTCCTGATTGCATACAACGTGGTCCCGCCCGCAAACCGGCTGGGTATGCGCCATCCGGGAACAAACATGGATTGCGAAACTACGCCACCATCGACATGAAGCTCGTCACGAATTCCCAACGGTGTTTCGACATCGATCAATACCGGTGGGAACACACCGGGCATTGCTGCGGATGCCATCAACGCATCCTGAAAAACCTTCCGCGCGTTCGGAGCACCACTTGCGGCAATCCGACCAAGATCCCATAGCACCGGGCGTTGGGCGTCCAGGCTGACCGTCTGGATCAGTAAACGGCGACCCAGGCGGTGTTGCACTGCGATTTCGTTCAAGAATTCGTCCGTAATATACTCTTCCAGCAACCGCCGAAGCGGTCCCGAGCTCTTCACGGACGCCTGGGAAAATATCTGAGTGATCGGACGGCGCTCAAAGATCTGCTCCGGCGGCAGGCCGCCATAAATTCGTTTGAGTTCGTCGTCGTAGTCGGACCCCAGAAAGGCGAACGGCGCGGCCAGGGCGCCCGTCGACACGCCGGTCACGGTTATGAATTGCGGGCGGGTTCCAGCTTCGCTCCACGCCGTCAGGATACCCGCGGCATAGGCGCCGTTTTCTGCCCCGCCAGACAACGTAAGGACGGTTTGCCGGTCCGGCAGTCCGGCCGCTCGCGCCTGCTGCTGCCGCTCGGTCAGAAGTTCGTTGATGTTGTATGGCGTGTCGTCGGCCCAGAAGCGGGCATTTTTGATACCTGGAACCTGCGGGGCTTCAAGCTCTCTGATGGTGACAGGATCTCGCGATATAGTGGTTCCGCACGCGGACAGTGTCAGGGAAACAACAACGATGACCAGAATTCTCATCTATGCCTCCGGTGGAGTTTCTGGGTTTCGGGGTGCATTCTCATCTCTTCTTTGACGGCACCATCTCGGTGCTCGACGGCACGAGATCGGTGTGGGAGGTCTGCTCGGCATGGGACACCGGTTCGGAGGACCGGATGTGGAACCCGAGGTAGACGACGAAACTGGACATGACCGCCAAGTTCACCCAGTGCATTGCATTGTCGCCAAAAAATCCCGTGAAGACGCTTGTGATGATGGGCCCTGCGATCGACCCCAAGGTCCAGACAAACAGCATGGTCACCGCAGCGGCCGAAACATAGACAGGGACCGTTCTGTCCATCGCGTGTGCTGTCAGCAGAGAATACATGGTCAGAAGGCTGCCACCGAGAAGAACCATCAGGATCATCAGAACAAGGTAGCCCGGCGAAAGATAGTCGAACTCGATTTCAACGGGCTGCGCGTCGGCCAGTAGAGCCATGGCCAACAGCACCGCTGCGCATATGGATGACGTGATGAAGATCACCACACGCCGGTCCACTTTGTCGGACAGGCTGCCAAGCGGGTACTGGAACAGGACCCTCCCCAGGTAGATCGCGCCGATAATGTAGGCAATGTCGTAGACCTTGATACCCAGTTGAGAGGCGCTGTAAGGCGCCACACTCAGGATCGTGGTGGACACCATTCCCATGGCGATCACCCCGAAGACAGCTGCAGGCGCGTCCTGTAACAGCCCTCTGATACGAACCTTGGCCTTGGAGCCGGGGTCTGGCGGGTTCGTTCGGGTGGAGGCAATGACCACGGTAGAGAAACAGTAGATCAAGGCCACGAGAACGAAGGCATCGTCACTTTCTTCCGGGACGAGAATGACAACGGCTTGGCTGAGAACCGAAACAATGCCGACAACAATTGCGTAGATGGCCAGCACCCTGCCCCGCGAGGACTTCTCGGCCGTTTCGTTGATCCAGGCATCCCCGATGGAAAACAGGCCCGCCGTGGCGAGCCCCATCAGGAAACGCAGAAGAATGAGAAACGAAACACTGTCGACCTGCGAAAACAACAGGATAGCGGCGGTTGTTATCGCTGCGCCCGCCGCAAATGCGCGAATGTGCCCGATATCCGCGATCGACTTGGCGACGACAAAACACCCGACCAGAAAACCGGCCGAGTAGGCCGACGCGGCAAACGAAGCTGCTTCCTGCGACGCGCCGGACTGGGCAAAAGCAAGAGGCACAAGCGTGCCTGCGGCTGCCGTCGCCAGCTGAATGGACGCCATCGCGACAAAAACCGACCGCAGGGTCACAAGTTGTTTGTTCAGGGACATTTGCGCATCTTTTCTAGTCCTGTATTCGTCTACGGTAGCTTGCAGACTATGGCCATTCCGAAAGCCGATCAAATTTCGGGCCCGGACGCCTTTGCCCGATCCCGTTTCTGCATTTCTGCATTCGACAACCCAAAAAGCCTGATCGGCTCGCTTCGGCCTCGCAGCTTCTTCGGAGGAAACTCCACCCAGTCTGCGGCGTCCGCTCCTGCCGCAGACAAAACCGCATCTGACACGGCCACTTGCAGGTTTCGCTGCTTGGCAAAGGTCTCGATCCGTGAAGCCTCGTTCACGACGCTGCCAAAGACCCCGAACTCCAAGTAGTGCGCGTCGCCAATCGCGCCTGCGACAGCGGTTCCGGCATGAAGCGACATGACAACGTTGATCCTGGTTCGCCCGGCGCCTTCGCGTTCTTCCGACCATCGTGACACCGTGGCGGATATGCCTTCTGCGGCTTTCAACGCGTGTTGCGCTGCCCGCTCCATTGACTCGTTCAGGCCGAACACGATCATCGCGCCGTCGCCGATGAACTTGTCGATGACGCCGTCGTGCTCGGTAACTTCCCTCTCGATACGGGACCTGAATTCGGTCAGCAGTTCAGTAGTCGCATGGGCGCCGATGGCCTCGGATATCTCGGTGAACCCCCGGATGTCGACAAACATGACCACGATCCAGACTACCCTTCCCTGGCGCAGTTCGTCCAGTTTTCTGTCGCTGAGGTTTCCTGCAAGTTCAGGGGAGAGAAACCGCGTCGCGTTGCGCTCCCGCTCTTTTTGTTGGGCCACCTCATAGGCCAGCCTGCGGGCGCGCCACACGACAAGGATACAGATGATCCCGATCAGAACGACCAAAAGGAACCGGACCGCATTGCTCATGGGAGAGTGGTTCTTGGTGAGGTAGACGATGTCCGCGTCAGACAGACTGTCTTCCATTCCAACCAAAGTGACGAAGAACAGACCAGACACGAGGCAAAGCGTCAATGTCACCTGCAACACCGGTCGAATCCGGATCAACTGCGAGACCAGCACGACAAACAGGAAGAACGTCGCTGGCGCCGCGAAGGCCACGACCGATCCGGCAGAGTGAATCCGGGCGCCGAAATGCAGGTTGCACAGCACGATGCTTATGTCCGCGATACCGAACGCCCAAGACATCCAAAGCCTGTAGTAGCCGAGTTGCACGACCGAGATAGACGCAACACCGATCAGAAAATACGAAAACACGATCCACGCGGCCAGCAGCACATCGCCCGCTTCACCCTCGGAAAGGATGTTAGCCGAAACCGTCAGGACAACAATCGTAAGCCCAATGATCAGCGCGGCGGAAAGCCTGATCACTCCGATCAGCTTTTCCGCACTCGCGTCTGCACGCGCTATTGCCGCGTCAGCAAAAGAACTGGACTGCGCGGCGCCAAGTTCGATTTTATCGACCGGTTTCCAAGGCAGGGGCTCTACTCCAAAGGCCAAAACACAACAAAAAAGCTTGCGATCCCGAGGTCTAAGCCCCGCAGCACACCCAAGCCTTGAGGCCTCCCTGCCCCCAGTTTGGTGGCTCTTCCCCCAGGCCTTTGGACTGGTCTTGCAGTTCGGATCGCGTCGCCTCGGCGGACATGAGTATGTTTGGTACTATGTCCGGTCACAAGGTGCGCGAGACACTGAGCCATTTTGGCTCAGCGTCGCTTGTCAAGTATGGTCTGCGCGGGCAGATTGGGATGGAAAACGTTGGTCTAAACGGAAATGCAGCTTGCGGTTCCGCCGATGTCTTATCGAGGGATTGCGATGCATATCAAAAGCTTAAGCCTCTTCTCTGCACTGGTTTTCTTCGCACAGGGCTCAGTGCTTGAAGCACAGGAAAGCACCGGTTCGGCACGTCCGGCAAAGGTGTACACGGTTGTTGAAACCGACACGTTGTATCAACGTTCCTATCCCGCGATAGTGTACCCCTCTCAGGAGGTGGAGCTGTCCTTTCGGGTCAGCGGGCGGATCGTGGAATTGCCGATCAGGGCCTCCATGAGCATAGCGCAAGGTGACGTCGTCGCAAAGTTGGATACCCGCGATTTCGAGGCCGAGGTGCGGCGGCTGGAAAGCCAGATGGACCAGGCAAAGGCACAACTCATCGTGCTTCGCGTCGGTGCCCGACCCGAAGAGATCGCCGCCCTCGAAGCCGCCGTTGCAGCGGCACAAGCTCAGCTTGATCAGGCTCGGGATGATTTTGAAAGGACTCAGCGACTGGTCGAACGCGGCGTCGCGCCGGCCTCGCAGTTCGAACAGCGGTTGGCGGCCTATCGCGTGGCTCAGGCGGAACTCAGATCACAGCAGGAACAGTTGGCCATTGGCCGCAGCGGTGGACGCCCCGAAGAAATTCTTGCTGCCGAAGCCCAGTTGCGCGGGCTCGAAGCCCAGGTTCAAAGCGCTCGTGACAACCTGTCCGACACCACGTTGCGGGCACCGTTCAGCGGCACCATTTCCAGCCGGTTTGTCGAGAACTTCCGCAACGTTCAGGCAGGCGAGGCGATCGCCCTGCTTCAGAACCTTTCGACCGTGGAAGTCGGCTTCGATCTTCCGGGCGCGGACATCATTGCCATGTCGGGTCTCGACATAGAGAACGTCACCAGCGTCGTCATCTTCGAGTCGATGCCCGACGTCGAAGTCCCTGCAGAACTGGTCGAGTTCACAACTCAGGCAGACGCCGCGACCCAAACCTACCGGGGTCGATTGTCCGTCACGCCACCTGACGGGATGATCGTCCTACCGGGGATGGTCGCGCGGGTCATTTCGCGCGCCAACCGTCAGCAGGCGCCTCAAATGACTGTCCCGCTCTCCGCCCTGGCTTCCAGCCCGGACGGATCCACGTTCGTGTGGCGCGTCGACACCAGCGACAACACGGTGTCACGCCAGCCTGTCGAGCTTGGCGACGTGTCGGAAGGCGGCGTCGTCATCAATACCGGGCTCGAGGCCGGGGCCGTGGTTGTGACCGCAGGACTGAGTGGTCTTCAGGAAGGCATGGCGATCCGCCCCATTTCGAAGATCGGCGACTAAGCCATGGATCTTGCCCGTTTCGCAGTCGAAAAGCGCGTTATCTCGGCGCTGTCCACAATCCTTATCCTGATCGCCGGTTACTTCGCGTACATGACCCTACCTCGGTTCGAGGACCCCGAGTTCATCATCCGGCAGGCGCAGATCATCACCCCGTATCCCGGTGCAACCGCCGAGGAAGTGGCGGAAGAGGTCACCGAAGTTGTCGAAAACGCATTGCAGGAACTGCAGGGCGTGAAAGAAGTGCGCTCGGTGTCGTCGCCGGGGGTCAGTACCGTTACGGTCGAATTCACGATCCCGACCACACCGGACTTCCCCACGCTCTACGAACGGTTCGCGCAGATGCGCGCAAAAATCTTGGACGTGCAGCCAGATCTGCCGCCCAACGCCCTTCCGACTCAGGTCTACGACGACTTCGGCGATGTGTTCGCGCTGTATTTCGCAATTGTCGGTGATGGCTACACCATTGCCGAACTGCGCGACTACGCAAAGGACCTTCAGCGGGAACTGGTCGCCGTCGAGGGCGTGTCCAAGGTCGTGCTGAGCGGGACACAGGATGAGGTCATCTATGTAGAATACTCACCGGCCCGGCTGGTCGAACTCGGGTTGACACCACAGCAGATCCAGCAGGTTCTGGAGGGGCAGAACCTAGTCATTCCCGGTGGCTCCATCGAGTCGGATTCCCGCAGGATCGAGATCCGCCCCACGGCGGCCGTGGAGTCGATCCAGTCGATCGAGGATCTTGTCATCACGGCGCCGGGTACAGGGGCGTCTTTCCGGCTTTCGGACATCGCCGTGGTGTCGCGCGGCTATGTTGATCCGCCCCGTCGACAGCTTTTTCGCGACGCTCAGCCTGCCATCGGAATCGGCATCTCGAACACGCTTGGCGGCAATGTCGTGAACATGGGCGACGCCGTGAAGGCACGTATTGCCGAGCTTGAATCCGCCCGTCCGGTCGGCATCGAAATTCTTCCGATCTCGGACCAGTCCGCTTCGGTCAAGGATTCCGTCGACGACTTCGTGATGAACGTGGTTCTGGCACTTGTCATCGTCGTCGGTACGCTGCTCGTCTTCATGGGGTTGCGGTCGGGGATCCTGATGGGGGGCATCCTGCTTGTTACCGTCGCAGGCACCTTGGCAGGCATGTACCTGTACGGCCTGGACATGCAGCGGATTTCCCTTGGCGCGCTGATCATTGCGCTTGGCATGCTGGTCGACAACGCAATTGTCGTCGTCGAAGGTACCCTGGTCCGCGTGCAGCGAGGCGAAGACACGAAAGATGCGGCGATTGCGGTGGTCAACCAGACGAAATGGCCGCTGCTTGGCGGAACCGTCGTGGGACTTCTGGCGTTTTCGCCCATCGGCTTTTCACCGGACAACACCGGTGAGTATGCAGGCAGCCTGTTCTGGACGATATCGATCTCGTTGTTGTTCTCATGGCTGGTCGCGATCTGGCTGACCCCGTATTTCTGCACGCTTCTGCTGAAGCCCAGCGAAACCGCGGCACCGAAGGAGAACGCCATCCTGCGCGGATACCGGACAGTTCTGGCCCTGGCGATCCGGGCCCGCTACATCACGGTCGTGCTGGTTGTCGCGCTGTTCGCCTCTGCCGTGGTCGGTATAGCCCTCGTACCGCCGGGTTTCTTCCCCAACAGCACCCGGGCGCAGTTCGTCGTGGACTACAACCTGCCTGAAGGGACGGACATCACCAGAACCAGCCAGGATCTGAAGGAAATCGACCAGCACATCCGCAGCCTGGATGGCGTGACCTCTACCAACCTGTCGGTCGGAGGCGGCCATCTACGGTTCATGCTGGTCTACACCAGCGAGGATGCGAATACGGCATACGGCCAGATTCTGGTCGACGTCGAAGACTACCGGCAGATCGACGACCTCCAGCCCCAGATACAGGCGTGGATCGATCATACCTATCCCGAGGCCTACTCGAAGGTCTGGAAGTTCGTGCTTGGACCCGGCGGAGGTTCAAAGATCGAAGCCCGGTTCACCGGAACCGATCCGGTCGTGCTGCGGTCGCTCGCTGAAGAAGCCAAAAAGGTCTTCTCCGAGCAGGGCGGCATCGCGATCAAGGACGACTGGCGCGAACAGGTGCAGGTCATCCGCCCGATCATCAACACGGAAAACGCCCGACGCCTTGGGCTGACCCAGGGCGAGATTTCCCGGGCGATCTATGCGCATCTGAACGGGGCCGATATCGGCATCTACAGGGAAGGCGATGACCTGCTGGCCATTGTCATGCGCCCGTTTGAAGACGCCCGCGATGATATCGGCGATTTGCGCAACATCCAGGTCTTCAGCCAGGTAGCCGGTGGCTACATCCCGATCTCTCAGGTCGTGACCCGTTTCGAGTTGGTCTTCGAATCCGGAAATCTGCGCCGCATCGACCGGCGGCTCTCTATCACCGCCCAGGCGGACAACGCCCCTGACGAACTGTCGGGCGATCTTTTCGCCAAGGTCCGGCCTCTGGTCGAGGACATCGAGATGCCAAGCGGATATTCCCTTGAGTGGCGCGGCGAGTACGGTGACTCGCAGGACGCCAACGATGGGTTGGCATCGACGATGCCGTTGGGGTTTGGCGCCATGATCATCGTCGTGGTCATACTGTTCAACGCCTTCCGCCAACCCCTGATCATCTGGCTGACCGTACCGCTGGCCCTGATCGGGGTGGTCTGGGGGCTGGCGCTTACAAGGACGCCGCTGGAGTTCATGGCCATATTGGGCGTGCTGTCGTTGACGGGTATGTTGATTAAGAATGCCATCGTTCTGATCGACGAGACCGACACCCAGATAGGAGACGGCAAACCCAGACTTCAGGCAGTCGTGGATTCCGCCGTTTCGCGTGTGCGCCCGGTGTCTCTTGGCGTACTGACGACGGTTCTGGGCGTCATGCCTCTGCTCTGGGATCCGTTTTTCGAGTCTCTGGCAGTCGTCATCATTTGTGGCCTGAGCTTTGCAACCATCCTGACGTTGATCGTCGTACCCACGCTTTACGCGATCTTCTTCCGGGTTCGCGATGACGAGATATCGCAGACCTCCTGACGGACGGAAGCCATCCCGCTGCCGTGGCGTAGGCGCAACCGAGCTGCTGCGCTTGCGATACGCGGTAATGCGTGCCTTGCGTGCGGCATAAATTTCGGAAGAACATACGGCCCTCAAGTGGATGGGTACATCGAGGTCCATCACGTCGTGCCGGTCAGCCAGTTGGGTAGAGATTACGTGATCAATCCGAAAGAGGACCTCGTTCCGCTCTGTCCAAATTGCCATTCCGTCGCCCATCGAAGAAACCCGCCCTTCACTGTCGATGATATCAAACGCCTTTTTCTTGAGGCCGGAGAGTCCTCAGGCGGGAGCAAAGCATGATAGCATGCGAAGGTTCGGGTTCCGTTCCATCTCGCCAAATGCATCCGACATCGAAGTGTTTAGGTTGCGTTACCAAATAATGGCTTGATTTCAGTGCTTTGCAAAAAATTCACCAAATCGGCGCAGTCAATTGGTTCAGAGAATATCGGCCCTGAGAGACCGATCTCGGCCGCCTCACGCCGGGCAAAGTGAACAGCCCCATCCGCATAACCCTCTAAAACAACGGAAAAATCCGGCCGCAACCGGATGGGGAGAACGCTTTCTCGGGGGCAAGTGGCGGAACGGAAGGGATTCGAATTGTCGGGACGGCGGCGTTACCGCCGCCTCACGCGCGTTTGGTTCTGTTCACGCCGCGCGACGTTGATCGGGTGTTCCCGACCGAGGGCGCGATAGAAGCCGTTGCCCTTTGACCAGTTCAGGAACTGGCTGAAGCTGTCGACCTGGTCATCGTTCCGTCCGCGTGGGAAGGACTGCAGCTCGCGCTTGAAGGTTGCCAGCCAAGGGGAGTCTGCCGGCAGACACACCTTGCCCTCCTCCACCGGGGCACAGGCCGCGTTGAAGCGGATCTCCTTGTCCTTGTCGGGGGTCACCCGTTTGAAGCGCTTGTCATCCTGGAACAACTCCTGGAACAACGGCCGACCGGTCGCGGCATCCTCGATCAGAACCTTTTCAGGATCCCATTGCCCAACCAGGGCCAGCACCTTCGATTTCAGTTCGGGGTAGTCCAGTTGCCCGCGCCAGAGATCGAGCAGATGCCAGTGAGGCGGCAGGAACCCCCAGGTCGTGCAGACGGAATAGTCCGACCGCGGATCTGATGAGGTGCCGGTATCCCAACTCTGGACGACCAGGTGATAGTGGTGCCGCGGCAGGACCTCGTCAAAGGTGCCAAACCACTCCCAGCGCAGCGGAGATCCGTCTGGTGCGATCGGGTTCTGCTGGTACTGGCAGTTGAAGATCGCCGTGCCCATTTCACGGCGCATGCGATCGAGTGTCTCCCGGTCTAGCCTTTCCGGGAACAGCAGGTCCCCCGGCCTGCGCCGATGCACTTGCCCGCGCCCGATCGGTATGACCTCGTTTTCTTCCGCGATGGCCGGCAGGTTCAGGTGCCGGTAGGTGCCCTTGTCAAGGAGGTAGCCCGGTGGGTCCATCTCGTGCAGCCGCTGGGCGATCATCACCACCCTGCCCTCCGCCGGATTGTCGAAGCGAGACAGCAACGTGCCTTCGATGAACTCCTGCGCCCGGATCAGTTCCGCCTCGGAATTGGCGTCCCCGGCCTTCAGGAGATCATCGATGATGATGTAGTCGGCGCCATGGCCGGTCACCGAACTGCCGATGGACACCGCCTTGCGACTGCCGCCCGCGGTGGTGCGGATTTCTTCCACGGTATTGCCCTTTTTCGCCAGCCGAGTCCCGGGGAACATCTCGCGGTACCAGCGCGACGACATCACCCGCCGGCAATCCTCGGAATGCTTGCGGGCGAGATCAAGGCCATAGCTGGCCACGATGATCTTGGCGCCCGGATGGTGTCCCAGCAGAAAGGCCACGTAGGAAACCGCCACGGTTACGGATTTCAGGCAGCGGGGCGGAATGTTGATCACCAGCCGCTTGTTCTCGCCACTGCGCACTTCGTCCAGCGCATGGCACATCGCGCGCACATGCCAAGCCGGCTCAAACGTACCATTAGGCCCGTGATGGAGGGTGTCGAACACCCTCCACACGAACGGGAAGAAGTTGTCCCGGCAGAGATTGATGGCGGCCTGCCGAACCATGCGCGGTTCAGGTACCGTCATAATCATCCTCCTGGTCCTCGACATCCTCTTGACCCGCTTGCGGGGAGGAGAAGAAATCCCGGAGGATGTCATAGTCTACCGGCTCGGGCCTGCCCGAGAGACCAGCCTCAGTATCGTGAGCCTCGCTGTCGCCAAACAGGTCCGCATCAAGCTTCAGAAGGGCCAACAGCGCCTTCGAATCTCCCTTCAAGGCACTGGCCGCCAGCCGCTTGGCCATGGCTTCCGCCTTGGTGATCCGGATCTCGCGGTTGCCCTCGCGGACCGTGATTTTCGATTCAAGCTCCCGCTTGAGGCTGGCACCCAACCCCCTGGCACCTTTCGGCCGCCCTTTCGGATTGCCCGACTGGCCTTTCTTGAACCGCGTGTGTTTCGGCGGCTCGCCATATCCCACCTCGTGGTCCTTTTCGTCATCAGACATGGCGGACCTCCTTTTCCACGACGGCATTTGCCTGAGCAGCCCGGCCGTCAAAGGTCTCGCCGGTGACCGCATGCACGACATGTTCACCCGTCATCTCCTGCCAGCGACGGATGGCGACATCGACGTAAGCCGGGTCCAACTCGATCAGCCGCGCCCGGCGCCCGGTCTTCTCGGCCGCCAGCAACGTGGCGCCGGACCCGCCGAAGGCATCGAGCACCACGTCACCACGATGGCTCACATCCATGATCGCGTCCGCCACCAGCGCCGTCGGCTTGACCGTGGGGTGATCGGCCAAATCGGCCTCGCGCCCCTTGCCGAAGCTGTTGACCCCGGCATAGTCCCAGACATTGGTGCGGTTGCGGCCATGCTTGCCCAGCTCCACGTTGTTGATGTGCCGCGCACCCGGCTTCTTGAAGATGCAAACCATCTCGTGCTTGGAGCGGTAGAGGCTGCCCATGCCGCCATTGGTCTTGTTCCAGACGCAGAGATTGATGAGGTCGAGACCGCCGGCCTTACCCATTGCGATCAGGTCCTCGATGTGGCGCCAGTCCATGCAGACCATGGCGATGCCGCCTGCAGGCAGATTGGCCACGACATGGGTCAGGAACGTCTGGAGAAAGCTGCGGAACTCCGTGTCGGTCATCTCGCCCGAGGCCATGGCGAACTCGCGGTGGCTGCCATCCTTGCCCAAGCGCACATGCCCCTGCACCGGCACATTGTAGGGCGGGTCGGTGAAGACCATGCGCGGCACATCACCATCCAGCACAGAGGCATAGCCGTCCGCTTCCAATGCATTGCCGCAGAGGATGCGGTGATCCCCGAGCAGCCAGATGTCGCCGGGCCGGGTGATGGCGACTTGTGCCGGGTTCGGCTCTTCAACGGTTTCCGGCTGACGCGCATCCGTGTCACCGGCACCGCTGATGAGGAGGTCGATCTCCGCCACCTCGAAGCCGGTGATGTCGAGACCGAACTCCAGCTCGCCATCCAGGCTCAGGTCCATCAGCTCGGCAAACTCGATCTGCAGCGCCGCCTGGTTCCAGTCGGACAGTTCCGCGAGCCTATTGTCGGCGATGCGCAGGGCGCGCACCTCGGCCGGGCTCAGGTGACCGGCCACCACGGTCGGTACCGTGGTGAGGCCAAGCGCCTTCGCTGCCTCGAACCGGCCATGACCGGCAATGATCACGCCGTCGCCGTCGACCAGGATCGGGGTGACGAAGCCGAACTGTCGTACCGAGGCTTTCAGCTTGTCGATGCTCTTTACCGTGTGAACGCGATTGTTCTTGGCGTAAGGCTTGAGGTCTGCAATCGGCGTCTGCACAACCTTTTCGGCCATCCAGACAGGGGCGGTCGATGCTGCGGCATCGCGGGGTTGGGATTGGGTACGCATGCGCGCCTCCATTCATCTGGGCTGTCGCAACAGCCGGGGATCGAATGGACCGCTTCGGGGAATTCGGAGAGAGCACGAACAGCAACTCCCCGGATCCAGCGATCCGGTTCATTGCCTCTTTCGATGCTCCCTTTGGGCGCTCGGGCCCGGTGTGTGCTTCTGGCAGGATTTGAAGGTCCTGCGTGAGGCACACCGAATATAACCACCCAACCAGAAAGAATCAAGTTTTTGTTTTTTTCCAGTGCGTTAAGACACCCAAGATTCTTCGTTAGCGCCAGCGGATTCAGGCTGGACTACCGGTGCGAACCACGCATCACTGGTCCCACGCCCGACATGTTCGGGCTCACCTCGGTACCGGGGCACGGCATCCCGCCCCCCTGAACACGAAGAGACCAGACATGCCCAAAACCAAACACACCAAGACCGATAGGGTGCAAACCCTGCTTCGCCGCCCCGCAGGTGCCAGCCTCGCGGACATCTGCAAGGCCACCGGCTGGCAGCAACACTCGGCCCGGGCCGCCCTCAGCATGTTGCGCAAGAAAGGCGCAACGATCGAACGCCGAGCATCGGATAAACCGGGCGCGCCGGCCACTTACCACCTCGTTGCCGAGGCGGAGGCGCAGGCATGACCTTCCCAGCGGAAATTGCCGAGCTGGAAGCGATGGATCGGAAGGGCTTGCTGTTGCTCTGGCAGCAGCTGTTCGACCGCCCTGCCCCGGCAATGCTGAGCCAGCCCTTCCTACGCCGCTTCCTCGCCTTCGAACTGCAGGCCCGCCGTCACGGCGGGCTGTCCCGGAAGGTGACGGCCGCGCTGGACAAGGGGGCGGACCAAAAGCCACGGCCGACGCCCCCGGCCCTCAAACCCGGGGGACGCCTGCTGCGCGAATGGAACGGGGTGACCCATGTGGTCGATGTCACCGAGGACGGCTTTGCCTGGAACGGGCGGTCCTACCGCTCGCTTTCGGCCATCGCCCGCGAGATCACCGGGGCGCACTGGTCCGGCCCCCGTTTCTTCGGTCTCACTGGAAAGGGCGCCAGATGAGCCCGCGTCGCAAAGTCCGCTGCGCCATCTACACCCGCAAGTCCTCCGAGGACGGGCTGGACCAGGACTTCAACTCGCTGGATGCGCAACACGAGGCCTGCGCCGCCTATGTCTCTAGCCAGCGTCACGAGGGCTGGTCACTGCTGCCGCAGCGATACGACGATGGCGGCCTCTCCGGCGGCACGCTCGAACGCCCTGCCCTGCAGCGGCTTCTGGAAGAGATCGATGCCGGGCGCATCGACATGGTGGTGGTCTACAAGATCGACCGGTTGACCCGCTCACTCACCGACTTCGCCAAGCTCGTCGAGCGGCTCGAACAGGCCAACTGCTCCTTCGTCTCGGTGACGCAGTCCTTCAACACCTCGTCATCCATGGGTCGACTGACCCTGAACGTGCTGCTGTCCTTTGCCCAGTTCGAACGCGAGGTGACGGCCGAGCGCATCCGCGACAAGATCGCCGCCTCCAAGAAGAAAGGCCTCTGGATGGGCGGCAACCTGCCCTTGGGTTTCGACCGCCACCCTGATCCCAAAGCCCGCACGCTGGTGGTGAACCAGGAAGAGGCCAGCACCGTCCGGCGCCTCTTTGATCTCTACGCGGAACTGCGCTGCCTGCGCCGGGTGGCGGAGCGGGCCGCTGCCGAGGGATTGCGCTCGAAACGGGTTGTCCGAGCTGATGGCACCGTTAGGGGCAATCGCCTGCTGTCGCGCGGCCAGATCTACTACCTGCTGCGCAACCCGGTCTATCGCGGCCAGATCCGCCACAAGGACAAGCTCTGGCCCGGCCAGCACCCGGCGATCGTCGACGAGGACCTGTGGGAACGGGTGCAGGAGAGGATGCGGCAAGCCTCAAAACGGTCCCGCGCGCAACCCTCACCCGATACTCCATCCAGAGGGACGGCCCCCGGCGCCTGGCTGACCGGCAAGCTGCGAGATGACACCGGCGATTGGCTCACCCCGACCCACACCACCCGCAAGGGCCGACGGCTACGCTACTACGTCTCCAACAGGCTGATCTCCGGGGGCACGGATCCCACCGGTTGGCGATTGTCAGGACCAGCATTGGAGACGGCGGTTAGCAACATCGTGATCACACATCTGCAGGAGGCATCCGCATCGCACCGGATCCTCGCGCGGCCCGAGGCCGGGTCCGCATCTGTAATCAAGTCCGCGGTCGCAGAACTGGCCACCCGGCTCCGCGACACCGGCGGAACGATTTGCGCCGGCCTGCTTGCCTCTGGCACGCTCAAGCGCGGGCGGATCTGCCTCGACCTGGACGGCAAGGCCCTGGCAAGCGCGCTTGGCCATTCGCCAGACGATCTGAACCCGGACCTGCTCAGAATCGAAGCGCCTTTCGACCTGCGACGCCGCGGCGTCGAAGCCAAGATCATCGCCGGCGATGTGCAGCCTCACCCGGATCCGCATCTCCGCTCCATGCTGGTCCGCGCCCATGGCTGGGTCCGCAATCTGAAAAGTGGCGTCCAGCTGGTCAACATTGCGCGCGAGGAACAGGTGCCCGCCTCCTTCATCCGCACCCGCGCCCAACTCGCCTTCCTGTCGCCGAAGATCCACGCCGCGATTCTCGACGGCAGCCAGCCGCCGGAGCTTACCCTCAAGCGCCTGGTCAGCGTCACCCACCCGCTGGATTGGGCGGAGCAGGAGCGCATCTTCGGCTTCTGAAACTCTCCAAAATTCCGGCTTCCCTGATACCCGGTGTGACGTCCCTGTTCCGGCGCAGAACTTCCCTGTTACCGTGAAAAAATTTCCCTGTTCCACAGTTTAGGGAATTTGGGGCGTAAATCATTGATATCACGCCATTATCACAAAGACAAAATCAGGAAATTCCGCCAAAAATGCCGAAATTCGCTGTAAACTCCCTGTTATCAGGGAAAATCCGCCCAAAGCGACCCCGCGAAAATACGGAACTGAGACTGGCGTTAGAACCGTGGCCTAGTTGTGCTTGCTAGATCGTCTCTGATAGAAAACGGGTATGGTAAACCGCTGATGTCGCGGCAGAAATCCGGGGCAGAAAGTATCAATAGAGTGAGACGGGAATGGGTGGCGGGGAGACAGGGATTCGAACCCTGGGGACGCTCTCACGCCCAACGGTTTTCAAGACCGCCGCATTCGACCACTCTGCCACCTCCCCGGCGCAGGCAGCGGTCTAAGGCCAAGACCCGGCCGTGGCAAGCAAAAAGAGGGATTTCTTGCCGAGCCCGGTTCCTCTGTCTTTTCTTGCCGATACACGCGGGCTATGATCCGCGCGATATGGCTGCGGCATACTGGCAACAGAACCAGAGGGCGGCAGCTAGGACGGGGTCCGACCCGGCCATACAGGCAAGGGAACGCAAAACATGGAAACTGCGACACAGACACGCTTTGGCCGGTGGACGGCGGCTGTTGCGATAATGGCTTTGGTGGCGTTGAGCGGTTGTGATGAGGCGCTGCTGTCTGGCGGCCAGGCAAGCAAGCCGAAGCCCGATGGACAGCCCAACGGCGGAGCAACCGAGCTTCTTCCGGACATAGCAGGCCCCTCGCAACGCGACGTCGAAGCACCGGACGTTTTTCAGGTGACCGAGGCCGGCCTGTGGGACGGACGCCCGTCACTGGGTGGCGTCTGGGTGGCCCACCCCAACGTAGTCCAACCCGAACGGGTCAAAATCACAAATACGGCCAATGACAAGTCGGTTACGGGCGCGTTGTTCCGGCGCGAACGGAATCTGCCCGGTCCGGCGCTGCAGGTGTCCTCGGCGGCAGCCGAGAAACTCGGGTTGCTGGCTGGCGCGCCGGCGCGCCTGACCGTGGTGGCTCTGCGCCGCGAGGTGGTCGAACCCCCGGCACCCGAAGCGGAACCGGCTGAAGATGTCGCCGCGGACGCCGCAGACAGCGCAACCAAGGACGAGACGCCCGACAAGACCGACTCGGAGGCGACTACTGCGCCGGAAGAAAAACCCGCAAAGCGGAAATGGTGGCAAAAGAATAAATCCGACGAAACCGCCGCGACCGGTGCGGCAGCCGAAGTGGCGGCGGGCGCTGCGGCCGTTGCCGCGACGGCGCCCCAGCAGGCGCCCCCCGCCTCTGACGCGACCGCCGCCCTGGCCGACCCCGTCGTGACCCCGCCGGCCGAGAAACCGGCCAAGCGAAAATGGTGGCAGAAAAAGCCCAAGGATGAAATCACGGAGACCCCGCTGGACCCGATTGCCGGCGCAGCTGCCGCGATCGAGGCCTCCGAAGCCACACCAGCCAGCACCGGCTCGGAATCGGCCAGTTCAAACCTGACAAAACCCTTTGTGCAGATCGGGACGTTCAGCGAAGAGGCAAATGCCAAGGCCGCCGCTGACAAGGTCAGCAAGAACGGCCTGTCGGCACAGGTTCAACAAGTGAGTTCGGGCGACAAACAGGTCTGGCGGGTTCTCGTGGGTCCGGCTGCCACAAGGGCGGAACGCCGCGCAATCCTCGGCGACATGAAGGATCTCGGGTTCTCCGACGCCTTCATCGCCGCGAAATAGACAGGGAGGCCCAAGATGCCGACTTTGATTCGAACCCTCCTTCTTGCCATCGGCCTGATGCTGGCGGCGCTGCCCGCTCTGGCCTTCGACACCTCGGCGCGGGCGGCCTATGTGATGGACCAGACCACCGGGACGGTCCTGCTGGCCAAGAATGCCGACGAGCCGCTGCCGCCCGCGTCGATGTCCAAGCTGATGACGCTCTATGTGGCGTTCGAGGCGCTGCGCGACGGCCGCCTGACGTTGGATGAAAAGCTGCCGGTGTCGGAACACGCCATGAGCTATGGCGGGTCGACCATGTTCCTGAACACGCAGGACCGCGTCCGGGTCGAGGACCTGCTGCGGGGCATCATCGTGCTGTCGGGCAACGATGCCTGCGTCGTCATTGCCGAAGCGCTCAGCCCGGACGGAACAGAGGCGGGCTTTGCCCGCTACATGACCCAGCGCGCCAAACAACTTGGCATGACCAACTCGACCTTCGCCAACTCCAACGGCTGGCCCGCGGCCGGTCAAATGATGTCGGTCAAGGATCTGGCCATCCTGGCGGACCGCCTGATCACCGATTTCCCGGAATATTACCCGCTGTTCGCAGAGGAAACCTTTGAATTCGACGGGCGCGCACCGTCGAACGTCAATAACCGCAACCCGCTTCTCAAGCTCGACATCGGCGCTGACGGGCTGAAGACCGGCCACACGCAAGAGGCCGGCTATGGCCTTGTCGGATCGGCCCAGCAGGGCGACCGGCGAGTGATCTTCGTTCTGTCCGGGCTGGAAAGCACCGCCCGCCGCGCAGAGGAGGCCGAGGCCGTGGTTAACTGGTCGTTTCGAAATTTTGTCGAGAGGAAAGTTGCCACCGCCGAAACGCCGATAGCCCAGGCCAAGGTCTGGATGGGCGCCCAGAAGACCGTTGGCCTGGTGCCAGAGGGCGACCTGACCCTGCTGTTCCCGGTGCTGGGCGACCAGAACGTTCCGGCAGAAGTGGTCTATCAGGGGCCGGTAAACGCCCCGATCCGGAAAGGCCAGCAACTGGCCGAACTGGTGGTCAAGCCCGAAGGCCTGCCCGAGATCCGTCGCCCTCTTTATGCGTCCCAGGACGTACCGCTGGGCGGATTCGTGGTGCGTCTGATGGCAGTTGGCGGCATCGTGCTGAAGGATGTTATCAATTCCCCGCTGGAGTCGATGTGAGCGGGCGCGGGCTTTTCCTGACCTTCGAAGGGATCGACGGATCGGGCAAATCCACCCAGGCACGTCTGCTGGCGGAAGCCCTGCGCGCCGCAGGCCATGACGTGGTGCTGACCCGCGAACCCGGCGGCTCACCCGGCGCCGAGGAGATCCGTCGGCTGGTGCTTGAGGGCGATCCCGACCGCTGGTCGGCGGAAACCGAGATCCTGCTGTTCACCGCCGCACGCCGCGACCATCTGGAGCGTACCATCGAGCCGGCCCTGGCGGCAGGCAAGATTGTGATCTGCGATCGGTTCGCGGACAGCACCCGGATGTATCAGGGCCTGTCGCGCGGCGATCTGCGCGCGCTGGTGGACAAGTTGCACGCCCTGATGATCCGGCGCGAACCCGATCTGACCCTGCTGATCGACATGGACCCAGACACCGGCCTGGCCCGGGCCAAGGGCCGGCAGGGCGCCGAAGAACGGTTCGAGGATTTCGGTCCCGACCTGCAACGCCGGATGCGCGGGGGCTTTCTGGATCTTGCCAAAGAGTTTCCGAACCGCTTCCGCGTCATAGACGGCAACCGCGACGTCGACAGCGTGGCCCGCGACGTGGCGGACATCGTGCATCAGACCTTGCGCCCCCTGCAACAGACATGACCGACGACATTCTTCCCCCGGATCAGGTGCCCGGCGCGCCGCACCCGCGTCAGACGCAACAACTGTTCGGTCAGGACGCGGCCGAACGCGAATTCCTGTCGGCGTTCGCCTCGGGGCGGCTGCATCACGGCTGGCTTCTGACCGGGCCGCGTGGCGTGGGCAAGGCGACGCTGGCCTGGCGCATCGCCCGCTTCCTTCTGGCGACCCCTGCCTCGCAGGAGGACGGGCTGTTCGAAGCCCCTCCGGCTCCCACATCTTTGGACATCGCGCCCGATCATCCGGTGGCCCATCGCGTGCTAGCCGGGGCTGAACCCGGGCTTGCGGTCGTGACCCGCTCGGTGAACGAAAAGGACAAGATGCGCAACGAAATCGTGGTCGAGGATATCCGAAAGCTCGGCCGTTTTTTCGGGCTGTCCGCCGCCGATGGCGGGCGCCGTGTCGTGATCGTGGATACGGCCGACGACATGAATGCCAGTGCGGCGAACGCTCTGCTGAAGATGCTCGAAGAGCCGCCGGCCCGTACCACGCTGCTACTGGTCTCGCACCAGCCCTCGCGGCTGCTGCCGACGATCCGGTCGCGTTGCCGGACCCTGCGCCTGTCGCCGCTGTCGCCGTCGGACATGCAGGCGGCGCTGGCTCAGGCCGGTGCCGACCTGCCGCCCAACCCCGACCATCTGGCCGCCCTGGGGGCGGGCTCGGTCGGCGAGGCAGTCCGGCTGCTGAACCTGGGCGGGCTTGACATCTATGCCGAACTGATCGGCATTCTGGGCAGCCTCCCCCGGCTGGACCGGCAACGCGCTCTGGCCTTGGCCGAGGCTGCCGCGCAGCGCGGAGCGGCGGACCGGTTCGACCTGCTGCTGAACCTGATCGACATCGCGCTGTCGCGCCTGTCCCTGACCGGCGCAACCGGCGCACCCCCCAGCCCCGAGGCCGCACCGAACGAGTCGGAAACGCTCCGGCGGCTGTCGAATTCGCCGCGGATGGCCCGCCGGTGGGCCGAGGTTGCCGCGGCCGTATCCGCAAGGGCCCGTCACGGTCAGGCGGTGAACCTTGACCCTGCCGCTCTGGTCCTAGATACGGTGTTCAAGATACAGGACTCCGCCGGCCCGAGCAGATGAACGACACCAGCCCCCCACCCGCGATCACCGACAGTCACTGCCACCTGGACTTTCCCGACTTCGAGGGCCAGTTGGACGAGATCATCACGCGCGCGCGACAGGCCGGCGTGACCCGCATGGTCACGATCTGCACCCGCCTGCGCAACGAACCGGCCGTACGCGCCATCGCCGAGGCGCATGCCCCGGTATTCTATGCCGCCGGCACCCACCCCATGAGTGCCGCCGAAGAGCCGATGGCCACTGTCGACGAGCTGGTCGCACTGGCCGCGCACCCGAAATTCGTGGGCATCGGCGAAACCGGGCTGGACTATCACTATACCGCGGACAGCGCCGAAGTTCAGAAAAAGTCACTGCGCATCCATATCGAGGCCGCCCAGCGCACCGGTCTGCCGCTGATCATCCACGCCCGCGCAGCCGATTCCGACATGGCCGACATTCTGGGCGCCGAGTTTCGCAACGCGCCCTATTCCTGTGTGATGCATTGCTTTTCCTCCTCGGCCGAACTGGCCCAGGCGGCGCTGGATCTGGGGTTCTACCTGTCGATGTCGGGCATCGCGGCCTTTCCCAAAAGCCACGAACTGCGCGAAATCTTCGCCGCCGCGCCCATTGATCGAATTCTGGTAGAAACCGACGCCCCCTATCTTGCCCCGCCGCCGCATCGCGGCAAACGCAACGAACCGGCTTTCACCGCCCTTACCGCCCGCGTCGGCGCCGAACTTTTCGGGCTGGACTATGCCGAATTCGCGGCCCGCACCCAGGCCAATTTCGACCGCCTGTTCACCAAGGCCGCCGCCCACGAGGCCGCCGCATGACCACGCTGCGCTGCACGATCCTTGGTTGCGGCTCGTCCGGCGGGGTGCCGCGCCTCGGCGGACACTGGGGCGAATGCGATCCCGAAAACCCGCGCAACCGCCGCCGCCGTTGCTCGATGCTGGTCGAACGCGACGGGCCTGACGGCACCACATCGGTGTTGATCGATACCTCGCCCGACATGCGCAGCCAACTGCTGGATACCGGCACCGGGCGGCTGGACGGTGTGGTCTATACCCACTCGCACGCCGACCATGTGCATGGCATCGACGATCTGCGCATGATCGTGTTCAACATGCGCAGCCGAGTCCGGGTCTGGGCCGACGGCGACACGCAAAACGCGCTGCTGGGGCGGTTCGGCTATGCCTTCATCCAGCCCGAGGGGTCGCCGTACCCGCCGATCCTCGACCTCAAGACCATCGATGGCCCGTTCGCGGTTGACGGACCCGGCGGGCCGATCCCGTTCCGGCCCTTCAAGGTCAACCATGGCTCGATCGACGCGCTGGGGTTCAGGATCGGTGATCTGGCCTATCTGCCGGACGTGGCCGAGATCTATGACGACGCCTGGCCCGAGTTGGAAGGCCTGGACTGCCTGGTGATCGACGCTCTGCGCCGCAGCCCGCATCCGACCCATGCCCATCTGGACAAGACCCTGGGCTGGATCGAACAGTTGCAGCCCAAGCGGGCTATCCTGACCAACATGCACATCGATCTGGACTATGCCACGGTCGACAGGGAAACCCCCGACCATGTAACCCCCGCCCATGACGGATTGGTGATCGAACAGCCGTTGCCGGGCGCATGACCACCCCCGTCGCGACAGGCACGACGCAGAACGAACCGAGGCGAACCGTGAGATGCTGCAAAGCCTGATCGACGTCATTTTACCAGTCTTCCTGGTCATCGGCGCCGGATATGCTGCGACCCGCCTGGGCTATTTCAAGGAAAACCATGTCGACGGGTTGATGAAATTCACCCAAGGCTTTGCAATCCCGTGCCTGCTGTTTCTGGCCATCGCCCATCTGGACCTGAGCGCCAGCTTCGACCCACGATTGCTGGGCAGCTTCTATTCGGCCGCGGGTCTGTGCTTTGTCGCGGGCATGCTGGGCGCCCGGTTCATCTTCGGGCGAGACTGGGAAGACTGCGTGGCGATCGGCTTCTGCTGCCTGTTCTCGAACTCGGTCCTGCTGGGCCTGCCGATCACCGAGCGCGCCTATGGCGCGAACAACCTGACCGGTAACTATGCCATCATCGCCTTCCATTCGCCGTTCTGCTACTGCGTCGGCATCTCGGTCATGGAGTTCATCCGCAATCGCGGCCAAGGCGGCCTGCGTATGGTCCGGTCCGTCCTGTCGGCGATGTTCAAGAACGCCCTCATCCTGGGCATCACGCTTGGGTTCATCGTGAACCTGACGGGTCTGGCCATCCCGGCGGTCGTGGACGAGGCCCTGGGGTTGATCACTCGCGCTGCCCTGCCCGGCGCGCTGTTCGCGCTGGGCGGCGTGCTGGTCATGTATCGCCCCGAGGGCGATCTGCGGACCATCGGCTATGTCTGCTGCGTGTCGCTGATCCTGCATCCCAGCCTCGTCTGGCTGTTCGGAACTGCGACCGCCCTGCCGCAGGACCTGTTCCGCTCGGGCGTTCTGAACGCGGCGATGGCGCCGGGGTTCAACGCCTATATTTTTGCCAACATCTATGGGCGCGCAAAACGCGTCGCCGCCTCGTCCGTGCTGATAGGAACCGCGGCGTCGATCCTGACGGTCTGGATGTGGCTGGTGGTTTTGGGCTGAGGCCGGATTGACTTCGACGTCGCGCGCCGCACATAACCCCGAGCAAGACAGGAGACCGCAATGCTGAACGCCGTCATCGTCGCCCACGGGCAACCCTCGGATCCGGCTCCGGCCGAGGCGGCTTTGGCGCGGCTCGCCGACGAAATCGACCAGTTGACGGATCAGGTCCATGTAACCTCGGCCACGCTGGCCGCGCCGGGGGCGCTGGAGCGGGTTCTGGACGGCCTGACCGACGCAGTGGCGATCTATCCGCTGTTCATGGCGAAAGGCTGGTTCGTGACCAGCGCCCTGCCCAAACGTGTGGACGGCCGCGATGTGCGGATACTCGACCCGCTGGGAACCGACCCGGACTTGCCCCGGATCGTGGCCACGGCCCTGTCCGAGCAGTTGGACCAGCGCGGCTGGCGAGCGGCCGAGACGGACCTGGTGATCGCCGCACACGGGTCAGGCCGCAGCCGCAACCCGTCGGTTGTTGCCAACAGCTTTGCAGACAAACTGGCCGGTTTGATATCTTTCCAGTCGGTTCGAACGGGCTTTGTAGAAGAGGCGCCGTCGATATCCGAGGCTGCCCGCGGCACCCGCGAAACCACACTGTGCCTACCGTTCTTTGCCTGTACGGGCGGACATGTTCTGGACGATGTGCCGACCGAGCTGGCTCGCGCGGGTTTCCGCGGGCTGCAATTGCCGGTCGTGGGTGAGCTGGGTGCCGTCAAACACCGCATTGCCACGGTCTTGGAGGCCGAGGTCACGCGGTGAAACCGGTCGCGCTCAGTGCCCGGCCTTTTCCTGCTCGCAATAGAAGCGGTGACAGCCCCGGCCGCTGCGCTTGGCCTCGTACAGGGCCATATCCGCTGCGTTGAGAATGTTGGCCGGCGTCACCGACGGGATCTGCGCGCTGAGCGCGGTGCCGATACTTGCGGAAATAGCGCAGGTCTGGCCCTGATAGTCCATCGGCTGTTGAAGCCGTGAAATAAGCCGTTCCGCGATGCGCTGCAGGACGTCTCGGTCAGACAGACCACGGAAGATCAGTACGAACTCGTCCCCGCCGATGCGGGCCACCGTATCGTCGTTGCGGGTTTCTTCCAGCATGATGCGCGCGGCTTCGCTCAGTACATGGTCGCCGGCCGCATGCCCCAGTTCGTCATTCACGGCCTTGAAGAAATCGAGGTCCAGGTGCATCAGCGCAAAAGTCGCCTTGCTGGACACGAGATGTTCAAGAATGTGGTCCATTGCCCGTCGGTTTTTGAGACCGGTCAAGGTGTCGGTATAGGCCTGCTCCTCCGCCGCCAGCATTGCGCCTTGCAACCGCAGGTTCAGAGACCGTGACGCCTCCATAGCGGCCGATTTTGCCTCGACCAGGTAGAGCAGTTCGATCGCCAGATCGGTGCCCGAAAAGTCCGAACTTGTCAGCGCATAGTCGCGGACCGCGTCCAGGATCGAGATTCCGAATGACAGGTTGATGACCGCCCCGCCTGTCGGCAACGGCGAGACAAGGCCCTTGAGCGCCGTTCGCGGCTCGTCGCGAAATTTCACCGAAAGTTTCACACCTTCGCTTGCCATCAGGTCGCGGAACGACGTAATGGACCGGGGGCGAACCAGATCGAAAACGTCAAGGAAAGCGCGCCCCGGCATCGGCCGGTCAGAACGCAGCTTTTGCAGGGTCGGCCCAGCCTGGCGGATGGTTCCGTCGCCACCCAGCAGGACGAACATGGGGCACAGGGTTCCCAACAACACCCCCAGTTGATCGTGATCCAACATCAGCTTGGTGCCCCCAGATCGAAATTTCGGCCCTCGGCGAATGCGCTTTCGACAAGGGTCATGGACATGATGTCGATTCCCTTTTCATTCGTGCCAGTGCGCGTCAGAAACACCAGCGCGCCGTAGTCATCGGCCATCGCCCTTAAAAGGCCGGTCAGGACGCAGGAATAGCCGTCCAGCCCGGGCTGACAGTGCAGTTCGAACTCGTTGGGCGAACACTCGATCAATTCCAGAGCGGGCAGCGTCAGATCGGCCACCGCCAGGCGCACCCGATCCGACAGATCGTCCAGCGAGTGCAGGAATTCCACATAGGTGACGCCGCCAAACCGCAACAAACGCCGCAACCCCTCCATGTTGGGGTGAGACACGAGATAGGTGCCCAGATCCTCGAGAAATTCGTCGCGCGCACGCTTCAATTCGGCGCACAGCGCATCGAGCAGGCGATAGGACTTGTCGCGGTCATAGACCAGCATGGCCTCGAACTCGACGAAGCCAAGCTCGGCCACCGCGGTGGCACGCAGCCAGCACTCGCGCCCGTAGGTCGCACAGACAAACGACTGAATGGCCTTGTTTATCAATCCGTGCATGAACAGCCTCAGACTTGGTATGAGTCCGATCACAGCCCAGAAATCTTAACAAAGGTCGAATCCGCGCGTCCAAGTTTCTGCAAATGCAGAACAATCTCAACCTGATACGAATGCAGAGTGTTCAGAAATCCGTCGGCGCCCCGCCCTCGGCTTTGCGTCGGGCCACGAAATCGGCCAGCTCCTCGCGGATGGCCGCATCCATGGGGGGGGCTTCGAAACTGCCGATGATCTCCTTGAACAGCAGGTGCGCGCGCTCGGCGGTCCAGATGCCGCCGGCGGCCTCCCAGCCTTCATAGTTCTTCCAGTCACTCAGGAACGGCTGATAGAAGGCCGTGGTATAGCGGTCCTGCGTGTGCTGGATGCCAAAGAAGTGACCATCGTTGCCGACCGACCGGATCGCATCCAGTGCGATTTCATCCGGGCCCGTGGCGCACAGTTCGGGCTGCATGTAGCGCTGGATCTGCTGCAGGATCTCGCAATCCATGATGAACTTTTCGGGGCTGGCGATCAGTCCGCCCTCCAGCCAGCCGGCGGCGTGATAGACCATGTTGGTCCCCGACTGAACCGCTGCCCAAAGAGAATTGGAGGTCTCCCAGATCGCCTGCCCGTCCGGTACGTTGGCGGCGCATACCCCCGAAGACCGCAGAGGCAGCCCATAGAACCGCGCCATCTGGCCGGTCATCTGTGTCGCGCGCATGTATTCCGGCGTTCCAAAGGCCGGTGCCCCGGACTTCATGTCGACATTCGACGTGAAGGTGCCGATCACGCAAGGAATGCCGGGGCGAACATACTGGAACAGGGCGATCGCGCTGAGTGCCTCGGCCACCGACTGCGCCACCGCACCGGCCAGCGTGACCGGCGCCATTGCCCCGGCCAGCGTGAACGGCGTCACCACGATCGCCTGCCCCCGTCGCGCCAGCCGCAGGCAGCCGTCGATCATCGGGTGGTCATGTTTCAGGGGCGAGGTCGAGTTGATATTGGTGTACATCCGGGGCGTCGCCTCGAACGCCTCGTGGCTGAGGCCGCCGGCGATACGGACCATCTCCATCACGTCCTCGACCCGCTCCTTGCCCAGAGAGTAGGCGTGCATGGCCTTGTCGGTCAGCGTCAGCTTGTCGTACAGCACGTCCAGGTGTCGCACACTGGCGTGGATGTCCACTGGCTCGACCGGATAGCCGCCTGCGAAGTGGATGCAGTTGAAATACTGCGTCAGCTTCAACAGGTTCCGGCACATCTCGCGATTGCCGGGCACCTTCTTGCCGATTTCCATGTCCCAGTAGTTGGGCGGCGAGGAGACGTTTCCGAACAGCAGCCGTTTGCCGCCGATCTCGATTGTGTGGTCCGGGTTGCGTGGCGTGATTGTGAAGGTGGGCGGCGCCTTGCCGACCATCTCCATCACAAAGTCGCGGCCCATCCGCACGATATCGCCATCGACCGCGCAACCGGCCTGACGAAAGATCGCGATGGCCTCTTCGTTCAGAAACTGGATCCCGATTTCCTCGAGAATGCGCATCGCGCCGTCATGGATGGCTTCGACTCCCTCGGGCGGCAGCGGCTCAGTAGGGTGGTCGATATTGATCGGCGGATCCCACGGCATCTGGTCGATGACGGCGGCGCCCCTGCGGGCGACGGCACCTGCGCGCCCGCCGCTGCGGCGCCTCTGAGTCCTGGTGTCGGCCATGTGGTCCTCCGGCGATGGCTTTTCTCAAGCAAGCCCCGAAGTCGGCCGTTGAGCCGCTCTGTCTGCGACAGAGATGGTCGGTTTCAAATCATGAAACGCCGATTTTTTGGCGGCCATTCCGGTCAAATCCCCAGCCAGGCCGGAATGTGGCCGATATCCGGCAGAACCACATCGGCCAGAGGCGCCAGGTCCTGCGCCGAGGTCATGCCCGTCAGCACACCGATCGTCGTCATGCCGGCTGCCCGACCGGCCTGCATGTCGTGCAGGCTGTCACCAACCATGGCGGTCTGCGACGGCGCAACGCCGATATGTTCGGCAAAGGCCAGCAACTGGCCCGGAGCGGGCTTGAAGCCGTAGCCGCTGTCATAGCCCGCGACGAAGTCGAACAGATGATTGACCCCGACCGAAGCCAAGTGTTCCCGTGCAGGCATCTCGCCGTCATTAGTGGCAACCCCCAGCCTTTTGCCGGCCTGTTTCAGACCGCGCAGAAACGGGGCCAAGGCAACCGCCTCGACCTGCGTCGCGCATGCGGATTCGGCATTGAGCATCTCGATCAGACCGGCCCGCGACCATTCGGGCAGTTGCGAGGCCAGTACATCCACGATCTCGTCGATCGTACCCGCGACCACGATGCTGTCGGACGCGTAGGTACCGCGCACCGGATCAAATCCGATCGCCTCGCCCAACCGCGCGGCGCGCGCGTCGTCGCCGCCGCCCAGCCGCCGCAGAACAGCCGCGCCGAACGCGCCCCAAGTGGCCGCAAAGTCGAACAGAGTTCCGTCTTTGTCGAACACCAGGGCTTCGATCTGCATGTCGTTTTCTCCAGATTCAGGCCCGGTCACGTCCAGTGAATATCGGCCCCTCCCGCCAGGGCCGTCCGGGCCTGCGCCGGACTGTCATAGGGCACGGAATTGTCGTCACAGAACGCCATGACCCACGAATCGTCAAGCATCAGAAACTCGAGCACAGACATCAGGAATTCAGGCTCTGCGGCGCGGTCACGAAGATCTGTGATCGACGCCCCCGTCGAACCCAGAAAAACTGGCAGCAAATCGTCATTGCCGGCAAGCCAACCCAGCGCATTCAACGCCAGCGTCTCGGCATTTTCGAAGGATATCGTCATAAATCTCTCGAACGGCGGCAGTTGGAAAGGGTTTGTTAACCAGAGTCATAAACACTTTGGCAACACATTCAACCAACGGTGAAAGCCATGTCCGTGCAGGGAACCATCCTGGTTCTTGATGGGGTCTCGACCAATCGCATCATGCTAAAGGTGCAGCTGACGGCTGCCTGGTATCAGGTGGCGCAGGGCAACAAGCTGGCTGGCCTGCCCGCCTTGGTGCGGCGTGTACAGCCCGATCTGGTTCTGACGGCGATGACATTGGCGGACGGCACCGCATCGGAGGTGAAGAAACTGGTCCAGTGCGATCCACAGCTTCGTGATGTTCCCGTCGTCGCGATCGCGCAGCAGAATGACAAGACCGCCCGGTTGCGCGCCCTTTCGGACGGGCTCGACGACGTTCTGCCGTATCCCTTCAAGGACACATATCTATTGGCGCGGGTCCGCAGCCTGCTGCGTGCACGCGCCGAAACGCAGGACCTGCGCGGCAGGAATGACGTGCAATCCATCGGCTTTTCCGAGGCGCCCGACCCGTTTGTCGCGCGTACCCGCACCGACCGGATCGCCGTTCTGGCTCGCTCGGCTTCACGGGGTGCGATATGGCGCCGCGCGCTGGCTGAGCTATCCGGTCAGACGATCTCGGCCCACACCATTCCCAACCTGCGCGGCTTGCTGTCGGGTTCGATCCCGGACGCCATCGTCGTGGACCTGGATCGCGACGCTCAGGGCTTGAACCTTCTGACCGACCTCAAGTCACGCAACGGTACCCGCAAGACCGCGGTGATCGGCGTCATCGCGGATGACAACGCGGCTCTTGCCGCCGACGCGCTGGACCGGGGCGCCGACGCGATCTGCATGGGCGGGTTCTGCGCGCACGAGGTTTCGCTGCGGATCGGCGCGCTGATCGCGCGAAAAGCGCAGGACGATCACATGCGGGCGGCGCTTCGGCGCGGGTTGGAAGACTCTCTGATCGACCCTCTGACTGGGCTGAACAACCGCCGGTTCGCACTGTCTGCTCTGGCGCGGATCATGGCGCGATCCAGGGAAACCGGCCGGAGCTATGCGATCATGCTTGCCGACCTGGATCATTTCAAATCGATCAATGATCGGTTCGGCCATGCTGCCGGCGATCAGATTTTGATCGAGGCCGCGAAGCGTATGAAGCGCAGCCTGGGCGCGGGCGCCTTTTTGGCCCGGATCGGCGGCGAAGAGTTTCTGATCGGGATGCCCGACACTACCGAGGCCGAGGCCAAAAGAAAAGCGGACGAGATCTGCACCCGCATTTCTGCCACGCCTTTTGTCCTGCCTGATGTGCCCACGCGGCTGACCGTTACAGTCAGCGTCGGCCTGAAACTGTGCGACCCACACACCAATCCGATTGCTGAGGGTCCCGGCGCAGCGCTCAGTCTGATCAAGTGCGCCGATCAAGCCCTCTACGCCGCCAAACGGTCTGGTCGCAACCAAGTGAGCCTGAGCGCCGCCTGACGGGGCTAGTGTTCGCGACCGGGCTTGCGCGAGCGTCGATCCTTGACCACCTGTTCGAGACGATCGGCATAGGCCTTCCGCTCGGCGTCGGTCATTTTCGTCACACGCGACAGCCATTTTTTCTGTAAGTTCGACTGGATCAGGACAGTTGTGGCCGCCTGCTCTTTCAGAACGTTCTCGACCAAGACCGGATCGAAAGGAACTGCGCGCAGGGCTTCGCCCAGCTCGGCAAAATCCTGGGCGCGTTGCCTGGCCCCGCGCCTGTGCTCATCGAACAATTCATCTCGCAAGGCTTTTCGGTCAGTTTCGGGAAGAGCCCGGAACAGAGCCGGCCCGAACCCTGGGGGGACATCGACATGATCGCCACGGAACCGCAGGACGGCGCCCAGCAACACACCGGCAACCAACAGGTTCAGACCCAACGAGGCCACCAGAAGAATGGTCATCCAGCGGCGCGGTTGCTTGACGGTTTCGGTCATTCCAATTCCTCCAGAAAGGTGGGTTCCAACCCCATATTCGCCACCAAGTAGGATGTGTCCTGCGATACGAAGTAGCTTGCCGGATCAGGCAGGTACGAGGGCGCGGCAAACCCCACCCAGACCCCTGCGACGCTTGCAGCAATCAGCCCGCCCAGACCCTGCCACCCGCCCAGCCCGTCGTACAGGCTGCGGATCAGACCACGGTCTGCGGGCACGGCCGGTCGCGACCGTTCAAGACGTACCGCCTCGGCATCGGTCAGGATGCGAACGGCCAGATCGTCCGGCAATTCAGGGCTGCTCCGCCGCGCCTCGGCGAACAGCAGGTCCAGATCCGTGCCCTCATCTGAAGTCGTCATATCCCAACTCCTCTCGTCGACCCGACAGGATTGCTGTCAGCGTCCGTTTTCCCCGCGCCACCAGGCTTTCCACCGCTTCGACCGAGATTCGCATGATCTGGGCAATCTCGGGGTTCGACAATTCTTCGATATGCCTCAGAATCACTGCCTGACGCTGGCGTTCCGGCAATTGCGCCAAGGCCCCGTTCAGGGCGTCCAACCGGGCCTTCTGCTGCATCCGTTCGACAGCGCCCGCGCTGTCATCCTGAGGTTCAGGGGTACCGTCGAGCGCGTCCGCCGACTTTCTGCGACGCAGGTCGATGCACAGGTTCAGGGTCACCCGGTACAGCCAGGTTGAAACCCTTGCCTGCCCCGGCACCCAATCCGGCGCGACCTTCCAAAGGCGCATCATCGCCTCTTGGGTCACGTCTTCGGCCTCGGCGCGGTTGTTCAACATGCGCAAGGCCACCGAGAAACAGCGCGGCCCCAGCCGATCGGTAAGCACCCGCGCCGCCGCCGCGTCGCCATCGGCGAACAACCTCAGCAACCGCTCGTCGCTCAGGTCTTCCGCGGCGACCCGGTCGCCGCGGAACTTTTGCGCTAAGGAGGTCAGATCCTCCATCCCACATCACTTGTTGTCTGCGCCCGGGCGACCACCTTTCCTGTGTGGTCGTCCCATACGGTGCTGCGCATCCGCGAACTCCTCTTCGGACAGCGAGCCGTTCCCGTCCGCGTCAATCCGGTCGAACATCTTGTCAGCCCGGCGCGGCTTGGGCAACTCATCCTCGGTCAAAAAGCCGTCCTTGTCGGCATCATGACGCGCGAACATGTCCGTCACGCGCGCGTTGGCTTTGGCCTGTGCCGCGGCCTGCATTTCCTCGACGCTCAGCTTGCCATCCCCATCTGCATCCATCGTGGTGAACTTTTGCGTGCGATGTTCTTCCATCTCGGCCTTGGTCACCTGGCCGTCACCGTTCGCGTCCAGGTCCTGGAAACTGATGGGGGCATGATCCCGCGGACCTTTCGCCAGAGCCGATGTCCCGGTGATCGCAACCGCAGACAGAACGATGGCAGAGATGAATTTTGCGCTTTTCATTGCTCGGTTCCCTTATGTTGCCGCGGCCCTGTGCCGCTGCTTACATCTGTTCAAACGCCGCGCCGTGGGGTTTCCGTCGCGCTGACGAAAATTTTTTGTCGAAAAATTCGGATTGCGGGGTCATATATTCGGAAATGGCACGCGCAAAGCGACGCACCCCCCTTTCCGGGCGGCCCAAACAAGCGCAATATTCATCCAAATCCGAGCGCGAGTATCAAGATGACAGACCAAACTGTGGAAATCATGGCCCATGACGATCGGCCAACTTGGCCGGCCTTGGTAAAGGGGTTCCGTTGCAAATGTCCAAATTGCGGCAAAGGGCAGCTGTTGCACAGCTATCTGAAGGTGAATGACACCTGCAACGAGTGCGGTCAGGACCTGTTCCACCACCGGGCGGATGACGGCCCGGCCTATCTGACGATCCTGATCGTCGGCCACCTGCTGGCCCCGGCGTTGCACGTGTCCTATGTCCACTTCCGGCCGGACCCGCTGACCATGGCGCTGATGTTCTCGGTGGGCTGTGTGGCGTTGTCCTTGTATCTGCTGCCGCGACTCAAGGGCGCAGTCGTCGGGTTTCAATGGGCTCGGCGGATGCACGGGTTCGGCGACTCGAAATGATTTGGCCGCGGGCTTGATCCGAACATGACCGTAGACAAATCTGCCATTCGCGACGCAGCAACCGTGATCGTGCTGCGCGATCGCCATGAAAAGCCGGCGATCCTGATGGGCCAGCGCGGCGCAGCCGCGGCCTTCATGCCGAACAAGTTCGTGTTTCCCGGCGGCGCGGTCGACCCCGAGGATGCCCGTGTGCCGCTGGCCGCGCCCCTGCCAAATATCTGCCACCAACGCCTTGCCGATCAGGCCCCCAACGGCCTGCAGACAGCATTGGCAGCAGCCGCGATCCGCGAGTTGTGGGAAGAAACCGGCCTGATCCTGGGGGTTCCCGGGCAGTGGCCCGGACCTGCCCCGCAGGACTGGATCAGCTTCGCTGAGCGCGGGTTCCTGCCTTCGGCGCAGCCCTTGCAGTTCGTGTTCCGGGCAGTCACGCCACCGGGCCGGCCGCGCCGGTTCGACGCGCGGTTCTTCTTGGTGGATGCCGACGCCATCGCCAACGACCCGGACGACTTCAGCCAAGCCTCTGACGAGCTGTCGCACCTGCAGTGGATCCCGCTGGATCAGGCCCGCGATTTCGACCTGCCCTTCATCACCGAGGTGGTGCTGGCCGAGGTCGAAGCACGGGTCACCGACCCGGCCCCGCCAGCTTCGGTGCCCTTCTTCCTCAACAACGAGGAAGCCAGCCTGTTCCAGCGTCTCAAAGGCCGCCCGATGCCCGAAACGGGCTGAGGCCAGATCACTTCATCCGGCTGATCACCACAGTCACTTCGGGCTTCTTGCCGATCTCGATCTGGGCGCTTTGGCGCACGATGCGGCGCATGGCCTCTTCCAGCTTGTCGTCGTCGCGCAGCGTCTTGACGTCGGCCCGCATCAAGAACTGATTCAGGTCCTCTTCCAGCACCTCGACCAGCCCGGCACGCGACGCGCCGGTTTCCGGCAGGCCCATCGTATCGCACCAGGGCTCGCCCAGGGGCTCGTCGTCTTCGTCCAGGATGACGGTCACGATCACATGCCCGTTCAGCGCCATGCGGATGCGGTCGCGCACCACACCGTCCAGTGCCCCGATCTTGACCGATCCGTCCAGATATGTGCGCCCGGTTTCGACATAGTCGACCACCTGCGGCGCGTTCCCCGACAGGTCCAGCATGGTGCCGTTGACGGCCAGCACACCGGCCCGTCCACCGGCCTCGGCCAGCTTGGCATGCTCGCGCAGGTGCCGGTGTTCGCCATGCATCGGGATGACCACCTGCGGGTCGATCAGCGCATGCACCCGTTCCAGATCCGGGCGGTTGGCGTGGCCGGATACATGATACAGCCCGTTGCTGTCATCGACGACGTCCACGCCTTTCTCGCTCAGCTGGTTCATGATGCGGATCACGCCACGTTCGTTGCCCGGAATGGTCTTGGACGAGAACAGGAACAGGTCGCCCTCTTTCAGTTCGATCCCCCGGTATTTTCCACGCGCCAGCTGTGCGCTGGCCGCACGGCGTTCCCCCTGGCTGCCGGTGACGATCAGCATCAAGTTCTGGCGCGGCAGGTCCAACGCCTCTTCGGCGCTGACCACGCGCGGGAAATCGGTCAGAATCCCGGTTTCGGTGGCCGCTTCGATCATCCGCCGCATGGCCCGACCCAGCAGCACGACCGACCGCCCGGCCCGGTGGCCGGCCTCGGCGAGAGTTTTCACCCGCGCCACGTTCGAGGCGAAGGTTGTTGCCACGACCATCCCGCTGGCCTGCTCGACCAATTGAGTGATGGCGGGCCCGACCTCGGATTCCGACCGGCCGGGATGGGGCGAGAACACGTTCGTGCTGTCGCAGACCAGCGCCTTGACGCCGGGTTTTGCCACCTCGCCCCACAGGGCCTCGTCAAAGGGCTCGCCGACCACGGGGTTCGTGTCCAGTTTGAAGTCACCCGAATGTACGATGCGACCGGCGGGCGTGTCGATCACCAGCGCGGCGCTTTCGGGGATCGAGTGCGACACCGGCAGGAACCCCACGGTGAAAGGCCCGGCTTTGACCTGCTCGGGCCAGGCCGAAACGGTGCGCACCGCATCCTCGGGGTGGCCGGCCTCTTCCATCTTCTTGCGGGCGATGTTGGCGGTGAACGCCCGCGCATGGATCGGCGCACCCAGCATTTCATGGCACAGCGCCCCGGCGCCGACATGGTCTTCGTGTGCGTGGGTGATGAAAATCGCCTCGAGCCGGTCGGCGCGTTCTTTCAGCCACGAGATGTCGGCATAGATCAGGTCGACGCCCGGCGTGGTGTCCATGTCGGGGAAGGTCACGCCCAGATCAACCAGGATCAACCGTTCCTCGCCGGGCGCGCCATATCCGTAGACATAGGCGTTCATGCCGATTTCACCCGCGCCGCCCAGCGGCAAATAGATCAGTCGTTCACTGCTCATGCCGAGCCATTTTCCTTGTTGTAGCGATGGATCACGGTTAGACCGTGCATCGTCAGATCATCTTCAATTGCGTCAAAACCCACATCGGCCTGATCGAACAGCGGGGCTAGGCCGCCGGTTCCGACAACCTTCATCGGCATGCCGTATTCGGCCTTGATACGGGCGATCAGGCCTTCGATCAGGCCGGAATATCCCCAATACACCCCCGACTGGATACAGCCAACCGTATTCGTACCGATCACCTTGTCGGGCCGCGACACATCGATATGCGGCAGCGCGGCAGCGCCTTGGTGTAGCGCCTCGAGGCTGAGGTTCACCCCCGGCGCGATCACGCCGCCGACATAGGCGCCATCAGCCGCGACCACGTCAAAATTGGTGGCGGTGCCAAAATCCACCACCACGACGTTGCCGCCATGACGGTCGAAGGCACCCGCGGCATTGGCCAGCCGGTCCGGGCCGGGAATCGTGCCTTCATCAATCCGCGGCGGAACCGGCAGCAGGCAATCGGGCTTGCCCACGACCAACGGCCGGCATCCAAAGAACCGGTCGGCAAAGACGCGCAGGTTGAACACCACCCGCGGCACGGTCGAGGCGATGATGACATCGGTAATGTCGGCCTCGATCCCGTAATGTTTCACCAGGGTGGAATACCAGGTGAAATAGGCATCGGCCGTGCGCGCATGGTGGGTCGAGGTGCGCAAGGTGCACAGGAATTTCTCGCCATCCCAGATCGAGAACACGGTGTTGGTATTGCCGCAATCAATGGCCAGAAGCATCTGCGCCCCTTTCAGAAATAGACGTCTGCCGCCGGAATGCTGACCCGGCCCTTGGCGGTGTTTAGGACAAGGTTGCCGCCCGCGTCCACTGTTTCAAAGGTTCCGACGGTCTCGGACGTGGCGGTACGGGCCGTGATGACCTCGCCCAGCTTTGCGGCACGAGACAGCCAGGCCGTGCGGATGGGCTCGAATCCATAGGTACTGAACTGCGCCTCATATCGGGCATAGGCGGCGGCCAGTTCCGTCAGGAAATCCTCGGGCAGGACCTGAGCGCCGGTTTCCGACAGCAGCGAGACCGGTCGCAGTGCGCCGGGCTCGACGGTGTCGGGCGCAGGAGCGTCAGCCAGGTTCACCCCGATGCCGATCGCCAGATGCGACACGCCGCGCCCCTGCCCCGTGCTTTCCAACAGAATGCCCGCCAGTTTGCCGCCGTTCAGCAGCACGTCATTGGGCCATTTCAGCGACATCCCCGCCGCCCGCCCGGTCACCGAGACCACAGCATCGAACAGCGCAAGCGCCGCAACAAAGCTGCGCAGCGCCGCCTGTTCCGGGTTGCCTTCGGGGCGCATCAGCAAGGTTGCGGCCAAATTCCCCTTGGGGTTGGCCCAGACCCGGCCGCGCCGCCCCCGCGCGGCCGCCTGGTGATGCGCCATGATCCAGACCGGCCCGGTTGCGGTGGGCGCGATACGGGCGGCCTCGTTCAAGGTGCTGTCGACCTCCTGCACGACGTGCAGGCCATATCCCTTGGGCCAGTCACTCATCGCAAAAAGGCCCGGTCCTGCGACCGAGCCCCTCTGTTTCGTACGGACAGCAGATCAGTTGACAAGCGTTGCCGCGGCGGCGGTGGCCGCGCCCTCGATCCCGAACTGATAGAATACGCCGATCAACATCAGCGCCGCCGACCCCATCAGCGCCGCCCATAGAACGGGCGACGACCGAGTGTCGATCGGGTCTTCGTTCTCGTCCCCGAAATACATGTAGAACACGATCCGTAGATAATAGAACGCACCGATGACTGACGAGATGGCCGAAACGATGACCAACCCGATCAGGTCGGCATCGACACCGGCCTGCCAGACGCCCAGCTTGGCAAAGAAACCCAGCATCGGCGGCACACCCGCCAGGCTGAACATCAGGATCAGAACGGCGAGCGCCTTGCCCGGGTCACGCTTAGAAAACTGGCGCAGAGCGTCGATGTCGGTCACGGGCTTGCCGTCGCGCTCCATCATCAGGATGAAGGCGAAGGTGCCGATGTTCATGGTCACGTAGATCGCCAGATACATCAGCATCGCCTTGATCCCCAGCGCCGTGCCCGCCGCCAGACCGATCAGCGCATAGCCCATATGTGCAATCGACGAATAGGCCATCAGCCGCTTGATGTCGCGCTGACCGATGGCCGCGATGGCGCCCAACAGCATCGACAGGACCGACAGCAGGACGATCACCTGCTGCCAGTCGGCGACCGCGCCGCCAAAGGCGTCATGCAGCACCCGCGCGAACAGACCCATGGCCGCAACCTTGGGCGCAGTGGCGAAAAACGCCGTGACCGGCGTGGGCGAGCCTTCGTAGACATCCGGCGTCCACATATGGAACGGCACGGCCGACACCTTGAACGCCAGCCCCGAGATCAGCAGAACCAGCCCGATCAGCAGGCCGACCGAGACCTCGCCATGATGCACCGTAGACACGATCCCCGAAAACAGCGTGGTCCCGGAGAAGCCATAGACCAGCGACGCCCCGAACAGCAGCAGGCCCGAACTGAGCGCGCCCAGCACGAAATATTTCAGGCCCGCCTCGGTCGATTTGGCGCTGTCGCGGCGCAGCGCGGCCACGACATACAGCGAGAGAGACTGCAGCTCGAGCCCCATGTATAGCGACATCAGATCGCCCGCGCTGACCATCATCATCATGCCGACCGCTGCCAGCGCCACCAGCAGGGGATATTCGAACCGCAGCATATTGCGGCGCGCCATATAGTCCTGGCTCATGACCAGAACCGCGGCCGCCGACAACAGGATGGCAACCTTGGCAAAGCGCGAGAACCCGTCATCGACGAACATTCCGTTGAAGGCTACGTTCGTGCCCTCACCGTTTGCCGCGATCCAGAAGGCCAGCACGGCCATCAGTCCCGCCGTGGCCCAGATCAGCACGGGGGCCAGCGCGTCTTTCGAGGTGTAGACCGCCCCGATCAGCGCCACCATCGCATAGATCGCCAGAATGATTTCCGGCAGGATTACAATCAGATCAGCCTGGATCATGTCTCCAAAGCTCCCTTAGTGCGAGGCGACCTGGGTCGCGGCCTCGGCCGCGGCCAGAGCCGTGTCATAGTTCGAAATCAGCGCGGCGGTCGAATTGCCGATCACGTCCGTGACCAGTGACGGGTAGACCCCCAGCAGAATGGTCATGACGATCAGCGGCGCAAAGATCAGGCGTTCGCGTGTGCTCATGTCGGTGATCGACTTGAGGCTTTCCTTGATCAGGTCGCCAAAGACCACGCGGCGATACAGCCACAGCGCATAAGCTGCCGAGAAGATCACACCGCTGGCCGCCACTGCTGTCACCCAGGTGTTGACCTGGAAAGTGCCCATCAGCGTCAGGAATTCGCCGATGAACCCACTGGTGCCCGGCAGGCCCACATTTGCCATGGTGAACAGCATGAACACCAGCGCATAGGCCGGCATGCGGATCACTAGGCCGCCATAGGCCTCGATGTCGCGGGTGTGCATCCGGTCGTAGATCACGCCGACGCAAAGGAACAGCGCGGCCGAAATGAACCCGTGGCTGAGCATCTGGAAGATCGCCCCGTCGATGCCCTGCTGGTTGGCGGCGAAGATGCCCATGGTCACAAAACCCATATGCGCGACCGAGGAATAGGCGATCAGCTTTTTCATGTCCTCCTGCACCAGCGCCACCAACGAGGTGTAGACCACGGCGATGGCCGACAGCCACAGGACCAGATCGGTCATCACGGCCGAGCCGACGGGGAACATAGGCAAGCTGAAGCGCAGGAAGCCATAGCCACCCATCTTCAGCAGGATCGCCGCCAGCACGACCGAGCCCGCCGTCGGCGCCTGAACGTGGGCGTCAGGCAGCCAGGTGTGCACGGGCCACATCGGCATCTTCACCGCGAAGGACGCGAAGAACGCGAGGAACAGCAAGGTCTGCATGCCGCCGACGATGTGGACGCCCAGCACGCTGAAGCTCTCGGACGAGAACTGGTGCGTCATCAGCGCGGCAATGTCGGTGGTGCCAGCGTCGGCATACATCGCCACCATCGCCACCAGCATCAGAACCGAGCCGAGGAAGGTATAGAGGAAGAACTTGAAGCTGGCATAGATCCGGTCCTTGCCGCCCCAAATCCCGATGATCAGGAACATCGGGATCAGCCCGGCCTCAAAGAACAGGTAGAACAGCACCAGGTCCAGAGCCATGAATACGCCCAGCATCAGCGTTTCCAGCAGCAGGAAGGCAATCATGTATTCCTTGACCCGGTCGGTCACGTTCCAGCTGGCCAGGATGGTCAGCGGCATGATGAAGGTGGTCAGCAGCACGAACAGTACGCTGATGCCATCCACGCCCATCTTGTATTTCAGGCCCATCAGCCATTCGCCCTCTTCCACCATTTGAAAGCCAGTGTTCGAGGGGTCGAACTCGGTATAGATACCGATCGAGACCAGAAAGGTGACCGTGGTTGCTACCAGCGCGATCCACTTGGCATTGCTTTGAGCTGCCGCATCCTTCCCGTGCAGGAACAGCGCCATCAGACCGGCGGAAATGGCCGGAATGAATGTGACAATGGATAGGATATTGTCCATCAGTGTGCGCCTCCGCCGATCGACATCCAGGTGACCAGGGCTGCGATGCCCAGAACCATCCAGAAGGCGTAAGTGAAGATGTAGCCCGTCTGCGCCTTGCCTGCGAGGCGGGTGAAGAAGGGAACGACGCCCATTGCTACTCCGTTCAGGAAACCGTCGATCACCTTGCCGTCACCGCCCTTCCACAGGAACCGGCCCAGGGCCACGGTCGGTTTGACAAGGATCGCGTCGTAAATTTCGTCAAAGTACCACTTGTTCTTGAGGAACAGGTACAGCGGACGCTGGTTCTCGGCCAGGCGGCTCGGCAGCGCCGGGTTCACGATGTAGAACAGGTAGGCCAGTCCAAAGCCCAGAACCATTGCGATGAACGGCGAGATCTTGACCCATTTCGGCGCAGCATGCGCGTCGTCCAAAACATGGTTGTCCGGCGCGATGTACAGCGCGCCCTCGCCCGGTTTGCCAACAAAAGCATAGTGGTGGTCGCCGCCCTTGGCCTTGTCACCGTGCGCAGCTTCGTCGTCATGAGATTCTGTGGCATGCGTGTCGTCGCCATGATCATCGGCCTTGGAATGATCACCGGCCTCGGCATGCGCCTCGGCAACCGGAATGCCATAGAACTTGCCCACCTGATCGGCGTGACCGAAGAAGTTGTTGTACCAGATCATGCCCGCGAACACGGCGCCCAGCGACAGAACACCCAGCGGCACCAACATGACCATCGGGCTTTCATGCGCGTGCTCATGCGTGTGCTTGTCGCCCCGCTCCTCGCCATAGAAGGTCAGGAAGATCAGGCGCCAGCTATAGAACGAGGTCATCGCGGCGGCGATCACCAGCGCCCAGAAGCCAAAGGCCGACCCGCCGGCATAGGCGCTTTCGATGATTGCGTCCTTGGACAGGAAGCCGGCAAAGCCGATCGTGGTCAGCGGGATGCCGACGCCTGTGATGGCCAGCGTGCCGATCATCATCGCCCAGAAGGTATAGGGGATTTTCTTGCGCAGGTTGCCATAGTTCATCATGTCCTGTTCGTGATGCATGGCGTGGATCACCGAGCCCGCACCAAGGAACAAGAGCGCCTTGAAGAAGGCATGCGTGAACAGGTGGAACATCGCCGCCGAATACATGCCCACGCCCGCGGCCACGAACATGTAGCCCAGCTGCGAACAGGTTGAATAGGCGATCACGCGCTTGATGTCGGTCTGCACCAGACCCACGGTCGCGGCAAAGAACGCGGTCGAGGCCCCCAGCACAGTGACGAACCCGGTCGCACCCGGCGCGAACTCCATCAGCGGCGACATACGGCAAACCAGGAACACACCGGCCGTCACCATGGTGGCGGCGTGGATCAGCGCCGACACGGGCGTCGGGCCCTCCATCGCGTCCGGCAACCAGGTGTGCAGGATCAACTGCGCAGATTTGCCCATCGCACCGATGAACAGCAGCACGCAGACGACCTCGACCGCAGACCATTCGCCCCACAGGAAAGTCAGCTGCGTTTCCGCCAGCTGGGGTGCGGCAGCAAAGATATCCGAGAAGTTGATGCTGTCGGTCAGGAAGAACAGCGCAAAAATCCCCAGCGCAAAGCCGAAGTCGCCCACACGGTTGACGATGAACGCTTTCATCGCCGCCGCATTGGCCGAAGGTTTGCGGTAGTAGAAACCGATCAGCAGGTAGGATGCGACGCCCACGCCTTCCCAGCCAAAGAACATCTGCACCAGGTTGTCCGCCGTTACCAGCATCAGCATGGCGAAGGTGAAGAAGGACAGATAGGCAAAGAAGCGCGGCTTATAGCTTTCGCCCTCGCGCCACTGCGGGTCGTGATCCATGTAGCCGAACGAATAAAGGTGCACGAGCGCCGACACCGTAGTGACCACGATCAGCATAATGGCGGTCAGCCGGTCCAGACGAATGGCCCACGAGGTCGACAGCGAGCCGCTTTCGATCCAGCGCATGATCTCGATCTGCTGGGTCTGTCCATCAAAGCTGAAGAAGACGATCCACGACAGCAGACAGGCCAGGAACAACAGGCCCGTGGCCGTCCACAGCGCGGCCTTTTCGCCGATGAATTTCCAGCCAAAGCCGCAGATCAGCGCGCCCACGAGCGGGGCAAAGAGGATTGTGGTTTCCATGATCCCTTACCCCTTCATCATGTTGACATCTTCAACCGCAATAGTGCCGCGGTTGCGGAAGAAGCAGACCAGAATAGCCAGCCCGATCGCCGCCTCGGCCGCGGCCACGGTCAACACAAACAGCGTGAACACCTGCCCGACCAAATCGCCGAGAAAGCTGGAAAACGCCACGAGGTTGATATTTACCGCCAGCAGCATCAATTCGATGCTCATAAGCAGGATGATGACGTTCTTGCGGTTTAGAAAGAGACCGAAGATGCCGATGACGAACAGCGTCGTCGCGACGGTAAGATAGTGCTCAAGTCCGATCATGGTCTCAAAGTCCCTGCCCCGGTTTCACGTCCTTCAACTCCAGCGCCTTGGCCGGGTCGCGCATCATCTGGGCGATGATGTCCTGCCGCTTGATGTCCTGGCGGTGGCGCAGCGTCAGTACAATGGCACCGATCATGGCCACCAACAGGATCAGGCCCGCCAGTTGGAACAGAAGGAAGTATTGATCGTAAAGGATGACACCCAGCGCTTCGGTGTTGTGGCGATCCGCCGGGATCGGCTGGGCCAGGTTGGCCGCCGCGCCCTGTGCGCTGTCCCAGGCGCCAAAGGCCATGACGAACTGCATCAGGATGACCAGACCGATCAGCAGGGCCAAAGGCATGTAGCGCGCCATCTCGGCCTTGAGCTCGGCAAAGTCCACGTCCAGCATCATCACCACGAACAGGAACAGCACCGCCACCGCGCCGACATAGACGATGATCAGCAGCATGGCGACGAATTCCGCCCCCAGCAGCACGAACAGCCCCGCAGACGACAGGAAGGCCAAAATCAGCCACAGCACCGAATGCACCGGTTGCCGGCTGATCACGGTGAACAGCCCGCCGGTGATGGCGCTGATGGCAAAGAGGTAAAAGGCAAATACGCTCATTGGTCATCATCCTCGTTTTCGCCCATGGCCTCCTGCGCCAGTTCCAGCGCCCGGGTCATGGCCGGGATGCCGGCAAAGACCGACATTTGACCGATCGTTTCCACGATCTCTTGTTTCTTGGCCCCTGCCTCGATGGCATGGCGCACCGTTTGGCGCACGGCCGTATCGGCCTGCGCGCCCTGACAGGTCAGCCCCGCCAGCGTCAGCAACAGGCGGGTCTTGGCATCCAATCCGCCCGGATTGACGGTGTTGCCGAACATCATCTCCATGACCTCTTTGGGCATGGTCGGCCACAGCGCCTCGAAGCCGCGCATCGCGTCGACGGGCGAATAGCTCTCGAGCGCCGGGTTGAACGCCTTGGCCATGTCATGTGCCTGTTTCAGCATCTGCTCGAATGGGTTCTTGACCGGATCACTCATCTGTACGGCGCGTCCAGTTCCAGGTTGCGGGCGATCTCGGCTTCCCAGCGGTCGCCGTTCTCTAGCAGTTTCTGCTTGTCATAGAACAGCTCTTCGCGGGTCTCGGTGGCGAATTCGAAATTCGGCCCTTCGACGATCGCATCGACCGGGCAGGCCTCCTGGCAGAAGCCGCAATAGATGCACTTGGTCATATCGATGTCATAACGCGTGGTGCGGCGGCTGCCGTCTTCGCGCGGTTCGGCGTCGATGGTGATGGCTTGGGCCGGGCAGATCGCCTCACACAGCTTGCAGGCGATACAGCGTTCCTCGCCGTTCGGATAACGACGCAGAGCATGTTCGCCCCGGAACCGGGGCGACAGCGGGCCCTTTTCATGCGGATAGTTCACCGTGGCCTTGGGGGCGAAGAAATACTTCACCCCCAGCTTGAAACCCTGCCAGAAGTCCTGAAGCAGGAAATACTTGGCCGCACGGGTATAGTCGATCTGGGTCATTGTCAGCCTCCTACGCTCCAGCGGGCAAACGCGCCCCAGAACCAATCGAATTTTGCAGCAAAAGCCACGAAGACCACCCAAACCAAACTGAACGGCAAGAAAACTTTCCAGCCCAGCCGCATCAGCTGGTCATAGCGGTAGCGCGGCGTGATCGCCTTGACCATCGCGAACAGGAAGAAGAAGAACGCCATCTTGGCGACCATCCACAGCACGCCATCCGGCAGGCCAGGGATAGGCGACAGCCAGCCGCCGAAGAACAGCAGCGAAGTCAGCGCGCACATCAGGAAGATGGCGATGTATTCGCCCGCCATGAACAGCAGGAAGGGCGTGGCCGAATATTCCACCTGGTAGCCGGCAACCAGTTCCGATTCCGCCTCGGGCAGGTCAAACGGCGGGCGGTTGGTTTCGGCCAGCGCCGAGATGAAGAACAGGAACACCATCGGGAAATGCGGCAGCCAGTACCAGCTGAAGAACCCGAACGCGCCGTCCTGCGCCCGCACGATGTCGCCAAAATTCATCGAGCCGGTCGAGATGATCACCCCGATGATGATCAGGCCGATCGAAACCTCGTAGGAAATCATCTGCGCGGCCGAGCGCAGGCTCCCGAGGAACGGGTATTTCGAGTTCGACGCCCAGCCCCCCATGATCACGCCGTAAACCTCGAGCGAGGATACGGCGAACACGTACAAGATGGCCACGTTGATATCCGACAGCACCCAGCCATCGTTGAACGGAATGACCGCCCAAGCGATCATGGCCAGCACGAAGGATGTCAGAGGCGCCAGGATAAACACCGTCCGGTCAGCCCCGGCGGGGATTACCACCTCTTTCACCACGTATTTCAGCGCATCAGCCACCGATTGCAGCAGACCATACGCGCCCACGACGTTGGGGCCGCGACGCATCTGGACCGCCGCCCAGATCTTGCGGTCGCCATAGACCAGGAACAGCAGCGAGATCATCACGAAGGCGACGACGGCCAGCACCTGTGCCAGTATGATCAGGGCTATTCCGCCCGGGGTGTCAAAGAATTCAGCCATTGGTCCTCACACCGTGGGTATTCCGTTTGCCGCCGTGGCCGCCAAGCCCAGCCCGACGGCCAGAGACTCGCACCGCAAGCGGTTGGTTTGGCGTGTCGGTGTAAACAGCATCCGCCGCCCGTACGCCACCTTTTTTCTTCCTTTTCAACGGTCGCGCACACGACGCGGCCGCCGCCCCGTCATACGAGCCGGCGGGCAACGGCGCGCCGTTGTGCTGCCGTATGAACGCCGCCAGACTCATTCCGCCGCGATCTTCTGGTTGCCGCGTGCCTTGGCCAGCGCCGAAAGCTCTGCCATCAGCTGCGACGCCCGCGCGATCGGGTTGGTCAGATAGAAATCCTTGATCACTGTTCGGAAGGTCGCCTGCCCCAACGGCCCGGGCTCGAGCGGCTGCACTTCGTTCTCGGGCAGTTGGTCGATCTGCGCCAGATGCGGCACCGCCGCGACCAGCGCCGTGCGCAGCTGCGCCAGCGAGTCGTAGGGCAGCGCCTGCCCCAGCTCGGCCGAAAGCGCCCGCAGGATCGCCCAGTTCTCCTTGGCCTCGCCCGGGGCGAACCCGGCGCGCATCGCCAATTGCGGGCGGCCTTCGGTGTTCACGAACAGCCCGTTTTCCTCAGTATAGGCGGCTCCGGGCAGGATGATGTCGGCGCGGTGGGCACCGCGGTCACCGTGGCTGCCCTGATAGATCACGAAGGGGCCGTCCTCGATCTCGATTTCGTCGGCCCCGAGGTTGTAGATCACCTCGGCCCCATCGATCGCTGCCTCGATTCCTCCTTCGGTGACGGCGCCAACATCCATCGCACCAACCCGCGCCGCAGCCGTGTGCAGCACGAACAGGCGGCCCGACAAGGCCTGGGCCGCAGCCATAACGGCCAGGCCGTCGGCCTCGGTCACGGCGCCCTGCCCGACGATCACGATGGCATCCTTGCCTGCCTTTGCCTTGGCCAGAGCCGCGCGGTCCTCACCCAAATGGTCATAGTCATAGGTCAGATCCACCGCCGGACCGATCACCTTGACCGTGGCCCCGGCCAGCCACGCCTTGCGGATGCGCGCGTTCAGCACCGGGGCTTCGTGCCGCGGGTTGGTGCCGATCAGGATGATCTCTTTCGCGGTATCGATCTCTTCGATCGCCACATTTCCGACATAGCCCGAGCGGTTGCCGATGGGCAGGCGGGCATTGTCGGTTCGGCACTCGACCTTACCACCCAGCCCTTCGATCATCTGCTTCAGGGCAAAGGCGGCCTCGACCGGAACCAGGTCGCCGACAAGGCCGGCCACGGTCTTGCCCTTCATCGCGTCCGCCGCGGCCGCAAGCGCCTCGGTCCAGCTGGCCGGGCGCAAAAGGCCGTTCTCGCGGATATAGGGCGTGTCCAGCCGCTGGCGGCGCAGCCCGTCCCAGACAAAGCGTGTCTTGTCGGAAATCCACTCTTCGTTCACGCCGTCATGGTTGCGTGGCAGAATGCGCATCACGACGCGGCCCTTGGTGTCAACCCGGATGTTCGAGCCCAGAGCATCCATCACGTCGATTGATTCGGTCTTGGTCAGCTCCCACGGACGGGCGGTGAACGCATAAGGCTTCGACGTCAGCGCGCCCACCGGACACAGGTCGATGATGTTGCCCTGAAGGTTCGAGTCCAACGTCTGGTTCAGATAGGTCGTAATCTCGGCGTCTTCGCCCCGACCGGTCTGCCCCATCTGATCGACCCCCGCCACCTCGGTGGTGAAGCGGACGCAACGGGTGCAGCTGATGCAGCGGGTCATGGCGGTGCCCACCAGCGGCCCAAGATCCAGATCGTCCACCGCGCGCTTGGCCTCGCGAAACCGGCTGGCCGAGATGCCATAGGCCATCGCCTGATCCTGCAGATCGCATTCACCGCCCTGGTCGCAGATCGGGCAATCCAGCGGGTGGTTGATCAGCAGAAACTCCATCACGCCTTCGCGGGCCTTCTTGACCATGGGCGAGTTGGTCTTGACTACCGGCGGCTGGCCTTCCGGCCCCGGGCGCAGATCGCGCACCTGCATGGCGCACGAGGCGGCGGGCTTGGGCGGGCCGCCCACGACCTCGACAAGGCACATGCGGCAGTTGCCTGCGATCGACAGGCGCTCGTGATAGCAGAAACGCGGCACTTCGATCCCGGCCTGTTCACAGGCCTGGATCAGGGTCATTGCACCATCGACTTCGATTTCCTTGTCGTCGATCACGATCTTGCGGAGGTCAGACATGGTCTAGTTCGCCCTCAAATACACGCCAATGGCGCTGTTTCTTTCGATTTCCCTGCGCCCCAGCGCACAGAAAGTTTCGGTGTCGGCATAGCTTACGCCGTTCTGAGCCAGGTATGCCTCGCCCTTGGCGCGCATCCGCGCCTTTTCTGCATCCGATTCCACATAGGCCCGGATCTCGGCATCCGAATATCCCAGCTGGTTCGCTTTGGATCGCAGCCCCCACATCACGCCTATCGCCTTCAGACGACGCCCGCTGATTGTCGGGCAGATTTCTGAAATCTCGTTGGCGATGGCGATGTAGTAGAGCGAGTCGTCGATCTCTTTAACTTCGCGCAAGGGCGGTTTGGCTCCGGCCACGGCAGGCAGCGCGACGACGCAGGCAACGGCGGCAAGTTTCGCAGCTTTCATGACATATCCTTTCGTCTTGGGTTCCCCAAGACGACACTTCCCTCGACCGCTATGCAATAACGCGCGGCCTGCCGGAACCTGATATGACATGGCATGGGTCATGGCCGCTGACACTTCCCGGCAAAAGTCAGGCTATCATTGTCGATCCGCAGAGTCTGCGGCTCGGCATCCGGTCCGATTTTCCAGGCGATGCGAGAAGACCCGAAATTCTGCACACAGAACCGCGTGGCCTCATAGCGCCCCGCTTCGCGCGCGCCGTCCAACGAAGCCGACACGCCCTTGACCGTCACGGTGAAATCGGCCGGCGACCTTTTCTTGTCGACCGCCTTCGCCTTGGCGCGAAATGCCTGCCCATCGAACAGCACGCGATCCTCGGCCTTGCCACCGCAGGCCGAAAGCACCGCCAGAACCGCCAAAACACCGGTCAACGGAGCAATGGCCCAACCACGGGCAAGAATAGGGATCAGCCTTGCCATCAGATCGCCGCCACCAAAGCCATGACGCCCAGCACAGCCATGCATGCCCAGGCCACAACGTACAGAACGCTTCGCAGGCCGCTGTGCGGTTTGCCAATGCCGCGGATATGAACCACCAGCATCACCAGACGCGCCACCAAGGCGATCGAGGCCAGCCAGTTCACCCAGACCGGGCTGACCCCCAGCAGCATGGCCGCCAGAGTCACGGTCAGGAACGCGGGCAGAGTTTCGGTTCCGTTAAGATAGGCGCGGTTCAGACGATAGGCACTGTCGGCATAGTTCTGTTCCGGCGTCGCCCCTGGCGCCAGGCCCTTGCCCTGCTTGGCCAGCGCCGAGAACGGCGCCAGCAGCAGGACCACCAGCGTAAAGATCACCAGCGCGGCAATCGCGTGCGAGTATTCGGAATATACTTCCATCGGATCTACTCCGCCGCCATCGCACCCATACGGCCCGATTTGCGGGCCTTGATGCGGTCTTCGATTTCTTCGCGGAAGTTGCGGATCAGGCCCTGGATCGGCCATGCGGCCGCGTCCCCCAGTGCACAGATCGTGTGGCCTTCGACCTGCTTGGTCACCTCGAACAGCATGTCGATCTCTTCCAGCTCGGCCTCGCCGCGGACAAGGCGATCCATCACACGCATCATCCAGCCCGTGCCTTCGCGGCAGGGCGTGCACTGGCCGCAGCTTTCGTGCTTGTAGAATTTCGATAGGCGCCAGATCGCCTTGATGATGTCGGTGGACTTGTCCATCACGATCACAGCCGCCGTTCCAAGCCCCGAGCCCAGATCGTTGCGCAGATAGTCGAAATCCATGATCGCATCGCGCATGTTCTCGCCGCGCACGCAAGGCACGGACGAGCCACCGGGGATCACGGCCAACAGGTTGTCCCACCCACCGCGGATGCCGCCGCAATGGGTCTCGATCAATTCTTCGAAGCTGATCGACATCGCCTCTTCGACCACGCAGGGGTTGTTGACGTGACCCGAGATCGCAAAAAGCTTGGTGCCCGCGTTGTTCTGGCGGCCGAAACCGGCGAACCAGTCGGCACCGCGGCGCAGGATCGTGGGCACGACGGCAATGGATTCCACGTTGTTCACCGTGGTCGGGCAGCCATACAGACCCGCCCCCGCCGGGAACGGCGGCTTCATGCGCGGCATGCCCTTCTTGCCTTCGAGGCTTTCCAGCAGCGCGGTTTCCTCGCCGCAGATATAGGCGCCGGCGCCGTGGTGCAGGAACAGGTCGAAATCCCAGCCCGAGCCGGCGGCGTTCTTGCCCAGCAGGCCGGCATCATAGGCCTCGTCGATGGCGGCCTGCAGCGCCTCGCGCTCGCGGATGTACTCGCCCCGGATGTAGATGTAGCAGGTATGCGCGTTCATCGCGAACGACGCGATCAGGCAGCCTTCGATCAGCGTGTGCGGATCGTGGCGCATGATCTCGCGGTCCTTGCAGGTGCCCGGTTCGGATTCGTCAGCGTTCACAACAAGGTAAGACGGACGGCCATCGCTTTCTTTTGGCATGAACGACCATTTCAGACCGGTCGGAAAGCCCGCGCCGCCACGCCCGCGCAATCCCGAATCCTTCATCGTCTGGATGATCCAGTCGCGCCCTTTAGCGATCAGGTCAGCGGTGCCGTCCCAATGCCCGCGGGCCTGGGCGCCCTTCAGCGTGCGCTCGTGCATCCCGTAGATGTTGGTAAAGATCCGGTCCTGATCCTTCAGCATCGCGTGTTACCTTTGGCTGTCCTGACGCATGCGCCAGAGTTGAAAAATGTTGACGCCTGCATAGATGAAGGCCGCGATCGCGGCGAAATCAAACAGCAGCGCATAGCGTCCCGGCAGTTCCAGCGCCGGGCCGATGAACAGGGTCACGGCAAGCCACATCAGCATGGTCACTGCGATGACCACGCCGATATGTCGGCCCTTGCGGGCGATGGCCTGTTCCTTGTCCTTGTCCATCACACTCCGATGCCCGTATCGGGCACCGTCTCTCAGTCTTCGTAAGTGCCTTCTTTCTTGGCACGTTTGGCAAATTCGGTTTCCTCGCCGGCCGCCAACTTGGCCGCCTGTTCGATCCAGCCGTCGCGTTCGATCCGGCCCTTGAATTTCAACCGTGCATCTACCCAGGCCACCTGTTCGGGCGTCCAGGCCGCGATCTGGTCATAGTGGTAAAAGCCCAGTTCGTTCAGCGTCTGCTCGAGCTTCGGGCCTACGCCCTTCAGCAGCTTCAGATCGTCGGGTTTGCCGCCACGAGGACCAGTCAGCGTTTCGGGCTGAGTCTCGGCGGTTGCGGGCCTAGCTGCGGCGCCCTCGGGCGAAGATGGCTCGGCCTTGGCGGATTTCTTGGGCGCGGCCTGACGGGCCGCGGGCTTGCCCGGGTCCGCCGCCTTGGGCGGCTTGGGCGCGGCTTTCGCGCCGGCGGCCTTGCCGTCCTTGCCCAGCCATGGCGTCAGGATCGGAACCTCGGTCCCATCGATGCGCTTGACCGTATCACCCAGATCGGCGGCCAGTTGAACGCTGGCATTGTACTTGGACTTGCCGGCCTCGTACTGTTTCAGGCTGGTCAAGCCGCCCTTGGGCTCGGCGGCATAGCGCCCGTTCTGCGGACCCGGAACCGGCGCCTTGCCGGCAGCCAGATCATCGATGATGCGGGCAAAGCTCTCGGCGGTCAGATCCTCGTAATAGTCCTTGCCGATCTGCGCCATCGGCGCGTTCGAGCACGACCCCAGGCATTCGACCTCTTCCCAGCTCAGCTTGCCGTCCGCCGACAGCTGATGAGGCTTGGGCGCGATCTTTTCGCGGCAGACCGCGATCAGATCCTCGGCCCCGCAGATCATGCAGGACGTGGTGCCGCAAACCTGAATATGCGCAACGGAACCAACTGGTTGCAGTTGAAACATGAAGTAGAAGGATGCAACTTCAAGCACCCGGATGTAGGACATGTCCAGCATCTCGGCCACATATTCGATGGCCGGGCGGCTGAGCCAGCCCTCCTGCTCTTGCGCGCGCCACAGCAGCGGGATGACCGCGCTGGCCTGACGGCCCTCGGGGTACTTGCTAATCTGAGCCTTGGCCCAGTCCAGATTGGCGGGCGTGAAGGCAAAGCTTTCGGGTTGTTCGGGGTGCAGGCGGCGGAGCATTAGCGGTCAATCTCTCCAAATACGACATCCATTGTGCCGATGATGGCGGCGACGTCGGCCAGCTGGTGGCCCTTGGCGACGTGGTCCATGGCTTGCAGGTGCAGATAGCCCGGCGCGCGCAGCTTGGCGCGGTACGGCTTGTTGGTGCCGTCGGCGACCAGATAGACGCCGAACTCGCCCTTGGGCGCTTCGACGGCGGCATAGACTTCGCCCGCCGGAACGTGGAAGCCTTCGGTGTACAGCTTGAAGTGATGGATCAGGCTTTCCATCGAGGTCTTCATGTCCGAGCGTTTCGGCGGGGTGATCTTGCCGCGCGCCAGAACGTCTCCGGGGCAGTCGCGCAGCTTGGAGATGGCCTGACGAATGATCGACACCGACTGGCGCATCTCCTCCATGCGGACGAGATAGCGGTCATAGCAGTCCCCATTCTTGCCGACGGGAATCTGGAACTCGAATTCGTCGTAGCATTCATAGGGTTGCGCGCGTCGCAGGTCCCAGGCCAGGCCCGATCCGCGCACCATCACGCCCGAGAATCCGTATTTCTGGATGTCATCCTCGGTTACGACACCGATATCGCAGTTGCGCTGTTTGAAGATGCGGTTCTCGGTCAGCAGGCCGTCGATATCATCCAGAACAGCGGGGAAAGCATGGCTCCAGGCCTCGATATCGTCAAGCAGTTCGGGCGGCAGGTCCTGGTGAACGCCACCGGGGCGGAAATAGGCGGCGTGCAGGCGGGCGCCGCAGGCGCGCTCATAGAACACCATCAGCTTTTCGCGCTCTTCGAAGCCCCATAGCGGCGGGGTCAGCGCGCCAACGTCCATCGCCTGGGTCGTCACGTTCAACAGGTGGTTCAGGATGCGCCCGATCTCGGAATACAGAACCCGGATCAGCGAGGCCCGGCGCGGTACCTCGACCCCGGTCAGCTTTTCGATGGCCAGGCACCAGGCGTGTTCCTGGTTCATCGGCGCCACGTAATCCAGACGGTCAAAATACGGCAGGTTCTGCAGATAGGTCCGGCTTTCCATCAGCTTTTCGGTGCCACGGTGCAGCAGGCCGATATGCGGGTCGCAGCGTTCGACGATCTCGCCATCCAGTTCCAGCACCAGACGCAGCACGCCGTGGGCCGCAGGGTGCTGCGGGCCGAAGTTGATGTTGAAGTTGCGGATCTTCTGTTCGCCCGTCAGAGCGTCTTCGAAGCCCTTGCCGCCATCCATCATCGTGTCTCTCCTGTCCGGGGATCAACCCCGGCTGTTCCGTTCGTGCCGGACCGGTCCGGCAAGCGAGGGCCTCAGCGCCGCCCCCGGTTTTTCTTTTTTGCCTCGGCCCGAACCCGGACCCTTTCGGCGTCTGCCGCTTTCACCGCCGCCCCGGCCAACAACGCGCCCAGAGCCCCAATCACAACCAGTTCTCCAAGCATCGTCAGCATCTCAGCGGCGCTCCAGTTCCTGCAGCTTCAGACCCATCCACCACAAAAGGGCGATCGTGCCGAAGGGAACCAGACAGGCCAGCGCCCAGTATTTGTTGATCCCGAAAAACGGCAGAAGCTTGACCATCGGGATGATGGTCAGCGCCGAAAGGATCAGCCACCAGATGCCGCCCATTTACTTGGTCTCCTGCTTTTCGTCCCCCGGCAGAATGTAATTCGCACCCTCCCACGGGCTCATGAAGTCGAACTGGCGGTATTCCTGAACCAGCGAGACTGGCTCATAGACCACGCGCTTCTGCGCCTCGTCATAGCGAACCTCGGTGTAACCGGTGGTCGGGAAATCCTTGCGCAGTGGGTATCCCCGGAACCCGTAGTCGGTCAGGATGCGTCGCAGGTCCGGGTGGCCCGAGAACAGGATGCCGAACATGTCGAACACTTCGCGCTCGAACCAGTTGGCGGACGGGTGCACATCGACGATCGAGGGCACCATCTCGTCCTCGCGGACCGAGACCCGCAGCCGGATGCGATGGTTCTGATACATCGAGAGGAAGTGATAGACGACGTCGAACCGCTTGGCCCGCTCGGGATAGTCCACGGCGGTGATGTCGACGAGGGTCGAGAATTTACAGTTCTGGTCAGACTTCAGATACTCGACGAATTCGACCAGGTTCGACGGGGCCACATCGACGCTCAACTCACCAAAGCTCACGTCCGATGACAGCACGCAGTCGGGCCGCTTGATTTCGATCAGTGCGCCAAGTTCCTTGAGTGCTTCGCTCATCAGGGTTCCTCCTCAGCGCACGATGGTGCCGGTGCGGCGGATCTTGCGTTGCAGTTGCAACAGACCATACAGCAGCGCCTCGGCGGTCGGCGGGCAGCCGGGAACGTAGATGTCCACCGGAACGATGCGGTCGCAGCCGCGCACCACCGAATAGGAATAGTGGTAATACCCGCCGCCATTGGCGCAGGATCCCATCGAGATAACATAGCGCGGCTCGGGCATCTGGTCATAGACCTTGCGCAGCGCCGGCGCCATCTTGTTGGTCAGAGTGCCTGCCACGATCATCACGTCAGACTGGCGCGGGGATGCGCGCGGGGCGATGCCGAAGCGTTCGGCATCGTAGCGCGGCATCGAGGTGTGCATCATCTCGACCGCGCAGCAGGCCAGGCCGAAGGTCATCCAGTGCAGCGACCCGGTACGGGCCCAGTTGATGATGTCCTCGGACGAGGTCAGCAGGAACCCTTTGTCCTGCAACTCGGCGTTCAGGGCCTGGGTGGCGACTTCCTTGTCAACGCCCGCGGTGTTTGCACCCGTCATCACTCCCATTCCAAGGCCCCCTTCTTCCATTCATAGGCAAAGCCGATGGTCAGAACGCCCAGGAACACCATCATCGACCAGAAGCCGACATCGCTGATATCCTTGAAGCCCACGGCCCAGGGAAACAGGAACGCAATCTCAAGGTCGAAGATGATGAACAGGATCGAAACCAGATAGAATCGGACATCGAACTTCATCCGCGCATCGTCGAACGCGTTGAACCCGCATTCATAGGCGCTGACCTTTTCGGGGTCGGGATTGCGGACTGCCAGAACGACGGCGGCCAGAATCAGGACGATTCCAAGGCCCACGGCGACGGCCAGAAACACCAGGATCGGGAGATATTCCCGCAACAGCTCTTCCACGAGTGGCTCCTTTCCTGCGCATCCCGAACGAGACGCGCCGTCAATTGGCGTGTTGACTGGACATTCTCTATCCGCGCGGGGTCAGAGGGTCAACCGAGCACAAGCGCGCATGGCACCGAATATTCGGCTTGCCAACGCCCAGCGCTGCACTAGGCGCAAGCCCTTGGCTTCAAATGGTCGCGGACGGTCAAACCTCACTATTCCATGAAGGTTTTCGCTTGTCGAAGAAAGCGCTGATTCCCTCATGCGCCTCGTCCGTTTCCCATCGGTCGACCAGCGCCCGGATCGTGTGGTCGATCACCGCGTCGTCGATGCGCGGCCCGAGGTCCCGAACCAACGCCTTGGCCGAGGCCACGGCGCCCGGCGCACAGGACAGATAGGGCTGCACTTCGGCTTCGATCGCGGCATCCAACTCATCCGCCGGAACGGCCCGCGCGAGCAGGCCAAGATCCACCGCCTCGGCCGCGTCGAACAGACGGGCCGACATGAACACGCGCCGCGCGCGGGCCTCGCCCATGCGGGCGATGACATAGGGGCCGATGGTGGCCGGGATCAGCCCCAGCCGGGTTTCGGTCAGCCCCATCTTCAGACTGTCCACGCCGACGGCCACGTCACAGACCGCGGCCATGCCCACGCCACCGCCAAAGGCGTTGCCCTGAAGCGCGCCGATCAACGGTTTTTGCAGGGTGTTCAGGGCGTTCAGCATCTCGGCCAGCTTGCGTGCCTCGACAAAGCGGGTCTCGGGATCGGCGGCCATTTGGGCCTGCATCCAGCCCAAGTCACCCCCGGCGCAGAAGCTCTTGCCCGCGCCGGTCAGAACTACGACACGCACGTCGTCGGTTTTCCCCAGTTGCGCGGCGGCCTGGGTCAGTTCGGCGATCATCTGCGCCGACATCGCGTTGTGTTTTTCCGGCCGGTTCAGCGTCAGCGTGGCAACCCCGCGCGGGTCGGTGGAGATCGAGATGGTCTCAAACATGTCAGCCTCTTATCCCGCCCGCATTGCGCGGGCCATTTCCGCCGCTTCGTTCAGCACGGCGGCGTCCAGTCCGGTGTCATAGCCCAGCCGCTCCAGATGCGCGGCCACGGCTTCGGTGGCCACATTCCCGGCCGCGCCCGGTGCGTAGGGGCAGCCACCCAATCCGCCCACGGCGGCGTCGAACACCCGGACGCCCAGCGCAAGAGACGCGTCGATATTGTCGATCGCGCGCCCGTTGGTGTCATGAAAATGCCCGGCCAAGCGGGTCGCGGGCACATATTCACGCACCGCCAGCAGCATCCGCGCGATGCTGTCGGGTGTCCCCTGCCCGATCGTGTCGCCCAGCGAGATCTCGTAACAGCCGTGCGAAAACAGCAGGTCGGCCACCTCGGCCACTTTGGCGGGTGGCGTCGGCCCATCATAGGGGCAGTCGGTCACGCAGGAAACATAGCCGCGTACCGGCAGGTCGATATGGCGCGCCGCCTCGAGGATCGGGACGAACCGCTCGATGGATTCGGCGATGGTTGCGTTGATGTTGGCCTTGGAAAACCCCTCGGATGCCGAGGCAAACACCGCGATTTCATCCGCCCCGGCAGCCAGCGCGTCCTCATAGCCGCGCATGTTCGGGGTCAGCGCGGCATAGCGCACGCCGGGGGCGCGGGTGATCCCGGCCAGCACCTCGGCGCTGCCGGCCATCTGCGGCACCCATTTGGGCGAAACGAAACTGGCCACCTCGATCCGGCTGAACCCCGCCCGGCTGAGACAGTCGACCAGCGCGATCTTCTCGGAAACTGGGATTTCGCGCTTTTCGTTCTGCAGCCCGTCGCGTGGCCCCACTTCGAAAATCTCGACACGTTCCGCCATCGCGGTGCCCTCCTGTTCAGTCCGGCCCGCCTCGTTTGGGGCGGGCGTTCAGGGTTTCAGTCGTCTTCCAGCCGGACCAGCGCCGCGCCGGCCTCGACCTGCGATCCGGCCTCGGCCAGAACCTCGGCCACGACACCGTCGCGGGCGGCCAGCAGCGAATGCTCCATCTTCATCGCCTCGAGGATGGCCAGCCGGTCGCCCTCCTTCACCGCCTGTCCCGGCGCGGCGAATACCGCTTTGACCAGCCCAGGCATCGGAGCCTCGACCACGTTGGTGTCACCGGCGGCGCTGACGTCGCGGTCCAGCGGGTCCAGTACCTCGAAGCTCACGCCATAGGCGTCGAACACGGTGACATCGTGGCCTGCAATCGCAACCGGCGGCATCGGCTGGCCGTCGATGATCCAGCGGCCATTGACCCGTTCGGCGATCACGGTGGTCCCGCCCACCTGCCAGTCCTGCCGGTCCGGCCCTGCGACCTGGACGTCCAGATCCAGAACCTCGCCGTCGCGCTTCAGCTGAAGCGCCCGGTGCAGCGGGGCCCAGAGGGTAAACCCGGTGTCCTCGGCGGGTTTGTCCAGTCCGGTCGCGGCCATCGCGGCCGCAACGGTCATTGCCGGGGTGACGGCGGGTTCGCGCACCAGATCGTCCAGATCGCGGCCGATCAACCCGGTATCCACATCCCCCGCCTCAAACCCGGCGTGCCGGGTCAGTGCGCCCAGGAAGGACAGGTTGGTGACGGTTCCCGCCACCTGCGTCCGGCGCAGCGCGCGGTGCAGTTGTTCCAGCGCCACCGCGCGAGTCGGGCCGTGCACGATCACCTTGGCGATCATCGGGTCATACCACGGGCTGATCGTGTCACCCGCCCGCACGCCGCTGTCGGCGCGGCAGCCATACGGAAACTCCAGATGGGTTAGGGTGCCCGTCGCGGGCAGGAACCCTTTGGGTACGTCTTCTGCATATAACCGGGCCTCGAAGGCATGGCCATTGATCGACAACTCGCTCTGCTGTTTTGGGAGGCTTTCCCCCGCCGCAACCCGCAACTGCCATTCGACCAGGTCGATGCCGGTTATGGCTTCGGTCACCGGGTGTTCGACCTGCAGGCGGGTGTTCATCTCCATAAACCAGAAGCGGTCGGGGCGCAGACCGTCCGAGGCATCGACGATGAACTCCACGGTGCCTGCGCCCTTGTAGCCGATGGCCTCGGCCGCGCGCACGCCCGCCTGGCCCATCGCTTCGCGCATCTCGGGCGTCATTCCGGGGGCCGGTGCTTCCTCGATCACCTTCTGGTGGCGGCGCTGCAGCGAGCAGTCACGCTCGAACAGATGCACGGCATGGGTGCCGTCGCCAAAGACCTGCACCTCGATGTGGCGGGGCTTGGCCACGAATTTCTCGACCAGAACGGCATCATTGCCAAAGGCGGTCTTGGCCTCGCCCCGGGCACTGTCCAGGGCGGCCGCGAAATCCGCGGGTTTCTCGACCAGCCGCATCCCCTTGCCACCACCGCCGGCCACCGCCTTGATCAGAACCGGATAGCCGATCGTGTCGGCCGCACCGGCCAGATGCTCGGGGTCCTGGTTATCGCCGTGATAGCCGGGCACGACCGGGACGCCAGCCTGCTCCATCAACGCCTTGGCGGCATCCTTCAGACCCATTTTGCGGATTGCATCCGCCGAGGGGCCGATGAAGATCAGGCCCGCCGCCTGAACTGCATCCACGAAATCGGGGTTCTCGGACAGAAACCCGTACCCTGGGTGGATCGCCTGCGCGCCGGTGTCCAGCGCGGCCTGAATGATCACGTCGCCTTTCAGATAGCTGTCGGCCGGAGCCGCTCCGCCGATATGCACGGCCTCATCCGCCATCTGCACATGCTTGGCGGCCGCGTCCGCATCTGAATACACGGCGACGCAGGCCACGCCCATCTTGTGCGCGGTTTCGATGACCCGGCAGGCAATCTCGCCCCGGTTGGCGATCAGGATCTTGTCAAACATGGCCGTTACCCTTTCCCTGCCAGATCTTCCACAAGGCGAAACCGTTCGCAGACCAACTCCATCTTTGGGTCGAAGCCGCCGTTTCTTTCGAAATATCTACGATGATCCTCGCGCCAGCCTTTCAGGCTGTCGTTTTCGCCCTCGGCCAGGGCAAACGCCTCGTCCACCTCGCAATAGCGCCGGACCGTCACATCGACCGTTTCGATGACCAGCGCGGGCTGTCCGTCCCAGTCCAAAGCGATGTCGCGGCGGCCAACCTGCGGCATTGCCTCGCCACCCGCCGCAAAGTTACGCAATGCGCCACATGTCGCGGTCTTGCGCCCCGAGCGGACCAGAGCCAGCAAGTCGTCGCACAATGCCCGGCTGTCGCCGAACTGAAAAGTCTCGGCCCCAGGGTATCTTTCTTTCAAGCTTTCCAGCATCGAACCGCCCCTTCTACATCCGGAACACGCCAAAGCGCGTGTCCTCTATGGGTGCGTTCAACGCGGCGCTCAGCGACAGGGCCAGTACATCGCGACTTTTGCGCGGGTCAATAATGCCGTCATCCCACAACCGGGCAGAGGCATAAAGCGGGTGCGACTGCTCTTCGAACATCTCGAGCGTTGGGCGTTTGAATTCGGCCTCTTCCTCGGCCGACCATGTGCCGCCCTGCCGTTCGATCCCGTCGCGTTTGACCGTTGCCAGAACACCGGCGGCCTGCTCGCCACCCATGACCGAGATACGGCTATTCGGCCACGTCCACAGGAAACGGGGCTGATAGGCGCGCCCCGCCATGCCATAGTTCCCGGCCCCGAAAGAGCCGCCCACCAGCATGGTGATCTTGGGCACGCTTGTGGTGGCCACGGCGGTCACCATCTTGGCGCCATGGCGCGCGATGCCTTCATTCTCGTACTTGCGGCCCACCATGAACCCGGTGATGTTTTGCAGGAAAACCAGCGGGATCTTGCGCTGGCTGCACAGTTCCACGAAATGCGCGCCTTTCTGCGCGGCCTCGGAAAACAGCACGCCGTTGTTGGCGATGATCCCGACGGGGCAGCCTTTGACATGGGCGAAGCCGGTCACCAGCGTCTCGCCGAACCGAGGCTTGAACTCGTCAAAACGCGAGCCATCGACCAAGCGCGCGATCACCTCGCGTATGTCATACGGCGTGCGCAGATCGGCCGGGACAACGCCCAGGATTTCCTCGGGGTCATAGGCCGGGTCTTCGGGGCTGGCCCAATCCACCGTCTGCGGCTTGTTCCGGTTCAACGAGCCAACGGCCCGGCGGGCCAGAGCCAGCGCGTGGGCATCATCCTCAGCCAGATAATCGGCCACACCCGAAAGGCGCGTGTGCACGTCGCCGCCGCCCAGGTCCTCGGCGCTGACGACCTCGCCCGTCGCCGCCTTGACCAGCGGCGGGCCAGCCAGAAAGATCGTGCCCTGTTCCTTGACGATGATCGTGACGTCGGACATGGCCGGCACATAGGCGCCGCCCGCGGTACACGAGCCCATCACCACAGCAATCTGCGGGATGCCCTTGGCGCTCATCCGTGCCTGGTTGTAGAAGATGCGGCCGAAATGGTCGCGGTCGGGAAAGACCTCATCCTGGTTGGGCAGGTTCGCGCCGCCGCTGTCGACCAGATAGATGCAGGGCAGATGGTTTTCCTCGGCGATCTCCTGCGCGCGCAGGTGCTTTTTGACCGTCATCGGATAATAGGTGCCGCCTTTCACGGTGGCGTCGTTGCAGACCACCATGACCTCTTGCCCCTGCACCCGGCCGATGCCCGCGATGACACCGGCACAAGGGGCCGCACCGTCATACATGCCATGCGCCGCCGTCGCGCCGATTTCGAGAAACGGAGAGCCCGGGTCCAGCAGGTTCGCCACCCGCCGCCGGGGCAGCATTTTGCCCCGCGACACATGGCGTTCGCGCGATTTCTCGCCCCCGCCCATGCGCGCGGCCTCGGCGGCGTCAGAGATCTGCGCCAACGCCTCAAGGTGCGCGGCACGGTTTTGCTTGAAGCCATCGGACGAGGGCAAAGCGGAAGATCGCAGCTTCATCTGGTATACTCTCTCAGAAATTCGCGAACGGGGTTTTCGCTGACGCCAAAGCTCTGCATGATGCGCGCATAGCCCTGCGACACGTTGCTGGAGCAGACCGTGTCCAGCTTCTTGATTTCCGGCTCTTCGAGGAAATCCTCAAGATCCCACATCGGAACCATGAAATAATATTCGAACGGCTGCATCTCGGCCGCCATTTCCATCGCCTCGACGGCCTTGTCCTGTTCTCCGCGGCACAGATAGGCCAGCGACAGGTTGCGATAGGCGCTCCCAAGGCTCTCATAGTCGTCGTCTGCCTCGTATTGGTTGACCGCGAGTTTGAGCCGCCCAACGACCTGACGATCGAAATACCCGTCATCCGCCTGCGCCTCGGGTAGGAACATCGCGACATAGGCCAGCTTCTCGTCATGCCAGCCATCGGTCTGCATCTCGTTGCTGAAGACGTCGTGCAGCATCCGGATTTCCGGTTCGTATTTCAGTGTGCCCTCCGAGTCGGCCACCGCATCCAGATAGTTGTCATAAAACGCGATCCTGCGTTTATCTTCGGCATCCAGCCTGGCGACCCGACCGGCGATCTTGCGCAATTCCGATATGGCCTCGTCCGGGTAGCCGTAAAAAATCAGCAGATCAGCCACTTGCAGTTTTTCGATGACGGCAACCTTTTCTTCGACCGCCTTGTCGATCGTGTCGCGCATCCAGGTTTCGAAATAGGTCTTTCCGGCCCAAAAGGCCCCAATAACCGCGATGACGGTCGCGCTGAACTCGACTCCGGTCCGGACGCTGGATTTATCTGCCATGGCACATCTCCTCGGACGCGCGACGTTTCAATTCCTTGCGAATGACTTTCCCCGTCACGGTCAAAGGCAAGTCTTGCACAAAAGCCACCTCTCGCGGGTAGGAATAATGTGCCAGACGGTCCTTGACCCAATCCTGTAGCTCTTGTTCCGAGGCCTCAGACCCCGGTTTCAGCACCACATAGGCCTTCACGATCTCGGTCCGCAGCGGGTCGGGTTTGCCGACCACGCCCACGGTGGCCACCGCCGGATGGGTCAGCAGGCAATCCTCGATCTCGGCCGGGCCGATGCGGTATCCCGCCGAGGTGATCACGTCATCCTCGCGGCCGACAAAGCGCAGATAGTCGCCCTCCCACACGCCGCGGTCACCGGTGACCAGCCAATCGCCGCGAAACTTCTCGGCCGTGGCCTGCGGGTTGTTCCAGTATTCCAGCAGCATCGAGGCCGAGCCACGCCGGATGGCCACATCACCCTCGGCGTCGGTCGGCTTGCCTGCGGCGTCGATCACCGCGACCTCGTGGCCCGGCACTGGCTTGCCGATACAGCCCAGGCGCGCGGGGAAATCCTCGGCACAGGACGAGACGACCATATTGCATTCGGTCTGGCCGTAGAATTCGTTGATCGTCAGGCCAAAGGCCCGCTGCCCCCACGCCAACATTTCCGCGCCGAGTGGCTCGCCACCCGAGGCCACGGACCGCAGGCCGGGGATATCTATATCCGCAGCCTTGAGTATCCGCAGCGCCGTGGGAGGAAAGAACACGTTGCGCACGCCGCCGCGCTTGATCACCTCCGCGCAGGCCTCGGGGGTGAACTTGTCGAGCCGCGCAGCGACGACCGGAATGCCCAGCGCCAGCCCCGGCATCAGCACGTCGAACAACCCGCCGATCCAGGCCCAGTCGGCCGGTGTCCACAGGCAGTCGCCCGCACGCAGGTGGTTGTGGCTGATGGACACGCCCGGCAGATGCCCAGTCAGCACTCGGTGCCCATGCAGCGCCCCCTTGGGCTTGCCCGTCGTGCCCGAGGTATAGATCAGCACCGCCGGGTCCTCGGGACCGGTGTCAGCAAAATCCACGGCGGGCCCGTCCGCCCCCAGTTCTGACACGATCAGCGGCTGCGCCAGATCGCCCAACATATCGGCGCCCTCGCCGTCGGTCAGCACATACCCGGCCCCCGCATCGCCGATGCGCGAGGCCAGGGCATCGCGCTTGAACAGCTTGAACAACGGCACCGAGATTGCCCCGATCTTCCAGATGGCCAGATGCGCGGCCGCGCACCACGGTGACTGACTGAGCAGCACGCCGACCCGGTCGCCGGGTTGCACTCTGCGGAGCAACCCGCGCGCCACCCGATCGGTCATTTGTTCAAGTTCACCATAGGTGATCTCGGTCGTAACCACAGAAGATAGATCAAGGATAGCCACCTGCTCGGCTGGCTGCGAGAGGCACTGACGCGCCATGTTCAACCCGGGCGGAATCACCCAGCCCCCACCCCGGTGCAAACCTGGTATGCGTCTAGTGGGATGCAATGGATTTACCCCTTAATTTCTTATGCCTTGAACGCATTTTCTCAAACAAAACAAAAGGCAGATTTTGACTCAGATCAGTGTCCCGACCCGACCGACCTGAAACACTGGGCGCGTCAACTAACCCAAAGGCATGAAAATGACCAAGAAACTCGCCATCCTCGCGCTTTCCACCGCCGTCGCCGCCCTGTCGGCCCCCGCCTTCGCCCAGTCGGAGGGCGACTGGACCTTGGGTATCGGCATCGGGTACCTGGACCCGAAATCCGACAACGGTACGCTGGCCGGATTTAGCACCGACATCGACTCGGACACCCGCCCGATCTTCACCGCCGAGTATTTCATCCGCGACAACTTGGGCATCGAGTTGCTGGCCGCAACCCCGTTCAAGCATGACGTCACGCTGGGCGGAAGCGTCGATGCCGGCAGCGTCAAGCACCTGCCGCCCACCCTGTCGCTGAACTATCACTTCCCGACCAACAGTGCCTGGAAGCCCTATGTCGGTGCCGGTCTGAACTACACCATCTTCTTCGACGAGGAATCGCCGCTGGGCGATCTCAAGGTCGACGACTCGTTCGGCGTGTCGCTGCAAGCCGGTCTGGACTACATGGTCACGGACAAGGGCGCGGTTCGCCTGAACGTCCGCTGGTTCGACATCGACTCGGACGTCACGCTGAACGGCGCGAACATCGGCAAGGCCGAGGTCGATCCGTGGCTGGTTGGCGTGTCCTACGTCCATCGCTTCTGATCCTTCGATCGGATACGCCTCGCCGTGACCTCGTCGGCGAGGCGTTTTTCTTCATAGCATCTCGTTCATCAACTCGCGGCCGATCAGCATCCGGCGGATTTCGCTGGTGCCCGCGCCGATCTCCATCAGCTTTGCATCGCGGAAGATCCGGCTGACCGCCGCATCCGACAGGAATCCGGCCCCACCCATCGCCTGCACCGCCTGATGGGCCTGAACCATCGCCTGCTCGGACGCATAGAGGCAGCACGCCGCCGCATCCTGCCGGGTCACGTCGCCCCGATCACAGGCCTTGGCCACCTCGTAGATATAGGCCCGCGCCGAGTTCATCGCGGTGTACATGTCGGCGATCTTGCCCTGCATCAGCTGGAAGGTTCCGATCGGTTTGCCGAACTGCTTGCGCTCGGCCATATAAGGCATGATCTCGTCCAGACAGGCTGCCATGATTCCGGTACCGATCCCGGCCAGAACCACCCGTTCATAGTCGAGGCCTGACATCAGCACGGCAACGCCCTTGCCCTCTTCGCCCAAAACGTTCTCGAACGGCACCTCGACATCTTCAAAGATCAGCTCGGCCGTGTTCGACCCGCGCATCCCCAGCTTGTCGAAATGGGGCGAGGTCGAGAACCCTTTCATCTCTTTCTCGATGAGGAAGGCCGTGATGCCCTTGGACCCGGCCTCCGGGTCGGTCTTGGCATAGACGACCAGCGTATCGGCATCCGGGCCATTCGTGATCCAGTATTTGTTGCCGTTCAGGCGGTAATGGTCATTGCGCTTTTCGGCGCGCAGCTTCATCGAGACCACGTCCGACCCGGCACCGGCCTCGGACATGGCCAGCGCGCCCACATGGTCGCCCGAAACCAAGCGCGGCAGGTATTTCTTCTTCTGCTCTTCGTTGCCATTCAGCTTGATCTGGTTGACGCACAGGTTGGAATGCGCCCCGTAGGACAACGAAACCGAGGCCGAGGCCCGCGCGATCTCCTCGACAGCCACGACATGGGCCAAGTAAGACATGCCCGCCCCGCCGTATTCCTCGGGCACGGTGATGCCCAGCAGCCCCAAGTCACCCATTTCCTTCCACAGTTCGTTGGGAAAGGCGTTGGTCTTGTCGATCTCGGCCGCCATCGGCTTGACCCGCTCCTGCGCCCAGCGGTGCACCATCTCGCGCAGCGCGTTCACATCTTCACCCAGATCGAATTGCATTGTCGCCGTGAACATCCGCGCTCTCCTCTCTCGCGTTAATGAACAGGTGTTCAATAAACTGATACAGACCTTTCCCCTCGCGGTCAATCATCGCGTGACCCAAATGAAAAAGCCGCCCCTCGGGCGGCTTTTGCAGGGTTCGGGCGTGCGCCGCAAGGCGCACTCGATTGAATTATTGCTGGAAAACGGCGCCGACCTCGGCGCGGATGATGCCGGCAATCAGGCGGCAATCGTCCAGCGAGAAGGTGAGCGGAACGCGCATGTCGATGATCCCGCGCAAAATTCGGTCGGTCTCGGGCATCCGTTCCGACTCGGCATAACGCCAGCTGTCATAGCGCGAAGTGAACCCGGTTGGCTCGGCCCCGCCGAACCACTTCAACTCGACCCCGCGATCGGCGCAGCGCCTCAAAACCTCGGCGATCTGCTCAGACGCCCAATCCAGCAGAAGGAACTGGAACGACGAGCCTACATATCTTTCCTCCGCAGGCCGCTCGACGATGGTCAGGCCGGGCGTGCCGCGCAGGCCCGCTTCGATCTCGGCATAGCGTTCGTTCCAGCGCCGTACCTGCTGGTCCAGATTGCGCAACTGGGGGCGCAGGATCGCCGCGCGTAGATTGTCCATCCGCCCCGACACGTTTGGCGTGGTGTACTTGATCCGCTCGAAAACCTCGGGAGCCGGCGCCGCAAGGTGGCGTTCATACAGCATGTACGAGCCCGACAGCATCGTGGCCTTGGCCGCCAGCATCTCGTCATCGGTGATCAACAGACCACCCTCGCCCGAGTTCACATGTTTGTAGGTCTGGCAGGAATAGCAGCCGATCGCTCCCTGCCGGCCGGACAACTGCCCACGCCAGGCGGCGCCCATCGTGTGGGCGCAATCTTCGATCACCGTCACCCCGGCTGCGTCGCACATCTGCATCAACCGGTCCATGTCACACAGGTGCCCGCGCATGTGGCTGAGCATCAAAACCTTGGCGCGGTCCAGCTTGGCCGCCAGATCGTCCAGATCGATGGTCAGCCCCTCGGTCACGCCCACAAAAACCGGGCGCGCATTGACCGAAGCAATCGCCCCCGGCACAGGGGCCAGCGTGAAGGCGTTGGTCAGAACCGCGTCCCCCGGCTGGACACCCACGGCACGCAGGGCCGTAGCCAGCGCATAGCCGCCCGACGACACGGCCAGACAGTATTTCGCCCCCATCTGCACGGCAAATTCCTGTTCCAGAAGGGCGGTTTCGCTCACCTCTCCGGGGGCCACGTTGTAGCGGTGCAGCCGTCCGTGGCGCAGAACGGCCAGCGCCGCCTCGATCGCCGCGTCGGGGATTGGCTCCTGCTGGGTGAAACTGCCAGAAAATCGCTCGGTCATGGCGTCGTTTGTGGGGCCAGTCGCAGCGCGGGTCAAGAGATCAGGCCGCCGCGCCCACAAGCTCGGCAACGATTGCGGGCAGATCGTCGAAATGGTGCAGCAGCGCCTCGGGCTGCAGCGCGGCCATGTCATCGCCTGACGGGCCGAAGGTCACAAGGATCGACGGCACCCCGGCGGCACGGGCCGTGTTCCTGTCGGTATCCGAGTCGCCCACCAGGATGCAGTGGTCGGGATGTCCCCCGGCCCGGCGCGCGGCTTCACGCAGCGGCGCGGGGTCGGGCTTGCGCACCGGCAGCGTATCCGCCCCCACCAGCGAGCCGAACAGCGCCCGCGCGCCCAGCCGCGTCATCAGCAGCTCGGCCAGCGCCTCGGGCTTGTTGGTGCAGATGCCGACACCGTATCCGGCGGCTTTCAGCGCTTCGACCGCCTGCAGCGCGCCGGGATAGAAGGTGGTGTGGGTGTCGATAGCCTGTCCATAGGCCTCGAGCAGGACCGGGTAATAGGCGTTCACGGTCTCTTCGTTATAGGCGCCCACGCGTTTCAGCCCGTGGGTCAGCATCATCCGCCCGCCGCGCAAAGCCACCGCAGCATCCTGCCCGTGCACCAGCACATCACCATGCCCCATCTGCCGGAAACAATGGTTCGCCGCCGCCAGCAGATCGCCCGACGTATCGGCCAAAGTCCCGTCCAGATCGAAGATGACCGTGCGCATTTTGTCTCCTTGCTCGGCAGCTTTCCGCCATGTCGTGTTGCAAACGGCAATCTTGTTTGATGGCCGAACGGCTTGCGCCCCTGCCCCCAGCGGATAAAACGGACCTCGACAAAACAAAAGAGAAAACGCATTCATGAGCACTGCCCTTGTCATCCTTGCCGCCGGAAAAGGCACCCGGATGAATTCGGACATCCCAAAGGTTTTGCACCCGATCGCCCAGGTCCCGATGCTGGTGCACGCCATGCGCGCCGGTTCGGTCCTGGCACCCGAACGCACGGTCATCGTCACCGGCCACGGCTCGCAGGCGGTGGCCAAGGTCGCGCAGGCCGAGGATGAAGACGCGCGCATCGTCGTGCAGGACCAACAGTTGGGCACCGCCCATGCCGTCGCCCAAGCGCGCGAGGCGCTGGACGGGTTCATCGGCGACGTGGTCGTTCTGTACGGTGACACCCCGTTTCTGCAGCCCGACACGCTGGAGCGCATGATCGCCGCGCGGGCTGACAACGATCTGGTGATCCTTGGCTTCGAGGCCGCCGACCCGGCCCGGTACGGCCGTTTGGTGATGAACGGCGACGCCCTGGAGCGGATCGTCGAGTTCAAGGATGCTTCAGATGAAGAACGCGCCATAACCTTCTGCAACTCAGGCCTTCTGGCCTGTGACGCGGGCACCCTGTTCGACCTGATCGACGCGGTCGGAAACGACAACGCCTCGGGCGAATACTATCTGACCGACGTGGTCGAGATCGCGCGCGACCGCGGCCTGAAGGTCACCGCCGTTTCGTGCGACGAGGCGCAGACGCTGGGCGTGAACTCGCGCGCTGATCTGGCCGCCGCCGACGCCGTGTTCCAGGCCCGCGCCCGGGCGGAGTTGCTGGATCTGGGCGTCACCCTGATGGCCCCCGAGACGGTCTATCTGGCCGCCGACACGGTGATCGGTCGCGACACGGTGATCGAACCAAACGTGGTCTTCGGCCCCGGTGTCACCGTCGAAAGCGGCGCGACGATCCGGGCGTTTTCGCACCTGGAAGGCTGCCATGTCAGCCGCGGCGCCGTGGTCGGCCCCTACGCCCGGCTGCGCCCTGGGGCGGAACTGGCCGAGAACACGCGTATCGGCAATTTCGTCGAGATCAAGAATACCGAGATCGCCGAGGGCGCAAAGGTCAATCACCTCAGCTATATCGGCGATGCGTCGGTGGGCGCGGGCACGAATATCGGCGCGGGCACCATCACCTGCAACTATGACGGCGTGATGAAGCACCGCACGGTGATCGGCGAGAACGTCTTTGTCGGTTCGAACACTATGCTGGTGGCCCCGGTCACCGTGGGCAGCGGCGCGATGACGGCCACCGGCACCATCGTGACCCGCGACGTCGAACCCGACGCCCTGGCGGTGGGTCGCGCCAAACAGGAAAACAAGCCGGGCTATGCCCGCAAGCTGTTCGAGATGCTGAAGGCGAAAAAGGCACGCCGGGACAAGGGAGCCTGAGTAAATGTGTGGAATTGTTGGCGTATTGGGCAAGCACGAAGCGGCGCCCATTCTGGTCGAAGCACTGAAACGGCTGGAATACCGCGGCTATGACAGTGCGGGCATCGCAACCATAAACGGCGGCAAGCTGGGCCGTCGGCGCGCGGTGGGCAAGCTGGTCAATCTCAGCGACCTGCTGGTGCATGACCCCCTGCCTGGCAAGTCGGGCATCGGGCACACGCGGTGGGCGACCCATGGCGCACCCTCGGTCAGCAACGCGCACCCGCATCAGGCCGGACCGGTTGCCGTGGTCCACAACGGCATTGTCGAAAACTATCGCGAGCTGCGGGCCGAACTGGCCGAGAACGGAATCGATTTCCAGACCGAGACCGACACAGAAACCGTCGCGTTGATGACCGAATTCTACATGAAATCGGGGCTGGGCCCGGTCGAGGCCGCCTTCAAGACCATCGACCGGCTGCAAGGCGCCTTCGCGCTGGCCTTCCTGTTCGACGGCGAGGATGACCTGATCGTCGCCGCCCGCAAGGGCTCGCCGCTGGCCATCGGGCACGGAGATGGCGAGATGTTCGTCGGCTCGGACGCCATCGCGCTGGCGCCGCTGACCGACCGGATCACCTATCTGGAGGAAGGCGACCGCGCCGTGGTCACCCGCAATTCGATCGAGATCCGCAACGAGGCGGGCGAAATCGCAAATCGCGAGATCCGCAAGATCCAGCTGGATCAGACCCGAACCGACAAGGGCGGACACAAGCATTTCATGGCCAAGGAAATCGCCGAACAGCCGGTGGTGGTGGCCGAGGCGATCCGCTCGTACCTGCCCACCGGCAGCGACCGGGTGGTTCTGCCGGATGCGGATCTTGATTTCTCCAAGCTGGACCGCCTGACCATGGTGGCCTGCGGCACGGCCTTCTATGCCTGCCTGACCGCCAAATACTGGTTCGAGCAACTGGCCCGGATGCCGGTCGAGGTCGATATCGCCAGCGAGTTCCGCTATCGCGAACCGCCGATCACCGACCGCACGCTGGCGCTGTTCGTCAGCCAGTCGGGCGAAACCGCCGACACCCTGGCCGCGCTGCGCTATTGCGAGGGCAAGGCCGACAAGATCGTGTCGGTGGTCAATGTCCCCGAAAGCTCGATCGCGCGGGAAAGCGACGTGGCGCTGCCCATCCATGCCGGGGTCGAGATTGGCGTTGCCTCGACCAAGGCCTTCACCTGCCAGCTGAGCGTTCTGCTGATGCTGGCGCTCAAGGCCGCGGCCGACCGGGGCACGCTGGACGACGATGCGCTGGCCGATCACGCCGCCGCGCTGCGCGGCCTGCCGACGCTGCTGAACGCCGCGCTGGACCAGGAGGAGGCGATCCGGAAATCCGCGCAGCGCCTGTCCGAGGCGCGCGACGTTCTGTTCCTGGGACGCGGCCTGATGTACCCGCTGGCCCTCGAAGGCGCGCTGAAACTCAAGGAAATCAGCTATATCCACGCCGAAGGCTATGCCTCGGGCGAGCTGAAGCATGGCCCCATCGCCCTGATCGACAAGCACATGCCGGTGGTGGTGATGGCCCCGCGCGATGCGGTGTTCGACAAGACCGTGTCGAACATGCAAGAGGTCATGGCGCGCAAGGGCAAGGTCATTCTGGTCTCGGACGACGACGGGATCGCCGATGCCAAAGACGGGGTCTGGAGCACGATCCGTATGCCGCATGCCCACGCCTCGGTCGCGCCGATCCTGTATTCGGTGCCCGCGCAGCTGCTGGCCTATCACACGGCCGTCGCCAAGGGCACCGATGTGGACCAGCCGCGTAACCTGGCGAAATCCGTCACGGTCGAGTAAGCCGTCATGCCGGAAAGCCCTCTGGACCAGATCAAGGCGCATGCCGACCCGGACCGGGCCACCCAGATGGCGGCCTATCACAAGGTCGATCGCCCCTATCTTGGCGTACCGAACCCTGTGCTGAATGATCTGACCAAAAGCTGGCGGCAGCAGATGGACGTAGACGCCCGTGTCGCGCTGGCCGATCAGCTGTGGCAGACCAACATCCACGAGGCGCGGCTGGCCGCCGCCAAGCTGCTGACGCAGGCGCGCATCCGCCCCGATCAGGCGGTTTGGGACCTGCTGCAAATCTGGCTGCCCGATTTCGACGCCTGGGCGGTCGCCGATCATGCCAGCATGGCCATGCAAAAGCGCCTGTGGGCTGACCCTTCGCGGCTGGATCAGGTCGAAAGCTGGACCAACTCGGATCACATGTGGACCCGACGCGCGGCACTGGTCGCCACCCTGCCCTGGACCAAGCAGAACCACCCCAAGCCCGAAGATCTGCAGCGCCGCGACCGTATTCTGAGTTGGGCCGCCGGCTATGTCCCCGATCGCGACTGGTTCATCCAGAAGGCGGTGGCCTGGTGGCTGCGCGACCTGTCGAAACATGACCCCGACCGGGTCCGGGCCTTTCTGGCCGCGCACGGTGACGCGATGAAGCCCTTTGCCCGCAAAGAGGCCAGCAAGTACCTGAAAAGTCAATCGGAATAGACGTCCAGCTCGACCAGCTCGTCAAACGGTACCAGCAGAGCGCGCATCGCCTCGAGCGAGAGCCGCCCGCCGCCGCCCTCGGGGCCCGACGCGGGAACCAGCGTCACATAGGCCTGCGCCCCGGTCTTCGTCACCACGACCCTGCCATTCCGCTCGGCCTGCACCAATGGCGTTTCCAGCCAGCGCCCCGGTTTGTTCGGATCGCCTAGCCCCGCGATCGTGCGTTTCGCACCGCTCCAACCGGGTTGCGCCGCCGCAACGGGCTGTGCCGCGACGACCTCGGTTTCCGTGACCACCGCATCCGGTTTAACGGTCGGCGTTTCTGGCGACCGGTCCAAGGTCTGCCGCACCGCATCGCAGCCGGTCAGAAACGCAGGAAGGAGGATAAACAGGTATCGCATGCAACCAACCTACCCCTGCCCGCGCCCGTGTTCCACCCCTCGAGCGCAGTTGCGACTTGCCGTATCGCGTTGCCCGCTTTACCTATTGAGCATGACTGCTCCGCTGATCGATCCGTTTGCCCGCGCAATCACCTATCTCCGCGTCTCCGTCACGGACCGCTGCGATTTCCGCTGTGTCTATTGCATGTCGGAAAACATGACCTTTCTGCCCAAGAAAGAGCTGCTGACGCTGGAAGAACTGGACCGGATGTGCTCGACCTTCATCCGGCTGGGCGTGGAAAAACTGCGGATAACCGGGGGCGAACCGCTTGTGCGCCGTGGGATCATGAGTTTCTTCGACTCGATGACCCGGCATCTGGACAGCGGCGCGCTGAAAGAGCTGACACTGACCACCAATGGCTCGCAACTGGCACGGTTCGCCGACGACCTGTATGCCGCCGGGGTGCGGCGGGTGAATGTCTCGCTCGACACGCTGGACGAAGACAAGTTCGCCCAGATCACCCGCTGGGGGCGGCTGAAACAGGTCTTGGGCGGAATCGATGCCGCGCAGAAGGCGGGGTTGCGCGTGAAGATCAACGCGGTGGCCCTGAAAGGGTTCAACGAGGAAGAACTGCCCAAGATCACACGATGGTGCGCCGAGCGCGACATGGACCTGACTTGGATCGAGGTCATGCCCATGGGTGACATCGGCAACGAGGATCGGCTGGATCAATACTGGTCGTTGAAAGACGTGCGGGCCGAGTACGAAAACCACTATACTGTTACCGATCTGGCCGAGCGCACGGGCGGCCCGGCGCGCTATGTCCGGTTGGAGGAAACCGGGCAGAAGATCGGCTTCATCACACCGCTTAGCCATAATTTCTGCGAAAGCTGCAACCGGGTACGCCTGACCTGTACGGGCGAGTTGTACATGTGCCTGGGGCAAGAGGACATGGCCGACCTGCGCGCGCCCCTGCGCGACCACCCCGACAGCGAAGAGCCGTTGGAACAGGCGATCCGGGCGGCGATCACCCTCAAGCCCAAGGGCCATGATTTCGACTATTCCCGCCAAAAGATCGATGGCCAGATGAGCCGTCACATGAGCCACACGGGCGGCTGACATGTCAGACTTGTCGGGGCGACCCACGGCGCTGTACCGCGTGTACTGCGCGCTGACATCCCTCGCAATGCCGCTGGCCTGGCGCACCGTTCGCGCCAAGCTGCAGTCGGCGGGTGTTTCTGAAATCCGTCAGCGCGAGCGGCTGGGCCATGCGAGCCAGCCCCGCCCCGACGGTCGGCTGATCTGGTTTCATGCGGCCAGCGTGGGTGAGAGCCTGTCGGTTCTGAGCCTGATCAAGCGCATGAGCGAACGGATCGACGATGCGCAGTTCCTGATCACCTCTGGCACCCCGACCTCGGCTTCGCTGGTGGAAAAACGTCTGCCGCCGCGCACCCGCCACCAATACCCCCCGCTGGACAGCGCCGGCCCGGTGGCGCGGTTTCTGGATCACTGGCGGCCCGATGCCGGCGTCTTTGTCGAAAGCGAGATCTGGCCACGACTGATCGTCGAGACCGCCCGGCGCGGGACGCCCCTGGCCCTGCTGAACGCACGCCTGTCCGAGAAATCGGTGGCCGGGTGGAAGAAGCGCCCCGACACCGCCCGCTATGTCCTGAGCCAGTTCCGCCTGTTCCTGACGCAAAACGACCGCACGGCCGCAAACCTGATCGCCATGGGGGCGCCCGTCGATCGGGTGCAACCCGGAACCAACCTCAAGGCCATGTCCGATCCGCTGCCGGTGGATCAAGACATGCTGACGCAGATCCGCGCCCAGATCGGCGCGCGGCCGGTCTGGATCGCCAGCTCGACCCATGCAGGCGAGGAAGAGACCGTTCTGGCCGCCCATGCCGAATTGCTGAACCGCTGGCCCGACCTGCTGCTGCTGCTGATCCCCCGTCACCCTGAACGGCGGGGCGAGGTCTGCGCCCTTGTTGATGCGGCGGGTCAAAGCCATGCTCTGCGCAGCGCCGGGCAGCCGATCACCCGCGACACACAGGTCTATGTGGCCGATACGCTGGGCGAAACCGGAACGTGGTACGCATTGTGCCCGATCGTTTTTCTGGGCGGGTCGCTGAAAGAGATTGGCGGCCACAACCCGTTCGAACCCGCACAGGCCGGGGCCGCGGTGATCACCGGACGGGGTTACTACAATTTCGCCGAGACATTTGCCCCGCTGGTGGACAGCGGTGGCGCGGTCGAAGTGTTCTCGGCCTCGGACCTGAGCGGGGCAGTCGCGCTTTGGCTGTCGGACAGATCGGCGCTGGCAGCAGCGCAAACGGCGGCGCAGTCCTGCGTGAATACCCAGAAATCGGCGCTGAGCGCGGTTGTTGATACGCTATGCGACAAACTGGGCCTGGAGGACGCAGGCCCCTGACCGCAAACGGCAGCGGGGGCCTGCGCCCCCGCTACGGAATCAGGCTGCGGGCATCCGCTGTTCGACGATCTCGGCCCACCAACTGCACCCGGCAGGGATCGCCTCGTCGTTGAAATTGTATTCCGGGTGGTGAACCATCGCCGTATCGCCATTGCCGACCAGGATATAGGCTCCGGGGCGCTCTTCCAGCATGTAGGCAAAATCCTCGCCGCCCATGACCAACGGTGCGACCTCGCAATCGCCCGAGACCGACTTGGCCACTTGGGCCGCAAAATCGGTCTGTTCGTCACTGTTCACCATGACGGGATAGCCGCGCATGTAGGTCACGTCGGCAGTGCCGCCGAACGTGGCCGCGACGCCCGCGCAGATTTCCTTGATCCGCTTTTCGGCCAGGTCGCGCATTTCGCTGCTCATGGTGCGTACGGTGCCCTTGATCTGCACCTTCTGCGGGATCACGTTGAACGCCTTGGACGAGGTCTCGAACGAGGTGACCGAGACGACGACCTGATCGATCGGATCGGCATTGCGCGACGCGATGGTCTGCAACGCCAGAACGGCCTGCGCCGCCATTACGGTCGTGTCCACCGTCTCGTGCGGCTTGGCTGCGTGCCCGCCCCGCCCCTCGAAAGTGATGTCGAACTGGTCGGTCGCCGCAAAGAAAGCCCCCGGCCGGATCGAAAAGCTGCCGACCGGCTTGCCCGGCCAATTGTGCATCCCGTAAACCTCCTGGATGTTCCAGCGGTCCATCAGGCCGTCCTCGCACATCTCGCGGCCGCCACCTCCGCCCTCTTCGGCGGGCTGGAAGATCACCACCACGGTGCCATCGAAGTTGCGGGTCTCGGCCAGGTATTTCGCCGCGCCGAGCAGCATGGCGGTATGTCCGTCATGGCCGCAGGCATGCATTGCCCCCGGTGTTTTCGAAGCATAGTCGAGGCCCGTCGCCTCGTGGATCGGCAGCGCGTCCATGTCGGCCCGCAGGCCGATCACCCGGCCCTTGGTGTCGGCCTTGCCTTTGATCACGCCGACCACCCCGGTGCGGCCAATCCCCGTGACCACTTCGTCGCAGCCGAATTCCTTCAGCTTTTCCGCCACCACCGCGCTGGTGCGGTGTGTTTCGAACAGGATTTCGGGGTTTTCGTGCAGATCTCGTCGCCATGCGGTGATTTCGTCCTGCAATTCGGCAAATCGGTTCTTGACTGGCATTTTCGTCTTCTCTCTCCTTCAAAGCCTCAGGCCGCCGGCATCCGGCTTTCGACCATTTCGGCAAACCATGAGCATCCAATCGGAATGATTTCGTCATTGAAATCGTATTCAGGGTGATGCAGCCCGGCGCTGTCACCATTGCCCAGAACTATGAACGCACCCGGCCGTTCCTGCAACATGAACGAGAAATCCTCGCCGCCCATTACCATCGGTGCCTCGAGGCAGCTGCCGCCCACGGCGATGGCTGCTGCCTCGGCGTGCTGTGTGGGCACTTCGGCGTTGATCGTCACCGGCACGCCACGGGTATAGGTTACCTGCGCAGTTCCGCCCATCGCGGCCGCGACGCTCTGCGTCACCTCGGTCAGGCGGCGCTCGATCAGGTCGCGCATCTCATTGGAATGGGTACGCACCGTGCCACGCACGCGCGCCGATTGCGGGATCACGTTGAACGCGGTCGAAGATGTCTCGACCGAGGTGACTGACAGCACCGCCTGCAGAGTCGGATCGGCGTTGCGCGCCACGATGGTCTGCAGCGCCACCACAAGGTGCGACAGCATGACGGTGGTGTCCACCGTTTCGTGCGGCTTGGCCGCATGCCCGCCGCGCCCTTCCAGATGGATGTCGAACTCGTCCGCCGCCGCCAGCAACGGCCCCGAGCGGATGGCGAATTGCCCCGTGGGCAGGCCCGGCACGTTGTGCATGGCATAGACCTCTTGGATGCCAAAACGGTCCATCAGCCCGTCCCGACACATCGCTTCGGCGCCGTTCCCGCCTTCTTCGGCCGGTTGAAAGATCACCACCGCCGTGCCGTCAAAATTGCGCGTCTCGGCCAGATATTTCGCGGCCCCTAGAACCATTGCCGTATGTCCGTCATGGCCGCAGGCATGCATAGCCCCCGGTGTTTGCGAGGCATAGTCGAGCCCGGTCTGCTCCTGCATGGGCAGCGCGTCCATGTCGGCCCGCAGGCCGATCACCCGGCCCTTGGTGTCGACCTTGCCTTTGATCACGCCGACCACGCCGGTGCGGCCAATCCCCGTCACCACCTCGTCGCAGCCGAATTCCTGCAGCTTTTCCGCAACCAGCGCGCTGGTGCGGTGGGTGTCGTACAAGATCTCTGGGTTCTGGTGAATGTCACGCCGCCACGCGGTGATTTCGGGATGCAATTCGGCAAAACGGTTTCTGACGGGCATGCACGTTTCCTCCACTACCAGCATCCAAGCCTAAAGCCTTGGGCTGGGAAAAAAATCAGGCGGCCAGTTTCTGAACCAACCGCTGCATGAATTGGTGCCCGGCATTGAACTGGGCAACGGTTATGAATTCGTCGGGCTTGTGCGCCTGGGCGATGTCGCCCGGCCCGCAGATCACGGCCGAATAGCCGGCCTCCTGGAACTGCCCCGCCTCGGTGCCATAGCTGACGACATGGGTCGCGTTGTCGCCGGTCAGCGAGCGGACCAGAGCCTCGGCCTCGCCCTCGGGTTCGGGGACCAGCGCGGGAACGGCAAAGCTGGGCGTCACGTCGATCCGCGTCTCGGGGCGGACCTGCTGCATCCGCGCCTCGACCGCGCGCACCTGCGCAAAATAGGCGTCGCGCCATGCGGCGGCACTTTCGCCGGGCACCACGCGGAAATCCATCATGAACCAGCAATCCTTGGCCGTGATGTTATGCGCCGTCCCACCCCGGATCATGCCCACATGGCACGTCGTCCAAGGGGGGTCGAACACCGCCGCCAGCGCGCCGGGTTGCGCGGCCATGTTCTTTGCATTCTGCTGATTGGCCCAGTCGATCAAGGGGGCCGCCTGCATGATGGCATTCACCCCTTCGTGCAGGCGCGAGCTGTGGACCTCGTAGCCCACCACATGCGTGTCATAGCCATAGCTGCCTTTGTGCCCGGTCACCGCCTGCATCATCGACGGTTCCCCCACGATCACCGCCGAGCCCTTGGGTAGAACCTTCTGCATCGCCGCGATCATCGGCGGAGCGCCGGTACAGCCGACCTCTTCGTCAAAGCTCAACGCCAGTTGCAGCGGGCGAGCCACGCCCGCGTAATGCGCCTCGACCAATGCCCAGATCGCCAGCGCGTCGAACCCTTTCATGTCGCAGGTGCCGCGCCCGAAATACTTGCCTTCGCGCTCGGTGACCGTGAAGGGATCGCTTTCCCAGGCCTGCCCGTCCACCGGCACCACGTCGGTATGACCTGACAGAACGACGGCACCTTCGTCCCAAGGCCCGACATGGGCAAACAGAGCCGCCTTGTGCGGCTGGTCGGGATCGGGCCAGCGGTGGGCTTCGATGCCATGACTTGCCAGATAGTCCCCGACCCAGTCGATCAGAGGCAGGTTGCTGTCGCGGCTGACCGTCGGGAACGCAATCAGCCGCGTCATGATCTCGAGCGGTGTCAGGCGCCGCGCCATCGGGATCAATACCCGCTGTCGGTGGTCAGAATGAAATGCCCCGGCTCGACCTCACGGTACTCAGACGGCGCAGGCTGATAGTCGATCGGATGAATGGGCGACGGGATCGGTTTGAAATTCAGGTCTTTTTCCGATTTTCGCTGGTTCGGGTCCGCGATCGGCACCGCCTTCATCAGCGCCTGGGTATAGGGATGCTGAGGGTTCTCGAACACCCGCGCCCGCGGGCCCAGTTCGACGATCCGGCCCAGATACATCACCCCGACATGGTGGCTGACGCGTTCAACCACGGCCATGTCGTGGCTGATGAACAGATAGCTGAGCCCCAGTTCGGACTGCAGTTCCATCATCAAGTTCAGCACCTGCGCCTGCACCGATACGTCTAGTGCAGAAACGGCCTCGTCGGCGATGATCAGCTTGGGGTTCAGCGCAAGGGCGCGCGCGATGGCGATACGCTGGCGCTGGCCGCCCGACATCTCGTGCGGGTACCGGCGCATGAAGCTGCGCGGCAGGTGCACCTTGTCGAACAGCTGCGCCACACGGTCCTGCAATTCCGACCCCGAGGCCACGCCATAATTGCGCATCGGCTCGGCGACCTGATCGACCAGCTGCATCTGCGGGTTCAACGAGGCGAACGGGTCCTGAAAGATCATCTGCATGTCCAGCCGGGCCTTGCGCAGGCCCTTCTGGTCCAGTTTCATGATGTCGACGCCATCGAGGTCCACCTCGCCCGACAGCGGCTCGACCAACCGCAGGATCGACCGCCCCGCCGAGGACTTTCCGCAGCCGGATTCACCGACCAGACTCAGCGTCTGACCCCGGTTCAGAGTGAACGATACATCCTCGACCGCGTGCACGTTCGAGATCGTGCGGCGCAGCAGCCCGCCCTTGACGGGGAAGCGCGTGGTCAGGTTGCGGACCGTCAGCAGCACGTCCTCGGTTCCGGGAATCGGAGCGATGTTCTGGCCCTCGACTCCCAGCAGCTTCATCGGTTCCGGCGCGGATTTGCCGCGCATCTCGCCCAGCTTGGGCACCGCGGCCAGCAAGGCCTTGGTGTAGTCGTGTCGGGGGTTTTCGAAAATCTCGGTGACGGTGCCCTCTTCGACCTTGTTGCCGCGATACATGACCACGACGCGGTCGGCCATCTGGGCGACCACGGCCATGTCATGGGTGATGAACATGACCGCCGTGCCGGTTTCGCGCTTGAGCCGGTCCATCAGGGCCAAGATCTCGGCCTGAATGGTCACGTCCAGCGCCGTAGTCGGCTCGTCGGCGATCAGCAGGCGCGGCTCGCACGCCATCGCCATGGCGATCACCACCCGCTGTCGCATCCCGCCTGACAATTCGTGCGGGTACTGTTTGAGGCGCCGCTCGGGCTCGGGGATGCGGACCTGCTTGAGTAGCTCAAGCGCGCGCGCCTCGGCCTGTGCCTTGGACATGTTTTTGTGGATCCGCAGGCCCTCGGTCAGCTGTCGGCCCACGGTGAAGACCGGGTTCAAAGCGGTCATCGGTTCCTGGAAGATCATCCCGATCTCGTTGCCACGAATCTGCTTCATCAGGTCCTGATCGGACTTGGCCAGATCCAGCTTGTGCCCGTCGCGTCGGTCGAACAGCAGTTCGCCCCCCGCGATCTTGCCGCCGCCGAATTCCACCAGCCGCATCAGCGACAGCGACGACACCGATTTGCCCGACCCCGATTCGCCCACGATGCAGACGGTTTCGCCCGGATGGACCTCGAACGAGACATCCTCGACCCCGACGACCGGTCCATCCTTGGTCTGAAACTCGACGCGAAGTTTTCTGATATCGGCAATAGGCTGGTCCAGCACGCGCGCGCTCTCCTTGAGGGCTTGTTCGATTTGAGTGCCAAACGCTAAGGCGGCGAAGTGGGAAAAGTCAAACCCATTGCCCGATTTCGCTGCGGCAAGGCTTGCAATTTTCCAAAACTCTGTTTCGATACCCCGCGTAACCGCGCCGGAAAACCTGTGCAGGCCGCAATAAGCGAAACCTTTTTTCTTTTCGTTACAGCAGCTTGCCCCACGCGCGGCAACGCCAAGTCCGCAGGCCTTGCGGAATAATCGAGACACGAATGTGTCCAACATGGAGTGTATGATGAAAATCAAAGCCCTTTTGCTCGGTGCGATTGCAAGCACGGCGATGGCCCCGATGGCCATGGCCGAGCGCGGATCGGACGGCAATGTCAGCATCATCTATTGGCAGGCGCCCTCGATCCTGAACCCGTTCCTGTCGGGTGGCACCAAGGATGTCGAGGCGGCCTCGCTGGTGATCGAACCGCTGGCCCGCTATGACCAGGACGGCAACATGGTGCCCTACCTGGCGGCCGAAATCCCCACAGTCGAAAACGGCGGTGTTAGCGAGGATCTGACCTCGATCACCTGGAAGATCGCGCCCGGCATCACCTGGTCGGACGGCTCGCCCTTCACCGCGGCGGACGTCAAGTTTACCGCCGACTACTGCATGGACCCTGAGGGCGGATGTGCGCAGGTGACCAAGTTCGAAGGCGTCACCAGCGTCGAGGCGCTCGACGATCTGACCGTCAAGGTCACCTTCGACAAGCCGACCCCCTTCCCCTATGGCCCGTTCGTTGGCGGGGAAAGCCCGATCATCCAGAAGGCCCAGTTCGAAAACTGCATGGGCGCCAAGGCGCCGGAATGCACCGAACAGAACTTCAATCCGATCGGCACCGGCCCGTTTGTCGTCACCGAGTTCAAGCCGAACGACGTGATCACCTTCAAAGCCAACGACAACTATCGTGATCCGAACAAGCCTGCCTTTGCGACAGTGACGTTCAAGGGCGGCGGCGATGCAACCGCGGCCGGACGCGCCGTGATGGAAACCGGCGAGTTCGACTATGCCTGGAACCTGCAGCTGGCGCCCGAAGTGATCGCGCAAATGCAAGAAGGCGGCAAGGGCACTCCGGTGGCAGGCTTTGGCCCGCTGGTCGAGCGCATCATGCTGAACCAGACCAACCCGTCCCCCGAACTGCCGGAAGGCGAACGTTCGACGGCCAAGCACCCGCACCCGTTCCTGACCGACCCGGCGGTGTACAACGCCATGTCGCTGGCAATCGATCGTCCGCTGCTGGTTGAGATCGGTTATGGCCAGGCAGGCAAAGTTACCTGCAACTGGGTGCCGGCTCCGGCCGCGTTCAACTCGACCACCATGACCTGCGACAAGCAGGACATCGAAGGCGCGAAGAAGCTGCTGGATGATGCCGGGATCGTCGATACCAACGGCGACGGCATCCGCGAAAAAGACGGTGTTCCGCTGAAAGTTGTATACCAGACCTCGACCAACGCCGTCCGTCAGGACTTCCAGGCGCTGATCAAGGAATGGTGGAGCCAGATCGGCATCGAAACCGAACTGCGCAACATCAACGCCTCGGTCTTCTTCGGTGGTGATCCGGGCTCGCCCGACACGTTCCAGAAGTTCTATGCCGACGTTGAAATGTACGCCAACACCTTCAACGGCACAGATCCGCAGTCGTATCTGGGCAACATGCTGTGCGACAAGGCTCCGCGTCCGGACACTCAGTGGCAGGGCGAGAACATCTCGCGCTGGTGCGACCCGGAATATGACGCGCTGCATGCCCAGCTGGCCCAGACCGCCGGCCTGGAAGCCCGCGCCGAGATCGCGAAAAAGCTGAACGACATGGCCGTAATGGGCGGCGCGATGATCCCGCTGGTGCACCGTGGCCGCCTGTCGGCACATTCGAACACGCTGGGTGGCGTCGTTCTGAACGTGTGGGACAGCGAGCTGTGGAACATCGCTGACTGGTACCGCAAGACCGGTTCCTAAGCGTCAGGCTTGCACTGCCGCGCCCCGGTGTCTATCGGGGCGCGGTTACCTGCATCCACCCCAACGAAAAGACGCATGCACAAAGGCGCCTTTGAATGCTCAACTTCACCATTCGACGACTGATCCTGGCCGTTCCGACGCTGTTGTTCATCAGTCTCGTCATTTTCCTGCTGCTCGAACTCGCCCCCGGCGACCCGATGGCGCAGGTTCCGCTGACCGTTCCGCCCGAAGTCAAAGAGAAGATGCGCGAGGCGCTTGGCCTCGGCCAGCCGATGCATGTCCGGTTCTGGAAATGGATCGTGCAGTTCTTCTGGATTGAACCTCAGGTTCTGGTCGATCACATTTTTGGCACTACCTTTTCCGAAGGTGACCTGCGGGTGATTTCGTGGCAGACCCGCTCGCCCGTCATGGACATCGTCGTTCAGCGCATCCCGCAGACCCTGTGGGTTGTCGGCACCGCCTATGTGGTCGCCATCCTGATCGCGCTGCCCATCGGCATCTATTCGGCCTATCGCCAGTATTCATGGTTCGACCAGATGGGCACCTTCGTGTCGATGGTCGGCTTCTCGGTCCCGCCGTTCTTCTCGGGAGTGCTGGTAATCGTGATCTTTTCGGTCCAGCTGGGCTGGTTCCCGTCGATCTATGACACGACGCATGTGGTCAATGACTGGGACAGCTTCGTCGTTCAGCTTAAACAGATGATCATGCCGGTGATGGTGCTGGCGCTGCAGATCACCGCGCAGCTCAGCCGGTTCATGCGCGCCTCGATGCTGGACAACTTGAACCAGGACTACGTCCGTACCGCCCGCGCCAAGGGCTTGAGTGAGTACACCGTCGTCATGGTGCATGTCCTGCGCAACTCGATGATCCCGGTGGTCACTGTGATCGCCTTGGGGATTCCGTCGATCTTCGGCGGCGCCATCATTACCGAGCAGGTATTCAAGGTGAACGGCATCGGACAGCTGCTGATCGGTGCCATCCAGGCCAACGACCTGCCGATGGTGCAGACCCTGACCTTCATCTTTGCCGTGCTGATCGTCCTGTTCAACCTGATCGCCGACGTTCTCTATGGCATTCTGGACCCGAGGATCCGCTATGACTGACAAGGATCGCTTTGTCCCCGACGAAGGGCTTGCGCCCGCTTCGACCGCTCTGCCCGCCGCGGACGTGGTCGAGGAATTCACCGCCCCGCCCCGCAGCCAGTGGCGCGATGTGTGGGACCAGTTCAAGACCCACAAGGGCGCCATGATCGGCGCGATGCTGTTCATCTTCATCGTCGCGGCCGTCTATCTTGGCCCGTTCCTGTGGACCATCGACCCGACCCAGATCGACATCCGTGCCCGCAACCAGGGGCCCAGCTGGGCCCATCCGTTCGGTACCGATCAGCTGGGCCGGGACATCTTGGCCCGGATGATGTCGGGGGGGCAGACCTCGGTCTCGGTCGGCATCACCGCGATGCTGCTGGCGCTGTTTCTTGGGTCGTTCATCGGCGTGGTCGCCGGGTTCTTCAAACGGTTAGACGGGCCGCTGATGCGCCTGACCGACCTGTTCCTGGCCCTGCCGCTGCTGCCGCTGCTGCTGGTGATGATGTTGCTGTTCCGCGAGCCTCTGTCCGCTGCGTTCGGGCTCGAGCGTGGGATCTTCATCCTGATCGTCTGCGCCATCGGCATCACCTCGTGGATGCCTACGGCGCGGATCGTGCGCGGCGACGTTCTGGCGATCAAGGAACGCGAATTCGTTCTGGCCGCCCGCTCGATCGGCACCAGCAACACGCAGATCATCACCCGGCACATCCTGCCGAACGTACTGTCTCCGATCATGGTGTCGGCCACGCTGGGCATCGCCACGGCGATCATCACCGAAAGCGCGCTGTCCTTCCTGGGGCTGGGCTTCCCGCCTGATTTCCCCACCTGGGGCCGGCTGCTGTTCGATGGTGTTGATTATCTGCAGCAATACCCCGAGCGTGTGTTCTGGCCCGGCCTGGCGATCTCGCTGACCGTTCTCAGCGTGAACTATCTGGGCGACGGCTTGCGCGATGCGCTCGATCCGCGGATCCGCGGACGCTGAACAAAAGTCAGTCGGCGCGCCTAAGCGCGCCGGCCAACAAAACGATCACAACTGCCAGCGGCAGCAGGACGCCAAAGGCCAGCCGCAGTGACACGATCCCCGCCAGAAGCCCGATCAGCGGCGGACCGATCAGCAGACCTCCGTACCCCAAAGTGGCGACACTGGCGATGGCCTGCCCCGGCGGGACATGCGGGTCATTCGCGGCCCGACTGAAAGCCAGCGGCATGATCACCGCATAGCCCACGCCCATCATCGCGAATCCAGCCAGCGCCCCGACCGCCCCCCCGGCCGATACCACCAGGAACACGCCCAAGGCCGCGCAGGCTCCGCTGACCCGGGCCACCGGCACCGGGCCGAACCGGGCTATCACGAGCCCACCCAGGAGCCGAACTGCAACCATGGACACCGAAAAGACGGCATAGCCCAATGCCGCAACGCTTTCAGCCACACCCGTGACATCCCGCAGAAAGATGGCGCTCCAATCGGCCACCGCACCTTCCCCCAAAGCGCCGCACATCGCGGTCAGCCCGACCAGAACCAGAACTCCGCTGGGCAAGGCAAAGATCGCGTTGCCGTCGGACTGCACCCGCCGCGATGTCCATCGGACACAGGACAGGGCAAGCGCCAGCGCCACGGTTGCCCCGCCGGCCAGCAGGAAATGTGGCAACACGGCAAGCTGCAGCTGAACCGCGCCGTAGCCGCTGAGCGCTCCCAACCCGGCGCCGAGGCTCCACATCGCGTGGAACGAGGACATCACCGGTTTGGCGTAGGCCTGCTCGACCTCGGCGGCCCAGGCGTTCATGGCCACATCCATAGAGCCGTGTAAGGCCCCGAAGATGAACAGGAACGCAGCCAGCATGGCGAAGCTGTCGGCGGCCGCAAGAAGGATCAGTGATGCTGTGTACAAAACCGCGATCACCCGCGTCACTGTCACCGCTCCGAACCTGTCGGTCAGGCGTCCGGTGACTGGAAAGGAACACACCGCCCCAGCCGCCATGAACAGCAGGCCATAGCCCAGCTCTTCGTGGCTCAGCCCCAGACGGTCACGGACGGCCGGAATGCGCGAGGCCCAGATGCCGAACAGGGCGCCGTTCAGGATGAACATGGCGGCCACGGCCCGCCAGGCTGAAACCAATCCGATCATTTGCCCTGCCCCACCTGTGAATTGCCTGCCTTGCAGCAATACAGGCGCCGTGCGGGTTGGCAAGCCGCCCTATTCCAGCTTGCGGCGGATGCGGCGCACGGCCAACCAGACAAGCGCCACAACAGGCAGCGTCACGCCTGCGGTCAACATCCCCTTGCTGATCCCCGCCTTGGTCAACGGATACAGCAGGTAACTGACCAGTGACACGGCATAATAGCTGATGGCCACCACTGAAAGACCCTCGACCGTGTGCTGCAGACGCAGGGCCAGATCCGCCCGGCGGTCCATGCTCTCCAACAAAGCCTGGTTCTGCGCGCTGCGCTCGACATCGACGCGCGTTCGCAGCAGGTCACCGGCGCGAATGGCCCGGTCCGAAAGCGCCTGAAGTCGCCGTTCGGTCGCCTTGACCGTGCGCATGGCCGGGTCATAGCGGCGCATCATGAAATCGGCGAATGTCTGACGCCCGTGAAAGCGATCCTCGCGCAGCGCCTCGATTCTCTGGTGCACGATGGCCTCATAGGCCCCCGTCGCGGCAAAGCGAAAAGCCGAACGCGCCGACAGCGTCTCGAGCTCGGTCGACGTGGCCAGCAATTGCGGCAACAGATCGTCAGGATGGGTCTTGTCCTTGGTCATCTCGCCCATCAGCTGGGTCAGTTGCCGGTCCAACTCGCCGATCTGGGGCATCAGGGCCTTGACCCGGGCAAAGCCCAACATGGACATCGCCTTGTAGGTCTCGATCTCGCACAGGCGTTGGATGATCCGGCCGGTGCGCCTACGCCCGGTGCCCTCGGACACGAACAGGGCAAACCGCATGTGGCCCGCCGGGTCGATGCGAAAATCGCTGGCGCAGATCGCCGAGTCGTCCAGCACCTGTGACACAGCCAAGCTTTCGGGTTCGAACCAGTCCGCCAGCGCGGCTTGCGTGGCCCCGTCATCCGGGCGCGGCACCACCCGCAGCATGATCGAGGTCACACGCTGCCCCGGACTGGCCAGCAGCCAGTCGGGGGGGAATACCTCGAAATCGGCGGGGTTGAAGGCGCGCTCGCTGACATTCTGAGTGATGGCCGTGTAGGTCACGAATTCCGTGTGGTGTTCCCACTTCAACCAATGTCGCCCGATCTGGCCGGCATAGTGGGTGGCATCGGGTTGCGGATGCTGCGCCGCATGGCGGTCCAACAGGTCGATCAGGTGGGCCATATCTTCGGCTCGGTCGCGCGCCACCGCGGCGACCGGTTTTTTGATCGCAAGGAAGACAACCGTGCACGGGGCCTGCGCAACGGGGAACGGCCGCGCGTGCAATTCATTGGCCAACGTATAGCGCAGCGGATGATCCTCGATTGGCGTCATGAACGGCTCCTTGTATTCCGGGCACTATACGACACCGGCTGATTTCATCAATTCTCTTTTTATTTCATGTACTTACATGGATACCGCGGTATACAAGCCAGCTATCTCATTGATTTGGCTGCCAGAGCTCGATCGGATTGCCCTCGGGGTCGTTCAAGCGGGCGAATGTTCCGATCTCGCTGTTCCATTCGTCTCGGGTCTCCACCGCGATTCCAGCCGCGCGCAGTTGGTCGACCATGGCCGCCAGATCGTCGACGCGGAAATTGATCATCCATTGTTGCGCCGCATCACCGAAATAGTCCGTATCTTCCGAGAAAGGGGCAAAAACGGTGTAGCCTTCGCGCTGCTTCCACGGGACAGGGTCATAGTGGTTGACGCCCAGATGGGCCTCGTACCATTGCGACAGAGCCTTCGGATCACGGGCGCGAAAGAACACACCGCCAATGCCGTTTACCTTCTGCATGGAACACCTCGTGCCGTTGGGGGTTGCTGTGGCATCATACCCTGAAACGGAAAAAGGCGCCCGCGAGGGGCGCCTTTTCCAAGGATATGGGCCGCGGATCAGTCGATCATTGGCAGCAGCTTGTCCAGCGACTGCTTGGCGTCGCCATAGAACATGCGGGTGTTTTCCTTGTAGAACAGCGGGTTTTCGATACCCGAATACCCGGTGCCCTGCCCGCGTTTCGAGACGATCACCTGCTTGGCCTTCCACACTTCGAGCACCGGCATCCCCGCGATGGGCGAGTTCGGGTCTTCCTGCGCGGCCGGGTTCACGATGTCGTTCGAGCCGATGACAATGACAGCGTCCGTGTCCGGGAAATCATCGTTGATCTCATCCATCTCCAGCACGATGTCATAGGGTACCTTGGCCTCGGCCAGCAGCACGTTCATGTGGCCCGGCAGGCGGCCCGCAACGGGGTGGATGGCAAAGCGCACGTTCTTGCCTTTGGCGCGCAGCTTGCGCACCAGTTCACTAACCGACTGCTGCGCCTGTGCCACCGCCATGCCATACCCCGGCACGATGATGATGCTGTCGGCATCGTTCAGTGCTGCGGCGACACCTTCGGCGTCGATGGCCACCTGTTCGCCTTCCACGGCCATCTGTTCGCCCTGCGGGCCGCCGAAGCCGCCCAGGATCACGCTGACAAAATGGCGGTTCATCGCCTTGCACATGATGTAGGAAAGGATCGCACCCGACGAGCCAACCAGCGCGCCGACCACGATCAGCAGGTCGTTCCCCAGCGAGAAACCGATAGCCGCCGCAGCCCAGCCCGAATAGCTGTTCAGCATCGACACTACCACCGGCATGTCGGCACCGCCGATGCCCATGATCAGGTGATAACCGATGAACAGCGCCGCCAGCGTCATCAGGAACAGCGGGAAGAAGCCACCCGAAGCGGTGTACCAGATCAGACAGATCAACGAGAGGCCGGCCGCCGCCGCGTTCAGCACATGCCCGCCCGGCAGCTTGGTTGCCGCCGAGGTGACCTTGCCGGCCAGCTTTCCATAGGCCACGACCGAACCGGTAAAGGTGATCGCACCGATGAAGATGCCCAGGAACAGCTCGACATGCAGAATGGCCAGCTCGGCCGGGGTTTTCTTGGCGATCAGTTTCGCGAAGGCCCCCAGATCCGACAGGTCGGCATCCTTGGCCGCGTCAACGATCGCAAAGACTTCGGCGACGTTCTTGATCTCGAAATGGGCATTGTAGCCGACGAATACGGCCGCCAGACCCACCAGCGAGTGCATGGCGGCCACAAGCTGCGGCATCTCAGTCATCTGGACGCGCTGCGCCACGTATTGACCGATCAGGCCGCCGCCGATGATCAGCAGGAGCGACAGTGGCCAAAGGCCCGATCCGGGGCCGACCAGCGTGGCGAACACCGCCAGCGCCATGCCGACGATGCCGTACCAGACCGCGCGTTTGGCGCTTTCCTGGTTCGACAGACCGCCGAGCGAAAGGATGAACAGAACAGCCGCAACGACATAGGCGGCGGTGGTGAAGCCAAATTCCATGTGCCCGGCCTCCTTAAGATTTCTGGAACATGGCGAGCATGCGCCGGGTTACGAGGAAACCGCCGAAGATGTTGATCCCGGCCATGAAGATCGACAACGCCGCCAGCAGAATGACGAGGAAAGACCCCGACCCGATCTGCATCAACGCTCCCACGATGATGATCGAGGAAATCGCGTTGGTGATCGCCATCAACGGCGTGTGCAGGCTGTGGCTGACGTTCCAGATTACCTGGAAGCCAACGAAGACCGACAACACGAAAACGATGAAGTGCTGCATGAAGCTGGCCGGAGCCACCAGCCCCACCAACAGCATCAGCGCACCGCCCACGCCCAGCAGCGTCACCTGCTGTTTCGTCTGCGACTTGAAGGCCGCGATCTCTTGCGCGCGCTTTTCTTCAGGCGTCAGTTCCTTGACCTCGGCCTTGGGTTTGGCCGCGATGGCCTGCACCTTGGGCGGTGGCGGCGGGAAGGTGATCTGCCCTTCATGGGTCACGGTCGCTCCGCGGATCACGTCGTCTTCCATGTCGTGAACGATCTGCCCGTCCTTGTTGGGCGTCAGATCGGTCATCATGTGCCGGATGTTGGTGGCGTACAGCATCGAGGCCTGCGTCGCCATGCGGCTGGGGAAGTCGGTATAGCCGATGATGGTGACGCCATTGTCGGTGACGATCTTTTCGTCCGGAACGGTCAGCTTGCAGTTGCCGCCCTTCTCGGCCGCGAGGTCCACGATGACCGAGCCGCGTTTCATCGACTGAACCATGTCCTCGGTCCACAGCTCGGGCGCCTCGCGGTTGGGGATCAGCGCCGTGGTGATGACGATGTCCATTTCGGGCGCCATCTCGCGGAACTTGGCCAGCTGCGCCTCGCGGAACTCGGGGCTGGAAGGCTTGGCATAGCCGCCGGTTTCCGCGCCGTCCTGATCGTCCTGGAAATCCAGATAGACGAACTCGGCGCCCATGGATTCGACCTGTTCGGCCACTTCGGGGCGCACGTCGAACGCATAGACCACAGCACCCAGGCTGACGGCCGTGCCGATCGCGGCCAGACCGGCCACGCCGGCGCCCACGACCAGAACCTTGGCCGGCGGCACCTTGCCCGCGGCGGTGACCTGACCGGTGAAGAACCGGCCGAAATTGTTGCCCGCCTCGATCACGGCGCGATAGCCGGCGATGTTGGCCATCGACGACAGCGCATCCATCTTCTGCGCGCGGCTGATGCGGGGCACCATCTCCATCGCGATGACGTTCGCGCCCTTTTCCTTGGCCAGTTCCATCCCTTCTTCGTTCCCGGCCGGGTTGAAGAACGAGATCAGCGTCTTGCCCTTGGTCAGACGCTTGAGTTCGGTTTCGGTGGGCACGCGCACCTTGGCGATGATGTCGGCCGTTTTCCACAGCGCAGCCGCGGTCTTGACGATTTCGACCCCGACGGCCTTGTAAGCCTCGTCCGAGAACCCGGCGGCCGCGCCGGCCCCTTTCTCGATCGCGCAGTCATAGCCCAGTTTCTGCAACTGAACGGCCGACTCCGGAGTCATCGCGACCCGGTTCTCGCCCTTTAGTATTTCCTTTGGCGTGCCTATTTTCACCGGCAAGTCCCCCTAATTATCACTCTGTCCGAGCGGCTGATCGGTATTTCCTGTTAAGCAATCATGTATCCCGCGCAACATTATTTCGCAAGCGCAGCATTCATTACGTTGTGTCACGGGTCGGCGCATCTCAGATCCAGCGCCGGGTTTTGCGTTCGTAGCGCGCGAAATCCGCACGGAAGATGCGGCGAAGGCGGTTTTCCTCGGGCAGGATGAACCGCCGTTCAAGCACCCAGACGAAGACCGGAACCAACACCATCGACAACACGGCATCAAAGCGCAGGATCAACCCGGCAAGGATCAGGACATCGCCCAGATAGATCGGATTGCGGCTGCGCTTGTAAATGCCCGACTGCACCAGCGCCGAGGGTGTTTCATGCGGAATGACCGTCGTACGGTGGCGGCGGAATTCGACGATTGCCAGAACCGCCAGCAGGATGCCTGCACCGATCAACAGCCCGCTCAGCAGGTCCGTGAACCAGCCTTCCAGCGAAAGGCCGAACGACAGATAGCGGCCCTGCAACCAAGCCAGTGCCGCAAAGCCCACAAGCCACAGTGGCGGTAAGTCGATACGGCGCATTCGCATCCCTTCGTTGTCGCGACAATCACGGGCAGATTGTCGCTTCCGGCTTACGTCCTACCGTTTTCAGAACAGGATGGCAAAACCCCAAGGTGTCGCAACCCGAAATCGGGCCATCGACCCCTGACCACCCGATCATGGACAGTCCAGCGTCGATCCGATACCCCCAGATCGAAGAAGAAAAACCCTAGGGATCCAGCATGACCGATTTCGCCGCCACCAAAGCCATGTTCAACCTGCCGGAAGGAGTTCTGTATCTGGACGGCAACTCGCTGGGCCCTCTGCCCAAGGCGGCGGCCTCAAAGGTGCAGAAAATGCTGACCGAGGAATGGGGCCAGATGCTGATCACCGGGTGGAACAAGGCCGGATGGATGGGTATGCCGACCGACCTGGGCGATCGGATCGGCCGCTTGATCGGCGCCGCGCCCGGCACGGTCGTGGTGGGCGACACGCTGTCGATCAAGGTTTATCAGGCGGTTGCCTCGGCATTGGAGCTGAACCCGGGGCGCAAGGTGGTCCTGTCCGACAATGGCAACTTTCCCTCCGATCTCTACATGGCTGACGGGCTGCTGCGCTCGCTGGGCGAGGAGTACGAGCTGCGGGTCGTGGACCCCGAGGCCGTGGCCGAGCACATTACCGATGAAGTCGCCGTGCTGATGCTGACCGAGGTCGACTATCGCACCGGCCGCATGCATGACATGAAGGCGCTGACCGAGCTGGCCCATGCACGCGGCGTCATCACGGTGTGGGATCTTGCCCACTCTGCCGGGGCCATCCCGGTGGACTTGGCCGGGTGCAACGCCGATTTCGCGGTGGGGTGCACCTACAAATACCTCAACGGTGGTCCGGGCGCCCCCGCCTTCATCTATGTCGCGCCGAAATGGGCCGACACCGCGCGCCCGGCCCTGTCAGGCTGGCTGGGACACGAGGCCCCCTTTGCCTTCGACCTAGACTATCGCCCCGGCGCAGGCATCGAGCGCATGCGCGTCGGCACGCCGCCGGTGATCCAGATGACCGCGCTGGCCGCCGCGATGGATATCTGGGACATGGCCGACATGGATGATGTGCGCGCGAAGTCCATCGCTCTGACCGAACAGTTTATCCAGCAGGTCGAGGCCACCTGCCCCGATCTGGAACTGGCCAGCCCGCGCGACCCCGCAATGCGCGGCAGCCAAGTCTCGTTCCGTTTTGCCGACGGGTACGCGGCGATGCAGGCCCTGATCGCCCGCGGCGTGATCGGGGATTTCCGCGCGCCCGACATCATGCGGTTCGGCTTCACGCCGCTGTATATCGACGAAGGCGACGTGACGCGCGCCGTAGAGGTACTGGCGGACATCATGCAAAACCGTTTGTGGGACAAACCGGAATACAAGATCCGGCAGCGGGTTACCTGACCTCAAGCCCCGCGCCAATCAGCGCGGTCAGCTGGGCGATGCGCTGCTCGAACTCCTCGGCGTTCGAGGCGGTCATCTTGATCCCCTTGAGCGCGGCGATGATGGTCCGCGCGGTCTCGGCCGGACCGTCCGGCAGGCGCACGCGACCGGCTGCCAGTTCGCGCTCCAGCCATTCGGCGTAAAGGTCCGACAGCGCCGCCTCACCCTCGGCCACGATGTCGGCAGCGGTGGACTTGCTGGTATCCAGCATTTCAAGCCCATGCGGCGAGGCCAGGATGGCTGCCATCCCGGCGATTTGCGCGTCAATCGCCCGCGCCAGAATGTCGGACACCGCTCCATCGCCCTGCAGCGCCTGCGTCACCGCCGCGATCTTTTCGGCGTAATGCGCCTGCGTCAGGCTGCGAACGATGGCCTCTTTGTTCTTGTAATGCAGATAGACCGCCGGACGGGACATACCCGCGCCACGCGCTATGTCATCCATCGAGGTCTTGCGGAACCCATAGGCGGAAAAGGCCTGAAACGCCGAAGTCAGAATCGCCTTTGCCCGTGTATCATCCAATTTTTCCGCCATGAATTGACCTCTGACAGTTTCGCGCGAAATTGTCAATTGACGCGCTGACATTTTTCATAAATTATGTCAGAAACCAGCCACAGCCAAAAGAGGTGCGCCATGGCGACCACGCTGACGATCAACGGCAAGACCCATCAGGTCGACCTTCCTGACGACGTGCCCCTGTTGTGGGTTCTCCGGGACGAGATCGGCCTGACCGGCACCAAGTTCGGCTGCGGGGTCGCCGCCTGCAGGGCCTGCACGGTTCACATCGACGGCGAAGCGGTCCGGTCCTGCCAAGTGCCCCTGTCCGACGTCTGGGGCGAAGTGACGACGATTGAGGGCATCGGAACGCCCGAGGCGATGTCGGCGATCCAGCAGGCCTGGGTCGACCATCAGGTCGCGCAATGCGGCTATTGCCAGTCGGGGCAGATCATGCAGGCCGCCGCGCTGCTGGCCGAAAACCCCGCCCCCACGGATGCCGAGATCGACGAGGCGATGCAGGGCAACCTGTGCCGCTGTGGCACCTATCCCCGCATCCGCGCCGCGATCCACGACGCCGCCGCCAAGCTGAAGGAGGCCTGATCCATGGCCAGCATCGGAAAAATCCTGCGCCGAACCTTCCTGATCGGGTCTGCCGCCATCGTCGGCGGCGTGGCCTTCGGCGTCTATTACGTCAACCGCCCAGCCAAGAACCCGCTGAAGCCGGGCGAGGGCGAAGCGGCCCTGAACCCCTTCATCCTGATCGATCAGAACGGCGTGACCCTGTTTGCGCCCCGCGCCGAGATGGGCCAGGGCGTGAAAACCACCTGGGCCGCCCTGATCGCCGAAGAACTGGACGTGGATCTGGATCAGGTCACCGTTCTGCACGGGCCTGCGGCGGCGGCCTATTACAACTCGGCCTTGATCGGCGAGAGCCTGCCCAACAAGGGCTATGACGTCTCGAACTTCCAGCACAACCTGGGAGAGGCCCTGGGCGTGATCGGCAAGGCGCTCAGCCTGCAGGTCACCGGCGGCTCGACCTCGATGAAGGACGGGTTCGAGCGGATGCGCGCGGCCGGCGCCTCGGCACGCGAAACGTTGAAACAGGCGGCCGCCGACCGGCTGGGCATTGACCGCGACCAGTTGAAAACCGCCTCGGGCCACGTCATCGCGCCTGATGGCAGCAAAATCGCCTATACCGAGCTGGCTGCCGACGTGGCGCAGATGGATCCGATTGAGGCGCCCCTGCGCGATCCGTCTGAATGGCGCTATCTGGGCCGGACCCTGCCGCGTCTTGACATGGTGGAAAAGGCCACCGGCACGGCCCAGTTCGGCGTTGACGTGCGCCTTCCGGGCATGAAATTCGCCAGCGTGCGGATGAACCCCAGGCTGGGCGGTCAGATGAACGGCTTCGACGACAGCGCCGCCCGCGCAATGCCGGGCGTCGAAAAGATTGTCGATCTGGGCAATGGCGTTGCGGTGATTGCCACCAACACCTGGCTGGCAAACCAGGCGGTCGAGGCCATTGACGTCGATTGGGGCGAGGCCCCCTATCCCCCTGAAACCGAAGCCATCTTTACCGAGATCGCCAAGGCCTTCGACGCCGATCCCAACTCGACCATGCGCGATGACGGCGATGTCAGCACCGTTCCCGAAGGCGCAACAGTGATCGAAGCTGAATACACTGTCCCCTACCTGGCCCACGCCACGATGGAACCGATGAACGCCACCGCGCTGTTTACCGGCGACGCCTTGGAACTGTGGTGCGGGAACCAAGCCCCCACGCTGATCCAGTTCCGCGTTGCCAACACCGCGGGTCTGGATACCGAAGCAGTCCAAATCCACACCACCTATCTGGGTGGCGGGTTCGGTCGCCGCGGAGAATTGGATTTCGGCGAAATCGCAACCAAGGTTGCCATGGCGGTGCCGGGCACTCCTGTCCAGACCACCTGGAGCCGTGAAGAGGATATGAGCCACGATTACTACCGCCCCGGTGCGATGGCGCGGATGCGCGGCGCGGTTCAGGATGGCAAGGCAGTGCTTATCGACGGTGCGGTCGCCGCGCAGTCCTGCACGCAGCAAGCCGTCGAGCGCTACACCGGCATGCCCGGCGCTGGCCCCGACAAGGTGCTGGTCGAAGGGTTCTTCAACCAGCCCTACGCGGTGCCTAACTATCGCATGAGCGGCCACATCGCCGAACTGAAGATCCCTGTAGGTTTCTGGCGCTCGGTCGGCAACAGCCACAACGGCTTCTTCCACGAGACATTCATCGACGAGATGGCCCATGCCGCCGGACGCGATCCGCTGGCGTTCCGGTTGGAGCTGATGCGCGACGAACACGCGCCTTCGGCCGGGTGCCTCGAGGCGGTGCGCGACATGTCCGGCTGGACGGGCAAGACCCCAGATGGCGTGGGGCGCGGCGTGGCCTTCACCTACAGCTTCGGCACCCCGGTCGCGCAGGTGATCGAGGTGGTGGACGAAGACGGCACCATCCGTATCAGCAAGGCCTGGATCGCCTGCGACATGGGGCTGGCGCTGGACCCGGATAACGTAAAGGCGCAGATGTTCGGCGGCATGATGTATGGCCTGTCGGCGGCATGCTATGGCGAAATCACCTTTGCCGACGGCGAGGTCGAGCAGATGAACTTCCCCGACTATGACGCGCTGCGCATGCACACCGCGCCGCAGGTCGAGGTTCAGGTTCTGGAAACCAATCGCTTCATGGGTGGAGCGGGCGAACCCGGCACGCCGCCCTCGATGCCGGCGCTGGGTAACGCGCTGTTTGACCTGACCGGCCAGCGCGCCCGATCCCTGCCGCTCAATAAACAGTTCAACCTTCTGGTATGAAACGAAAAAGACCGACCCGGACGCCCTGGCCGGTCTTTTTCAAGCGTGACCGCACAGGGGCTAAAAGTTCACAGAAAGATAGATGGACGCTTCGGTTGAATCGAGATCGGCCTCGAACAGGCTCAGGTATCCAACCGAGGCTTCGAGAAACACGGCATCGCTGGCTTGCGCCCGCACACCTAGACGTGTGGCCCAGGTCAGATCGTCCGATTCAGTCCCCGCCGTTCCAAAACCATAATTTACCCGGTCTATCCAGTAAGATGCGCTGACTGAAACGTAAGGCGACATGATGGATCTCGAGGTCACGAAGGGCCGACTAATCTCCAACTCGGGTGTCAGGGCACCATACCGCGCGCCGCCGACTTCGCTCATGATGTTCGTGGGACTTCCCGCCAAGCTACCGCTCAGTTCAAATTCCGCGGCGCCATAATCATAGTAGTCAAAGGCAAGGGAGGGGCGCAAAACAAAAGCCCCAGCTTCATACTGGCCGATCGCCTCGAGGTTTGCCCGCCAACGCGAACGATCAAAGCTGCCATCCAGCTGCAACACTGAAACGTCCGTTGTAAACCGGCCATATGTTGCAACGCCGGTCAAAACCCAGGTTTCGCTGGCGCGCCATGAAAAATAGGGTCCCACAGACACCCCACTCACATCCTTCGCAAGCTGACCACTGAAGCCTTGCGTGTTCGTGTTTTCGTATTCGACCTGAAAGCCAAGTACCAAGTCCTCGCGAACAAGCCGATCGATACCCGCTGCGAAATAACTGTCTGAAATATCCGTGTCCCGAAAGCCCCGAGTGTCTTGGGTTTCGGTATAGGTGAAATCAGACCACACGTTCCAGGGGGTGGGCGGCGCCCATTCCCGTCCCGGCGTCAGTGGTGGACCCACGACCGGGTCGCACAGCGCCGGGTCCAGCTTACCCGACGCCTCCTGAACGCATGCAGACCTTGGGTAGTAGTCACGTCGGCCATTGCCACTGCTCGTGCGCGGCACCGCTGTCGTGGCGACAACACCACCGCCGGAACCGCCATTGCCGCCTCCGCCGAAACCGCCGCCCGAGCCGCCGTTGCCGCCTCCGCCAAAGCCGCCGCCGGAACCGCCGCCGGAACCGCCATTGCCGCCTCCGCCAAAGCCGCCGCCCGAGCCACCGTTGCCGCCACCGCCAAAACCGCCGCCCGAACCGCCGTTGCCGCCACCGCCAAAGCCGCCACCCGAGCCGCCGTTGCCGCCACCGTTACCCCCACCCCCACCCGGCAAGGTCCAATCACGTTTCTGGTTTTGCGTATCAATCAGGCAGTCTTTGCCATTTGGCGCACCACCTTGCTTGAAAAGCCGGTGAACGCCACCGTTACCATTGGAGACAAAGGGCGAAAGCGAAAGATGAACACCCTTCCGCGAACTGCTCCACGCGTCGACCGTCGAATTGCCTTGAGCGGCTTCCAGTCAGAAATTTCCCTGCCCCGTTGCAGACAACCAAACCGAAGAGGCAAAGTCCCGGGTTCGTCCGATATAAATCAAATCGCCCAAAGAACCGCATTGTTGCGCAAATGCTTCCGACGAAAAGACTGCCGCCGTAAACATCGGCACCACCCAGCGTCCTACCGGGAAGGCAAATTGTCCAAGGTTTGACATCGGTGAATTCCCTCAAAACCGCCGCCTGCGCCGAAACAGGGCTGACGTCAGCAACAGCCTGCTGTTGCATCAAGGAATTCGCAACGCCCATGGGGTCGCTTGCCAAAATACTCCTGACACCATGCCCAAATAACAACAGCTGGTGGACAACCGTCGCCTAGCACGAGCCCGGAAGGCAATCAGGCCGTCATTTGATAGGGTGCAGCCCTGTTTCCACGCGTCCAGGCCCGAACGGCGTCGCCGAAGGCCTGAAACAGGGGCCGCGACACCGGGTCATTGGCGGCATCCCATTCCGGGTGCCATTGCACCGACAGGGTAAACCCGGGCGCATCTTGGATATAGATCGCCTCGGGCGTACCATCCGGCGCGTGGCCGTCGATCACCACGCCCTTGCCCACCGTCTTGATGCCCTGCCCATGCAGCGTATTGGTCATCACCTCACTGGCGCCGAACAGTCGGTGAAAAACCCCGCCCTCCGTCAGCTTGACCACATGGCGCAGGGCGAATTTCTCTTCCAGCGTGCCATCGGGCGGCATGCGGTGGTTCATCCGGCCGGGCAGATCGCGGATTTCCGGGTACAAAGTGCCGCCCATGGCCACGTTGACCTCTTGGAACCCTCGGCAGATGCCCAGAAAGGGTTGGCCGCGTTCCACGCAAGCCCGCACCAGCGGCAGGGTGATTGCATCACGCGCCCGGTCGAATTCACCATGCGCGTCAGTTGCCGGCTCGCCGTATTCCTCGGGGTGAACGTTAGGGCGGCCACCGGTCAGCAGGAAACCGTCGCAAACCTCAAGCAGCTCGGCCACGTCGACATAGCGCGGGTCCGCCGGGATCAGCAGCGGCAGACAGTTCGAAACATTCGCGACCGCGTCCGAATTCATCGTTCCACCGGCATGGGTGGGATACTGGTCGTTCATCAGATACGAATTGCCGATGATGCCAACGACGGGTCGGGACATTCCGCTACCTTGCTGTTTTACATGCACTGGTCGGAAATTATCCGCCCCTTCAGTAACGTGCAAGAAAACACGCCCTGCACCATGGCGCAAGGACGTGTTCAGATACGCACATATCGTTTCCGATTTCCGCAGAGCGCTGGACGGATTTCCCGAACGATCTGCCGTGTGCGTGACGGCAGCACCAACCGATCAGGTCTCGCCGGTCAGCCCAGCGGCATCGATCCCGGCCATGGCTGCAACCACGTCGTTGTCCGAGGTGTCGCCGGTGACGCCGACGGCCCCGATCACCGCGCCCTTGCGGTCGCGCAACAGCACGCCGCCCGGCACCGGCACGACCTGACCGCCATAGACCCCATTCACCGCGGCCATGAAATAGGCCTGCGCCTCGGCCCGCTGCATCTGGGCGGTGCCTGCCATGCCCAGCATGACCGATCCATAGGCCTTGCCATGGGCAATCGCGAACCGGCCGGGGGCCGCGCCGTCCTCGCGCTCGAAGGCGATGACATGGCCGCCAGCGTCCAGCACCACCACCGACAGGGGTTTCAGGTCCATCTCGCGCCCTTTCTCAAGGGTTTTGCGAATGATGGTGCGGGCCTTTCTGAGTGAAACCGACATGATCTTGTCCTCTGTCTGCGGTGGTCTGTCCCGGTTCTAGCCCTGACGGGCCTTCAGTTCCAGCCGTCGCGCATGCAGGACCGGCTCGGTATAGCCCGAGGGCTGCACCCGCCCCTTGAACACCAGGTCGCAGGCGGCCTGGAAGGCGATGCCGTCGTAACCCGGTGCCATGGGCCGATAGGCCGGGTCGTCCGCGTTCTGACGGTCAACCACTGCGGCCATCTTCTTCATCGCGGCCATCACATGATCGGCGCTGATCACGTCGTGATGCAGCCAGTTGGCCAGCGCTTGGCTCGAGATCCGGCAGGTGGCGCGATCCTCCATCAGACCCACGTCGTTGATATCGGGCACCTTCGAGCAGCCGACGCCCTGATCGACCCAGCGTACGACGTATCCCAGGATGCCCTGTGCGTTGTTCTCGATCTCGCGGGTGATCTCGTCGTCGCTGAGGTTGCGGCCGCCAAACAGCGGGATGGTCAGCAGATCGTCCAGCGTGCCGCGCGGGCCTCCGGCAGCGATCTCGTCCTGACGGGCCAAGACGTCCACCTTGTGGTAATGAGTCGCGTGCAGGGTCGCTGCGGTGGGCGACGGCACCCAGGCGCAGGTCGCACCGGCCATGGGGTGGCCAATCTTGGCCTCGAGCATCTCGCCCATCCGGTCGGGCATGGCCCACATGCCCTTGCCGATCTGCGCCCGCCCCTTCAGACCGCAGGCCAGCCCGATATCGACATTGCGATCCTCGTAGGACTGGATCCATGGCGTATTCTTCATGTCGCCCTTGGGCAGCATCGGCCCGGCCTCCATCGAGGTATGGATTTCATCCCCCGTCCGGTCGAGGAATCCGGTATTGATGAAGGCCACCCGCGATTTCGCGGCGCGGATGCATTCCTTGAGGTTTACCGAAGTCCGGCGTTCCTCATCCATGATGCCCAGTTTCACGGTGTTGCGCGGCAGGCCCAGAATGTCCTCGACCATGTCGAAGATCCGGACCGAAAACGCCACCTCTTCGGGTCCGTGCATCTTGGGCTTGACCACATAGACCGAACCGTGGACCGAGTTGCCGCCATCACGCTGCAGGTCGTGCATCGCGATCAGCGTGGTGCAAAGCGCGTCCATCAGCCCCTCGCCGATCTCGTTGCCCTCGGCGTCCAGCACGGCTGGGTTGGTCATCAGGTGGCCCACATTACGCACCAGCATCAGCGATCGGCCCTTCAGGCTGCCGGCCGATCCGTCGGGCCGGGTAAAGGCGATGTCCTCGGACAGTTTGCGGGTAAATGTCCGGCCGCCCTTCGTGACCTCTTCGGTCAGATCGCCCTTCATCAGGCCCAGCCAGTTGCCATAAGCCACGACCTTGTCCTCGGCATCGACACAAGCCACCGAATCTTCGCAGTCCATGATGGTGGACAGGGCCGACTCCAGGTGCACATCGGAGATGCCCGCCGGGTCCGAGGCTCCAATGGTGCTGGACGGGTCGATCATGATCTGGATGTGCAGGCCGTTATTCCTCAACAGTACGAAGTCCGGGGCCATGGCCGCACCGCCGAAGCCCACGAATTTCCCGGGCTCGGCCAGCGCCGGAACCAATGCGCCGCCTTCGACCTTCAGACCGGATACATCGGCCCAGCTGCCTTGGCCAAGCGGTGCTGCCTCGTCCAGAAACGCCTTGGCCCAGGCGATGACCCGCGCACCGCGGGCCGCGTCATAGCCGCTCCCATGCGGCAGGTCGCCCATCGCGTCGGTGCCATAGAGCGCGTCATACAGGCTGCCCCAGCGGGCGTTGGCCGCGTTCAGGGCAAAACGCGCATTGGTGATCGGCACCACCAGCTGCGGGCCGGGCGTCGCGGCGATCTCGGGGTCGACATTCGCCGTGTCGATCTGGAAATCGGGGCCTTCATCCAGCAGATAGCCGATTTCGCGCAGAAAGGCTTGGTACTCGGCCATGTCGATGGGTTGCCCCTTGCGGGCCAGGTGCCATGCGTCGATCCGGCTTTGGATCTCGGCGCGCTTGTCCAGCAATTCGCGGTTCTGCGGCCCCAACTCGGCCACCATCCGCGCGAGGCCCGCCCAGAACGCATCGGGGGCCACCTCGGTTCCCGGCAGCGCCTGCTGCTCAATGAATTCGGCCAGAACCGTGTCTACGTTCAGCCCGTGCCGGTCTTGTCTGCCGCTCATGAATCGAATCTCCCGCCCTGTCGTAACATTGGTCTAGTTCACCAAATAAGCCGAGCGTTTCCGATAGGCAACTTCTGCGTTCAATTTTTGGTAAAATTTTTTTACCAAAAATCGACATCCCCGGGCCACCCATGGCTTCGATCGCCTTGCAGCCAATTCATGATCCCCCTAACTTCGCGCCCAACATCCATACACCAGAGGCCCCCGATGCGTGACGCCGCCCCCACAACGATTTACCTCAAGGACTACTCGCCGTTCGGTTACATCGTCGACAGCGTTCACCTGATCTTCGATCTGGCGCCGAATGCAACGCGCGTGACATCACGCATCGCGTTCCGCCCGAACCCGCAAGCCACCGACCGCACGTTCTTTTTGCATGGTGAAGAGCTGAAGCTGATCCGCGCCAGCATCGACGGCACCCCGATCACCCCCGACGTCACCGAAAAGGGCTTGACCGCAAGCGTCCCCGATGCCCCCTTCGTCTGGGAGGCTGAAGTCGAGATCGACCCCGGCAACAACACCGCGCTCGAAGGGCTGTACATGTCCAACGGCATGTATTGCACCCAGTGCGAGGCCGAGGGATTCCGCAAGATCACCTTCTACCCCGACCGGCCCGACGTGATGTCCACCTTCACCGTTCGCATCAACGGTGACCTGCCGGTGCTGCTGTCCAACGGCAACCCCACGGGCAAGGGCGAAGGCTGGGCCGAATGGACCGACCCCTGGCCCAAGCCCGCCTATCTGTTCGCTCTGGTCGCCGGAGACCTGGTTGCCCATTCCGACAGCTTCACCACCAATTCGGGCCGGCATGTGGATCTGAACCTCTGGGTCCGCCCCGGGGATGAGGGCAAATGCGCCTTTGGCATGGACGCGCTGAAGCGGTCAATGAAATGGGACGAGGACGTCTATGGCCGCGAATACGATCTGGACGTGTTCAACATCGTCGCCGTGGATGACTTCAACATGGGCGCGATGGAGAACAAGGGGCTGAACATCTTCAACTCGTCTGCGGTGCTGGCCAGCCCTGAAACCTCGACCGATGCCAATTTCGAACGGATCGAGGCGATCATCGCGCATGAGTATTTCCACAACTGGACCGGCAACCGCATCACCTGCCGCGACTGGTTCCAGCTGTGCCTGAAAGAGGGGCTGACCGTGTTCCGCGACGCGCAGTTCACCTCTGACATGCGCTCGGCCCCGGTCAAGCGCATCCATGACGTGATCGACCTGCGCGCGCGCCAGTTCCCCGAGGACAACGGGCCGCTGTCGCACCCCGTGCGCCCCGAAAGCTTTCAGGAGATCAACAACTTCTACACCGCGACCGTCTATGAGAAAGGTGCCGAGGTGATCGGCATGCTGAAAACGCTGGTGGGGGACGAGGCCTATTCCAAGGCGCTGGACCTGTATTTTGAACGCCACGACGGGCAGGCCTGTACGATCGAGGACTGGCTGAAAGTGTTCGAGGACACGACCGGCCGCGACCTGACCCATTTCAAGCGGTGGTACAGCCAGTCCGGCACGTCCCGGGTGAAGGTCGAGGAGGATTGGGCCGACGGCACCTATACCCTGACCCTGTCCCAGAGCACCCCACCCACGCCCGGCCAACCCGAGAAGCTGCCGCAGGTGATCCCCGTGGCCGTGGGCCTGCTGGGTCCCAATGGCAACGAGGTGCGCGGCACCGAGGTGCTGGAACTGACCGAAGTGCGCCAGAGCTTCACCTTCGAAGGGCTGGCCACGCGGCCCGTCGCCTCGATCCTGCGGGGGTTCTCGGCGCCGGTGATCCTGGAGCATGACCGCCCCAACGCCGAACGCGCGTTTTTGCTGGCCCATGACACCGATCCGTTCAACCGGTGGGAGGCCGGACGGACGCTGGCGCAGGACACCTTGCTGCGCATGATCACACAGGACGCGGCCCCCGATGCCGAATATCTGGATGGCTTGCTGGCCGTTCTGCGCGACGCCGATCTGGACCCGGCCTATCGTGCACTGATGCTGGGTCTGCCGACCCAATCCGAACTGGCCGCCGCGCTGCACGAACAGGGCAAAACGCCCGACCCGACGGCGATCTGGCGCGGGGTCGAGACCCTACGACAAGCCACCGCCCAACATATGCAGGACCTGTTGCCCCGCCTGCACTCCGAGGCGCTGGTGGACGGCCCCTATTCGCCCGATGCCGAACAGGCGGGCAAGCGCGCATTGGGCAGCGCCGCGCTGGCGCTGACCACCCGGCTGGACGGCGGCGCCATGGCGGCCGAGGTCTATGCCAAGGCCGACAACATGACCCTGCAGCTCAGCGCCCTGTCTTGCCTGCTGCGGGCCGGCAAAGGTCAGGCGGAACTGGCGGCATTCTACGATCAGTGGCACCACGACCGGCTGGTTCTGGACAAATGGTTCGGGCTTCAAGCCTCGCTGGCCGCACCGGACGATGCGCCGCGGATCGCCCGCGCCCTGTCCGAGCATCCCGATTTCAACTGGAAGAACCCCAATCGGTTCCGTGCGCTGATGGGTGGACTGGCAATGAACCACGCCGGGTTCCACCATGCCAGCGGCGCGTCCTACGCCTTGCTGGCCGACTGGCTGATCCGGCTGGACCCGGTCAACCCGCAGACCACTGCGCGCATGTGCACCGCCTTCCAGACCTGGAAACGCTATGACGCCGACCGTCAGGACCTGATCCGCGCCCACCTGACTCGCATCGCCGAAACCCCGAACCTGTCGCGCGACACGACCGAGATGATCTCGCGCATCCTCGGGGCATGACGGCGCCCGAAGGCTCTGGGTTCCGCTTTACCCGCCACAACCGGTCGCCCCGCAGCATCGCCATTCTGGCCGCTGTCTATGCGGGGCTGCTGGCACTTGTGCTGATTTTCGACGCGGCTTGGTGGCTGATTGGGTTGCTGGCGCTGGGCACCCTGCCCGCGCTGTGGGACGTGCTGCGCGACACCGATGCCGGGCTGAACCTGGGGCCTGCAAAACTGCGCTGGCATTCGGGCGCACGGCAGGGCGAGATCGACCTGACCGAGATCGACTTCTTCCGCTTCGACACACGCTGGGACTTTTCGGTGCGCGTTTCGATGGTGCTGACCAACGGCAAGCGGTTGCGCCTGCCGGACGAGGCCCTTCCGCCGCACAAACAGCTTGAACAGGCGCTGCAACAGGCAGGTTTCCGGGTCGACCGGCATCATTTCACGGTTTTCTGAAACGATACCGCTGTTTCCAGGCCCATTGAACCTAATCCATCGCCGTTTTTGCGCACCTGCGCCCGACATCTTGAATTTTGCACAATTCCCCAGCAGACTGGGACTTGGTTTTTTACGAGTTTCAAATAGTCCGAGTGTTCCTCATGTTCCGGTCTTTCAGGGCGGGGCTTGCGCCCCTCAAAGGATTTCTCCAATCTACGCCGCATCAGCGCGTCGCGCAGGTCGATCCCGCTGCGGACTGCCTGCACCATGTCGGCCGGCTGAACATTCCCGTCGCGCAGACTGACGTGCCAACCGGACAGGATCGGATCGATCGGGGCCGCCATCTGGCCCGCCAAGATCGCTGGGCCGAGCTGTCCGCCGAAATCCGAACGGCCGACCAAACCCGCGCCACGGCACCCGACGGGGCTCCCGTGGCAGACCTGTTGGCCTTCGGCGCACGTTCGGATGTGGTTCTGGCGGTTGAACATGCGTTATCCGACGGCAAGGCATTTGCCGAGTATGATGTGCTGGCCGGAATTTCGGAACTGGAAGGCGTGATGCAGGACCACCCCGGCGACCCGATCATCGCGCTGATCGTAGCCCTGGCCCATATCGATCTTGCATGGGCATGGCGGGGAACCGCACAGGTTTCAACGCTTCCACCGTTGAACCGGGCCCGCTGCGCGGCACATTTCGATCGCGCCGGTGCCATCCTGTCGCGATGGCGGCCAGCAACAGCCGACAGCCCGATCATGGCTGCGGCCGACTGTGCCCTGCTGGGCGGGCAACCGGCCGGCACCCGACGCGTCGCGGACCGGTATGAACGGTTGATCGCGCTGGATCCGTACAACCCCCGGCACATGCGCGCGATGGGCTGCCATCTGCTGCCCCGCTGGTTCGGCAGCTACGAGGAACTGGAGTTGCGGGCCCTGCGCGCCGCAGCCAACACGCAATCAATCTGGGGCGCAGGCGGATACGCCTGGGTCCAGTTCGACGCCATCGCGATGGACGAGATCGCCTGTGCCCGCCTGGACACCGACTATTTCCTGCAGGGCCTGTCCGACATCGTCGCCCGCAGGCCCGACCAGCAGACGGTCAACCTGCTGGCGTCCTATTGCGCCCTGACCATGCAAAGTGGCCAATGTCTGAACGAACAGGCCGATCTGGTGCGCAGCCGCATCGCCGACGCCGCCCAATGGTTGATCCGCGACCACCTGACCGAGTTGCACCCGCTGATCTGGGCGCACGCGGCGAACGGGTTCAACAACTCGGTCCGAGTGCAATCGCCCGAACGGTACGCCGCGCGGGGACACCGCGCCGCCCTGCACGCCATCAGCGACCTGTTCCGCGACGAGCTGCGCGACGGGACTGTCGTGACCTTCACACCCTCGGGCCTGCAGTTGAACACCCCCTGAGATTCGCGCTCCCCGCGCCTTTGCCCCTTGCCCCTTGGACGGTCCGGGCCTAATACGCAGGCCTAGACTTCTGCGGAAATGAGGCGCGCCATGCTCGACTTGACCTATGAACTGCCCAAACCCAAGACCATCGCCGGTGCCAAGCACGACTGGGAACTGGTGATCGGGATGGAGGTGCACGCGCAGGTCTCGTCCAATGCCAAGCTGTTCTCGGGGGCATCGACCAAATTCGGGGCCGAGCCGAACTCGAACGTGTCCTTCGTGGATGCGGCCATGCCGGGCATGCTGCCGGTGATAAACGAATTTTGCGTGGCCCAGGCCGTGCGCACCGGCTTGGGCCTGAAGGCGCAGATCAACCTGAAATCGGCCTTTGACCGCAAGAACTATTTCTACCCCGACCTGCCGCAGGGCTACCAGATCAGCCAGCTGTATCACCCGATCGTGGGCGAAGGCGAAGTGCTGGTAGAGATGGGCGACGGCACCGCGCGCAGGGTGCGGATCGAGCGTATCCACATGGAGCAGGACGCGGGCAAGTCGATCCACGACATGGATCCGAACATGTCCTTCGTCGACCTCAACCGCACCGGCGTCTGCCTGATGGAGATCGTCAGCCGCCCCGACATCCGCGGGCCGGAAGAGGCCGCCGCCTATATCGCGAAGCTGCGCCAGATCATGCGCTATCTGGGCACCTGCGACGGCAACATGCAGAACGGCAACCTGCGGGCCGACGTGAACGTGTCGATCTGCCGCCCCGGCGACTATGAGAAATACATGGAAACGCAGGACTTTTCGTACCTGGGCACGCGTTGCGAGATCAAGAACATGAACTCGATGCGCTTCATCCAGCAAGCCATCGAGGTCGAGGCGCGTCGCCAGATCGCCATCGTCGAGGCCGGCGGCAAGGTCGAGCAGGAAACCCGCCTGTATGATCCCGACAAGGGCGAGACGCGCTCGATGCGGTCCAAGGAAGAGGCGCATGACTATCGCTACTTCCCCGATCCCGACCTGCTGCCGCTGGAAATCGAGCAGACCTGGGTCGATGACATCGCCGCCAAGCTGCCCGAGCTGCCGGACGAGAAAAAGGCCCGTTTCATCAACGATTTTGGCCTGACCGACTATGACGCATCAGTGCTGACCGCCGAGGTTGAATCGGCGGTGTACTTCGAAGAGGTCGCCAAGGGCCGCAGCGGCAAGCTGGCCGCGAACTGGGTCATCAACGAGCTGTTTGGCCGCCTGAAGAAAGACGACCGCGACATCACCGACTCGCCGGTTTCGCCCGCACAGCTGGGTGGAATCATCGACCTGATCGCCTCGGACGCCATCTCGGGCAAGATCGCCAAGGAGCTGTTCGAGATCGTTTATACAGAAGGCGGCGACCCGGCGCAGATCGTCGAAGAGCGCGGCATGAAGCAGGTGACCGACACCGGTGCCATCGAGGCCGCGCTGGACGAGATCATCGCGGCCAATCCCGCCCAGGTCGAGAAGGCCAAGGTGAACCCGAAACTGGCCGGTTGGTTCGTCGGACAGGTGATGAAAGCCACCGGCGGCAAGGCCAACCCCAAGGCAGTCAACCAGTTGGTTGCGCAGAAGCTGGGCCAATAAGTTCTTTCGGTTTGTACAGGCCGGGCAACTGGGTTTGTCCGGTTTGTAGTCAACAGTCTTGCAAACACGGGCCCGGCTCGATTGAACGAAAGCTACCCGTTGCCGAACGGTTCTTGATCGTGGCATCGCCTTCGGCGCTGATAGGCGACGAAAACCGTCGGTCAGGGCGGTCATTGTTGGCGATCTATGATTCTCGCTGCAACAAGAATGACGCTGGCTGCTGCGGAAACTTCCCTACAGAATAAAATCCGTCTGGTTCAGATCGAAGATACCAGTCAATTGAACTTGGAAATCGGCAGAGCCATCCCCATCGATATCCGCGCTCACGACTGTAATTCCGCTTGTCGTGTTTTTGACGAAACGCAATTCACCCTCAGTGCCAGAGAACGCGGCTTCTCCAATAAACATAAAAGCCTGATCCAAAGGTTGCGACGTTGCATCGATAGCGGAAACATCAATAACATCTTCCCCTTGAACGAAATCTGTAACGACGTCCCGTTTCGTTCCTCCAACACGCGACTCGGAAACAGCTTTGAATACGAACTGGTCCGCACCCGCACCTCCGGCAAGGATGTCACGACCGGCGCCGCCCTGCAGGATGTCGTCTCCCGAACCCCCAGCTAGGTTGTCGTTACCAGATCCACCAATGAGAGTATCATTGTCGCCGCCGCCTCTCAAAATATCCGCCGCGCGCCCGCCGTTCAGAATGTCGTTGCCGGCACCGCCATAAACTCGGTCGCTGCCGCCGCCACCGATCAGTACGTCGTCGCCACTGCCGCCGGAAAGGACATCGTTCCCGGACTGTCCGACGAGTTTGTCCACTCCACCCTGACCAATTAGTCTGTCATTGCCTTGGTTGCCAAAAACGGTGTCGTTTCCTAGTCCACCTCGGACGACATCGTTACCACTTCCGGCCCACACCGTGTCGTCTCCATCCCGAGCGTTGACGATGTCATTTCCTGCAAATGACTTAATACTATCAGCAAACAACGAACCGGTTAGGCTATCGCTTTTTGCAAGAACAATTGCTGCCGCTTTTTGAAAGTTCGCTTGTATCTGGATTGCATTGTACAGCGCTGCGGCACTCGCGCCAATTCCAGTCACAGTGTATAGTTTCTGACCACCCGCAAACTCGGTGATCTTGTTCATAGTTCCGGACACGCGCCCTGCCGCATCATACCTGAAACTGCCTTCGTAGATCGTTTTCCGAAACCCATCCGAAATAACGATCCTCCCCGAGTTTGCGACCTGCACAAAACCAAACCATACAGATGTGTTCGGTATATCAACGCCGCGATACGCAATCGCTCGAGCCATAACACCCCCCCAAACTAATTAACCCAACGTCAATTAGTAGACGCGTGTCAGGCGAGTATGTCAATCAATGCACCTTTACCGAGTATCCAAATGGAAAAATCTGCCTATATAGTGCGGTCGTCATACAAGTGGTGCTATGGCGTTTGGGGAACACGCTGCTATAACCCCTTCAACAATTTTGAGGTTGTGTATGCAGCGTTACGAATACAAGGTCGTCCCGGCCCCCAAGAAAGGCACCAAGGCCAAAGGGGTCAAAACGCCCGAGGGCCGGTTTGCCGTCACCATCGAGCAGCTATTGAATGAGATGGGCGCGGAAGGTTGGGAATATCAGAGCGCCGAACTGCTGCCCAGCGAAGAGCGGGTGGGACTGACCGGCAGCACCACGAACTGGCGCAATGTTCTGGTGTTCCGGCGGGCGGTCGAGACCGAAGTGCCGGCCGATGAAGCCGAGGCCTTTCTGACCCCGCCCGAACAGGACGATACTCCCTTGGCGCGTCCGGTTCCCGGCCCCGACGCACCGGCCCCGATCGCGCAGGATAATGACGACCCGCCGCTGACGTCGAAGCCGGACAAAGACACCCCCGAGGCCAAGCCGGACGAGGCCGAAAAAGATACCCGGGGCAACTGAACCATTACCGCCACACCGCCTGGCTGGATGCGCGGATTTCGGGCATGCGCCAGTTGCTTGCCAGCGCTCTGATCGCCTTCCGCCGGCCGTGGCGCAATCAGTCGCCAATGTCCAGCGCCAGCGCGTGGATGCGCGGCACGACGTCTCCCAGCGCTTTGTGCACGGCACGATGGCGGGCCACACGGGACTGACCGGCAAAGGCCGCGGCGCGGATGCGGACGTTGAAATGGCTTTCGCCGCCTTCGCGAAACCCGGCATGGCCGCGATGGCTTTCGCTGTCGTCCACGACCTCAAGCTCATAGGGGTCGAAAGCCGCCTGCAGGCGGGTGCGAATTTCCTCGGTCATGGTCATTTTCGTGCTCGTGGACAAATAATTTGCCGCGCCCCTCTTCTACTTTCGGTCACTTAGATTAAACTGCTGCCTCCGAGTCGAAAAGACGCGTTCGTGAGGATGAGCACATGGTAAAACCTGATCCCTTCGGTTTCGACATCTCGGTGTCCAGTGCCAAGAAGAAAAACCCGCGCGGCCGCCGGGGAATGTCGGGCGCATCCGAAACATCGACCCGCGTCTGCGATCACGAAGGCTGTAACGAACCGGGGAAATACCGCGCGCCCAAGGCGCCCGACGTGCTGGATGACTATTTCTGGTTCTGCCAGCAGCATGTGCGCGAGTATAACCAGAAGTGGAATTTCTTCGACGGCACGACCGAGGCCGAGCTGAACGCGCAGCGGTCCAAGGACAAGGTGTGGGAGCGCGAGACCAAACCGATGGGCGACCCCGAGGCGCGCGCCTGGGCCCGCCTTGGGATCGAGGACCCGCATCAGGTGCTGGGCGAAAAGGCCACCAAGAACCGGGGCCGCGAAGCCACGGGCCGCCGCTTACCGCCCACCGAACGCCGGGCGATCGAGATCCTCGAAGCCAAGGACACCTGGACCAAGGCCGAGGTGCGCAAGGCCTACAAGAAGCTGATCAAGGTTCTGCATCCCGACATGAACGGCGGCGACCGCAGTCAGGAAGAACAATTGCAGGAAGTGGTCTGGGCCTGGGACCAGATCAAGGACAGCCGCAATTTCAAGTAAAGCCTCAGCCTTTCAATGAAAAAAGGGCGCCCGATTGGGCGCCCTTCATGTTTTCTGTGAATTGGGTCAGCCGCCCTGATTGGTCTGCAACGTCTGCAGAACCTGATCGATCGAGAAGCTGGCAGGTTCCTGACGCGGCGGGTAGTCCTTGAAGGTTTCGAGGAACTGAGCCACGAAAGCCTGAGCCGGCACCAGAGCAAAGGCGCGCTCGAGCCGCCATTGCGAGTAGCCGATGGACTCGTGCTCGGCCCGTTCGAACGGGTCCGAATACAGGTTTATGAGCTTGGGCAACCGCAGGAAGGTCAGCGGTTCCTGCCAAACATCGAAACCATGTGCCCGCTGTTCGGCGAACACGACCTTCCACGGCCCGTACCGCAGGTTCACCAGGTCACCGCCATCCGAAAAATAGAGAAACTCCTTGCGCGGGCCTTCTTCGGTCTCGCCCTTGAAGTACGGCAGGAAGTTGTAGCCGTCTAGGTGCACCGGCTCGTTGCCTTCCCCAAAGGGTGCTTCGGTCAGCATGACCTCTTTCATGTCGGCATCCCCCAGCGCGGCCATGAACGTCGGGAACCAGTCCAGGTGACTGATGATCTGGTTCGACTTGCGCCCCGGTTCGATCACACCCGGCCATTTCAACAGCAGCGGAACGCGATAGCCGCCTTCCCAGTTGTCGTTCTTTTCACCCCGGAACGGAGTGGTACCGCCATCGGGCCAGCTGAAGACCTCGGCGCCGTTGTCGGTGGAATACATCACCACCGTGTTGTCAGCGATGCCCAGCTCGTCGAGCCTGTCCAGCATCTGGCCGACCATCTTGTCATGCTCAACCATGCCATCAGGGTAGACCCCCAGCCCGGTCACGCCCTGGCTTTCCTCTTTGAGGTGCGTGAAAATGTGCATACGCGTCGTATTGTACCACAAAAAGAACGGCTTATCCTGTTCAACCGCCCGGTCGATGAAGTCGAGCGCACCGGCGGTCACCTCTTCGTCGATGGTTTCCATCCGCTTGCGTGTCAGCGGGCCGGTATCCTCGATATTGCCGTCGGCGCTGGACTTGATGACGCCGCGTGGGCCGAATTGCTCGCGGAAGGCGGGATCCTTGGGATAATCGACATTCTCGGGCTCTTCTTCCGCGTTCAGGTGGTAGAGATTGCCGAAGAATTCATCGAAACCGTGGTTGGTGGGCAGGTGTTCGTCCAGGTCGCCCAGATGGTTTTTTCCATATTGACCCGTCATGTAGCCCTTGGACTTCATATATTCGGCAATGGTGGGGTCTTTTTCGCTGATCCCCTCTTTGGCGCCCGGCAACCCGACCTTGAGAAGCCCGGTCCGGAACCCGGACTGGCCGGTCACGAAGCTGGCCCGCCCTGCCGTGCAGGACTGTTCCCCGTAGGCATGGGTGAACAACATGCCTTCGTTTGCAATCCGGTCGATGTTGGGCGTTTCATAGCCCATCATGCCTTGGTTATAAGCGCTGACATTCCAATACCCGATGTCATCGCCCCAGATAATGAGAAAATTCATAGGCTTGTCCTGGGCCGCAGCCGGCAGCGCCAGACTGACCCCCAAAACTGCGCCGGCAAAGCGCCGCTTCCAATTCAAGGTTCTCAAGTTCTCACTCCCTTAATTCAAATGTTCAAGCAAAGTGGATTCCACGGCCGTTCGTTGTCCGGGCGGCACTGAAACCTCTGCAAGCATACCGCGAAGCGCGCACGTTGGCATTAATTTTGGTTTTTTTTCGGGACAGGTCTGGCCGACCTACTGGATCAGCGCTTTTCCCGCCACCGACGCTTCGCGCCTTTTGAGGCAGGGCAACCGGGTCCGCAACGCGGCTGTAGGGGTTGGGTGGGCCAGTTCAGGGAACAAGGCCAGCAGCTCGGCCGCCACCCCTGTCCCAAACGCCTGAAGCACCATATCGCCGGGATAAAGGCTTTCGGTCGGCAACCCGTTCGAGATCAGAACGGCGTGGCGCGGACAGGCGATGTGGTAATAGGTGACCGGCGATTTGGGCAGGGTCCGGCGAATGGTCCCATCGTTGACCAGATGGACCGCCGCCGCAAAGACCCGAGCTTCGCCGAACAGAAGCTCGGCCATCCACCCTTCGAGCACGATGCGATGCTGCGGTGAGACGTAGAGGTCGCGCGAAGGCCGGCCAGGCCCCAAAGCGTCCTTGCCTATGCAGATCGGTCTGAAATTCGGGCTCAGTTCCAGCTGGTTTGCTGACAATGTTCGTTGCCCAATCCAGAGGATCGGCAGCAATTCTCCACGTGAGGTGCGCACGAGATCGCCAACGGCAAGATCTTCGACTGGGCGTGGTCCGTGCGCGGTCTCGATCAGGGTTCCGGCAACGAAACAGGGGACGACCCCGGCGGGGAGGTTCACGGTCACGCCAAGGCTTGCATTGTTCCCGTTTCCGGGGCGGCCGGTGGTCGCGTCGATCCGAAGCGACAGCGATGTACCCGGAGGAATGTCGACCCCCGGTGTCAGGTCTATGGTCAACAGGCCGTTGGCGTCGATGGAAACGGAATAATCGGACGGATCCAATGGCCCGTCCCCCAAAACCGTGACGCTCCAGGAAACCGATCTAGAGGCATCGTAATCAACGGAAAACGTATCGGTTCCCGACGGAAAATTGATGACCGACGGGCCAGTAATGACCAATGACACGGCGAAACCTCGCTAACAAACGCGCATATTGCACGATATTCCCATTGTTGAGTCAACAAATAGCGCCATACCGCAGCTGCACCATGCAGATTTCCGGGTTCGCGATGCAGCCGCGAAGGCCGCCGGACGCAATCGTCCGGTTCTGTTTCGGCAGACTCGGCTTTCCCTTGCCCTTGCCCGCAATATGTTGCACCACACACGGGTTCGACCCCGGTGAACGGGCCAAGGAATGAGGACAAGGCGCATGGCTGACGGATCAATCGACATCAACGCAAAACCGACCGAAGAGATCTCGGTCCGGGACGTGTTCGGCATTGACACGAACATGGTCGTCAAGGGCTTTGCCGAGCAAAGCGACCGTGTGCCGGCGATCGATCCGACCTACAAGTTCGACCCCGAGACGACGCTGGCCATTCTGGCCGGTTTCTCGCACAACCGGCGGGTAATGATCCAGGGTTATCATGGGACCGGCAAATCGACCCATATCGAACAGGTCGCCGCGCGTCTGAACTGGCCTGCAGTTCGCGTCAACCTGGACAGCCACATCAGCCGGATCGACCTAATCGGAAAGGATGCGATCAAGCTGCGCGACGGCAAACAGGTGACCGAGTTTCACGAGGGCATCCTGCCATGGGCGCTGCGCAACCCGGTGGCCATCGTGTTCGATGAATACGACGCCGGCCGCGCCGACGTGATGTTCGTGATCCAGCGGGTTCTGGAGCATGACGGCAAGCTGACCTTGCTGGACCAGAACGAAATCATCACACCGAACCCCTATTTCCGCCTGTTCGCCACCGCCAACACCGTGGGTTTGGGCGACACCACCGGCCTGTATCACGGCGTGCAGCAGATCAACCAGGCGCAGATGGACCGATGGTCGCTGGTAGCGACGCTGAACTATCTAAGTCACGATGCCGAGGTGATGATCGTGCTGTCCAAGGCGCCGCATTACAACACCGAGAAGGGCCGCAAGACCGTCAGCCAGATGGTCACCGTGGCCGACCTGACCCGGACCGCTTTCATGAATGGCGATCTGTCCACGGTCATGAGCCCGCGCACCGTGATCAACTGGGCCCAGAATGCCGAGATCTTCCGCGACGTGGGCTATGCTTTCCGCCTGTCGTTCCTGAACAAGTGCGACGAGTTAGAGCGCGAGACGGTTGCCGAGTTTTACCAGCGGTGTTTTGATGAGGAACTGCCGGAAAGCGCCGCAAGCGTCAGCTTGGGGTAATGTTGGATTTGCGCCCGTGCCGGGCGCAATGCCTCCGGCGGGGATATTTTGGGCCAGATGAAGGCGGGGCCGGTCGTCGCGGTCGGGCGGCGCTTGAATGAGGGCTGAGAGAGATGGTGCAGAAGAACGATAACCCCGCTGATCCCTTCAAGAAGGCCCTGGCCGAGGCCACCAAGGTGATGGCCGACGACCCGGACCTGTCGGTCAGCTACACGGTCGATCCGTCGGGTTTGTCGGGCGAGACGATGCGCTTGCCTCAAGTGTCGCGCCGGATGACGCGCGAGGAGGTTTTGCTGGCGCGCGGCACGGCGGATGCGCTGGCGTTGCAGCGCCGGTACCATGACGAGGCCACCCATGCCCGTTACGCCCCGCCGGGCGACATGGCCCGCGATCTGTACGAGGCGATGGAAACTGCCCGATGCGAAGCCATGGGCGCCCGCGACATGCCGGGCACCGCCAGCAATATCGACGTCAAGATCAACCACGAGGCGCTGCGGCGGGGCTATGACCAGTGCAAGCAGCCGTCCGAGGCTCCGCTGGCCGTCGCCGCGGGCTATCTGATCCGGCACCTGGCCACGGGGCGCGATCTCCCGCCAGCGGCCGCGAATGTCATGGAACTGTGGCGCGGGTTTATCGAGGAACAGGCCGGCGGCACGTTGGAGAACCTGAACGAAATTCTGTCGGACCAGACCGCTTTTGCCAAATTCGCCCGCCAAGTGATCGACGATCTGGGTTATGGCGATCAGTTGGGCGAAGACCCGGACGCGCTGGACGAAGACCAGGAGGACCAGGCCGAGGAAGAGGCCGAGGAACAGCCCGACCCTGACAGCACCGGCCAGGACGAACAGGACGAGCAGGACGCCGACGCCACTCCTGAACAGACGCAGGAAGAGCAGCAGGACCAGTCGCAGGCGCAGGTCTCGATGGACGAGATGGCCGAGGACGAGATGGGCGAAGAGGCCGAGATGCCCGAGGGCGAAGCGCCGCTGGAGCCGCCCGCCCCTCCGCCGGCGTCCGAGGCCGACCCGGACTACAAGGTCTATCTGAACACCCATGACGAGGAGATCGCCGCCGAGGAGCTGGCCGAACCCGCCGAACTGGAACGGCTACGCGCCTATCTGGATCAGCAGTTGGAGCCGCTGAAGGGGGCCGTCAGCCGGTTGGCCAACAAGCTGCAGCGCCGACTGCAGGCGCAGCAGAACCGCAGTTGGGAGTTCGACCGCGAGGAAGGCATTCTGGATGCCGGTCGGCTGGCGCGGGTTGTTGCGAACCCGACGACACCGCTGAGCTTCAAGGTCGAGAAAGACACCGAATTCCGCGACACCGTGGTGACGCTGCTGCTGGACAACTCGGGGTCGATGCGCGGGCGCCCGATTTCCATCGCGGCGATCTGTGCCGATGTTCTGGCACGCACGCTGGAACGCTGCAACGTGAAGGTCGAGATTCTGGGCTTTACCACCCGGGCCTGGAAAGGCGGACAGGCGCGCGAGGCGTGGCTGAACGATGGCCGCCCACAGCAGCCCGGCCGCCTGAATGATCTGCGGCATATCGTCTACAAGGGGGCGGATGCGCCCTGGCGGCGGGCGCGGGCCAATCTGGGCTTGATGATGAAAGAAGGCCTGCTGAAGGAAAACATCGACGGTGAGGCGCTGGAATGGGCACATCGGCGGATGCTGGCCCGGCGCGAGCAGCGCAAGATCCTGATGGTGATTTCGGACGGGGCTCCGGTGGATGATTCTACGCTGAGCGTAAATCCGGCGAATTACCTGGAAAAACACCTGCGCGACGTGATCGCCATGGTCGAAAAGCGCAAGATGGTCGAATTGCTGGCCATCGGGATCGGCCATGACGTGACCCGGTATTACGACCGCGCGGTGACGATCACCGATGTGGAACAGCTGGCCGGGGCGATGACCGAGCAATTGGCCGCCCTGTTCGACAGCGATCCGCGCGCGCGGGCCCGCGTGATGGGCATTCGGAAGGCCGGCTGAGCCAGGCCTTGCCCCGGGCGGGACCCTTCTTGAAAAAACCAAACTGAGGTGGGCCATGGCCCGCCTCGGATTGAGGGAGATGCAAATGTTCCAATCCTTCGAAGTGACGGCGCGGCCGGAACAGGGGCCACCGCGACTGGCGGCGTTGCGAGCTGAGTTGGTGCGCGAAGGATTGGACGGGTTCCTTGTGCCGCGCGCCGATGCGCATCAGGGCGAATATGTGGCCCCTCATGACGAGCGGCTGGCCTGGCTGACCGGATTCACTGGAACAGCTGGGTTCTGCGTGACATTACGCGAAGTTGCCGGGGTGTTCGTCGACGGCCGCTACCGTACCCAGGTCAAGGCGCAGGTGGCCGAGGAGTTCACGCCGGTGCCCTGGCCCGAAGTATCTCTGGCCGACTGGCTGAAACGGCACCTACCCGAGGGCGGCAAGGTGGGGTTCGATCCGTGGCTGCACGCGGCGGGACAGATCCACGACACGCAAGCCGCGCTGGCCGGCAGCGGGATCGAGCTGGTGCGCTGTGACAACCTTGTCGACCGCATCTTGGTGGACCAGCCAGCGCCGCCGTTGAACCCGGCAAAGCCACATCCGCTGGACTTCGCGGGCGAAAGCGCCGAGAGCAAGATCACGCGCCTGGCAAAAAGCCTGGCGGACGCGGGGCGCAGCGCAGCCGTGATCACCTTGCCGGATTCGATCATGTGGCTGCTGAACATTCGCGGGTCTGACATCGCCTACAATCCGGTAGCGCACGGGTTTGCCATTCTGCACGCCGATGGGCGGGTGGACCTGTTCATGGCGGCGCAGAAGCTGACCGGGCTGGACCAACATCTGGGGCCGCAGGTGTCGGTGCACCCGCCCGAAGCGTTTCTGGAGGCCGTCGGCGCGTTGGAAGGCGCGGTTCAGGTGGACATGGGCACCGTGCCTCAGGCCGTGATCGACGTGCTGGCCGAGCGCGCCGTGGATGGCGGCGACCCATGCGCCCTGCCCAAGGCCTGCAAGAACGCGGCTGAAATCGCGGGCAGTGCCGCCGCGCATCTGCGCGACGCGGTGGCGTTGATCGAGACCCTGTGCTGGCTGGATGAGCAGGCACCGGGCAGTGTGACCGAGACCCAGGTCGTCACCCAGCTCGAGGAAAACCGGCGGCGCGACAACGCGCTGCAGGACATCTCGTTCGACACGATCGCGGGCACCGGGCCGAATGGCGCCATCATGCACTATCGGGTGACCGAGGACACCGACAGCCGGCTTGAAGACGGGCATCTGCTGGTTCTGGACAGCGGCGGGCAATATCTGGACGGCACCACCGACATCACCCGCACGATTGCTATCGGAAGCGTCGGCGAAGAGGAGAAGGCCTGTTTCACCCGCGTGCTGAAAGGAATGATCGCCATGTCGATGCTGCGCTGGCCGGTGGGGCTGGCCGGGCGTGACATCGAATGCGTGGCGCGTACTCCGTTGTGGCAGGCGGGTCAGGATTTCAACCACGGCGTCGGTCACGGTGTCGGCGCGTATCTCAGCGTTCATGAAGGCCCGCAGCGCCTGTCGCGCGTCAGCCATGTGCCGCTGCAGCCCGGCATGATCCTGTCCAATGAACCGGGCTATTACCGCGAGGGTGCGTTTGGCATCCGGCTGGAAAACCTGGTGGTCGTGGAAGAAGCGCCCGCCCTGCCCGGCGGTGACGGCGAACGGGCGATGCTGTGCTGGCGTACGTTGACCTATGTCCCGATCGACCGGCGCCTGATCGTGTCCGACATGCTGACCGCAGCAGAACGCGACTGGCTGAACGCCTACCATCGGGACGTTGCGGAAAAGATCCGCCCAAGGCTGTCGCCCGACGCGCAACTGTGGTTGGATGCCGCGACCGCACCGTTGTGACATGACAGTGTTACATGGACGGGTAGACTTCAGGCCGGAATGATCAAAGGCCGCGACGACGAGGGAAGGAGCAGAAATGACCGCAGATATCGCGATCCGCAAGGCGCCCGGAAAATGGTGCGTCCGTTCAGGCGGCGCCATTCTGGGCGAGACCACCAACGCACTGGAGCTGTCGGAGGGCGATCTGCCGCCGGTCATCTATTTCCCACGCGACGACATCGCTATGGCCTTTCTGGACAAGACCGACAGGGTGACCCACTGCCCGCACAAGGGCGACGCCACGCATTTTTCGATCGTCAACAAATCCTCGGTCACCGAAAACGCGGCCTGGAGCTATGAGAACCCGATCCCGGCCGTGTCCGAAATCAAGGACTACATCGCGTTCTACCGGCTCGAATCGGTGAAGGTCGAGCAGATCTGACACCCACGCAGGGTCACGAATGTTCCTCGGCTGCCGTGGCGGCCAGCGCGCGGTTGTACGCCTTGAGTGCATCGACATGATAAAGCGCGCCAACCGGGGTTTCGGATCCGTCGTCTTCGGGCACCACCACCGGTAGACAGGCGATCTCGTCACGGTCGAAATAAGGCATCGCCGCCTCGAGCGTGGCGCTGGCCGGAATGCAAAGCCCCTGATCCATCAGCTCCCGCGCCTGTTTTTCGGTGATCGAGCGCGGATCACCCAGCGGGCGCATCACCGAACCGGCCCGCAGCATCGCCAGCAGATAGGCCTGCGGCCCGGCCGCCAGATGCACGCCCCGGCGCTCCAACTGGGTCAGGAAGAACGACCTGTCGACAAGCCGCGAAGCCAGCGCGGTGGACATCGAAACCGATACCATCACAGCCAGCCCGATCTGCCAATCTCCGGTCAGCTCGAACACGATCAGCGTGGTCGAAATCGGCGCCCCCAGCACCGCCGCCGCCACCGCCCCCATGCCCGCGAAGGCATAGAGCGTGTGCGTGCCGGACACGTCCGGCAGCAGACCGGTCGCGATCAGCCCGAAGGCCAGACCGGTCAGCGCCCCGATCATCAGCGAGGGCGAGAACACACCGCCCCCCATGCGTCCGCCCATGGTAATGGCGACGGCGGCGGTTTTCACCACCGCGAACAGGATGGCGGTGGTCAGCACCAGATCGCCGGTCAGGGCGCGGATCGTGGTTTCGTAGCCCACGCCGATGATATGCGGGAACCAGATGGCAATAACCCCCAGCATCGCCCCGGACACCGCCGGGCGCAGCCAGCGCGGCAGTGACAAGCGCGTCTGGACGTGGTTGCCGAAATCCTCGGCAAAGAAGATCGCGCGCATCAGCACCACAGACACCAGCCCGCAAACCAGTCCGAGGATCAGGAAGGCCGGAAGCTCGACGTAGAATTGCAACGATCCCGGCGTTTCCAGAATGAATTCGGTCACGTCGCCATATTCCAGCCGGTTGATGACCGTGCCCGCCACCGAGGCGATGACGATCGGCGCAAAAGCATGGACGGCAAAATGGCGCAACACCACCTCGAGCGCGAACAGCGCCCCGGCGATAGGGGCGTTGAAACTGGCCGAGACGGCGGCAGCGACGGCACAGCCCAACAGGTCGCGCCCGGTGATGCCGTCGGCATGGATGCGGTTGCTGACCCAGGTCGAGATCACGCCGGCCATGTGCACCACCGGCCCTTCCCGTCCGGTCGAACCTCCGGTGCTGAGCGTGATCAGCGAGGCGAGGAAAGAGGCGATGCCGGCCTTGGTTTCGACCCGACCATCGTTGACGGCGGCGCCTTCGATCACGTCGGCAACCGAGCGCACGCGGCCGTCATCGGTAAACAGGTGCAGGATTACCCCCACCACCAGTCCACCCACGATGGGAATGACCAGGATCATGACCCATGGCAGCCCTTCGGCATGGCTGTGCAGGCGCAGGATGTCCTCGGTCTGGTAGACATAGGCCTGCAAGGCGGTGATGCCCTTGCGAAACCCCAACGCCATGAACCCTGCGGCGATGCCGATGGCCAGCGCGATGAACCAGAACTGGACTTGGCTGGGACCACGACGGCGCATGACCCGCCAGGCGTCCTTGAGCGCGGCCAAGGCCTGTTGGAGCTGGTAGTGCAGCACGGAACGGGTGGACTGGGTCATTGTCCCTCGGCGGGGTTGGGTGATGACCCTTGGTAACGCACGCACCGCGCAGAGAAAAGTCGCAAGCTGCTGAAGCCCGCGGCACACAGCGGCAGGACGGCATCAGGCCTGCAGCAGCGCGCGTGCGGCGGCACGGGCCTCGGGCGTTATGGTGTCGCCCGAGACCATGCGGGCAATCTCGTCGATCCGGTCCGGCTCGGACAGCGGTAGGACAGTGGACAGGGTCTGCCCGTCGGTCACGTGTTTCTGAACCCGCCAGTGATGAGCCGCGCGAGCCGCAACCTGCGGCGAATGGGTTACCACCAGCACCTGCCCGCCCTGCGCCAGCGCCGCAAGCCTGCGGCCCACGGCGTCCGCGGTGGCGCCGCCCACCCCGCGGTCGATTTCGTCAAAGATCATGGTGCGGGCGCTGTCGTCGCCCGACAGGCACACTTTGAGAGCCAGCAGAAAGCGGCTGAGCTCCCCACCCGAGGCGATCTTGTTGAGCGGACCCGACGGCGCGCCCGGGTTGGTGGCGACGGTAAAGGCCACGGCGTCCTGCCCCTCGGGTCCGGGCTCGGTGGGTGTGATCTGGGTCTGGAACACCGCACGCTCCATCTTGAGCGGCGCAAGCTCGGCCATTACCGCCGCGTCCAGCCGGCCGGCAGCCTCGCGCCGCAGAGCGCTGAGTGCCTCAGCGGCCGCGTCGTAGGCCGCCTGCGCGGCCTGAACCGCAGCGCGACGGTCGGCCAGGTCGGCGTCTCCGGCCTCAAGCTGGCCCAGACGGGCGCGTAGCGTGTCGGCGAAACCGCTCAGGTCATCTGGCGCCACGTCATGTTTGCGGGCTAGCGCGCGGATGGCGAACAGACGTTCCTCGGTCTGCTCCAACTCGACAGGGTTGAAATCCAGCGCCTCGAGGCAGGAGGTTACGCCATCCTGCGCCTCGCCCAATTCGATCAGGGCACGCCCCAGGGCGGCGATCGGCTCGTCCAATTGGCCCTCGGCCCGGTCGGCGACACCTTCCAGCCAGCGCACGGCATCCGCCATCGCCCCTTCGGCCCCGTCACCGCCCAGCAGGGCAAAGGCACGGGCCACGTCGTCGCGGATGCGCTCGGCCCCCTGCATCATCCGACGGCGGGCGTCGAGTTCGGCGTCCTCGCCCGGCTGCGGATCAAGCTTGTCGAGTTCGGCAACGGAATGCCGCAGAAATTCCTCTTCGCTGCGCACGGCGGCCACGGCGGCCTCGGTCTCGGCCAGGGCTTTGCGGGCGCGCGCCATCTCAGCCCAGGCGGCGCGCACAGCTGTCAATTGCGGCTCGGCCCCGGCATAGGCGTCCAGCATAGCGCGATGACCACGCGGGTTCAGCAGGCCGCGGTCATCATGCTGGCCGTGCAGTTCGACCAAGGTTTCCGACAGCGCGCGCAGCACCTCGCCCGAGCAGCGGCGGTCGTTGACCCAAGCGGTCTTGCGCCCATCGGCAGTGTTGACGCGGCGCAGGATCAGTTCCGACCCGCCGGGCAAACCAGCCTCGGCCAGGATCGCATGGGCGGGATGGCCCTCGGGCAGTTCGAACTCGGCCACGACCTCGCCCTGCGCGGCCCCTTGCCGGACCAGTTCGGCCCGCCCGCGCCAGCCCAGCACGAAGCCCAGAGAGTCGAGCAGGATCGACTTGCCGGCGCCCGTCTCGCCGGTCAGCGCGTTCAGGCCCGGCTGAAAGTTCAGTTCCAGCCGGTCGATGATCAGCATGTCGCGGATATCAAGGGCGCGCAGCATCGGGTCGTCAGCGTCCCAAGCCTGTGACCATGGCGATTACAACCACTGGCCCTTGATCGTCTGGCGGTAGATCTGGCTGAGCCAGTTGTTGCCGCGGCTCTTGAGTTCAAGCCCGCGCGACGTCAGCAGCTTGTAAGCCGCATCATACCATTCGGACGACTGGTAGTTGTAGCCAAGGATCGCACCAGCCGACTGCGCCTCGTCAACCAGCCCCAGGGCCAGATAGGCCTCGACAAGGCGGTACAGCGCCTCGGCGGTGTGGGTGGTGGTCTGGAAATCCTCGACCACTACTCGGAAGCGGTTGATTGCGGCGGTATAGTGATCCTGACGCAGATAATAGCGCCCGATCTCCATTTCCTTGCCCGCCAGATGGTCGAAAGCCAGATCGAACTTCAGCACCGCCGAGGTGGCATATTCGCTGTCGGGATAGACCTCGATCACCGTTCGCAGGGCCTGTAGCGCCTGGAAGGTCAGGCCCTGGTCGCGGCCGACCTCGTCAATCTGATCATAATAGCTGAGCGCCAGAAGGTATTGCGCATAGGCCGCGTCCTCGTCGGTGGGGTAGAAGTCGATATACCGCTGCGCGGCGGCGCGGCTTTCCTCATAATTCTTGTCCGAATGGAACGCAAAGGCCTGCATGATCAGCGACCGCTTGGCCCATTCGGAATAGGGGTACAGGCGCTCCACTTCCGAGAAGTACCAGGCGGCGTCATCCGGCCTATTCTGCGACAACTCGAATTCGCCACGGGTGAAAATCTGTTCGGGGGTATAGCCTTCTAGGTTTTGGGACCGGTCGGCCCCCTTGTTTCCAAACAAGCCGCCCGCATTGCCGCATGCCGTCAAAGTAGCCGCCAGAAGAATCACGCCCGCAAGCCTGACTGCCGCCTTGAAGCCAACCATACCGCCCATCCTAGTCGTCTTGTCTCTTTGGGTAACCCCGGATTGGGCTTTGGTCTAGCATATAAAATTCCGGTGCAAAACGCCTTAAACGACCCGCGACGGAATTGTCGCCAAGACTGGACAGATCAGGCCACCTGCGGGATTTCCGCAAAGGCCAGACCCTGCCCCGGCAATTGCATTGCCTGTTCCGGCGTGCACAGAACCGGGCGCACCGCGCCGGGCGTTTCGAACAGTTTGCGCAGAAGCGTGTTGGTCATCGCGTGGCCGGATTTCTCGCCGACGAAATGGCCGAAGATCGGGCCGCCGGCCAGATACAGATCCCCCAGCGCATCCAGCATCTTGTGACGCACGGCTTCGTCCGCACGGCGGAAGCCGCCCGGAGTCAGAACCGAGTCGCCCTGCACCACGACAGCGTTGTCCAGTGTGCCACCCAGAGCCAGACCGTTTTCGCGCATCGCTTCGACATCCGAGCGGCGACAGAACGTGCGACAGTCGGAAAGTTCGCGGGCAAAGGCGCCGTTGCGCATGTCCAGAATCTTGGTCTGCTGCCCGATGGCCGCGTCTTCGAATTCAATGTGAAACTCGATGATCAAGCCGTCCGCCGGACGGATCGCCGCCCGCGCGCCCTCGCGCTCGGCGACGACCGGCTTGAGCACCTCGTAAGCCAGAACGGGGCTGGCCTGGCGGCGTACACCCTTGGACATGATGCCGCGCACGAATTCAATCGACGAGCCATCCATGATCGGGACTTCGGGGCCGTCGATCTCGATCAGGGCATTGTGGATGCCGCATCCGGCCAAGGCTGCCATGATATGTTCAACAGTAGACACCGAGACGCCCGCATCATTGACCAACCGCGTGCACAGCTGGGTCCGCTCAACAACGTCATAGATCGCCGGGATCATTGCATTGCCCAGTTCGATATCGGTCCGCTTGAACCAAATACCGTGCCCGGCGGCAGCCGGCTTAAGAACCATCGTCGCGGGCTTGCCGCTATGCAAACCCACGCCTTTGAACGTGACCGAAGATTTGAGCGTCTGTTGCAAATGGGACCTCTGTGAGCGGTGTCCGACCCGAAACGGCCGTGTTGCCACTCAGTTAAGGAAGCACCGGAGGCACCTCAACTCACTCTTTGTAACCGAATGAAACAGTTTTGCGAACGATCGGCAAAAGCCTGCCGATCCGCGTGTAAATATCTGAAAACTAAAAATAAAGGGTCGCCAACCGGCGACCCTTCCACAGAATTTGTTACCGCGATCAGTTGGCCTGACGTCGCAGGAAGGCCGGTATCTCGATCCGTTCCTGATCCGGGTCGGCCGCGTCTTGCGCAGGTGCCGTGGCGTCAGTCTGGCGCAATGCGGGCTGCTGACGGACAGGTTGCGCGGGGGTGTCCGAGGCATGTCCGGTCATCCGATCGATCAGACGGTTGAAGCCGAAACGCGGCCGTTCCTCTGCCGCAGGGCGCGGCGGTTGTGCCGACGCCTGCGGACGCTGCGCGTTCAGGCGCTGCGACTCGCTCGGCACTTTCTGGACCGCGGCCTGCAACCGCTGCATAGCCTGCGGCGAAGGGGTGCCCGGCGCATGTGAATGCACCGGATCGGCTGCGGCTTCGACCGGCTGGGGCACCGGCCCGGTTTCGGCTGCGCTTGGCTGGTAGGCCGGCGGCGGAAGATCATCGTCATCCGACGCGGTTTCGGTGCCCGTGTCGTAGAAGCTCTCTTTGAACTCTACTTCCTCGATCGACTCGAACAGGGTCGGCGCGATGTTCTCGGCCGCCTCGGCAACTTCGGCCGGACGCGGCTGGGCCTCGACTTCAGGGACTTCCTGCTCGGCCGAGGTGGCGCGGCTCAGCGGCGCTGCCATCGACCGGCGCGGCGCCGGAGCCTCGGCGGCGCTGTCGCTGGCGTCGATGCCGGTGGCCACGACCGATACGCGCATCTTGCCTTCCATCTCGGGGTCCAGAGTGGAGCCGACGATGATGTTGGCCTCTGGGTCCACTTCCTCGCGGATGCGGTTGGCGGCCTCGTCCAGTTCGAACAGGGTCAGGTCATGGCTGCCGGTGATGTTGATCAGAACACCTTTGGCGCCCTTGAGGCTGATTTCGTCCAGCAGCGGGTTGGCGATGGCCTTTTCGGCGGCCTGGATGGCGCGGTCTTCGCCCTCGGCCTCGCCGGTACCCATCATGGCCTTGCCCATTTCGTCCATCACCGCGCGGACGTCGGCGAAGTCGAGGTTGATCAGGCCCGGACGTACCATCAGGTCGGTCACGCCCTTGACGCCCTGGTACAGCACGTCATCGGCCATCGAGAAAGCCTCGGTGAACGTGGTCTTTTCGTTGGCCAGACGGAACAGGTTCTGGTTGGGGATTATGATCAGCGTGTCAACAACCTTCTGCAGCGCCTCGACGCCGTCCTCGGCCTGACGCATGCGCTTGGCGCCCTCGAACTGGAAGGGTTTGGTCACCACGCCCACGGTCAGCACGCCCAGTTCACGCGCGGCCTGCGCGATGATCGGAGCGGCGCCGGTGCCGGTGCCCCCGCCCATACCGGCGGTGATGAAGCACATATGCGCGCCGGCCAGGTGATCGACAATCTGCTCGATGCTTTCTTCGGCGGCGGCGGCACCCACTGAAGCCCGGGCGCCCGCGCCCAACCCCTCGGTCACCTTGATGCCCAACTGCACCCGCGCCGAAGAGCGGCTTTGCTGCAGTGCCTGCGCGTCCGTGTTGGCCACCACGAAATCCACGCCGTCGAGTTGCTTTTCAATCATGTTGTTGACGGCATTGCCGCCTGCCCCGCCAACGCCAAATACCGTGATCCGTGGCTTCAGTTCATCCTGCCCGGGCATCGAAAGATTTAATGTCATGCTCTGTCCGCCTGTTATATGTCCGCCAATGCGGGATTTTCTTGCCTATCCATCTGCAATCCTACAATCCGAATTGGCAAACGTCACGCCAAAAACGCAAAATTGCCACAAAATATGGAAGAAAACAGACCCGCGCTTGCAGTATTTCGCCGACTCTGGCAGATGTTGCGGGTTGAAGCTGAGGCAACACAACACGCCAAAGGCCCGCAACGCCGGGTTGCGGGGGGAGGTCACGTATCCGAACTCTCAGAAAGCCTGCTCGGCCTTCGGTCTGCACCTCTTGTCCGGGTGCTGAGTGAATCTCTAACACGGCCTCTTGATCCTGTCACCGTGCAATCGGGTCAAATGCGCGGCGAAAACCGCCGCACATCGTTGATTTTTCAGGGAGTCAGGTCCAGCGCCTCGACGATCTGGGTATATGGCAGGCCGGCAGTGTCGTTGAGCCGCGCCACCTGGGCGGGCGTGTCGCTTTCGAACAGGCACATGCAACGGCCGTCGCCCGGCGAGAAAGTCGAGCGGATATAGCGGATCTGGTCACCGCCGGCGCGCATGGTCTCGGCCGTCCCGATCGCTGCCTTCTGCGCGCCTGCGAGGTCCTCCATGCTGATGCCCTTGAGATTTCTTTCCACCATGAATACAGGCATTTCGTGCTCCTCTCACAAACCGTTTCTGTCAATGAGGGCATTTCAACAGAACCCGGCGCACGGGACTATGGGCGCACCGTTATCATTCGATAACTGACGGTTTGGCCCGGGTGTTGTATCCTTGCCCTGTGGTTTTCGAGGGGAGGGTTGCCATGGAGATGTCCCAGATCCGCTATGTCCTGACCGCGGCACGGACGCTTAATTTCACCAAGGCGGCCGAGGAATGCGACGTGTCGCAACCGGCGCTGACCAAGGGCATCAAGGCGCTGGAGGAGGAACTGGGCGCGCCGGTGTTTCACCGCGAGGGGCGGCGCATCCTTCTCAGCGAGTTCGGCCGTTCTATGCTGCCGCATCTCGAACACATCCTCGAAGAGACCGAGGCCACGCGGGTTCTGGCCCGCAACTTTCGCCTGCTGGAAAAGACACCGATCCGCCTTGGCGTGATGCCGACGATCGGGCATGTGCGGCTGGCGCGGTTCCTGGCCGCGTTCAAGCATGACCACCCCGGCATGGAACTGGCGGTCAGGGAAGCCCCGGTATCCGAGTTGGAGAGCCTTCTGGCCGATGACGAGCTGGACGCGGTGGTGATGACGGCGGGCGACGACATCCGCGACAGGTTCCGCGTCCACCCTCTCTATTCCGAGCGCTACGTGGTGGTTCTGCCGCCCGAGCACCGGCTGCAGCGCAAGAACGCCATAACGCTGGCCGAGCTTTCGGGGCAGGATTACGTCGACCGGCTGGCCTGCGAACTGCGCGAAATGGTCATGTCGGTCTGCGATTCGAAGGGGGTCGAGCTGTATGCCCGGTTTCGTTCGGAACGCGAGGACTGGGTGCAGGCGATGGTTCTGGCCGGGATCGGTTTTGCCTTCATGCCGGAATATTCGGTGACCCTGCCCGGCCTCGTTCAGCGCCCGCTGACCGAGCCCGAGGTGAGCCGGGAGGTGGCGATGATCACCGTTCCCGGCCGCAAGTTCTCGCCCCCGATGGAGGCTATGATGCGCTCGGCCAGAAGCTTTGCCTGGCCGGGCTGAGCATCCTTACCAGTTGTCCTTGAACCAGCGCACGGCACGGCGGAACGGGCGCACGGCCGAGCTGTCGACCGGGGTTTCGAAATCCCACCATTCGTCCTGCGGATGCGCGGCAAACAGGGCCAATCCGACCGCCGAGGAAAAGCCGGGCCCCGTGGCCGATTGCGGCAGGCCGTGCACCCGCAGAGGCCGCCCCAGGCGGACCCGCTGGCCCAGAATGCGGCTGGCCAGCCCATCGAGGCCGGGAATCTGGCTGCCTCCTCCGGTCAACACGATCTGCTGGCTGGGCATGTGGTCGAACCCGGCGGCGTCCAGCCGCAGGCGGACCTCTTCCAGAATCTCTTCGACGCGGGGGCGCATGATGCCGATCAGTTCGGCACGGCTGACGGTGCGTCGGTCGTGTTCCCAGTCGCCGGTGTCCGCGCCGATGTCGATCATGTCGCGGTCATCGGCGCCAGTGGCATGAACGCCGCCATTGAAGGTCTTGATCCGTTCGGCGATGGTGGTCGAGACCCCCAGCCCCATCGAAATGTCGCTGGTCACGTGATCGCCGCCCATGCGTACGCTGTCGGCATAGATCATGTGTTTTTTAATGAAGATCGACACGCCGGTCGATCCACCGCCCATGTCGATGCAGGCGGCGCCCAGTTCCTGCTCGTCCTCGACCAGCGCCGAAATTCCCGACACATAAGCCGAGTTGGCAATGCCCGCCAACTCCAGATCGCACCGCTTGATGCAGCGCACCAGGTTCTGGATGGCGACCGCATCGACGGTCAGCATGTGCATGTCCACGGCCAGCGTCTGCCCCATCTGCCCGCGCGGGTCGATCAAGCCCGAGCGGTTGTCGAGCGCGAAATTCACCGGCTGGGCATGCAGCACCTCGCGCCCCGCCCCATAGTCGGGCACGTCGCAAGCATTCAGAACGCGACCGATCTCGGCCTCGGTGACCTCGTGCCCGTCCAGGTCCACCTGCGCGTCCAGTCCATACGAGCGCGGATTGGCCCCAGAGAAACAGGCGATCACGTGATCGACCCGGATGTCGGCCATCTTCTGCGCCGCCTGCAGCGCTGTGCGGATGGCGCGTTCGGTTTCCTGCATGGCCGTGATCTCGCCGAACCGCACCCCACGCGACCGGGTGGTGGCCGCGCCGATGACCCGAAACCCGGTCTGCCCGGCCAGCGAGCCGATCGAATTGTCCTCGCTCAGCCGACCGGTCCCGTCGAACCGCAGCACTAGGCAGGCGATCTTGGATGTCCCCACATCGAGGATCGCGACCACCCCCCGCTGCATGGCCTGCTGGCGCATCTGGCGCATCGCGCGCTGAGACTGATAAAGATCGGTCATCATCGTATTCACTGCCCGTTACCCGTTGTCACTTTTGTATTCCACCAGTCTGCGCTGGCGGCTTCGGTCATCCGAATGGTCGGGCGCGACCCCAGCCGCATATCGACCACGGCCACGTCCCGTTCCAGAAGATCCTGAACCTCGTTCACTGCCAGAACCCGCTCCAGCGCACGCACCGGGCGCTCGGTCGGCAGCATGATGCGCTGGTTGCGGTCCAGAATCAGATCCCAGCGCCGTTTGCCCACCCGCAGTAGGCCGCGCACACGGTCGCCCAGGCCGCGCGCGGTGCGCAGCAGTTCCAGCGCCTCGGCCACATGCTTGTCAGCACCCTCGCCCGCGATCAGCGGCAGATCGGGCCGCTCCGTCCGGCGGGCGATCGACGCCACATGCGCGCCGGTTTCGTCCAGCAGCTCGAGGCCTTCGCGCGTGCGCCATACGACGACCGGCTGACGCTCGACCACGTCCACCTGCAGGATACCGCCCGGCCGGATCCGCACGCTGGCCGACTTCACCGGATCCAGCCCGGTGATCGTGTCGCGGATCTGCTCGACATCCAAATCCCACGAACTGATGGGGAAATCGAGCGGCACCACCTCTCGAATGTCATCGGACAGGTCGGAACCCGCGCCGTCGATCGCCATCAGCTTGACCATGAATTCGGGACGTTCCTGGAAAGCGGTGATTACGCCGTCGACTTGCGCAGTCAGTGCTTCGCGCCGGGTCTCGTCGGCAAAGAACAGACCAACGGCGGCGGCCAGAGCGCCCAGAGGCAGACCGATCTTGAGGCCGCGCCGGATGCCTGGAGTCAGCATCCAGCGCTGCAGACGGTAGCTGAGGCGCGAAGGGGCGGGATCGGCACGCCCGGTGCGACGGCGGAACAGACGCCCACCGCGCAGGCGCAGCTTGGGATCAGACTGGGCCTTTGCATTGCCGCCAGCCTGAAATGTTGCATCCGGCCCCGCAAGGGGTTTGGGCCGATATACGTCTGGCGCGCGCGAGGCGGTCAACGATCGCATGAAGCGTCCTCGACCATCCAGGCGCAGAGCTGACCGAAGGTCATGCCCAGATGCGCGGCTTGTTCAGGCACCAGCGAGGTGGGGGTCATACCCGGCTGGGTGTTGGTCTCCAGTAGGAACAGGCCGTCTTCGCCCTTGGCGTCGTCCCAGCGGTAGTCGGTGCGACTGACGCCCCGGCACCCCAAAACCTGATGCGCGCGCAGGGCATAATCCATGCACAGCTCGAAGATACGCGGCGGAATATCGGCGGGCAGCACGTGGCGCGACCCGCCGGGCTTGTATTTGGCGTCGTAGTCATACCAGCCGTCGGTCAGGATCTCGGTCACGGTCAGGGCGCGGTCGCCCATCACGGTGACCGTCAGCTCGCGCCCGGCCACGTATTGCTCGACCATGACCTGTTCGGGCATGTCATCCGACAGCTGCGGCGGGCCGTTCGACCCCTCGAAAACAAGGTAGATCCCAACGCTCGATCCTTCGTTGTTGGGCTTGACCACATATGGCGCGGGCATGACGTGTCCCGCCATCACGTCCGATTTCGGAACGATCAAGCTGTTGGCCACCGGCAGGCCGGCCGCGCGGAATACCTCTTTGCTACGCTGTTTGTCCATGGCCAGCGCCGAAGCCAACACGCCGGAATGCGTGTAGGGAATTCGCAGCCACTCCAGCAGACCCTGCACGCAACCATCCTCGCCCCAGCGGCCATGCAAGGCGTTGAAGACAACGTCGGGCTTGATGTCCTGCAAGCGCGCACAAAGGTCAGGACCGGCGTCCAGTTCGACGACCTCGATCCCTTCTCCCACAAGGGCGGCTGCGCATTCGCGCCCGCTGCTGAGAGACACCTCGCGTTCCGCCGAGGGGCCGCCCATCAATACCGCCACTTTGGGGTTTGTCCTGCTCGACCTACCCACGTTCGTGCGCCTCAATGTCCCCGGACCTTATCTGGTGGTCCGTATTTCGTTATGCCTTTGATCCGTCGCCTGAATTTGCCTGTTTTGGTCTGACGGTCGGGGCTTTAATCTGTCAGCGGATCACCGACCCGCATGATTTCCCACTCTAGCGTGATCCCGCTTGTTTCGTAAACCTTTTTTCGCACCTCTTCGCCTAGCCCTTCGAGGTCGGCGGCGGTGGCGTTTCCGGTGTTGATCAGGAAATTCGAATGCTTGGGGCTCATCTGTGCGCCCCCGCGCCGGGCGCCGCGCATTCCGGCGTCTTCGATCACCTTCCAGGCCTTCAGGTCGTGCACATCATCGGCCCGTCCGGTCGAGGAAAACCCGGCCGGATTGCGAAAGGTCGACCCGGCGCTGCGGTCCTTGGTGGGCTGGGTCTCGTCGCGCTTTTTCAACTGCGCCTCCATCCGGGCGTGCAGGTCAGCCGGGTCACCCGCCGGGCCCTGGAACGTGGCCGACACCAACACCGCACCCTCGGGCAGGTCGGACTGGCGATAGCGGAAGTTCAGGTCGGCCGGCGTCAGCTCGACCAACTCGCCCTGCCGGGTGACGATGGTGGCCGATTTCAGAACATCCGCCGTATAGCTGCCGTAGCAACCGGCATTCATCCGCACGGCCCCACCGATGGAACCGGGGATGGTGCGCAGAAAGGTGAGGTCCACCCCCGCATCCGCCGCCTTGCGCGCGACATGCGCATCCAGTGCGGCCGCCCCTGCGGTGACTTTGGTGCCTTCGACCGAGATGCCGTTGAAGCCGCGCCCCAGTCGGATCACCACGGCCCGCAGCCCGCCGTCGCGGACGATCAGATTCGAGCCGACGCCCATCGGGAACACCGGCACCTCGGACGGAAGATCTCGCAGGAAAGCCTGCAAATCCTGAAGGTCAGCCGGCTGAAACAGATAATCCGCCGGGCCGCCAACACGCAGCCAGGTGAGGTCGTTCAGAGGTCGGTTTGGCGTCAGGCGGCCTTGAGGCGTTGGCAAAGTGGTCATTGAGGCTAGATCGCGGATTCGGTGGGGCGTGGCAAGCCCGTTCCAAGACGCAGGTTCAAATCCGCCGCCGCAGCCATCGCCCAAGGTAGATCACGGGCCAACGCAGCACCGACATGCCGGCGGCCAGAACGAACAGGCCGACCCACGGGCCGTTTTCGTAAGTGACATAGCCCAGGATCGGGATGCCCACCGCGATCAGCGCATAGGCGCGGGTCCAGTGGTTGTCCTTGCTGGGGATCATGGCCAGCACGTTGGCGGCGACGCCCCACAGGGCGGCCAGTGCGATCGACCAACTCATTGCCCCACCTCGCGGCCCGACCATTTTCGCCAGTAATACCGGATGGGGTTGCGGAACATCGATACGAACCCGGCAAAGGCCAGCGCTCCGATCAACCAGCCATGGGCCACGCCAAGCCAGACGATCAGAACTGGTGCGCAGATCAGTAGTACGATGCCCGGCGGAAATTGCAGGCGCATCGGCAACAGCGCCACGACAGTGGCGCAGATCACCCAAAGGGCGGCAAAGATAACGGAATAATCCATGGCTCTCTCCGCAAATGAGTCACATGCCAGGGCAGAAACACATCCGCAAGTTGTGCATCCAAATGCCTGCTAACGTCAAACGGCTTGTTTCACCTTCAGCCGGTCAGGCAGCGCATTGGCCCAGGCACTGATGGTGCCCGCGCCCAGGCAGACGACCATGTCGCCGGGCCGGGCCTGTTCGCGAACCAGACGCTCCAGGTCGCCTTCGTCCAGCAGCGCGCGCGCGTGGCGGTGGCCGTGACGGATCAGGCCCTGCACCAGATCATCGCGGCTGGCGCCTTCGATCGGATCCTCACCGGCAGAGAAGACCTCGGCAATGGCCACGACATCGGCGTCGTTGAAACAGGCGCAGAAATCGTCGAACAGGTTAGACAGACGCGAATAGCGGTGCGGCTGATGCACGGCGATCACACGGCCTTCGGTCGCCTGACGCGCGGCCTTGAGCACCGCCGCGATTTCCACCGGGTGGTGGCCGTAATCGTCGATGATGGTGACGCCGTTCACCTCGCCCACCTTGGTAAAGCGGCGGTTGACGCCGCCGAAATTGGCCAGCGCATCGCGGATTTCAGCGGTCTTCATGCCCAGATGACGGGCCACGGCCACGGCTGACAGCGCGTTCGAGACGTTGTGATCGCCCGGCATCGGCAGGGTGCAGCCCTCGATCACCGTGTCCTCGTATTGCAGGTGGATGTCGAAATGCGCAATGCCGCCCTTGTAGGTCAGGTTGACCGCACGCACGTCGGCCTGGGCGTTGAACCCATAGGTGCGCACGCGGCGGTCGGTGATGCGGCCCACCAGTGCCTGAACCTCGGCATGGTCGGTGCAGCACACCGCCAGACCGTAGAACGGGATGTTCGAGACGAAATCGTGAAAGCCCGCGCGCAGCCGGTCGAAATCGCCCCAATGCTCCATGTGCTCAGGGTCGATATTGGTCACGATGGCGATGGTCGCGGGTAGCCGGTTGAACGAGCCGTCGGATTCGTCGGCCTCGACCACCATCCACTCGCCCTGCCCCATCCGCGCGTTCGAGCCGTAAGCATGGATTACGCCGCCGTTGATGACGGTTGGGTCGAAATCGCCCGCCACCATCAGCTCGGCCATCATCGTGGTGGTCGTGGTCTTGCCGTGGGTACCGGCGATGGCAATGTTGGATTTCAGCCGCATCAGCTCGGCCAGCATGTCGGCACGGCGCACCACCGGCAGGCCCAATGCACGGGCGCCGTCCAGTTCTGGGTTGCCCGGCTTGATCGCCGTCGAAACGACAACCACGGCGGCATTGTCGAGGTTTTCAGCCCGCTGACCCACAAAAATCTCAGCCCCCAGCGACGCCAGACGGTCGGTGATCTTCGAGGCTTTAAGGTCGGATCCCTGCACCTGATACCCAAGGTTCAGCAGCACTTCGGCAATGCCCGACATCCCGATGCCGCCGATGCCCACGAAATGGATCGGTCCGACATCCTGCGGCAGTTTGGTTGCTGGATTCATGGGGTCTCCTTCTGCGCCAGCTGTTCGACAAGGGCCACCAGACGCTCGGTCGCGTCGGGCGCCCCGACAGACAGGGCGGCATGGGCCATTTTCTGTGCGGCTTCGGGGTTGGTCAGAACCAGTGCGATTTGCTCGGTCAGGGCGGGAACGTCAAGGGCCTTTTCGGGGATCATGATCGCCGCGCCCGCCTGTACCAGCCCGCGCGCATTGGCGGTCTGGTGATCGCCTGCTGCGGCAGCAAAGGGGATCAGGACCGAGGGCCGCCCGATCACCGAGATGTCAGCCACGCTCGACGCACCCGAGCGGCTGATCACCAGTTGCGCCTCGGACATGCGGCGGGGGACGTCGTGGAAGAAGGGTTGGACCTCGGCCAGAATCCCGTGTTCGGCGTAGAAAGCGGTGACCCGCTCGGCATCCTCCTCGCGCGCTTGGTGCGAAACGCGGATGTACCGGCGCAGGCTCTCGGGCAGTGCCGCGATGGCGCCGGGCACCACGTCGCTGAGGATGCGGGCGCCCTGGCTGCCGCCCATCACGAGCACCGACATCGGGTAATCTCCGGGCGGGATGTAAGGCGCGGCGGCGCGCTCCAGCACGGCGGCCCGGACGGGGTTGCCGGTGTGGATACCGTGGGCGCCCTCGGGCAGGTCGGTGGGCCAGACGCCGCAAGCCACATGCGCAACGCGGGTGGCGAACAGCTGGTTCACACGCCCCAGAACGCCGTTTTGTTCGTGGATCATGCGGGGCAGACGCAGCATCACCGCCGCGCTCAGCGCCGGGATCGACGGGTAGCCGCCGAACCCCACCACCACGTCCGGCCTGCTGCGCAGCAACTGGGCCGTCACCCCGGCAACTCCGGCCGCGATCCGGGGACCGGCCAGCGCCTTGGCCGCCAGCCCGCCGCGGGCGAATGTGGCCGAGGACACCTCGACAATCTCGGTAGAATGCGGGAAACCGCCCGTATAGCGCGCGCCGCGCGCGTCGGTGGACAGGCGCACGCGCCAACCCTTGTTCACCATGGCCTCAGCAAGCGCCTGAGCGGGGAACATGTGGCCCCCGGTTCCGCCAGCCGCGATCAGCAAATAAGGGTTCGTCATCAGCCCCGTCCGCGCAGAATGTCGCCCAGTTCGCCCTGTGGGCGGGTGCGGGTGAAGGCCAGAAGCATGCCCAGCGCGATGCCGCCCGCGATCAGCGACGAGCCGCCATAGCTGACGAAGGGCAGCGTCATGCCCTTGGCCGGCAGCAGGCGCACGGCGACGCCCATGTTGATCATCGCCTGCACACCGAACATGCAGGCCAGACCGGTGCCCGCCAGACGGATGAACATGTCACGTTCGCGCATCAGCCGCAGCAGCGAGCGCACGACGATCAGCGCATAAAGCGCGATGATGATCAGCACCAGGATCAGGCCGTATTCCTCGGCCGCCACGGCGATGATGAAATCGGTATGTGCATCGGGCAGCGACCATTTCACCTGCCCCTCTCCCACGCCAACGCCGAACAGGCCGCCCTCTCGGATGGCGTTGGTGGCATAACCCAACTGGGTGGTGGGATCGACTTCCTGGTTCAGGAAACCATCGATGCGCCGGGCGAAATGTTCGGAATTGGCGTAGGCGAACATGCCACCCAAGACGACCGCCCCCGCCATACCCAACAGCAGAAACATCGGCGCACCGGCCACAAAATACATCACGCCCCAGCCGAACAGGATTAGACAGGCCTGACCGAAATCAGGCTGCATCACCAGCATGCCCACGATCGACAGGCACAGCGCGAAGGACCACAGCCGCCCCGGCGGACCGTTGATTTCTTGCGCCGCGGCCAGCAGCCAGGCGGCCACGACGATGAAGCCGGGCTTCAGAAACTCGGACGGTTGGACCGAGGCGAAGCCCAGCGAATACCAGCGCACCGCCCCCTTGCCGAAATCGGTCCCGAAGATCGGCAGAAAGGCCAGCGCCACGAAGGCCGCCAGAAAGCCCAGAACCGCCAGCCGTCGCACCAACGTGGGCGACATCATCGAGGTCAGCAGCATTGCGATCAGCGCCAGCGATCCAAACAACGCCTGCCGCTCGACATAGTGGAACGGATCAAACCCGTTGCGCTGCGCCAGCGGCGGCGATGAGGCCAGCCCCAGCAAAAGCCCGATCGCAAACAGGATCAGCACGCAGGACATCGTCCAGCGGTCAATCGTCCGCCACCATTTCGGAAGGATCGGTTCACCGCGCTGGTCCTGGACCGCGCCATACACCATCTCAGTCATGAGATACCGCCACTATCTGCCTCGTTACCGTCCCGTTTTCGGGATCTGTTCAAGAGTCTACAGGGAAAATGCACCTCAGGCCAGCCTCTTCCTCTTGTCATTGGCGTCAATCCGCGCCAAGGGCGGGGGATGCGATTTGACACGATCATACTGGGCGCCGGAGCCGCCGGCATGATGTGCGCCGCCCATTGCGGCGGTCGTGTTCTGGTGATCGACCACGCCAAGGCGCCGGGGGAAAAGATCCGCATCTCGGGCGGTGGGCGGTGCAACTTTACCAACCTCCACGCCGGGCCGCAGAACTTTCTGTCGCAGAACCCGCATTTCTGCAAATCGGCCCTGGCACGATACACCCAGTGGGATTTCATCGACCTCGTAGGCCGCCACGGCATCGCCTGGCATGAAAAGACGCTGGGGCAGCTGTTCTGCGACGGCTCATCAAAGCAGATCATCGCCATGCTGCTGGCCGAGATGGACCGCGCGGGCGCCGAGCTGTGGTTGCATACGTCGCTGCGCGATCTGCGAAAGGCCGAAACCGGATTTTCCCTATCGGTCGAGCGCGAGGGCGCGCGGCACGCCCTGAGCTGTGCCAACCTGGTGGTGGCCACAGGGGGCAAATCCATCCCCAAGATGGGTGCGACTGGGCTGGCCTATGACATTGCTGCACAGTTCGGCCTGCGCGTGACAGAAACCCGCGCGGCCTTGGTGCCGTTCACCTTTCCGGATGGGCGGTTCAAGGACCTGTCCGGTGTTTCCGTCCCCGCGCGACTGTCGAATACTCGCGCAAGTTTCGACGAGGCGCTGCTGTTCACCCATCGCGGCCTGAGCGGGCCAGCGGTGCTGCAACTCTCCTCGTACTGGCGCGAGGGCGAGGCGATCCGGGTCAACCTGATCCCCGAGTTGTCCCTGTTGGACCTGCTCCGCGCGCGGCGGCAAAGCGCGGGCCGCAAGGCACTGACCACCGAACTGGCACGTCACCTGCCCGCCCGCCTGGTCGAGTATCTGAGCACCCACATCCCGATGCCCGGCAACCTGGCCGATCAATCGGATGCGGCACTGCAGGCACTGACCGATGCGCTGTCCGACTGGGTGCTGACCCCCTCGGGCACCGAGGGGTACCGCACCGCCGAGGTCACCTTGGGCGGCATCGACACGGATGGCCTGTCGTCCAAAACGATGGAGGCCAGGGATGTCCCCGGCCTCTTTGCGATTGGCGAAGCGGTGGATGTCACCGGATGGCTAGGCGGATACAATTTTCAGTGGGCGTGGTCCTCGGGCCACGCCGCCGGAAAAGCAATCGCCGCTCGCGTTTAGCCTACGACGTTGTAGCCGCGGCCGCGCATACAGTTGCGCACGATGACTTCCTGCTTTTGCGTGTTCGAGATGGCGCTGGCGCCCGCGCCCACCAATGCACCGGCCACGGCCGCACGGCCCAGATCGCTGGCGCTGTCGTCGATGATGGCCTTGGTGCCGGCCACCCCGGCCGCACCGACCGCGGCACTGCGCGCGGTATTGGCGTCGACGGTGCCCTGCTGGCGCGCAAGGGCCTGACACTGGGCCAGGTCAGCGTTGTAGTTGGGGCTGACCGGACCATCGACGATAGGCTGGTAGTTCGCGCCGACATCGGCGCAGGCCGCCACAGTCAGAAGCGCGGGCAGGATCAGGGAAAGCTTACGGTTCGGCATCGTTTTGACCTCGTGTCTGTTTCGCCTGACGCAAATCTGGATTTTTGAGGCGCGTCAAGCCGATGGCGGTTCACCTTGGCGCAATCGGCGGTTCATTGCAAATGTCGGGATCACAACCGCTGTTTCACCTGCGCCACGAAATCATCGCCGCGCTGTTCAAAATTGTCGTACTGGTCGAAACTGGCCGCCGCGGGGGCTAGCAGTACAGTTTCACCCGGCGCGGCGTCGCACATGGCCTGCTCCACCGCCTCGGCCATGGTGGTGCAGACGCGGGTTTCGACCGACAACTGCATGGCGAACGCGGCCGCCTCCCGCCCGATCACATAGGCGCACAGAACCTCGTCGGTCGCATCGTTCAGCGCGGCAATGCCGCCCTCTTTCTCAAGCCCGCCGCAGATCCAGCGGATCTTCTTGAACGCGCCCAGCGCCTTGACCGCGCTGTCGACATTGGTGGCCTTGGAATCGTTTACGAAGGTCACGCCATTCGCCTCGCCGATGATCTGGCTGCGGTGCGGCAGACCCGGATAGCTGTGCAGCGCGTCCTCGATCATCTTGGGCGCCAGCCCCAGCGCGCGGCAGGCGGCATAGGCCGAACACGCATTTTGATGGTTGTGGGTGCCGGGCAGGCCCTTGATTCCGCGCAGGTCGATCGAAGCGGCCTGCCGCCCTTTGCGGTATTCCGACAGGAACCCCTTGCGGGCAAAAACCTGCCAGCCCGGGCCGGCCAATTTGCGCGCCACCGAGACGCGGATCACCCGGTCGTCGCCGGGCCCTTCGGCCAGTTGACCGGCCAAAAACGCGCCTTCGATCTCGTCCACGCCGATCACGGCGCGGTCGGGACCGCCTTCGGAGAACAAGCGGCGTTTGGCGGCGAAATAGCCGCCCATGCCCCCGTGCCGGTCCAGATGGTCGGGCGAGAGATTGGTGAACACCGCCACGTCGGGCGTCAGCGCACGCGCCAGCTCGGTCTGATAGCTGGAAAGCTCCAGCACCACCACCGATCCATCGCCGCCGGGCTCGATATCTAACACGCCGCGCCCGATATTGCCCGCCAACTGCGCCTCGCGCCCCGACTGGGTCAGGATGTGGTGGATCAGCGCGGCCGTGGTCGATTTCCCGTTCGAACCGGTGACGGCGACCACACGCGGCGGCACATCGAACTTGTCCCATTCGGCACCGCCCAACGAGCGGAAGAACAAACCGATGTCATTGTCGACCGGAACGCCAGCCTGCAGTGCGGCGGCAACAACCGGGTTGGGTTCGGGATAAAGATGGGGAATGCCGGGCGATACGATCAAGGTCGCGATCGCGTCAAAGGCGCCCTGCCGTCGCAGGTCCTGACACGCAAACCCCTCGGCCTCGGCCTTTTCGCGCGCGGCGGGGTTGTCATCCCAGCAGACCGGCTCGGCTCCGCCCGCCCACAATGCGCGCGCCGTGGCCAGGCCCGACCGCCCCAGCCCCAGAACCGCAACCTTATGTCCTGAAAACCCTTTGACCGGGATCATGCCGCGCACCTTCTTCCATCTGCCAATGCGCCGCCACCCTGTACCGAAGAATTGACCCTTGGCAAGGGCGGCGTCAGGCTCGCGCCTTTGGCGCGAGCCGGTCCCAACGGGTACAGGCGGGCCGCAGGCCCAACGCGCCCGGCGGGAGCCCTACCGCACTTTCAATGTCGCAAGGCCAATCATCGCCAGGATCAGCGAAATGATCCAGAATCGGATCACGATGGTCGGTTCGGCCCAGCCTTTTTTCTCATAGTGGTGATGGATCGGCGCCATCAGGAACACCCGCCGCCCTGTGCGTTTGAAATACAGCACCTGGATGATCACGCTCAACGCCTCGACCACGAACAGGCCGCCGACGATGGCCAGAACCAGCTCGTGCTTGGTGGCAACGGCTATGGCGCCCAGCGCGCCGCCCAAGGCCAAAGACCCGGTATCCCCCATGAACACCGCGGCGGGCGGGGCGTTGTACCACAGGAACCCAAGACCGCCTCCAAACAGCGCGGCAGTGAAGATCAGGATCTCACCCGTGCCGGGAACATAGTGCACGTCCAGATATTCGGTAAAGTCGACGCGACCCACCGCATAGGCGATCACGCCCAAGGTCGAGGCCGCAATCATCGCGGGCATGATGGCCAGCCCGTCCAAACCGTCGGTCAGGTTCACGGCATTCGCCGCCCCCACGATCACCACGATCGAAAACGGAATGTAGAAGATACCCAGATTGATCAGCGTGTCCTTGAAGATCGGCACGGCCAACTGGTTCTGCAGCATCTCCGGGTGGTGCAGAGTCGCCCACAGCGCGGCCAGCGCGGCGATGATGATGCCCAAAGCAAGGCGCATCCTGCCGGAAACGCCCTTGGTATTCTGCTTGGACACCTTGGCATAGTCGTCCGCGAATCCGATGGCCGCATAGGCCAGCGTGACGAACAGAACCATCCAGACATAGGGGTTGTCCCAACGCGCCCACAACAGGGTCGACGTCACCAGCGCCCCCACGATCAGCAGCCCGCCCATCGTGGGTGTGCCGGCCTTGGAGAAATGCCCTTCGGGGCCATCATCGCGGATCGGCTGGCCCTTGCCCTGTTTCCGGCGCAGGACGTTGATCAACGGCTTGCCGAACAGAAAGCCAAAGATCAGTGCCGTCAGAAAGGCGCCGCCTGCGCGGAACGTGATATAGCGGAAGAGGTTGAAAAAATCCCCTCCATCCGACAGGGCGGTCAACCAATACAGCATCCAAAAGCCTTTCTCACACGGCGGTCATGGGTGGTCATGCGTCAAGCGCGCCCACTTGCCCCATTTTCCGCAGTCCGTCAACAATCCTTGCCAGCGCCATGCTGAGCGAGCCCTTTGCCAGAACCGCATCGCCCGCCTGAACCAGACCCGGTAGATGCCGGGCCATTTCGGCGCTGGTTTCAAACCACAGGCCACGCTTGCCCTCGGGCAAGGCCTCGTGCAGCGCCTGCATCAGCGGCCCGATGCAATGCACCTTGTCGATCCGTACCATGGCAGGCACATCCGCCAGCCCTGCGTGCATGGCGCGCTCTTGTGATCCCAGCTCCTTCATGTCGCCCAGAAAGGCGATGCGCCTTGCACCCTGCGCCGCCGCCAGTACATCCAGCGCCGCCGCCATCGAGGTCGGATTGGCATTGTAACTGTCATCCAGCAGTTCGATCTGCCCGCCATCCGGCAATGTCACCATCTCGCGCACGCCCCGCCCTGTAACCGGCGCCCATTTGGCCAGGCCGGCAATGGCCGCGTCCAGATCGACACCTAGCGCGACACAGGCGGCAAGCGCGCCCAGGCCGTTCATGGCAAAATGCGTCCCCGCCGATTGCACGTCGAAGGAAATAGGTCGGCCGAAGGCCTCGGCGGTCACGTGGATGTCTGTGGGCGACTGGGTCACGTCAATCAAACGGTAATCCGACGCGGTGCGGCCGAAATCCACGATCACAGCGCCATGTCGGGCGGCGCAGGTGCGCAGGATGTCGGTATGATCCAGGTCGGCGTTTACGATTGCGGCGCCGCCGGCCTCCAATCCTTCGAAGATGGCGGCCTTTTCATGGGCTATGCCGGCAACCGACTCGAACGCCTCGAGGTGAACCGCGGCGACCGTGGTGACCAGCGCCACATGCGGGCGGGCCTGCCGCGCGAGGGGTGCAATTTCGCCGGGATGGTTCATGCCAATCTCGATCACCGCATATTCGGTGTCGCGCGGCATCCGGGCCAGGGTCAGCGGTACACCCCAATGGTTGTTGTAGCTGGCGACGCTGGCATGGGTGCGGCCCTGATCCGACAGGACGGTCGCCAGCATCTCTTTGGTCGAGGTCTTACCGACACTGCCCGTCACCCCGACCACGCGGGCCTTGCACCGGTCACGGGCGGCGCGGCCTAGCGCCTCGAGAGCGGTCTGTACGTCATTGACGATCAACAATGGCGCATCGGGGGCCACACCATCGGGCACCCGCGAGACCAGCGCGGCGGCGGCCCCCTTTTCCAGCGCCTGCGCCACGAAATCATGCCCGTCGCGCGCAGCTTTCAACGCCACGAACAGGTCGCCCGGTTGCAGCGTGCGCGTATCGATCGACACGCCGCCCGCCTGCCAGTCGGTCGTGGCCCGTCCGCCCGTCGCGGCAGCGGCCTCGGATGCGGTCCAGAGCGTCATGCGACCCTCCCGTCCAGTGCGGCCACGGCGATGCTGGCCTGTTCCACGTCATCGAACGGCAGAACCTGGTCACCCACGATCTGCCCGGTCTCGTGCCCCTTGCCCGCGATCAGCAGCGCATCGCCCGGCTGCAATGCATCTATGCCGCGCAGGATGGCCTCTGCCCGGTCGGCAACCTCGGTCGCGTCGGGGGCCCCGGCCATCACCGCGGCGCGGATGGCGGCGGGGTCTTCCGAGCGCGGGTTGTCGTCGGTGACAAAGACGATATCGGCGTTCTCGGCCGCGGCGCGGCCCATCAGCGGGCGCTTGGTCGCATCCCGGTCGCCGCCCGCGCCGACGATGGCGATCAACCGGCCCATCACATGCGGGCGCAGCGCCTGCAAGGCGGTGATCACAGCGTCGGGCGTGTGTGCGTAATCGACGAACACCGCCGCGCCGCTGCTGCGCGTCGCGGCCAACTGCATCCGCCCCCGCACCGTAGTCAGATGCGGCAGGGTGTCGAAGACATGCTCAGCCTCGTCTCCGCTGGCGATGACCAGCCCGCAGGCCAGCAGAACGTTTTCGGCTTGAAACCCGCCGATCAGGTTCAGCCGGGTCTGGAAGGTCTTGCCGCGCCAGGCAAAGCGCAGATCCTGCCCGGTGGCGTCAAACCGTTGATTCAAAAGGCAAAGGTCGACATCCCCGCTGCCCACGGCCAGAACTGTCTGACCGCGTGCTTGCGCCATATCACGGATCGCGCCCCCTTTCGGGTCATCCATGTTGATGACCGCCGTTCCGTCCTGCGGCAGAACCCGGTCGAACAGGCCGGCCTTGGCGGCGAAATACGCCTCGAACGTCGCGTGATAGTCCAGGTGATCCTGGGTGAAATTCGAAAACCCCGCCGCCGTCAAATGCACGCCGTCCAGCCGGCGCTGGTCCAGCCCATGCGACGAGGCCTCCATCGCGGCGTGGGTCACGCCCGCCACCGCGGCCTCGGCCAGACAGCGATGCAGGGTGATGGGTTCGGGTGTGGTATGGGCCAGCGGTGCCGTCCAGGCGCCTTCGACCCCTGTAGTGCCGAGATTTACGGCCATATGGCCCAGCTCGGCCCAGATTTGGCGCACGAAGGTCGAAATCGAGGTCTTGCCGTTGGTGCCGGTGACCGCCACCATGGTGCGCGGCTGCGCCCCGAACCACAATGCGGCGGTGTAGGCCAGCGTCTGGCGCGGGTCCTGCACCACCACCAGGGCGGCGTCCGAGGCGGCCAGTTCATCAGCGGCGATCCGCGCGCCCTCGGCATCGGTCAGGATGGCGGCAGCCCCCATACGCAGGGCATATTGGATGAATTCGCCCCCATGCACGCGCGTCCCCGGCAGCGCCGCGAACAGAAAGCCGTCCTTGACCTGACGGCTGTCCACGGCCAGCCCGGTAATCTCCGGGTCGGCACCGCCGCGCGCGGTCAGGGCCAGCTGGCTGAGTTTCTTTGACCTTGCGCCCATGACCCACCTCTGTCGGACTGCCTAATTCGAGGTCAGCGTTATAGCAGCGCGATCCTCAGGCTCAAGCCGCGGACGCAAGCCCAGCAGCGGCGCGATGCGGCCGATCAGCTCGGCCGCCACGGGCACCGCCGTCCAGCCTGCCGTGCGGCGCTTTTCGCCGTAGGCCAGGATCGACGGTTCATCCAGCGCAACGATCAGTACATATTTCGGATCATAGGCCGGAAAGACCGAGGCGAAGGTAGCGATCACCTTGTCATCATAGTAACCACCGCGCGGCTTGGGCTTGTCGGCGGTTCCGGTTTTCCCGGCCACGGCATAACCCGGCACGTCACCAAAGCTGGCGGTTCCGTCCGTTACCACCCTGCGCAGCATCATCAGCGATTGCTGTGCGGCATTTTCCGACATCACGCGCGGCCCGTATTGCGGCCCATTGCGGCGCAGGATCGTGGGGCTGACATAATGCCCGCCATTGGCGATTGCGGCATAGCCCGCCGCCAGATGCATCGCGCTGGTCGACAGGCCGTGGCCGTAGGAAATGGTGACGGTGCTCAGTTCACCCCATTTCTTGGGCTTGAGCGGTACACCGCCCTTGGCCTCGACGATCTCGAACGGCGTGGGGTCGAACATGCCCAGCGCGTCCAGGAACTGTTGCTGGCGCTCGGCACCGATCTGCAGCGCCAACCGCCCCGTGCCGCGGTTCGAACTGTGCACGATCACATCGGCGACGCTGATCTTGCCGTAATTCTTGCCGTTGAATTCGCCGATCGGGAAACGCCCGATTTTCATCGGACCGGAGGTGTCGATGATCGTGTCGGCATTGACCAGACCCAGATCGACCGCTTGCGCGGCAGTGAAGATCTTGAAAACCGAGCCCAGCTCGTAAACACCCTGCACATAGCGGTTGAACAGCGGGCTGTCCGAAGGATCGAACCCCGAGGTCGGCGGGCGCGGACGGTCGTTCGGGTCGAACGATGGCAGCGACGCAGCAGCGATCACTTCGCCGGTATGGGCGTTCATCAGCACGGCCGAAGCGCCCTTGGCGTTCATGATCTTCATGCCGCCGTCCAGAACTTGTTCCACCGCCGCCTGAACGGTCAGGTCCAGTGACAGCTGTAGCGGTTTGTTGCCGTTGGCCGGGTCGCGCAGATAGTCGTCGAACTGTTTTTCCACCCCGGCCACACCGATCACCTCGGCAGCCGAGACGCCTTCGCGCCCAAAACCCGACCCGCCCAGGATATGCGCGGCCAGCCGGCCGTTGGGATAGAGCCGCATCTCGCGCGGGCCGAACAGGATGCCCGGATCGCCGATGTCATGCACCGCCTGCTTCTGCTCGGGCGAGATGCGTTTCTTGATCCAGAGGAATTTGCGCTTGCCGGTGAAGTCCTTGATCAGGCGGTCCTTGTCCAGATCGGGAAAGATCGCGGCCAGCTTTTCCGCGGCGCCGATCGGGTCGATCATCAGCGGCGGCTGGGCATAAACCGAGTAGGTATCCAGATTGGTGGCCAGGATCCGCCCGTGCCGGTCTACGATATTGGCCCGCTGCATGGCGATCGAGGCGCCGGGGGCGCTGGCGACGGGTTCCTGCGCCTCGGACGTGGCCAAAACGCCCATGCGGAACCCCACGACACCGAAGGCCAGAAAGAAGAACACGCCCAGAACCAACAACCGCCCCTCGGCGCGGGCGCGGGCGCGGTCTTTCATCTCTTCATGGCGGCGGCGGATGTTCTCGCGCTCGATCACCTTGGGGTTTTCACCGCGGGCGCGGGCCTCAAGGATGCGGGCAAGCGGGCGGAGGGGTGTGCGTGTCATGGGATTTGCACCTCGCCCAGGGCCTGAGTGTCGGTGATCGCCTGCAATTCGACCGGGTCGGCGATGGGTAGGTCGGGATCCTCGGCATAGGCGATCTGGTCGGCGCGCCCGAATTGCTCGGCGCGCAGCGGCAGCAGGCCCAGACGTTCGAAATTCAAGTCGGCCAATTCACGCAGGCGGTCGGGGCGATTCAGATAGGCCCATTCGGCCTGCAATATTGCCAGTCGCGCCTGCGCCGCGCCGATCTGGCGCTGCAAGGACTGGGTTTCCTTCAATACTTGCTGGGTGCGGTAGTTTTCCTGATAGGCCCACAGGGCCAACCCGAAAACGCCCAAGGCAGTCAACGCAAACAGAATACTCTTCATCTTGCCTTTCCCCCGATTATGGGCATGCCGATGGCGCGGGCATCAATTTCCCCCGCCGGAGCATCGGTACGAACAGCAACCCGCAACTTGGCCGAGCGTGCGCGCGGGTTGTCCTGCAACTCCTGCGCATCGGGGCCGATGGCCTTGCGGGTCTTCAACGTGAATTGCGGCTGATCCTGCCGGATCTCGGGCGCATAGCGGTTGGCACGGCCGGTCTTGCCCGCGCGCGATTGAAAAAAACGTTTGACCATCCGGTCCTCGACCGAGTGGAAGGTGACAACGGCCAGTTGCCCGCCCGGCTTCAACGCGCGCTCGGCGGCCATCAGGCCCTGAAACAGTTCCTCGTATTCGGCATTCACCGCAATGCGCAGCGCCTGGAATGACCGCGTGGCCGGGTGGGACTGCCCGGGTTTGGCGCGCGGCAGACAGGATTCGACGATCTCGGCCAGACGCAGGGTGGTGGTGATTGGTGCCTCGGCACGGGCTTTGACGATGGCGCGCGCGATGCGACGGCTGGCGCGCTCTTCGCCATAGTGGAACAGGATGTCGGCCAGTTGCGCCTCGGTGGCGGTGTTGACCAGATCGGCTGCGCTTTCGCCCTCCTGACTCATGCGCATGTCCAGCGGGCCGTCCTTCATGAAGGAAAAGCCACGCTCGGCCTGGTCCAGCTGCATGGACGAGACGCCGAGATCCAGCACCACGCCGTCAAGGTCGCTGGCATATTCATCCATTCGAGAGAAAACACCCGGCTGCATCACCAGCCGGTCGCCATATTCCGCTGCCCAATCCGCCGCCATTTCAAACGCCAAGGGGTCCCGATCGACACCGATCACCTTGTCGGCGCCGGCCTCAAGCAGCCCTCGCGTGTATCCGCCCGCACCAAAGGTACCATCCAGCCAAGTGCCCGAAACCGGCTGGACCGCGTCCAGCAAGGGGCGCAGCAGAACGGGAATATGGGGCTTGTCGCTGGGAGTGTGATCCGCGCCGGCCATGCCGTCACGCACCTTCGATGCCATCAAGGAACTGCATCGGATCGAAATCCTCGGGCAGGTCGTCCAGCCATTCTTCGGTAGCGGCCAGTTCCTCGGCCTCGTAAGTCTCGGGCTTCCAGATCTGGAACGTGTCGCCCGCGGCGATGAAGAACGCCTCGCCCTCAAGCCCGATCTTGTTGCGCAGCTTGGCCGGCAGAACAAGGCGTCCGGTTTCATCGACTGTGGTCGGGAAGGACTGTCCGTGGAACAGGCGCTGCAACATCTTTCGCTGCATCGAACCGCGCGGCAGCGCGTCGATCTTGGCATCGACCTCGTCGATCGCCTCCATCGTATAGCATTCAAGGTATTTACGGCGATGGTCGCCATAGACGATCACCAGTTCGGGATTGCCGCCCGGCTGCCAGTTGGGGTCCGAGGCCTCGAGCACGCGGCGAAATGAGGCCGGGATCGACACCCTGCCCTTCGCGTCCACCTTGTGGTGGCTTTCACCTCTGAACCTGCGCGCCAAGACGACTGTCCCTTTCGCTTGCGCCCCACCAAAAATCGCATCCCCCGGATGAAAAACGGCGGGTTGATCTGCTGCCACTGATCAACCCGCCGCATTGACCCGCTTTGCGGGATGTCCAGCTGCGCGCGCCACCTGGGGGGATGTCTGCTCGCCCGCGCGCCGGATCTGTTGAGTGATGAAAGCGAGATGCCTGTATGAAACCTGTTTGTTATTTGGTTCGGGGTCGTTTGGCGCCCCATGTGCCTCGTCCTCATCGGATGAATAAGGGATGCCATGGGAATTCATGGAAATCAATGAGAAATTTTCCCCGAATCCAGATCCACACTGGAATACCACTCATTCCGCCAATCTACAAACAGCTCATTTGCACCGCTAGTTGTAGCTATCTTCAAAACGCACACAATATATAGACCATTTCTTCACTGAAGACTTTTTCCCATGAATTCCCAACTTTTTTCGGATGCTCATCACCAAAACCGGATTTTTTAGCGAAATCTCCCTGATCGACCCGAATCACTGCACCTCTCAGCCCGGCAGACCAAGCCGTTTTCCAGGTCGATCCCACGAAATCCCGCATCTCCCGTTTGATCCCATGCACACCCATTGATGTGGCCTGCCCGAGTTCAAGGCATCTCAAAAACGCTGAAATCTCAACTTTTCGCGCGTAAATTTTTGGCAAAATTGACAAGGCGGCTTTTGCCCCACGTCGTGACACACACAGGGCATCTGCGGAAAACCCATATTTTATTGGCATCTTTGGGCTGCAGTGAGGATTCTCCCGTCAATCTATGCATTTGCTGCATAGCGGCATTGAGGGTGCTCGGTATTGTGCACCCGCAGCATTCGCTTATTTTCGATTTCAAGAAAACGCCGTGGACACGCGGCAGTCACTCAAACGGATTAGGTAACGAACATGGCAGTCGCATCCACCAACAGCGCAGTCAAAAGCGCCTCGGCATTCCGCTTCGCGTCGCTGATCGAAGCTGCAAAAACCCGTTTCGCACGGTACCGCCTGTACCGCCAAACTCTGAACGAACTGTCCGAGCTGTCGGATCGCGAACTGGCCGACCTGGGCCTGCACCGCTCGATGATCCGTCGCCTGGCCATGCAGGCCGCCGAGGAACAGTACGCGCGCTGAGCGCAACGAAATACCGAGATCAGGTCCACTTCTCCTCCCATAGGACCTGTATTTAAGCGGCAGCATCTCTCCTCCTCCCTGGTGCTGCCGCACCCTATACCGGCCCCAACCTGCCGGAAGCCGATACATCGGGGCTCTCCTCCTCCCTGCCCTGATGTTGAAAGCGCGCGGCGGCGTCCTCCTCCTCCCTGACGTCGCCGCGCACTTCGAGATACCGGGCAAGACCCGGGAACGGATGCATCGGGTTCTCCTCCTCCCTTCCCGATGTGAAAAGCGCGGTGGCACCCCTCCTCCTCCCTGGTGTCACCGCGCGCTTCAGATACCGGGCAAAACCCGGGTTCGGATGCATCAGGGCTCTCCTCCTCCCTGCTCTGATGTTGCCAAGAACGGCGGTTCCCCTCCTCCTCCCTGGGAACCGCCGTTTTTTCTTTCGGGTATGAAAAAGGCGCCACGGGCATGCCCGGGCGCAAAACAACAAATCTAGCATGTGTCGGCAGGCACATTCCGCTGGATCAGAACGGCACGTCGTCCTTGGCGGTCAGGAAGCGGGCGACGACCTTCTTTGTCCCGGCCTTGTCGAACTCAACCTCAACCTTGTCCCCCTCGATCCCGACCACGCCGCCATAGCCGAACTTCTGGTGGAACACCCGCTCGCCCAGCGTGAAGCTGGCCACGGCCGTCACGTCGATCAAGGTGTTGCGGGATTCGCGCGGCTGCGACATGCCGTATTGGCCCTGCCGCGCCTGCATCCGTTTCCAGCCGGGCGAGTTGTAGACGTTGGCCTGCGCCGCGCGCGTTTCGATGCCTGCCGACATCTGACCGCCGCCATATAGGCCCGGAGGCGTCAGCACCTCGACATGATCCTCAGGCAACTCGTCGATGAAGCGCGAGGGCATCGCGTTCTGCCATTGCCCGAACACGCGCCGGTTGGCGGCGAAGGAAATGGTGCAGACCTCTTCGGCGCGGGTGATGCCGACGTAGGCCAGCCGCCGTTCCTCCTCGAGCCCCTTGAGGCCTGATTCGTCCATCGACCGTTGCGAGGGGAACAGCCCGTCCTCCCACCCCGGCAGGAACACGGCCGGAAACTCCAGCCCCTTGGCGGCATGCAGGGTCATGATCGAGACCTTGGGCCCACCGCTGTCCTGTTCGTTGTCCATTACCAGGCTGACATGCTCTAGGAATCCTTGCAGGTTCTCGAAATTGTCCAGCTGGTTGACCAGTTCCTTGAGGTTTTCCAGCCGGCCCGGCGCCTCGGGCGTCTTGTCGTTCTGCCAGTGCGCGGTATAGCCGGATTCGTCCAGCACGATCTGCGCCAGTTCGATATGCGACACCTCGGGCGGGCCGTAGCGAACAGGTGCAGTGCCGTCGTCGATGACCGCATCATCCTCGATCTCGATCCGCGGGCCGCGGGTCATCGCGTTCCAGCGCGCCAGCCCGTCGACCAGTTCGCACAGGGCCGCGGCGCCCTTGCCCTTGATCAGCCCTTGTTCAACCGCGATCCGCGCGCCCTGAACCAGTGACACGCCATGATCCCGCGCGGTGCGCTGGATCGTCTGCTGCGCCTTGTCGCCCAGGCCGCGCTTGGGGGTGTTCACGATCCGCTCGAAGGCAAGGTCATCCTCGGGACTGACCACTAGCCGGAAATAGGCCATGGCATCCCGGATCTCCATTCGTTCATAGAATCGCGGGCCGCCGATCACCTTGTAGGGCAGGCCGATGGTCAGGAAGCGGTCCTCGAAGGCGCGCATCTGGTGGCTGGCGCGCACTAGGATCGCAATCTCGTCCAGGTTCATCGGCCGCACGCCACGGGTGCCCCCCTGCATGGCGTCGATCTCTTCGCCGATCCAACGGGCCTCCTCCTCGCCATCCCAATGGCCGATCAGGCGGACCTTTTCGCCCTCGGGCTTGTCGGTCCACAACTCTTTGCCCAGACGGCTTTCATTGCCGCGAATGACGTTCGAGGCGGCAGCCAGAATGTGCGGGGTCGAGCGGTAGTTCTGTTCCAGCCGCACAACATGGGCGCCGGGAAAGTCCTTTTCGAACCGCAGGATGTTGCCCACCTCGGCCCCGCGCCAGCCATAGATCGACTGGTCGTCGTCGCCCACGCAGCAGATGTTCTTGTGCCCGCCCGCCAGCAGCCGCAGCCACAGGTATTGGGCGATGTTGGTGTCCTGGTATTCGTCCACGAGGATGTAGCGAAACCAGCGCTGGTATTGCTCCAGCACGTCCGCGTGGGTCTGGAAGATGGTGACCATGTGCAACAGCAGGTCGCCAAAATCCACTGCGTTTAGCTCACGCAGGCGGGTCTGGTATTGGGCATAAAGCTCGACGCCCTTGTTGTTGTAGGCCCCGGCATCGGCGGTGGGGACCTTGTCGGGCGTCAGGGCACGGTTCTTCCAGTCGTCGATGATGCCGGCCAGCATCCGCGCGGGCCAGCGCTTGTCGTCGATGTTCGCCGCCTGCACCAGCTGCTTGAGCAGGCGCAGCTGATCGTCGGTATCCAGAATGGTGAAGTTCGACTTCAGCCCCGCCAGTTCCGCATGGCGGCGCAGCAGCTTGACACAGATCGAGTGGAAGGTGCCCAGCCACGGCATTCCCTCGGCGGGCTGGCCCAGCAGGCGGCCGACCCGTTCCTTCATCTCGCGCGCGGCCTTGTTGGTGAAGGTCACGGCCAGAATCTCGTTCGGGCGGGCCCGCCCGGTGTTCAGCAGATGTGCGATGCGGGTGGTTAGGGCCTTGGTCTTGCCGGTTCCCGCCCCGGCCAGCATCAGGATTGGGCCATCCAATAGCTCGACCGCCTCGCGCTGGGCCGGGTTCAATTCATTCAAGTAGTCCGCCTCGGGCCGAAGCGCGGCCATGGCGCGGGCCGACAGCGAAGCGCCTTCGAAGGCGTCATTTTCATCGAAACTGCTCATGCGCCCAAACTAAGCCGGAAGCGCGTCGAGGGAAAGGGTTTGTTCACGGCTTGTTCGCACGATCTTTCAGATTTTCCACCCGATGGCTGCATTGCTGCGGGGCTTGGGGTGCATCTGTCTGAAACCCTTGCCGAATCGGGCCTCAGGTCGGATCAATCGACATGGACCTGCACAGCACCTATCCGGGAATCGAGGATCTGAAACGCCGCGCACGCCGTCGGCTGCCGCGCTTTGTCTGGGACTATGTCGACAGCGGCACCGGGGCTGAGACCGCGCTCAGACGCAACCGGGCGGCGCTGGACCGGGTCGGGTTTCTGCCCGCCATCCTGAAAGGCCCGCTGGAATTCGACACCGGCACCCGCTTTTCGGGGCGCGACTACCCCCTGCCCTTCGGCATGGCTCCGATCGGGATGTGCGGGCTGGTCTGGCCTGGGGCCGAAGCGCTGATGGCCCGCGCCGCCGCGCAGGCGGGCATTCCCTATGTTCTGTCCACTGTCGCCAGCCAAAGCCCCGAGGACATGGCCCCGCATATCGGCCCAGACGCCTGGTTCCAATTGTACCCGCCCAAGGACCCCGAGATTCGTACCGACCTGCTGAACCGCGCCCGGTCCGCCGGGTTCGGCACTCTTGTGCTGACGGTCGATGTGCCCGTGGCCTCGCGCCGGGAACGGCAGACCCGCTCGGGCCTGACCCATCCGCCGCGCCTGACGCCGCGCCTGCTGGCGCAGATCGCCGCCCGCCCGGCTTGGGCCTGGGGCATGGCGCGTCACGGCAAGCCCCGGATGCGCACGCTGGACAAATATATCGACGGCACCACCAACCTGCCGCCCACGGCGCATATTGGATACCTGCTCAGGACCTCTCCGGGCATGAATTATGTCAAGTGGTTGCGCGACCACTGGCAGGGGCCGCTCATCATAAAGGGCGTGCTGCGCCCCGATGATGCCGAGCGGCTGAAGAAGGCCGGGATCGACGCTCTGTGGGTGTCAAATCACGGTGGCCGCCAGTTCGATGGCGCGCCGGCCAGCATCGACATGCTGCCCGCAATCCGCGCTGCGACCGACCTGCCGCTGATCTTCGACAGCGGCGTTTCGGGCGGGCTGGATATTCTGCGGGCGCGCGCCTTGGGCGCCGATCTGGTCATGCTGGGGCGGGCTTTCCTCTATGGCGTTGCAGCATTGGGCGCGCGCGGCCCGGCCCATGTCATCGACATTCTGCGGCAGGATATGCTTGCAAATATGGGACAATTGGGCGCCGCAACGCTAAAAGATCTTCCGGATGTTATCGCAAACATTGATGCCGCGATGCAGCACATGCCATAAAACGCCGCAATAGGCGGCGTTTGCGAGCGATAACATGCCGGTTCTACCCAGAACTACAGATATATCTGCGTGCAAACTCGGTCTATTAACACGGCCAAATGCAAAAGACCGGGACTTGCCATGACTGACTTCAAGAAAATCCTGATCGCCAACAGGGGTGAGATTGCCATTCGCGTAATGCGCGCCGCGAACGAGATGGGCAAACGCACCGTTGCCGTCTATGCCGAGGAGGACAAGCTGGGCCTGCACCGGTTCAAGGCGGACGAGGCGTATCGCATCGGCGAGGGTCTGGGCCCGGTCGCGGCCTATCTGTCGATCGACGAGATCATCCGCGTCGCCAAGGAAAGCGGCGCTGACGCCATCCACCCGGGCTATGGCCTGCTGTCGGAAAACCCCGATTTCGTGGATGCCTGCGTGCAAAACGGCATCACCTTCATTGGCCCCAAAGCTGAAACCATGCGCGCCCTGGGCGACAAGGCCAGCGCCCGCAAGGTAGCGATTGCCGCCGGCGTGCCGGTGATCCCGGCCACCGAGGTTCTGGGCGACGACATGGACGCGATCCGCAAGGAAGCGGCCGAGATCGGCTATCCGCTGATGCTCAAGGCGTCGTGGGGCGGCGGCGGCCGCGGGATGCGCCCGATCTATTCCGAAGACGAGTTGGAAGAGAAGGTTCTGGAAGGCCGCCGCGAGGCCGAGGCCGCGTTCGGCAATGGTGAGGGCTATCTGGAAAAGATGATCACCCGCGCCCGCCATGTCGAGGTGCAGATCCTGGGCGACAAGCACGGGCAGATCTATCACCTGTATGAACGCGACTGCTCGGTCCAGCGCCGCAACCAGAAGGTCGTGGAACGCGCCCCTGCCCCGTATTTGACCGAAGAACAACGCGTCGAACTGTGCGACCTGGGCCGCCGCATCTGCGCGCATGTGAACTATGAATGCGCCGGTACGGTCGAATTCCTGATGGATATGGAGACCGGCAAGTTCTACTTCATCGAGGTGAACCCCCGCGTCCAGGTCGAACACACCGTGACCGAAGAGGTCACCGGCATCGACATCGTGCAGGCGCAGATCCTGATCGCCGAGGGCAAGACCTTGGCCGAGGCCACCGGCAAGGCCAGCCAGGACGAGATCCGCCTCAACGGCCACGCGCTGCAGACCCGTGTGACCACCGAGGATCCGCTCAACAACTTCATACCCGATTATGGGCGCATCACGGCCTATCGCTCGGCCACGGGCATGGGCATCCGGCTGGATGGCGGCACGGCCTATGCCGGCGGGGTGATCACGCGGTATTACGACTCGCTGCTAACCAAGGTCACCGCCTGGGCGCCCACGCCGGAAAAGGCGATCGCCCGCATGGACCGCGCCCTGCGCGAGTTCCGCGTGCGCGGCGTTTCAACCAACATCGCCTTTGTCGAGAACCTGCTGAAGCACCCGACCTTCCTGTCGAACGAATACACCACCAAGTTCATCGACGAGACGCCCGAGCTGTTCCAGTTCAAGAAGCGCCGCGACCGGGGCACCAAGGTTCTGACCTATATCGCCGACATCACGGTCAACGGGCATCCCGAGACCAAGGATCGCCCGCGCCCGCGTGCCGACCTGAAAGAACCGAAGCCCCCCGCGCCCAAGGCCGAACCGCTGATGGGCACACGCAACCTGCTGGAACAGAAAGGCCCGCAGGCCGTGGCCGACTGGATGAAGGCCCAGCGCCAGTTGCTGATCACCGACACCACCATGCGCGACGGGCACCAGTCGCTTCTGGCCACCCGCATGCGCTCGATCGACATGATCCGCGTGGCACCCAGCTATGCTGCGAACCTGCCGCAGCTGTTCTCTGTCGAATGCTGGGGTGGGGCAACGTTCGACGTGGCTTATCGCTTTTTGCAGGAATGCCCGTGGCAGCGCCTGCGCGACCTGCGCGAGGCCATGCCCAACCTGATGACCCAGATGCTGCTGCGCGGCGCCAATGGGGTGGGCTATACCAATTATCCCGACAACGTGGTGCAGGAATTTGTGCGCCAGGCCGCCAAGAATATCGACGTGTTCCGCGTGTTCGACTCTCTGAACTGGGTCGAGAACATGCGCGTGGCGATGGACGCGGTGATCGAGAACGGCAAGATCTGCGAAGGCACCGTCTGCTATACCGGCGATATCCTTGATCCGAACCGCGCCAAGTATGACCTGAAATACTATGTCGGCATGGCCAAGGAACTGCGCGATGCCGGTGCCCATGTTCTGGGCCTTAAAGACATGGCCGGTCTCTTGAAACCCGCCGCCGCGCGGGTTCTGATCCGCGCACTGAAAGAAGAGGTCGGCCTGCCGATCCATTTCCACACCCACGACACCGCCGGCATCGCCAGCGCCACCATCCTGGCGGCCAGCGAGGCGGGCGTGGACGTGGTGGACTGCGCAATGGACAGCTTCTCGGGCAATACCAGCCAGGCGACGCTGGGCACTGTGGTCGAGGCCCTGCGCCACACCGACCGCGACACCGGGCTGGACATCAAGGCGATCCGCGAGATCAGCGATTATTTCGAGGCGGTGCGCGGCCAATACGCGGCCTTCGAATCCGGGCTGCAGGCCCCCGCCTCCGAGGTCTATCTGCACGAGATGCCAGGCGGCCAGTTCACCAACCTCAAGGCGCAGGCGCGGTCGATGGGGCTGGAGGAACGCTGGCACGAGGTGGCGCAGATGTATGCGGACGTGAACCAGATGTTCGGCGACATCGTCAAGGTGACGCCGTCCTCGAAAGTGGTGGGCGATATGGCGCTTATGATGGTCAGCCAGGGCCTGACCCGTGAGCAGGTCGAAGACCCCGATGTCGATGTCGCCTTCCCCGACTCGGTCATCGACATGATGCGCGGGAACCTGGGCCAGCCACCGGGCGGCTTCCCGGAGAAGATCGTCAAGAAGGTGTTGAAGGTTGAAAAACCCAATACCGAGCGCCCCGGCAAACACCTGCCGCCGATCGATCTGGAGGCCACCCGCGCCGAGCTATCGAAACTGCTGGAGGGCAAGGAGGTCGATGACGAGGACCTGAACGGATACCTCATGTATCCCAAGGTGTTCCTGGACTACATGGGCCGTCACCGGATCTATGGCCCGGTGCGCACCCTGCCGACCAAGACATTCTTCTACGGCATGGAGCCGGGCGAGGAGATCTCGGCCGAGATCGACCCCGGCAAGACGCTGGAAATCCGGTGCCAGGCGATCAGCGAGACCGACGAAAAGGGTGAGGTGAAGGTGTTCTTCGAACTGAACGGTCAGCCCCGCGTGATCCGGGTGCCCAACCGGATGGTCCAGGCCTCGACCATTCAGCGGCCCAAGGCCGAGCCGGGCAACGCCAACCATGTCGGCGCACCAATGCCGGGCGTGGTGTCGACCGTGGCCGTGACCGCAGGCCAGGAAGTCAAGGAAGGCGACCTTCTGCTGACCATCGAGGCGATGAAAATGGAAACCGGCATCCATGCCGAGCGCGACGCCACCGTGAAGGCGGTGCATGTCCAGCCCGGCGGCCAGATCGACGCCAAGGACCTGCTGATCGAACTGGAGTGACCAGTATCGCCACAAAAAAGGCGCGCCCCACGGCGCGCCTTTTTTTCGTTTCTACCCGTTCAGCCGTCGCTGGTTTCCGCGACGGGCTGTTGCGGCAACTGGTCCGGCGTGTCGTCGATCGAAACCTCGTCGTCCTGCTCGATCGGCGCTGGCAGGCCCAACAGGTCGTGCAGTTCATGCAACGCCGGATCCGACAGGTCGCGGCCGCCGGTCAGCGTGTCCAGCGCCTCTCGCGGATCATCAGCCTCGGCCAGCGCGTCTTCGGCCTCGGTCACGGCCTGTTCGGCCTCGGCCACGGCGGCTTCATACTTTTCCTGCGCGGTGATGCCTTCGGCGGCTTCTTCCTCGGTCGGCGCGAACTGGTCTTCGATCTCGGAGTCGGTCAAGCCTTGCAGGTCGGCCAATTCCCGTTCGCGCTGTTCAAGATCCTCGGCCGCGCCAGAGAAACCAAGTATACTCTGCTGATAGCTGTAAAGCTTGCCCGGCATGCTGTTCGGGGCCGCGTTCATCAAAGCCGTCTGGCTGGCATGAGCAGCATTCAATCCCTTGAGTTCGGACGCGATCTTGCCGTGTTTGCTGGGTTTGACATAGGGTTCTTCCACCACCGTAGTCACGGGCGCGGCTCTTGCCTTCCGGACCGGTATCTCGGCCTTCTTTTTCCCTTTGAACAGGTTGTCCAGTTTCGCCACGAACCCGTTCTGCCCGGTGCTGCGGTTATTCGATTTGGCTGACTTGCGCTCGGTTTTGGGCTTGGACAGCCCCAATCCGGACAAGAAACCTTTGCCCTGACCCGATTTGCCTTTGCTGGCGTTGCTGCGCCCGGAATTGCCGCTCTTGGCGCTTCCGCGGTCGCCGGCCTTGTCGGCTCCTTTGCCGTTGCCGCCATCGTTGCCGCCGCCTTTGCCCCCACCGTTGCCGTTGCCATTTCCGTTCTTGGCAATCGCAATGTCAGGCGTGGCCACAACCGCAACGAAGCCGACCGCCCCGGCCAGCAATATCGATGTCGCCACGACCCGCGAAATTGAAGAAATCTTATGCATCACTAACTCCTTCCGAGCTATCCGGGACGAACGCATCACGACACGGATTGCGGACAAATAGAGATTAACGAATACACTAAATTTAGAAAGTGGCAAAAGTCTGACGACGAAACCCTGTCAGCCGTTGGACGCCAGTGTCCGGACTTGCATCACAACCATTGACTCCCTGTGCTCTTGGCGGTGTTTGTCCGGCTGACCGGCCATCAACGCCAGCAGGATTGCGCCTGCCAAGGCCACAAGCTTCAAATTCTCGACCCTGCCCCTCATTTCGCCTCCACTATCGTCTCAGCCGGGTGTTTCAGGTTTTGAACGGCCGCGCGGCGCTGTTCCGTCGGAAAATTTTTTCGGTTTTCGTGCGTTTTTCCTCTTGCAGCTTTCCGCCAGAATTTATAGTTCACGCCTCACTCGACGGCGCGGGCGTAGCTCAGGGGTAGAGCATTACCTTGCCAAGGTAAGGGTCGTGAGTTCGAATCTCATCGCCCGCTCCAACGAGGACCGAAAGGTCATACAAGATATCTGTTTGCGGGCGTAGCTCAGGGGTAGAGCATTACCTTGCCAAGGTAAGGGTCGTGAGTTCGAATCTCATCGCCCGCTCCAGATGTCAGCTTTTTCCGAACACGAAGTCGGGTCCGACCCAGCCGCATATCGGCCGGATCGGTGTGCGTTGTCAGAACGCCTTGAACGTCATCGTGGTCAGCGACCGTTCGATGTTGGGAATGTCCAGCAGCCGTTCGTTGATGAAATGCCCCACGTCCTGGTCCTTGGGGATGTAGAGCTTGAGCAGCAAGTCCCATTCTCCGCTGGTCGAATACAGCTCCGAATGAATCTCGCGCAGCGCGATTTCTTCGGCGACCTTGTAGGTGGTGCCGGGTTTGCAGCGGATCTGGATGAAGACGCAGGTGGACATTTGCAATGACCTTGTTTGTTTCCTTGCGCGCAAGCTGGCACGCCGGGCAGCCGGGTGCAATCCCTTGCAACAGTTGGCCGCGACCGAAACGATCTGACTGGAATCCCCCGCCCGTCCCCGTCTATAAGCGCCCCTGTAGCAAGAGGATTTCGCCAATGCGCACAGCTTCGATCAGACGCAAGACCGCCGAGACCGCGATTTCGGTCGAGGTCAACCTCGACGGCACCGGCACCTATGACAACCAGACCGGCGTGGGGTTCTTCGATCACATGCTGGACCAGTTGGCGCGGCATTCCCTGATCGACATGACGATCCGGGCCAAGGGCGACTATCACATCGACGACCACCACACCGTCGAAGACACCGGCATCGCGCTGGGTCAGGCGCTGACGCAGGCGCTGGGGGACAAGAAAGGCATCCGGCGGTATGGCGAGTGCCACCTGCCGATGGATGACGCGCAGGTGCGCTGCGCGCTGGACCTGTCGGGCCGACCGTTTCTGGTTTGGAACGTGGACCTGCCGACACCCAAGATCGGCAGTTTCGACACCGAGTTGGTGCGCGAGTTCTTTCAGGCGCTGGCCACCCATGGCGGCATCACCCTCCATATCGACCAGTTGCACGGCCTCAACAGTCACCACATCGCCGAGGCGGCGTTCAAGGCCGTCGCCCGCGCCCTGCGCCAAGCGGTCGAGACCGATCCGCGCAAGGGGGATGCGATTCCATCCACCAAGGGCGCGCTCTAGATGCTGACCGCGATCATCGACTACGAAAGCGGCAACCTGCACTCGGCGGAAAAGGCGTTTCAACGCATGGCGCGCGAGCTGGACGCGGGCGAGGTCGTCGTGACTTCGGACGCCGATGTGGTGGCGCGCGCCGATCGGCTGGTGCTGCCCGGCGACGGCGCCTTTCCCGCCTGCGCGGCCGAGCTGCGCGGGCACAAGGGCATCCACGATGCGATGGTCGAAGCGGTCGAGCAGAAAGGCCGCCCATTCCTAGGTATCTGCGTCGGCATGCAGCTGATGGCGACCACGGGCCGCGAATATACCGACACGCCAGGCCTGAATTGGGTGACCGGAGATGTGGTGCGGATCGAGCCCACGGACCGAACGCTTAAGGTTCCGCATATGGGGTGGAACGATCTGGTGATCGAGAGCGAGCACCCGGTGTTCAACGGCGTCAACTCAGGCGATCACGTCTATTTCGTCCACTCCTACCATTTCCGCGTCGCCAATCCGGCGCAGCGTCTGGCCCATGTGGACTATGGCGGGCCGGTCACGGCCGTAATCGGCCGCGACACGATGATCGGGATGCAGTTTCACCCTGAAAAAAGCCAGGATGTGGGCCTGAGGATGATCGGAAACTTCCTGACTTGGGCCCCCTGACCGGTTACTGCACGCGGGTCCAGGCCTGGCCGCGACAGATCAGGCCGCCCGCAACGCAACCCTTGACCGTCAGCTTGTTCTGACCGTCCAGCGACATCTTGGAGTTGTAGGTCTTGTCCCGGTCCGGTGCCCAGATCTTGCCGCCGCTGTAGCTGCCTCCGCCATCCGCGACCATGTCCCAGATGATGTTCTTGCCCAGGTTCTCATAATCCAGCTGCTGGTTTCCGTCCTTGTCAAACGCGCTGTCGATGATGCCGCAAACGGCGCTGCCGCAAGGGCTGATCGAAACGTGCAGATATCCGCCGGTATCCCCCGGCTGGGTTTTCCAAAGCCCGTCGACCGGGTCATCGGCACGTGCGCCAGTGGCCATGGTGACCAGCGCCGCAGCAGCGGCCAGAGCAAGTTTGTTCATGGTGTCCTCCCTGTTTTGCAGGCAGTCTGACCGCCGGCACCCGTTCCGGCAAGATTGACTTTGCGTCGCGTTGCATCCCCTGCCCCGCCTGTGCCATATCCCGCGCCAGTACCAGTCACGAGAAGGCCGCCCGACATGATCCTCTACCCCGCAATCGACCTGAAAGACGGCCAGGCCGTGCGCCTTCTGCGCGGCGAGATGGACAAGGCCACAGTCTTCAACGAAGACCCCGCCGCCCAGGCCCGCGCGTTTGTCGAAGCCGGCTGCGAATGGCTGCATCTGGTGGACCTGAATGGCGCTTTCGCCGGGGAACCCGTGAACGCCGCCCCGGTCGAGGCGATCCTGAAGTCCTGCGAGGTACCGGCCCAGCTGGGCGGCGGCATCCGCGACATGGCCACGATCGAGACCTGGCTGGACAAAGGGCTGGCCCGGGTGATTTTGGGCACGGTTGCGGTGGAAAACCCCGATCTGGTCCGTCAGGCGGCCAAGGCCTTTCCCGGCCAGGTCGCCGTCGGCATCGACGCACGCAACGGACGCGTCGCCACCAAGGGCTGGGCCGAGGAAACCGACGTGATGGTGACCGACCTGGCGCGCAGCTTTGAAGACGCGGGCGTGGCGGCGATCATCTACACCGACATCAACCGCGACGGCGCGATGCAAGGCCCCAATGTCGAGGCCACGGCCGACCTGGCCCGGGCAGTCTCGATCCCGGTGATCGCCAGCGGTGGGGTCAGTTCGCTGGACGACCTGATCGCGCTGCGCGACTGCGGCGCAAACTTGAACGGCGCGATTTCAGGTCGCGCGCTTTATGACGGAGCGCTTGATCTGCGCCAAGCGCTGGCAGCATTGCGCGACTGACCGCTTCATCTGGCCCGAAATATCCTCGGGGGTGAATTGGCCGCAGGCCAAGAGGGGGCCGACAGCCCTCTGCCCCGCCAAAACAAATTGCGCCGACAGAATCCCCAGGGCTATAACCACCCCATGCTGAAAACCCGCATCATTCCCTGTCTGGATGTCGCCGATGGCCGCGTAGTCAAAGGCGTGAACTTCGTGGGCCTGCGCGACGCGGGCGATCCGGTGGAATCGGCCAAGGCCTATGACGCCGCCGGCGCTGACGAGATCTGCTTTCTTGACATCCACGCCACCCACGAAAACCGCGGCACCATGTTCGACGTGGTTCAGCGCACGGCCGAGCAGTGCTTCGTACCGCTGACAGTGGGTGGCGGCGTGCGTACCAAGGATGACGTACGCGCGTTGCTGTTGGCCGGGGCCGACAAGGTCAGCTTCAACTCGGCCGCCGTGGCCAACCCTGACATAATCGCCGACGCTGCCGACCAGTTCGGCAGCCAGTGCATCGTCTGCGCCATCGACGCCAAAACCGTCAGCCCCGGCAAATGGGAGATCTTCACCCACGGCGGGCGCAAACCTACCGGCATCGACGCCGTCGAATTTGCCAAAACCGTCGTCGCCAAGGGCGCTGGCGAAATTCTGCTGACCTCGATGGACCGCGACGGCACCAAGGCGGGGTTCAACATTCCGCTGACGCGCGCCATCTCGGATGCGGTCGACGTGCCAGTGATCGCCTCGGGCGGCGTGGGTAATCTGGACCACTTGGTCGAAGGCGTGACCGAAGGTGGGGCCAGCGCGGTGCTTGCGGCGTCGATCTTCCATTTCGGCGAATACACGATCCGCGAGGCCAAGGAACACATGGCCGCTGCGGGTATCCCCATGAGGCTGACATGAGCATACTGGATGATCTGGCCGCCACGATCGCGTCCCGCAAGGGCGCCGACCCCGAATCAAGCTGGACCGCCAAGCTGCTGTCCAAAGGCGCAGAGAAATGCGCCGAGAAGTTCGGCGAAGAAGCCGTGGAGGCGATCATCGAAGCCGTGAAGGGCGACCGCGACCGGCTGACATCCGAGGCCGCCGACGTGCTGTATCACCTGCTGGTCATGCTGGCCGCGCGCGACGTGGCGCTGGAGGACGTTCTGGCCGAGCTTGCCAGGCGGCAAGGCACCAGCGGCATCGCCGAAAAGGCCGCACGCGACCGGGGCTGACACCCGGCTTTCACCAATAGCGTCCGCGCCCTATACTGGTTGACCGAAGCGCCTGTCGGGCGCAGGGTCGACAAGGGACGCAGGCATGTTCAAACCCATGATCTGGACAATGACGATGCTGGCCATTCTGGGGCTTGGCGCATGCACGTCCGCGCCGCCCGCCCGCAGCGACGATGTCGCGCGTCTGGCAGCCCAGATCCGGGCGCTGGGGCCCGAGGTGGACCCCGAAGAGGCCCAGCGCGCGGCTCGAATCGCCTACGCCTACACCGCGCAGCTGGCGCAGGAATACCAGATCACCGATCCGCCGCTGATCCACAATGCCAAGGTCAACAAGGGGCTGCGGCCGCGCGGGCTGTGCTGGCACTGGGCCGAGGACATGGAACGCCGCCTGAACCAAGAGAAGTTTCACACGCTGACCCTCCACCGCGCGATCGCCAATGCCGACAACCCGTTCCGAATAGATCACAGCACGGCGATCATCAGCCGCCGCGGCACTTCGATGTATGATGGAGTCGTCCTGGACCCCTGGCGCTATGGCGGGATTCTTTTCTGGGCGCCCTTGCGCAAGGACTCGCGGTACGAATGGGTCCCGCGCGACATCGTGCTGAAGAAACGACGGCAAGAGCAGGTGGCCCGGCTGAGACCGGCGGCAGTCAACTGAGCAGCTAGAGCTTGGACGAGATGATCCCCGTGGCGAACCCGCCCATACGCAGCTCTCCGAACAAGCGTTGATATTCGATCTTGGGGCAGCGGTTCATCACCACATCAACCCCGCGCGCCTGCGCCACCGCGGCGGCCTCGGCGTTTTCGACACCGATCTGCATCCAGATCGTGCGCAAGTCGGGAAAAGTGGCCAATGCCTCGTCCACGATCGGGGGAACGGCTTCGGACCTGCGGAAAATGTCCACCATGTCAACAGGTTCCGAGATTTCGGCCAACGAAGCCCGAACGGTTTCACCGAAAAGATCGGCTCCGGCATGGCCGGGATTGACCGGAATCACCCTGTACCCCTTGAGCGACAAGTAGCGCGCGACGTAATAGCTGGGCCGCACCGGATTCATCGACACGCCAACGACCGCTACCACCTTGGTGCGTTTCAGGACGGATCTGAGGAAGTCATCGGAATAGTCAGTCATGGCTGCAGCCTAGCCGTGACTTGGAAAAGAAAAAAGCGCCCAAGGATACCTTGAGCGCCAGTTGTTGGAACGAGGGACAGTGAAATGACCCGCGGCAGTTCCATTCCGCGGTCACTGTGACATTTAGGCATGAGTTAAGAAAAAAAAAGGGGCTGCGAGCAATTTTGTGATGACAGCTTGATCTCGGCGCACGTTCTCCAGTCATCGATACAAGATGTCAGGCCAGTTCACTTCGGCCTTGCGGATGTATTCCGCCATGTTCGCCTCCCATACCCTCTCGATCTCGGGTGAATGTGTAAGGTACAGGCGCCCGTCCACAATTTTCCAGGCTGTCGGGTCCGTGCTGCTAAGCTGACCGTGTGCCATGGCGAAGGCGCAATAGCCGCCAAACCGCGGAGCGAAGGCCCGTGGATTGCTTTCGAACGCCTCTCGATTCTCTTGAGAAACAAAATGCCACGCCGCTCCCTTCCACATCACCACGATGTCTGGCTTGCCCCGTACGGGGCGACCTTCCCGGAAATAGGACACGGTATCAAAGCCCGCCATCGCGCCGCTTGCAGTTTCAAAGAACACCGGTCGCTTTTGCGCCCACAGCGTGGTCGGGGCCATGCAGGCTAGGGAAAGACCGGTAAGGACAGAGCGTCGAGTCAGCATAGCAGTCACAGTTTGAGGGCAATAGGCGCTTCAAGATGCAACTTTTTTCGCGCCGCGAAACCCCCTTGACGCAGTTGTGAAGCCGCGTGTCACGCTGCGTTCAATCGAAAACGTCCTCGATAACATCCCAGGCTTCGTCGAGCACACGATACAGCAGGCCTTTTTTCTTTTTTCGGCGCTTGTTTTTGATCGGCACGTTGCGCCGCACTGCCACGCTGTCCGTCTTGCGCGGCTCGGGTTCCGGTGCTTTCTTGCGCGGCAGCATCTTGAGCTCATGCAGCGGGGCGCCGCAACTGGAACAGCTCAACTCATGCCGCTCGCGGCCTTTCAGGACCAGTGCGGCGCGGGTGCCGCAGTAACAGCATGTGGCAATCTTGGACGGGGCGGGAATGGCTGTCTCCTTTCAGTGCGGCTGAGACGCATATAGGGCAATCGCCGCAGCATTTGAGACGTTCAGCGAACCAAAACCACCCGCCGCATCGATTTTGACAAGTTCATCCACGGTTTCCTTGGTCTTTTGCCGCAACCCCGGCCCCTCGGCCCCCAGCACGAGGGCCACGGGCTGATCGCGCCGGCCGTCCAGCGCCGCCTCGATGGTCTGATCGGCCTCACCATCCAAGCCCAGAACCAGGAACCCCATATTCTGCAACTCGACGATCGCGTCGGCAAGGTTGCGCACCCGCAGGTAAGGTTGGCGCTCCAGCGCCCCGCTGGCGGTCTTGGCCAGGGCACCGGTTTCCGGCGCCGAGTGGTGGCGCGTGCCGATGACCGCCCTGGCGCCCAGAACCTCGGCCGAGCGCAGAATCGCGCCCACATTGTGCGGATCGGTCACGCGGTCCAGCAGCAGCACCCGAGGGTTTTTGCGCCCGATGCAATTCTCGGCAAGCCCACCCCATTCCAGCGGCTTGACCTCAAGCGCCGCGCCCTGATGCACCGAGCCCGGGTCGATTGGTGCCGTGAACTTGCGCGGATCGACGACCTCGGGCTTTAGCCCGGCCTCCGAGATCGCATCCGCCAGCTTGCCCTGCGCGTTGCGGGTCACGATCAGGCGCAGTTTCTGCCGCTTGGGGTTCATCAGCGCATCGCGCACGGCGTGCAATCCGAACAGCCAGACTGTTTCGGACGCCGCCGCTTTGCGCGCCTGTTCTTTCTCGATCACCCACTTCGGTTTCTTCATTTTGCTGGCCTCCGGGCCGGGAAGGATGTTTCCTGCGCCAACGCGAAATTTTCCTGTTGACGCTGCTTTTGAGCGCTAGTAATCACGCCTCCACGTCAGGTGCAACGCCTGACAGTGGGCGACAGGCCGCAAGGTGTGGCAGGGGACTGTAACTCCCTCGCGGAGACGCACGCCTGGTTCGATTCCAGGGTCGCCCACCATCTCCACTCGATCTTGTTGGAAATGGTGTCCGGGGCGCGTGTCTGGATGACGCGAATCCGCCCGACACTGCGTCAATGGCCGGGAAAACATGCGCGCCGCGGTAAAGCATGCGGTTGCACACCGCAAAATGCCTGCCAAGCTTGTAGGAAGGCACCGACGGTTCTGTCGCCGGACGGCACAAAAGTTTTCGAGGAAACCGCTTTGCAACAGCGGGATAATCCGGATCCTCTTGCCGATCTTTACAACTCCCCTCGATGGACAGTTCACTTTTTTACAAAATAATATTTCCTTTCCAGCCACTTGTTGGGGAATTTTCCTTCTGCCCCCCATACTCGGCTTGCGAGGTTGTGTTTTACCCGACGGAAGAGGAGCCCGAGGGCGCAACCCGCTGAATGGGAGGAATTCATGTCAAACAAATCTGTCACGCGTCGCGGCGTGCTGAAATCTGGTGCCGTCACAAGCGCCGGTCTGGCTCTGCCGACGATCTTCACCGCCTCGTCGGCCGCGGCCTATACCAACGAACCCACGGGCGGATCGGTCACGCTGGGCTTCAACGTGCCGCAGACCGGCCCCTATGCCGAAGAAGGCAATGACGAACTGCTGGCGCAGCAGCTGGCGGTCGAGCATCTGAACGGCGAAGGCGACGGCGGCTGCCTGAACACCTTCACGTCGAAGGCGCTGAAAGGCAACGGCATCCTGGGCAAGAAGGTCGAGTTCGTCACCGGCGATACGCAGACCAAGTCGGACGCGGCGCGCGCATCGGCCAAGTCGATGATCGAAAAAGATGGCGCGATCATGATCAACGGCGGCTCGTCCTCGGGCGTGGCCGTGGCCGTTCAGGGCCTCTGCCAAGAGGCGGGCGTGATCTTCATGGCCGGCCTGACCCACGCCAACGACACCACCGGCAAGGACAAGAAGGCGAACGGCTTCCGTCACTTCTTCAACGCCTACATGTCGGGCGCGGCGCTGGCGCCGGTGCTGGCCAAGGAAATGGGTTCCGACCGTCGGGCCTATCACCTGACCGCCGACTACAACTGGGGCTGGACCCAGGAAGAGTCGATCGTGGCCTCGACCGAGGCGATGGGCTGGGAGACGGTCAACACCGTCAAGACCCCGCTGGCATCGACCGACTTCTCGTCCTACATCGCGCCGGTTCTGAACTCGGGCGCGGACGTGCTGGTTTTGAACCACTACGGCGGCAACATGGTCAACTCGCTGACCAACGCGATCCAGTTCGGCCTGCTCGACAAGGTCGTGAACGGCAAGGACTTCAAGATCGTCGTTCCGCTGTATTCGGAACTGATGGCCGCCGGTGCGGGCGAGAACATCAAGGGCGTGCTGGGTTCGATGAACTGGAACTGGCAGCTGCAGGATGAGGGCACCAAGGCCTTCGTGAAGTCCTTCGGCGAGAAATACGGCAAACCGCCGTCGAACTCGGCCCAGACCTGCTATGCACAGGTTCTGCTGTACGCGGATGCGTGCGAGCGCGCCGGCACCTTCAACCCCTGCGGCGTCGTCGAGGCCCTGGAAGGCTTTGAGTTCGACGGGCTGGGCAATGGTCCGACCCTGTACCGCGCCGACGACCACCAGTGCTTCAAGGACGTGCTGGTCGTACGTGGCAATATGAACCCGACCAACGCCTATGACACGCTCGAGATCGTCGAGATCACGCCGCGCGCGCAGGTGGAATACGCACCCGACCACCCGATGTTCGCCGGCGGCGAACTGGGCAAGTGCAACCCGGGCGCATAACCCCGGCACGAGATTTTCCACAAGGAAATCTCTGAGTCCGCAACACGGCTCTTCCCGGTCTCATGACCGGGAAGAGCTGCCGGGACCAGTCAAAGGTAAGGACAATGGACGCAATCCTACTGCAAATTCTGAACGGGCTGGACAAGGGCTCGGCCTATGCGCTGATTGCGCTGGGGCTGACGCTGATCTTCGGCACGCTCGGCGTGGTGAACTTCGCCCACGGGGCTTTGTTCATGATCGGCGCCTTCTGTGCCGTCACGCTTCAGAAGATCTTCAACCTCAGCTACGAGGTGGTCGATGAGACCCAGACCGACTTTCTGGGCAACCCGCTGAAGGTGAAGACCCCCTATGTAGAAAGCTGGTTCGGCCCCGAGCTGGGCGCGACCATCATCGACTGGTCCGTGCCACTGGCCATCCTGTTCGCGATCCCGATCATGCTGATGGTCGGCTACGTGATGGAACGCGGCCTGATCAAGCATTTCTACAAGCGTCCCCATGCAGATCAGATCCTTGTGACCTTCGGCCTGGCCATCGTTCTGCAAGAAATCATCAAGTATTTCTTCGGCGCCAACCCGATCCAGACCCCGCCGCCTGCCGCGCTGAGCGGGTCCGTCGATCTGGGCGTGGCGCTTGGCTTTGACCCGAATGCCATCATCTATCCGATCTGGCGACTGGTCTATTTCCTGTTCGCGGTCGTGATCATCGGAGGCGTGTTCTCTTTCCTGCAGTTCACCACCTTCGGCATGGTGGTGCGCGCCGGCATGGCCGACCGAGAAACCGTGGGCCTCTTGGGCATCAACATTGACCGCCGGTTCACCATCATGTTCGGCATCGCCGCCGCGGTGGCTGGCCTCGCGGGCGTGATGTACGGGCCGCTGAACCCGCCCAACTATCACATGGGCATGGACTTTCTGGTGCTCAGCTTCGTGGTCGTGGTCGTCGGCGGCATGGGCTCGCTACCCGGAGCGGTTCTGGCCGGGTTCCTTCTGGGCATCCTTGAAAGCTTTGCCTCGACCACTTGGGCGACCACCACGATCCCGGGTATCAACCAGATTATCATCTACCTGGTCGCGATCATCGTTCTTCTGACCCGTCCGCGGGGATTGATGGGCCGAAAAGGCGTGATGGAGGAATAACCCATGCTGGGACTGAACAAGAAAGACACAAGCCTGCTGATCGTCGTCGCAATCCTGACGCTGCTGGCCCCCTTCATCCTGAACCCCTTCCCCACCGACAGCGCCATGGCGCAGTTCAACGCGGGCTATCCGGACCTGATGCAGCGGTTCGTGATCTTCGGCATCTTTGCGATCGGGTTCAACATTCTGTTCGGCCTGACCGGATACCTGTCCTTCGGCCACGCGGCCTTTCTGGGTGTGGGTTCCTACTCGGCCGTTTGGATGTTCAAGCTGCTCAGCTACAACGTCATTCCAGCCATCGCGCTGAGCGTCGTGGTCGCCGGGCTGTTCTCGGTTCTGATCGGCTATGTCAGCCTGCGCCGGTCGGGGATCTACTTTTCGATCCTGACGCTGGCCTTCGCGCAAATGAGCTTTGCGCTGGCCTATTCGGTGCTGTCGAACCCCAAGTTCAACCTGACCAACGGGGAAACCGGCCTGCAGGTCTATGCCGATGACCCGCAGATCCTGCAGGGTGCCAATTCCCCCGATCTGCCGCATCTGTTCGGCCTGCCGATGCGCGCGACCTACACGATGGATGTCGGCGCGTGGAGCTTTGACTTCAACGCAGGCTACTATCTGTGCGCGGTGATCATGATGGTGGTGTTCTACCTGGCGATCCGCATCTTCCGCTCGCCCTTCGGCATGATGCTGCGAGCGGTGAAGTCGAACCAGCAGCGGATGAACTATACCGGGCTGAACTCCAAGCCCTACACGCTGGCAGCCTTTGTGATCTCGGGCATGTATGCCGGCCTGGCCGGTGGCCTGATGGCCGCGATGGACCCGCTGGCCGGCGCCGAGCGGATGCAATGGACCGCCTCGGGCGAGGTCGTTCTGATGACCATCCTGGGCGGCACCGGTACTCTGATCGGACCGGTTCTGGGTGCTGGCTTCATCAAGTATTTCGAGAACATCTTCTCGAAGATCAACGACAACGTGTTGCACAGCTGGTTCGCCTTCCTGCCCGACGGGCTCGAGGACGCGGTGGTGTTCATCATCCACCCGTTCATCGGCAAGGGCTGGCATCTGACCTTGGGCATCCTGTTCATGCTGGTGGTGATCTACCTGCCCGGCGGGCTGGTCGAGGGCGGTCAGCGGTTGCTGAACTGGATCCGCCGCAAAAGCGTTGGCGGGGATGACACCCGCGAAGGCAAAACCGAGCCGGCAGAATAAGGGAACGCGTCAATGGCAATTCTGAAAGTAAAAGATGTCAGCAAGCGCTTCGGCGGCCTCAAGGCCCTGACGGACGTGAACCTGAGCGTCGAGGAGAACTCGGTCCATGCGATCATCGGCCCCAACGGGGCGGGCAAGTCCACCCTGCTGAACTGCCTGGTGGGCAAGCTGATCCCGGATACCGGTTCGGTCTTGTTCGACAACCAGTCTGTGCTGGGGCGCGAGCCGTACCAGATCAACCAGATGGGCATCAGCCGGGTGTTCCAGACCCCCGAGATCTTTGGCGAACTGACCGTAATGGAGAACATGCTGATCCCCATCTTCGCGATGCGAGACGGGGCATTCCGCATGCACGCCTACGAGACCATCGCCAACGAGAAAGAGGTGGTCGAACAGGCAGAGGTCATGCTGGAAGAGATGAACATGGCCGACAAACGGCACATGCATGCAGCCTCGCTCTCGCGCGGTGACAAGCGGCGACTCGAGATCGGCATGTGTCTCAGCCAGAAGCCTCGCCTGCTGCTGCTGGACGAGCCCACAGCCGGTATGGCACGGGCCGACACCAACAACACCATCGACCTGCTGAAGCAAATCAAGGATGAGCGCGACATCACCATCGCGATCATCGAGCACGACATGCATGTGGTGTTCAGCCTGGCCGAGCGGATCACCGTTCTGGCGCAGGGCACGCCGCTGGTCGAAGACACCCCCGAAAACATCCGCGGAAACCCCAAGGTCCGAGAAGCCTATCTGGGCGAGGCGGCGTGAGGAAAAGCTATGAACGAGAAACCTGACTTTTCGAAAAACGCCAACATGGCCAGCACCGCGCCCGCGTTCCTGTCGGTGTGGGACATGCATTCGTACTACGGCGAAAGCTACATCGTCCAAGGCGTCAGCTTCAACGTCCACGAGGGCGAGATCCTCGCCCTGCTGGGGCGCAACGGGGCCGGCAAGACTTCGACTCTGCGCTCGATCGCGCGCGTGGGCGAGCCCGAGGTGCGCCACGGCGAAATCTGGCTGGACCACAAGCCTCTTCACAACATGACCAGCTACGAGGCCGCCGCCGCCGGGTTGGGTCTTGTGCCCGAAGATCGGCGGATCATCCCAGGCCTGACGGTCGAGGAGAACTTGCAGCTGGCCCAGATCGCCCCCCCGATCGGCTGGTCGCTGGAACGGATCTACGAGCTGTTCCCGCGTCTGGGCGAACGGCGCAAGCAAGAGGGTGTGACTCTTTCGGGCGGCGAACAGCAGATGCTGTCGATCGCCCGCGCGCTGGCCCGGGACATCAAGGTGCTGCTGCTGGACGAACCCTATGAGGGCTTGGCCCCGGTGATCGTGGACGAGATCGAAAAGACGCTGATCCACATCAAGCAGCAGGGCATGACAACCATCATCGTCGAACAGAACGCGGTGCGCGCGCTGCAACTGGCCGACAGGGCAATCATTCTGGACACCGGCTGCATCGTGTTTGACGGCACCGCGGACGAAGTGCTGGAAAACACCCAGCTGCGGGAGGAATATCTGGCGATCTGACCCGTCAATTGGGCAGGCAGGCCCATTCGGCCTCAACCTGCCCCTGCCGCAGGGCCAGAACCGTGCCGAACTGGTTCAAAACCGCTTCACTCTGACTGGGGCGCAGCAAGGCGATATCGCCGGGCTGCGCCTTGGTTGTTTTGGGACCCGCCCAGACCTCTTGATTGCTTGAACGCCCGAATACGCCGGAATAGCCGAACCCGTCGGGCCAGACGGGGCTGGCCAGATAGTGCCCACCGGAAATGGCGAGGTTGGTCCGGCGCAGTCCGGGCAGGTCGATCCCCGGCACCGGGTTGCGCGGCATCACCTTGAGAACCGGCGTGGCCAGGAACAGAGCGGGCGAAAACGCCTGCGTCGATGCGTGGTCGAAATCCGAAGGTTTCACCAAAACCGACCCAAAGGCGACCTCGGTCGCCAGGCTCCGCGTGGCCGGATCTTGGAAGGTCAGGCTGCCGCCGGTGTTCAGGCACAGCCCCTGCGCCCCCTGCCCAAGCGCAGCGACCGCCTGCTCATAGGCTTTCGCACTGGCTCGCCGCGCGTGGCGTCGGAGCAACGCAGGCAGTTTGGCCAAATGCACCTCGTACCCCATCAGCCCCGACAGAGCGGCATGGGCATGACCCGCGATCCGCGCCGCAACGCCTGCGACCTGATCGGCGGCCAAGCCACCGCGGTGCAGGCCCACGTCGATCTCGAGCGACAGGCGCAGGGTTTGGTCCGTGTCAGCGGCCAGCGACAGATACGCGTCCAGCCGCTGTGGCGTGTCGATCAGCCACTGCACCCGCCGGGCGGCGTCGGGATGCGTCTCAAGAATCCGCCGGGCGGCGGTGACCGGCAGCGGTTTGCCCAGCAGGTGATCGGTGTCCGGCTCGGCGGCCAGGAGGGCCGACAACATGGATTCGGAAAAGCTCATCAGGCCCGTTGTGGAAATCCGGGCGCGAATATGGTCCAGCAGAGGCAGGCACGGCAGCGATTTGGCCACAAGCCGGGCCTGCAAGCCGTGGCCCAACCCCGCGCGGGCAGCGTCGCAATTCGCCTCGACCCGGTCCATATCGACGACGGCAACCGGCCGGTCGACGCCATGATCGCGCAGCGCTTGGGTGAGATGTTCGAAATACTCTGCGGTCATGGGCGGAACATCCGGGCCAGTGCGGGCGTCAGGAACTTGCCCTTTGGATCCAGCCGTTCACGCAATGTGCAGAAGGCATCGAAATCGGGATAGAGGCGCGACAGATCGGAATAGGTCAGGCTGTGCAGCTTGCCCCAATGGGGGCGGCCGCCAGCCTGCAGGAACAGCGGCTCCATCGCCTCGAAATAGCGCAGATGGCCTTCCTTCGCATCGGTATGGATGGCGACCGATACCCGCGGGCCACCCCGGAACGGTGACAGGCAGGCGTCGTCGCCTGCGGTCTGCCGCACCTCGATCGGGAAATAGACGTTGCCATGGTCGCACTCCAACCGTCGGATCAGTTCGGACAGCACGTCCCCCGCGGTTTCGGACGGCAGGTGGTATTCCATTTCCTTGAACCGGATGTGCCGGTCGCTGCACAGAACGCGCCAACTTTCACCGACGTAGTCCTCGTCGGACTGGGCCAGCGTCAGCAGACGTAGCAGGGCGCGCCGCGAGCCGGGGCTGAACCGACCCGCATTGCGCGCCAGCTTCAGAACCTTGACGGCGATCATGTCCAGATCGCGCGGCGCGCGGGTCTCGGGCGCGTCGGTGATATCGTGCCGGATTTCAACGGTCTTGCCGGTTAAGGGGATGTAGAAGAACTCGAAATTCCTGTTCTCGTCCCAATGCTGGTGCATGCGCTCCAGTGTGTCCTGCAGGCCGGACAGACGCACCCGACGGCGCAGATTGTATTTCGGCACGACGTTGATCTGTGCCTCGGTCACGATGCCCAGCAGACCCAGCGAAACCTGCACCATGTTCAGCGGAATATCGTCGGTGGTCAGGGTCTGCCCGCCAGCGCCGATCAGCCGGGCCGCGGTGATTTCGGCAGACAGGCACGGCAGGGTGCGCCCGGTGCCGTGGGTCGCCGTGGCTGCCGCGCCGGCCAGGGTCTGCACATTGATATCACCCAGATTGCGGAAGGCCCTGCCGTGCTCGGCCAGTGCCGGCGACAGATCGCGCAGCCGGGCATTGGCGTTGACCCAAGCCCGCTCCCCTTCGACCCGCGTCACGGGGGGCAGGTTTAAGGCTGTCAGGTCAATGATATGCTGCGCGCCCGGAACCAGCGGGGTGAAGGAATGCCCTGCCCCGACCGGACGCAGGGTTTCGGCCGAGGCGATCAACTGTTGAAGGTCTTCGGTCGTGGTCGGCCGCTTGGGCCGTATTTGGCTGGCCTGGTTGCCTGCCCAGTTCTGCCACATGGCTGATCCTCCTCCCATCCGGAGCAGAGGATTGCAGCCGGGGCCAAACCGAACAATACCGGTTTTCAGGACGTTACGTCGGGAAAACTGTTATTCGGCCGCAGGCCGCAGGTTGGCGACGCTGTCGAACCAGGCCTCGATGACGTCCAGATCGGGTTCTAGCGCCTGCGCCGCACCATCGGTGAATTCCACGAACTTGTCACGGTTCAGGCCGTTGACCCCGACCAGAACCGGGATGTCAAGCGACAGCGCCTCGGCGATGACGGGGCGGAACCCGCGGCCATCGGCCTCGTGTTTGCCGAACTTGTTGACGATCAGCAATTGCGGACGGTTGGCCAAAGACGCCGTCACATAGCCCACCGCCTGCTCCAACGCCGCCGGGTCCAGCCGGCACCCGCGCGACTGGCTGCCCAACGACTGCGAGATACGGATGGTTTCGCCATCCGGCAGCACGCGCAGGTCCATGTCGCATTTGCTGCTGTCGGCGCATTCGGAGTTGGTCTGAACCACACCGGCCAGACGGGCGCCCTTGGCCAGCAGACGTTCAGCAACCGCGCTCAGCAGGCGGTCGGTTGCGCCGCGATCGGTAGTGGTGACATAGGCCAGGTGCATCGGCAGACCTTTCTGGGTTTCATCTTGTTGTTTCAATTAGCACGCATGAGGCGCCCCTTCCAGCACCGCATCAAGGCAGCGGAGACACTCCGATCACCGGCGCGTGCAGGTGCAACAGCGCGGCATAGGCCAGCCCTGCCACCAACCAGACCCAGGGCCTCGGCCAGGGGCGCGGCAGCCGCAGCGACAGGCGTGCTGTGTTGCGCGACAGGTGCGGCCAATCGGCCCCCATCTCGCGCGCCTTGCGCCTGTCGATCAGGACCATGCCCATCCAGGCGAAACCCGCGAACAGGCCGAACAGGACCACATGTGCCAAGCTGCCATTGGCCAGCAGATGCGCCAGCGCCCACAACACTATCGCCAACAGGATCGGGTGGCGGGTGGTCCGCAGGAGACCGGACAGTTCGGGGTTGAACGGGCGACCTCCCAGCCCGCCGAAGGAAAACGGGTTGGTCGCCGCCAGCCCGGCCACCGCCAGCCAGCAGACGACGGGCATCACCAGCAGAGGCACCCAGCGCAGGATCGCCAGCGGCGGGATGACCTCGACATAGGGCGCGTTGGCCGCGGCCACGATCAGCCAGGCCAGAACCGCCAGCGACAGCGCGGAATAGACCGCGAAATAGGGTCCGCGCCCCATCAACCCGATCAGCCGCCCGCGCACTGCCGGACGCGCCGGAATGGCGTGGCTGAGCAGAAAGATCAGAAGTGCAGCAACAAAAGCGCCCCAACCGGCCATGGTCATATCCGCCTGTTTTGCACCCGGAATACCGGGGGAAACGGCCACGGTCCTTGTCCGAAATCAAGTGTGGTCGGGGGCAGCTGCGCCGCCCCCGATCCAGGGTTACAGGCCCAGCGCCTTGCGGCGTTCCTCGGCAAATCCCTGAACCATGCGGTCGGCGATCAGCGCCAGAATGGCCATCGCTGCCCCGGCCGAAATGCCCAGCCCCACATCCGCCTGCCCCAACGCCAGATAGATCGACTGGCCCAGACCGGTCGTGCCGATCAACGCCGCGATCACCAGCATAGCAAAGGCATAGAGAATGGTCTGGTTCAGCCCCAGAAGGATCGTGGGCGCAGCATAGGGCGCACGCACGTCGCGCATGATCTGCCACTCGGTCGCTCCACTGGCGATCGCGGCCTCCATCATCTCGTCCGGGGTGTTGACCAGCCCGTGACGGGTGTAGCGGATCATCGGCACGATCGCATAGGCGCAGATCGCCAGAAAGGCCGAGAACTCGCCGATCTGGAACACCATCAGCACCGGGATCAGGAACACGAACAGGGGAATCGTCTGCAGCATGTCGCAGATCGGGCGCACGATCCTCCAGACTGGCGACCAGACCGCGCTGGCGAGGCCGATCAGCCCGCCGACGACGGCGCAGAAGAACACCGCCGCACCGCTGAGATAGAGCGACAGCAGCGCCCTCTCCCACAGGCCCGAGATCAGGATCGTGCTCAGCAGCGCCACCGACAGCGCCGCCAGACGCCAACCGCCCGCCACCCAGCCCAACGCCGCCACGCCAGTCAGAACGAAGGGCCATGGCAGATTCGCGATGCCCGTCTCGAGCATGCCGATCAGGATCAGCGTGACCAGACCGCCGGTCAGGTGCCCACGCCACGCCATCAGCAAGGCGATCACCGCACCGGCGGCGAACAGGCCATAGCTCATGCCCGGGGTCCACTGGAACCCCCAGGTAAAGGGCAGAACCGCCTGACTCAGACCGATCCGCAGCGGCAGCAGCACATAGAACATCGAGTTGTTCTTGAGCGAATCCAGCCACGGCCCGTTATCCTGGGTAAAGGCTGTCAGGCCGGTGTCCACCGCCTGCGCGACCGGATCCAGCAGCGTCAGCTCGGACGGGTTGGGCAGCCGCGCCCAGAACAGCAGCGTAAACAGGACTGCAAAGCCAATAACCGCCCAGACAACGCGGTTGTCGTGACGATTGCGTTCAGTGGCGAGGGTGCCGCTCATGCGGTCAATCACCACGGCAAAGACAACGATCACCATGCCGGCTAGCAGAGATTCACCGAATTGCGCCTTGCGCATGGTCAGCAGGACCTCCCAACCGATGTCATTGAACCCGCCGATGACCGCGGCGATGATCACCATCGACAGGGCCGCCATCAGGCACTGGTTCACACCCACCATGATCTGCGTCGCCGCCGCCGGGATTTCCACCTGGAACAGCTGCTGGAACCGAGTGCCGCCCGACATGATGGCGGCTTCCTTGATCTCGGGCTCCACGCGCTCCAGCCCCAGCATCACGTTGCGCGCCATCGGCGGCGCCGCGTAGATGGCCGAGGCGATCAGCCCCACCACCGGGCCAAACCCGAACAGCAGCAGCAACGGCGTCAGATAGGCAAAAGTCGGTACAGTCTGCATGATGTCCAGCACCGCCTGAACCACTGATTTCACCCGAGGCACTTCGTTGGCCAGAATGCCAATTGCACTGCCAACGATCAGCGCGACCGGGACCGAAACAGCCACCAGCGCCAAGGTGTTCATGCTCTCGGCCCAATAGCCCGAGGCCAGCACGAAGCTGAGGCCGAGAAAGCCCAGCGCCGCCATGGGCAACCCACCCAGATACCAGCCGAGTGCCGTCACCAGCCCGATCAGGATCGGCCAGGGCGTGTGGCCCAGCACGAAATTGGCCCAGTTCATCGGATAGGCCATCAGGTCGGAAAACAGCCGGGCCGCCGGTTTGATTGCGTTCAGGAACCAGTCGAGGAAGGCGCCCACCCATTGCGTGGCCGGCACCTCCCACGTCGCGGGCCATTTGACCAGCCAGGGCGCGTGTGGCTCAAGCGCCAGGCACAGCGCTCCGATGATCAGCGTGATCAGCGCCGCCTGTGCCCCTGCCGTCAGGTGCGCCCGCGCGGGCGTGCGAACATCAACTGCAACGGTCATGCGTCATCCACCTGCAAGGCTGCGGCGAGGTCCAAAGGATTCACCGTGCCGACGATCGCGCCGGTTTCGTCATGCACCGGCACCGGCTCGTACAAGGCCATGCAGCGGGCCAACGCCGCGTCCAGCGTCATGTTGACGGTCAGGCCAGGGTCATCCGGACCGCGCTCGGCATCGCCTGGATGCATGACCGAGGCGACCTTGGCGTGCTGGCCCTTGGCCACGTCCTTGGAAAACTCGCGCACGTAATCGTCGACCGGGCGCAGAACGATGTCCGAGGGCGTGCCGATCTGCACGATCTTGCCGTCGCGCATGATCGCGATGCGGTCGGCCAGCTTCAGCGCCTCGGCAATGTCGTGGGTGATGAAGACGATGGATTTCTTCAGCGTCGCCTGAATGCGCAGGAATTCGTCTTGCAGCTGCCGCCGGATCAACGGGTCCAGCGCCGAGAACGGCTCGTCCAGGAACCAGATGTCGGGGTTCACCGCCAACGAGCGGGCGATGCCCACGCGCTGACGCTGACCGCCCGACAATTGCCGCGGGAAACTCTCTTCGCGGCCTTCGAGACCGACCAGCGAGATGACCTCCTGCGCGCGGGCCAAACGTTCCTTGCGCCCCACGCCCTGCACGCGCAGCGGATAGGCCACGTTTTCGGCCACCGTCATGTGCGGAAACAGGCCGAAATGCTGGAACACCATGCCCATCTTCCTGCGGCGCAGCTCGGTCAGTTTCTTCTTGGGCGCACCGCGCACGTTGTCGCCGTCAATGCGGATTTCACCGCCCGTCCCTGGCAACAGCTGCGAGATGCAGCGGATGAGGGTCGACTTGCCCGACCCCGACAGCCCCATGATGACGAACAGTTCGCCATCGCGAACGTCGAAATTGGCGTTCTGCACGGCGGGAATGAACCCGTGTTCGCGCAGCTCGGCGGCGGCCTTTTCAGCGTCGTCCCCTGACCGAGCCAGCGCGTCGGTCAGGGCTTTCTCCGCACCTTGGCCAAAGACCTGCCAGAGATTCCGGCAGGCAATGGCTGGCGTATTCGCGTCAGTCACTTAGGCGGCTCACTTGGTTGCCGCGTCCACGACCGGACGCCATTTGTCTTCATTCTGGGCCATCCAGTCGGCCACGACCTCTTCGACCTTGCCACCATCTACATCGATCGCGCCCATCATCGGCTGCTGATCCTCGACGCTCAGTTGATAGTTCGACAGGATCTCATAGGCCGCCGGCCATTTGTCGGCCATGCCGTTCCAGGCGGCCTTGAAGATGCGCGAGGGCGCAAAGTCGCAGTCATTCACGGCATTGGGGTTCGGGCCCCAGGCCGGATCGGTGAAACAGGCCTCTTCACCCGGCGGCAGATCGACGAATTTCACGTCATAGGCCGACATCGCCCAATGCGGCTGCCAGAAGGTGATCAACAGCGGCGACTTGCGCTCGGTCGAGGCACGAAGCTCGGCGATCAACGCCCCTTCGGATCCGGCGGGCACGGCTTTGAACGGCACATCCAGTCCCGCCATACGATCGGCGCCAGGGGTGCCCCAGTCGGCCGGATAGTCGACCAGACGGCCCATCGGCAGCGTTTCTGCGGTGGCGAAGACCTGCGCACAGTCATTCAGCGCCTCCCAAGCCGGCAGGCCCGGGCAGAGATCAGCCACATGCGCCGGATACGCGATGCCTTCCTTGGCATCCAGGCCCAGATCACCGATCTCGACCACGGTGCCCTCGGCGATCTTCTTGGCATACTCGTCCGACACGTTCGACGACCAGATTTCGAGCGTTGCGTCGATGTCACCATCGGCCAGCGCCTGGAATTGGTTCATCATGCCTGCGGTCACATATTCGACCTTGTAGCCGGCGGCCTCGAGCATCTCGCCCGCGACATGCGTGGTCACGTGCTGGCCGGTCCATTCGTTGATGGCCAGTTTGATCGGCTCGTCCACCGCGCCCATCTCGGCCGCGTGAACTGCGCCTGCGGCAACCACCGCCAGCAGACTAACACTGAGTTTTTTCATGGATTTGCTCCCTGTCTTCCTTGTTTTGCCCACCCCGGCAGGATTGGCCCGCCGGGTGACATGCCTGATGACATGACCATGTCGCAACATGCACAAATTTGGCCGGAAAAGAAAAGTGAACACTTGGACTGACTTGAAACATTTGCCGGTCCCGCCTCCCTTCCGTTCCGGTTGGAACATCAAGATCCTGCCGCGCGCGTCCGGTTTCGGTACGGCAGGTTATTGATTGACCAGTCAATCACAAACCCGATTCCCGTCATTTGTCGAGCATTTCTTTCGCAGTGCATGAAAAAATACCGGGTTTTCCCGGACTCAGCCCGTTTGAATATCCTCCCTATTCAGGCCAGGGTTGCACAAATAGGAACAAACGGGCAACATTCTGGCCGGAGGGTCGACACATGCACCATTTCGACGAAATCTATGGTCTGGCGGCTGATCGGCACGGCGGGATCGACGCGCTCGAGCAGAAGCTGACCCGCCCCAAATCAACGGACGAACTGGCCCGGATGCCCGATGATCGCTGGTTGTCGATCTTGACCAAATGCATCTTTCAGGCCGGGTTCAACTGGAAGGTCATCGAGGCCAAGTGGGACGGATTCGAAGCCGCCTTCAATGGGTTCGACGTAGGGCGCTGCGCCTTCATGGATGACGAAAAATTCGACGCGTTGCTGCAGGATACCCGCATCGTGCGCAATGGAGCCAAGATCGCCACGGTGCGCGACAACGCCGCCTTTCTGCTGGAACTACGCGCCGAGGGCGGCGCAGGCAAGGTGCTGGGCGGCTGGCCCTCGACCGACTATGTCGGATTGCTCGAGATGCTGGCCCGGCGCGGATCTCGGCTGGGCGGTGCCTCGGCCCAGTACGCGATGCGGTTCGCCGGGCGCGACAGTTTCATCCTGTCGCGCGACGTCACGGCCCGCCTGATCGCCGAAGGGGTGATTGACAAGCCCACCACCTCGAAAAGGGCGATGACCGCCGTGCAAACGGCGTTCAACACATGGATGGATCAATCGGGCCGGTCGCTGACGGAAATCAGCCGGGTTCTGGCCATGAGCCTTTGAAAACCGCTTGCGGCCCTGCCCTGCCGGGCTAGGCTTACATCATGATCCGGCTGGCTCTGATCCTTGTCGCGCTGACGCTTCTGTCCTGCGGTCGTCCGCTGACCGAGCGGGAAAAGGCCTTTGCCGCACAGGTGCAGGGCGACACGCTGGACCTGGATCGAGTGCGGCTGGTCCAGGGTGCCCCGGTGGCTGCGATCACTTATGAGCGCAAGGCCCGCCCTCGGCTGGCCTGCCGCGAACGCATTCTGCCCCCCATAAAGACCGAGACCGTTACCGGAAAACCCGCGGCCGTGGCCCTGTTCAACCAAGTGTATTTTACGCGGGACTGGTATCTCGAAGACTACATGGCCAGCTATCCCGATCGGATCAACCTGGTGGCCGCGATGCTGCTGGCGCATGAGCTGACCCATGTCTGGCAGTGGCAGAACCGCGCGGTGACAGGCTATCACCCCTTGCGCGCCGCGGCCGAGCATGGCGGGCGCAAGGATCCATACCTGTTCGACCTGGACAACTCGGCGGACTTTCTGGACTTTGGGTTTGAACAGCAGGGGGCCATCGTCGAGGAATATGTCTGCTGCCGCGCGCTGGACCCTAACGCGCCGCGCACCCGACGCCTGCACGAGATGTTGGACAAGTATCTCGACCTTGCCGCCCTGCCCGGCGACCGGCGCGAGAGCGACGTGATCCTTCCCTGGAGCGGTGCAAAGGTTCAGGGCATCTGCCGCTGAGAATCATCCACCCTGCAAAGTCTCCAGATAGGCCACAAGGTCGGCAATGGGCTTGCTGGTCAGGATCGGTTGGCCCGTCGGCGCCTTGATCGCGGTGTCCTGCCCTTCGAAATAGGGGCCATAGACCGGCATCGGACTGCCATGGCTGACCAGCGGATCGCGCCCGTCGATGCGTTTGACCACCCGTTCGGTGGGAAAAACGCCGTCCGAGCCGCTCAGCGCCGTTAGATCTGTGGGCTGGATGACCAGCACGCCGGCCATCGGGCCGTGGCCGGTTGCATCCAGCCCGTGACAGGTGGCGCAGTGATGCAGGTACAGCTCTCCGCCCGTCCCGACGTCCTGCGCCCAGACGCTCGGGGCGGCCAACAGAGCCAGCGTTGCAAATGTCAGCAGTTTCATCGCGTTCCTCCATCCAGTCCGGCAAATGCAGACTTGCCCGGACCGGTGCAAGCCGCAATGATCCAGATCAACGAAACAGGCGACAAGGACCGGGGCAATGACACAATACGCAGCCATCATGCTGGCCGCCGGGATCGGCGTGCCAATCCTTGCGGCGCTGAATGCGGCCTTTGGCAAGTTGATCGGGTCGCCGACCGTCGCGGCGGTGATCCTGTTTGCCGTGGCCTTTGCCGCATCGGCGCTGGTGATGCTGCTGGGGCCGGGCACGCAGGCTGTGGCCAAAGTCGCGCACACGCCGAAGCACCTGTTGCTGGCCGGGGTTCTGATTGCCTTCTACGTCCTGTCGATCACCCATGTCGCGCCGCATTTCGGTGTGGGCAACGCGGTCTTCTTCGTGCTGCTGGGGCAGTTGATCAGCACCGCGGCCATCGACCATTTCGGCCTTTTCGGAGCGCAGATCACCCCGTTGACCCTAATGCGCGCCGGCGGGATCGCGGTGATGGCCGTGGGTGTCGCGATCACTCAGCTGGCCTGAGCACACCCCCGTCCAGCCGCAGCATCCGGTCCATGCGCGCCGCCAGGTCAACATTGTGCGTGGCGATCAACGCCGACAGGCCGGACTCGCGCACCAGATCCATCAGCGCGGCAAAGACCTGATCCGAGGTATCCGGGTCCAGATTCCCTGTTGGCTCGTCCGCCAACAGGACACGCGGTTCATTGGCCAGGGCCCGGCAGAAGGCCACCCGCTGCTGCTCGCCACCCGACAGGGCCGCCGGGCGGTGGTCGGCACGTTCGGCGACACCGACAAGGCCCAGCAAATCCATCGCGCGGGCCTTGGCCGCCCTTTCGGATACGCCATTCGCCAATTGCGGAAGCACAACGTTTTCCAGCGCGGTGAATTCCGGCAGCAGGTGGTGGAACTGGTACACAAAACCCACATCCCGCCGCCGCATCGCGGTGCGGGTGCGGTCGCCTTTGCCGGTCGCGTCCTGCCCGCCGATTTCGACCGTCCCGGAATCCGGCGTATCCAGCAGACCGGCGATGTGCAGCAGGGTCGACTTGCCCGCCCCCGAGGGTGCCACAAGTGCCACCGCCTCGCCGGCGCGCAGTTCCAGATCGGCGCAGCGCAGCACCTGCACCTCGGCGGGCGTGCCTTTCAGATAGGTCTTGGTCAGGCCGGTCAGACGCAAGGTCACATCATTCATAGCGCAGCGCCTCGACCGGGTTCAGCCGCGCCGCGCGGCGGGCCGGGAAGTAGGTGACGAAGAAGGACAGGCCCAGCGACATCCCAACCGCCTTGAGCACGTCCGACAGGTGCAGCTCGGCCGGCAAGGCATAGATGCCGCGGATCGCTGGATCCCAAACTCCGCCGCCCATCACGTAGTTCACGAAAGAGAAGATCGGGTCGATATAGAGCGCGAACAGGCAGCCCAGAATGACGCCCATCGCGGTGCCGATGATCCCGGTGAACGCACCGCAGATGAAGAACACGCGCAGCACCGAGCCCTCGCTGAGGCCGATGGTGCGCAGGATGCCGATGTCGCGGCCCTTGTTTTTGACCAGCATGATCAGGCCTGACACGATGTTCATCGCCGCGATCAGCACGAGTATCGACAGGATAATGAACATCACGTTGTCCTCGACCTCGAGCGCGCGCAGAAAACCACCCGACGCATCCAGCCACGTCCAGATCTGCACCCGCTCGCCCGCCGCCTCGAGGATCGGGATCAGGATCGGGTTCAGGTCCTCGGGACCGTCGACCATAACCTCGATCTCGTCGGCGACGCCCTCGCGATTGAAAAAGCTCTGCGCCTCGGAAAACGGCATGTAGACGCGGGTGCGGTCGATGTCATAGCGCCCGGCCGAAAACACGTAGACGACTTCATAGGCATTCACACGGGGCGAGGTGCCAAAGGCGGTTTTGACCCCGTTGGGCGTGGTCAGCTTGACCCTATCACCAACCGTGGCGCCGATGGCGCGGGCCACGCCCGAGCCGATGGCGATTCCCTCCTCGAACCGGGACAGATCGCCATAGGCTTGGTCGCTTTGGGCGATGCCGGGCAGGTTGAGCAAGTCATCGGGGCGGATGCCGAACACCTCGGCGCCGCTGCTGCGATCTCGGTTTGTGATCAGGACCTGCCCCTTGACCAACGGCGCGGCGCGTTGAACGCCCGGCACCTGCGCGATGCGCTCGGCCATGGCGTCGTATTCAACGATGGTGCGATCCACCTGCCCGTGCGCGTCCAGTTCTCCGGCCGAGTAAACTGTAACGTGAGCGTTGGCCCCAAGAATGGTGCCCACGAATTCGGACCGGAACCCGGACCGGACCGCCAGCGTTGCGATCAGCGCGAAAACGGCCAGAGTGATCCCGATCAACGAGATCCATGTCATCACACTTACACCGCCCTCGGCACGCCGGGCGCGCAGATAGCGCCAGGCGATCTTCCATTCGAAGGCGGCAAAGGGAGGGGGTGTTCTGGCCATTCCTGCTCCGGCAAATCTGTGGTGGGGACATTTTCGGGATTTGGCTGGATGGTCAAGCCGGTTCTGGATGCGCGCGCCCGTTCAACCGGTTAGCGACGAAGTTGCATCCAGCACAGACTGGGTCGTCTCACGATCACTAATCCCTCGTCGCGCCAAGGCCTCGAACAAGCGATCTCGGGTTTCAGGTGTCAGCATGGAAACCGCCCGGTTGTGCAGGCCGAGGCTCAACAGTTCCGGTTCGTCGATCCTGGCAATCAGGCCTTCCAGCTTCTGTTGCGAATAGGTCGGCCACAGCCCCAGCGCGGTGCTGGGTGCGTCCTCGAACCACGGGCGCAAAGTCAGATCCGACCGGAGGCAAAACGCATTCAGCAGCATGAATTCCGAGGGTCTCCGGCGCGACCCGAAGAGCGACTGCACCGAACCGTAGCGTTCGTTGATCTCGTCCAACACCTCCAACACCAACGACCTGCGCACTGGGAACGGCGTCGAAAACGTCGTGGTCTTCAACGCCTCAATGTCCGGGACGGTGACCTGCAAAGCGTCCAGGCTCTGCCGCAGCCAGTTGCGGTGAAAGTCGCTGTTGACCGAAATCAACGGGATCCGGGCGGCTCCGCCATCCACAAAGAATTCTGCCTCATTGAAAGACCGCAGAAACAGGTTTTTGGTGTCCAGGATAACCATCTGCTCCGCCTCGGCGATCCGTGCGGCGCCCAGCTTGAGCACCTGTTGCGTGCGGTATCCGTTGTTGCCGCGCCAGCCCCCTTTTCGCACGAAAGGGATTCGGTGCCGTCCTTCAACCAGAAGCCGGTCGCCCAGTGAACGCCTGACGCATTGACCTGCCCCAAGCAGAATGTCATCGCCCCCGACGACCCGAACCTTGGATTGCAAAGGGCCATAGGCCGTTAATATGGGCTCGATACGCGCCCGCAATGCGGTTTCGTCCACGTCGTTCAGAACCACATGGATGGAAGCAACTTTGGCCGGATCAGCAAATCGCGCAAAGGAACGCGCCTGCAACTCGAGCAGCGGGTAATCCTTGGAATACACTATCGTGGCAAAACTCAGCACGGTCGGGTTGCCTTTCACAATCACTCGGCGCCGCTGTATCAGCTTCTCGACCTGCCGCCAAATCTGCTTTACCGCGTTGGCGCAGAATCAGCCGTCGGGCTCAAATTCCAGCAACAGATGATATGTGAAAGACGATTATACCGCTGGTTGTGAAGCCCATCTCAGACAGGCCTTTATTGTTTCAGGTATGAAATCAATGTGAGGTTCAGGCAGTAAACTGAACTTGAAATGCAACATTTTCACAGCAACTTTGTTTCGCATTTTGCTTCTTTTGAGAAATTTTGGCACCCTGATTGTGGGGGAATACATTTTAAAGAGCGGGGGTCGCTCATGAATATTGAAGAGGAAATTGAACAGGTTGGTGCGCCAGCCACGACGATCATATCTCAGGACATGGATTGCGAAACCGCAGCGTTATTGCGGGCCGTCATTCGACCGCTGTTTGCCGGCGCGGCCAGTTGGGCCGGTCTTGCCGACACGCTGCGCGAAAAAGGCTATCGCCTGGCATTCCAAAGCGGGCGCATGTGCCTGATGGACCGAGCGACCGGAAAACGGCTTTGCGGGTTGCGGTTTCTGGACATCGAATTGAAGGATCTGGTCCGTCGTTTGGGTCGCCCCGTCGTCGTCGCCCGAGGTGACAAGGCGGATGGTGAACTGCTTCGCGCGCGTCCGGCGACGGGCGGGTCCTAGTACCGCCGCCAGAACTGGACGGACCGGCGCAGAGATTTGGCAAGGCTGTGTTTTGCTGCCCGCCGGATCGGCAGCGGCGTTTCCTGGCGCCTCAGCACCTCGATAAGCAGGTTTGCCGGCATATGCCCGCGGCGATAGAACTCTGCAAAATCATCCAGATCCAAGCCTTGTGCCGCGCGATAATCGGCAAAGAACCGTTGCCAGACGCGGGCATAATCCCGTCCCGTCGCTTGCTGGTCGCTGGTCTCGCCGCGGTCCCAGAACAATGAAATCGGCTCATCCATCCTTTCGCCGCGATAGCCCCCGGCAACCAGTCGCAGCATCAGGTCATAATCACCAGCGATGCGGAACTGAGAGTCGTGTCCCCCCAATTCCTGAAAAGCATCTCGCCGCAAAAAAACAGAGTTATGGCAAAACGGCATACGCTGAAGGATGGCCTTGACCGACATCCGTTTTTCCATCTTTTCGCCGCCGTCCGCGGACCGGTGAAGGGTTGATCCGAATAGATAGTCGGGACTGGTCGCGGTCAGTCGCTCGGCCGCCCGGTTCAGAACATCATCCGCGGCCAACGAGTCGTCGGAATTAAGGAACAGGACATATTCGCCGCGTGCCGCTTCGACGCCGCGATTCATCGCGTCGTACAGGCCATGGTCCGGTTCACTGATCAGGCGCGTGCGCGGAGCGTTGGCGATCAAGTCCTGAATAAATTCGACCGTCCCGTCCGACGATGCTCCGTCCTGAATGATGTGCTCGGAACGGTCGCAATTCTGCCGCGCCATGCATTCGATGACGCGACGAAACGTGTCCTGACGCCCTTGGGACAGCAGGTTCCAAGTTGCCGTGATCACCGAGATCAGCGGCGCGTCACCGGTATCAGGCGGTGCGCTCATAGATCTCGGCAATGCGGGTTACGGCGGCCTCGGGGCTCAGCTCTTCGCTTTCGCCGGTGCGGCGGTTGGTCAGCTCGACCACTCCGTTCTTCAGCCCGCGCGGGCCAACGGTGATGCGCCAGGGCAGGCCGATCAGGTCCATCGTGGCGAACTTGCCCCCTGCCCGCTCGTTGCGGTCGTCATAGAGCGGCTCGAGCCCCAGCGCGGTCAGCGCCTTGTAGATCTTGTCACACGCTGCGTCGGCCTCGTCATCGCCCTGTTTCAGGTTGACGATGCCGCAGTGGAACGGGGTCACGCCCTCGGGCCAGATGATGCCCTTGTCGTCGTGGCTAGCTTCGATAATCGCGCCGATCAGGCGGCTGACGCCGATGCCGTGGCTGCCCATATGCACCGGAACCTGCTTGCCGTCGGGACCTTGCACGGTGGCGCCCATAGGCTCGGAGTACTTGGTGCCGAAATAGAAGATCTGCCCCACTTCGATGCCACGCGCGCTGCGGCGGCGTTCCTCGGGCACCTGCCGGAACAGGGCCTCGTCATGGGTCTCGTCCGTGCGGGCATAGAGCGAGGTGAACTCCTCCATGATCGCCTGACACTGAGCCTTGTCGTCATAGTCGATGTCGCGCTCGCCAAGACGGATGTCGGTGACCGCGCTGTCATAGAACACCTCGGATTCGCCGGTATCGGCCAGCACCAGGAATTCATGCGTGTCGTCACCGCCGATCGGGCCGCTGTCTGCACGCATCGGGATCGCCTGCAGACCCATGCGTTCATAAGTGCGCAGATAGCTGACCAGGTGGCGGTTGTAGGCGTGAAGCGCGTCCTCTTTCGTCAGGTCGAAATTGTAGCCGTCCTTCATGTAGAACTCGCGGCCGCGCATCACGCCGAAACGCGGGCGGATCTCGTCGCGGAACTTCCACTGGATCTGGTAGAGCGTCAGCGGCAGGTCCTTGTAGCTGCTGACATGGCCGCGGAAGATGTCGGTGACCAGTTCCTCGGCCGTGGGCGTATAGAGCATGTCGCGGCCGTGCCGGTCCTTCATGCGCAGCATTTCCTGGCCGTAGTCATCATAACGCCCGGATTCGCGCCACAGGTCGGCCGATTGCAGGATCGGCATCTGGATCGGGATGTGCCCGGCGCGGATCTGCTCCTCGTGCACGATGTTTTCCAGCTTGCGCAGCACCTTGAAGCCAAGCGGTAGCCACGAATAGATCCCGGCGGCGGCCTGCTTGATCATCCCGGCGCGCAGCATCAGCCGGTGGCTGACGATCTGGGCTTCGGCGGGGTTCTCTTTGAGAACGGGCAGAAAATAACGGCTGAGGCGCATGTTTTTACCTTGCAGGTGAGAATTCCACGGACACGTGATTATGCGAAAGCCCCGCCGGGGGCAATCGGACAATGACCCAATCGCCGGTTCGTGGCCAGGCGGCTGTGCCTTTGATCAAACCACGTCGAAACCGGTGCACCGCTTGTCCGCCACGCCAAAATCCCGTCTCATGAAGCGCTTGCATCACAAGGTTGCATCGTCCAAGAACAACCACAGGCCTGCAGACAGGAGACCATGATGGCGTTGCCGGTTCGGGACCAGCTGAAATATTGGGGCGTGGCCGCGGTCGTTTTCGTGTTGGTGCTTTGGCTGCTGGGAGATGTCCTGCTGCCTTTCGTCATCGGCGGCGCGATCGCCTATTTCCTCGACCCCCTGGCCGATCGGCTAGAGCGCCTGGGTCTGTCGCGTGCGGCGGCGACCGCAACGATCACGATTATCGGCGTGCTGACCTTTCTTCTGATAATCCTGATGGTGGTTCCGGCGCTGATCACGCAACTGGCCGATCTGGTCGAAACCCTGCCCACCCTGTTCCAACAACTACGCACCTTTGTCGAACAGCGGTTTCCCGCGCTTCTGGACAGTGAGTCAAACACGCATCAATTCCTGATGTCGCTGAGCGAAACCCTCAAGGCAAAGTCCGGCGACATCCTTGAAACGGTCGTCGCCTCGGTGGGATCGGCCGTGAACGTGGTTCTGTTGTTGGTGATCGTGCCCGTGGTGGCGGTGTATTTGCTGCTGGACTGGGATCACATGATTGCCCGCATCAACCAGCTTCTGCCCCGTGACCATGCGCCGACCATCCGCCGTCTGGCCTCGGAAATCGACGCGGTGCTGGCGTCTTTCGTGCGCGGAATGGGGTCGGTTTGCCTGATTCTGGGCACCTACTATGCGGTAGCGCTGATGATCGTAGGCCTGCAGTTCGGCCTGATCGTGGGTTTCATCGCGGGGCTGGTCACCTTCATTCCCTATCTGGGCGCCCTGATCGGCGGAACGCTGGCCATCGGCCTGGCGCTGTTCCAGTTCTGGGGCGACTGGGCATCGATCGGCCTGGTGGCCGGGATCTTCGCCATCGGCCAGGTGGTCGAGGGCAATTTACTGACCCCCAAGCTGGTGGGCAGCTCGGTCGGGTTGCACCCGGTGTGGCTGCTGCTGGCCCTGTCGGTCTTCGGATCGCTGTTCGGATTCGTGGGCATGTTGATCGCGGTTCCGGTCGCGGCGTCGCTGGGCGTGCTTGCACGTTTCGCCACTTCGCAATATCTGGCAGGCCGCCTCTACCGGGGGCATGACGAGCTGGACCGGGAAAGCGAGTAAATGGCCAGACAACTGAGTTTCGATCTTCCAGCCAAGACCGCGCTGGGACGCGAGGATTTTTTTGTATCACCGGCCAATGCGCTGGCGGTGGCTATGATCTCGGCCAATTCATGGCCAGGCAACAAGCTGGTCCTGTCCGGCCCAGCTGGGTCCGGCAAAACCCATTTGGCCCATGTCTGGGCGGCCGAAACCGGGGGGCGGATCGTGTCGGCGGCAGACCTGCACCACGATTTGGTGCCCGCCCTGGCGCGGTCGCCGGTCGCGGTCGAGGACGTGCCGATGATCGCGGGCGACATCGAACGGCAGAAAACCTTGTTTCACCTGCACAACCTTGTTCTGGCGGAAGGGCATGCGCTGCTGATGACCGGACGGTTGGCGCCGAGGTTCTGGGAACTGCCCCTGGCCGATCTGCAAAGCCGGGTCGAGGGCGCGCATCACGTGGCCCTGGACCCGCCCGACGATGCGCTGCTGGGCGCGGTTCTGGCCAAGCTGTTCGTGGACCGGCAACTGAACCCCGGCCCCGAGGTGATCGCCTATCTGGTCAAGCACATGGACCGCCGGTTCGAGACCGCCGCCGAGGTCGTGGCCCAACTGGATCACGTCGCGTTGATGGAAAAGCGCGAAATCACCCGGGCACTGGCCGTCCGCGTGCTGAACAAGGACGTCGACGAAATCATCACCGGCGATTGACCGTTTGGGTCTGATTTCGCATCCTGCGCAGGAAGGGACCCCGGGGAAGAACATGGAACAGATTGCAGCCAGGATTCCGGATTGGGGATCATTCGGAAGACCATTGTTCGACGACCCGGGGATTCGCGACCTGTCGCGGGTCGGAGTGGTCGATGTCGGGTCGAACTCGGTGCGGATGGTGATCTTTGACGGCGCGGCGCGCTCGCCGGCCTACTTTTACAACGAAAAGGTGATGTGCGAACTGGGCGCCGGGCTGGCGGAAACCGGGCGATTGAACCCGCGCGGGCGTGAACGTGCGTTGGCCGCCCTGCGCCGGTTCGAACACCTTTCGCGCGATCTGGACCTACCCGGCCTTCATGTGGTGGCCACCGCCGCCGTGCGCGAGGCCGAGGACGGCCCCGATTTCTGCGACCAGGTCTGGGCCGAGACTGGCCTGCACGTGTCGGTCATCGACGGCGAGGAAGAGGCCCGGCTGTCCGCTCAGGGCGTGCTGCTGGGCTGGCCCGGCGCCTACGGGCTGATCTGCGACATCGGTGGCGCCTCTATGGAACTGGCCGAGATCGGCGGCAACTCTGTCGGGCGCTGCGTGACCTCGCCCTTGGGGCCGCTGAAGCTGCGCGATATCAAGGGCGGGCGACGGGCGCGCAAGGCACATATCAAGGAAACCATGGAGGCCCTGCGTGACAAGCTGGGGCCGCAGCGCGACCGGCTGTTCCTTGTGGGGGGCAGTTGGCGGGCCTTCGCTCGGCTGGACATGCTGCGCCGTGGCTATCCGCTGAACGTGCTGCATGAATACCGCATGACCACCAAGCAGGTTCGCGAGACGATCAAGTTCATCGAAAAAAACGACGCCGAAAAGCTGCGGTCGCGGGCCGGGGTGTCGGCCTCGCGCATGGCGCTGGTTCCCTATGCGATGGATGTGCTGTCGCGCCTAATCCGCACCTTCAAACCCAAGGACATCGCCATCTCGAGCTATGGCATACGCGAAGGGCTTCTGTATGAACAGATGCCCCAGATCCTGCGCGACCGGGACCCGCTGATCGAGGCCTGCCGGTTTTCCGAGCAGAAGGACGCCCGACTGCCGGGGTTCGGCCGCCACCTGTTCGATTTCGTGATGCCGCTGTTCCGTTCGGCGCCAGAATCTCGGATCCGATTGATCAAGGCCGCCTGTCTGCTGCATGACGTCAGCTGGCGCGCCCACCCTGATTACCGGGCCGAGGTCTGCTTTGACAACGTGACCCGTGCCAATCTTGGCGGGCTGAAACATTCCGAACGGGTCTTCATCGGTCTGGCGCTGCAACACAGATACCGCAACAAACGCCACGGCAACCGGTTCGCGCCGCTCTATGAGCTGCTCGACGAGAAAGACCAGCAACAGGCCGAGATTCTGGGCAAGGCCATGCGGTTCGGGGCAATGCTGTGGATGCAGAATGACGCCGCCATCGGCAAGCTACGGTTCTACCCAAAGAAACGCGAGCTTGAACTGTATCTGCCCGGTTCGCTCAGCCCGCTGTTCAACGAGGTCGCCGAGGCACGGTTCAACTCGCTGGCCGATGCGTTGAAATCCGAACCGCGCGTCATCATCCAGAAATGACCCGGGCGGTCAGATATCCGTGACGTCTTCGCCCTCGGGTCGGTCTTCTTCAGCCTCGGGTGCGGGGCTTTCCGGCAAAGGCGGCTCGGGCTTCTTGCGGATGATGATGTCGCCATTGGGCAGCATCTCGGGCGCCTCATAGGCGCTCCAATCCTGAACCTGCGCCGCCAGTTCGGCCAGCGCCGGGCCCATCTCCTGCAGGAAGGACTGCATCGCCGGGCCGAACTGGTCGGCCAGATCGCGCAGATCCTCCAGCGCCGGTTCCAGTTCCCGGCGCAACCCCTCAAAGAACAATTCGGCCCCCTGCTCCATCAGGGATTTGCCTTGAGGCTCCTGCGCGGCGGCAGGCAGGGCAGCCAAAGCGAGCGAAACGGTCAGAACAAGATGCTTCATGCGTCCAAGATAAGGGGCGGACGATCAGGTTGAAAGGGCTAGAGGTCGATATCCATAGTGACCGGAAAATGATCGGACGCGGTGACCAATGCTTCGCGCAATTCGGGAACGCTCCAGCAATGCTCGTCCCGCAACGGATGCCAGATGCGCCAGACCGGGCGACGTGCCTTCAGATCGGGGCTGACCATGATGTAGTCCAGCAGCGCCTCGAGATATTGGCCCTCTTCAGGCCGCGGAAAGCGGGCGGTCGACGGGATCCACCCCGGTCGGGGCCGGCAGGCTTGGGCCGCGTGGGGGTCAAACAGGCCGGCTTGCAACAGGATCTCGACCGAGGATCGCCCGAATAGGTTTTCGAACTCGTCCAGCCCCGGCCCATCATTCAGATCGCCCAGCAGAACCACCGGTTCGTGCGCAGCCAGATGCGCCTTGACCCGATGCGACAGCCACACCGCCTGGGCCAACTGCTTGCGTCGATTGGCAATCGAAATCCGCATCGCCTGCTCGGGCGTGTCCGCCCCATGCGGCGCCTTGGATTTCAGATGCGCGCCGATCATCCGAAACTCGAGCCCGTCCGCCGTTTTGACGGCCAGTTCCACCGGTGGTTTCGAAAACCGGACGATGTCTTCGGTCGCGTCGATGTCCAGGTCGATGCGAAATTCACCGTCAAACCGGGGCGCGTCGCCGGCGAACCCGTCCGTCTCGCGGTCTCCGATCGGGTCGTGACGGGCGCTGAGCCTGTCTGGGTCGTACATCAGGGCAAGCTCCTGATGGGTGTCATTCGGGAAACCCATCACCGCCTGCGAGGTGCGCAGGCCAAACACCTCGGCAAATTCCTGCAGGGCGCGCACGGTGTTTTGGCTGCTGCCGGTATTGGGCGCTTCTACGATCAGGATGGCGTCCGCGTCGATCGCGGTCAGAACCGTCGCGATGGCCTCGACCTGCTGTGCCTTGGTGACGTTGCGCCGCCCCGACCAGCTATCATCGACGACCAGCTTGTCGTGGCGATCGAACAGGTTGGCGAACCATTCGATATTATAGGTCGCCAGCCGCATCGCTCAGGCCCGCGCGCCGTTGATTTCGTCCCAGGCGCGGTTGATGTCGATCATCTTCTTCTCGGCCAGACGGATCGCTTCTTCCGGCACACCGCGCGCCATCATGGCGTCGGGATGGGTGTCCCTCACCAGCTTGCGCCAGACCTTGCGGATTTCCGGCAACGGCATATCCGGGGTGACGCCCAGAACCGTATAGGGATCCTTGGGCGCATCGGGCACGAACCTGGCCCGCAGCGCCTTGAACTGCGCCTCGGACTGGCCGAAGATCTGGGCCACATCCTCAAGAAACCGGTTTTCGTTGGGGTGATAAAACCCGTCGGCCATGGCTATGTGGAACAACCCTTCCATCAGGTCGCACAAGGTCGTGCTGTCCTCGGAGAACATCCGAGCTATCTTACGGGCATATTCCTGGTAGCCGGCCACGTCCTGACGGGCCAGGTTGAAGACGCGGGCGGCGCCGGCTTCCTCCTCGGGCGGAATGCGGAATACCTCGCGGAAGGCCGTCACCTCGTCGCGCGTCACCTGCCCGTCGGCCTTGGCCATCTTCGCCCCCAGCGCGATCACGGCGATGGCGAAGGCCACGGACTTTTCGGGAGGAGTGCGCAGCTTTTCGAAAACCGTTGCCAGGCTTTCGCCCTTGGCCAGCGCGCTCAGCGCTTCGGATATGCGGGACCAGATCGACATGGGCGCACCCTAGCGCGCCCAAACCGGACTGTCAGGTGCGACCAATCATTTCGGACGAAGAATTTTCTGCATCAGCACAAGATCCAGCCATCGGCCCCATTTGAACCCCACCTCGGGCATGCGTCCGACCTGCGTGAACCCCAAAGCCGAATGAAAGGAAACCGCCGCGGGATTCTCGGCCGAGATCCCCGCAACCAGAACATGAACCCCATCCGCCCGCGCGACCCGTTCCAGAGCCTCCATCAATCTTCGACCGCCCCCCTGCCCCTGCGCCTGCGGGTCCAACATGATCGTGTGTTCACGCGTGGCGTCATAGCCGGGACCGGTGCGAAACCGGCCATAGGTGGCAAACCCGACCACCTGGTTCCGCCATTCGGCAACCTGGAACGCCGGCCCTCGCGCGGCGATGTCCTCGGCAATACTGGCCGGGCTGCGCTCATCGGTCGTAAAGGTCGCCAGGGTGTCCCGAACCACCTGATTGGTGATTGCCGCGATCGCCACCGCATCCCGGGTCCGAGCCGGTCGGACGATCATTCCAGCACACGCACACCGTGGGGTGTATCGAACTCGGCCCGCAACGCGGCCGGCCCGGTGTCGAACACAACCCGATCAAGCTGACCTAGCAATCGCGCCATCGTCAGCGCGTCCGGATGAAAAACGACCAATCGTCGAAGATGGCATCCACTGGCTTGCAACATCCCCGCCGGGTGCAGATCGCCCTGCCAATGGATCAGCGCCGGGAACAGATTGTCAAATGGCAACCGGCCCGACTCTGGAACGGCCATCTTCCACCGCAAGGCGCCCCGTTCAAGGTTGTGGACCTGCCCCACATCAACCGGAAACGCATCCAGATCGGCCTGCAAATCGGAAACCCGACAGATCCAGTTGCTCAGCTTGGGCGGCCCTGCGAACCGATCCAGATCAAACCAACGCGGCCGCCCGGGATCGGGGGCCTGCGGGTCAATCGCAATCGCCTCAAGATAAAGGCCTTCGTCCAACCCAAGCAGATAGTTGTGCGTGCCGAACGCCGCGTGCTTGCCGCCCGGCGCCATCTGCACGCCCAGCGCTTGCTCCACATGGGCCACGGCCTCTTCCAGCGTCGCAGCGGCCACCGCAAGATGATCCAGTTCCATGACCGAGCCTCCAACTTCCAGCCCCGACCTCATCCCCACTTGATACCACGAAACGCCAGACACCAACACTTCATCTGGCCCCAAATATCCTCGGGGGTGAATGCACGAGGCCGAAGGCATCGTGCAGAGGGGGCAGACAGCCCCCCAAGTCACAGTTCAGCGGCGCGCCTCGCGGATCAGGCGCAAGATGTCCTGCGCCGCCTCGGGAATGTTGGTCCCCGGCCCGAAGATCGCCTTGACCCCGTGATCATACAGGAACTGATAATCCTGCTGGGGGATGACACCACCGCAGATAACGATGATGTCCTCGGCGCCAGCCTTCTTCAGTTCTTCCACCAATTGCGGCGCCAGTGTCTTGTGACCTGCCGCCTGGCTGGAAATTCCAACCACATGCACGTCATTGTCGATCGCGTCCTGCGCGGCCTCGGCCGGGGTCTGGAACAGCGGACCGACGTCCACGTCGAAACCGATATCGGCGAACGCGGTGGCGATCACCTTGGCCCCGCGGTCGTGACCGTCCTGGCCCATCTTGACCACCAGAAGACGCGGGCGGCGGCCCTCTTCCTCGGCAAATTCCTCGATCGATTTCTGGATGGCGGCAAAGCCCTCGTCACCTTCGTAAGCTGCGCCATAGACACCAGCCAGCGTTTTCACTTCGGCCCGATGACGGCCGAATTCTTTTTCCATTGCCATGCTGATCTCTCCTACGGTTGCGCGGGCACGCGCGGCCTCAACGGCAGCTTCCAGCAGGTTGCCCCCCTCTTTCGCGCGCCGGGTCAGTTCGTCCAACGCGGCCTGACAGGCGGCCTCGTCCCGGGTCGCGCGGATGCGTTCCAGCCGGGCGATCTGCGCCTCACGGACGGCCTGGTTGTCGACCTCGAGGATCTCGATCGGGTCTTCCTTTTCCTTGCGATACTTATTGACGCCGACGATCACCTCTTCGCCGCGGTCGATCATCGCCTGGCGGCGCGCGGCGCTTTCCTCGATCCGCAGCTTGGGCATGCCGCTGGCCACGGCCTTGGTCATGCCGCCCATCTCCTCGACCTCTTCCATCAGGGCCCAGGCCTTTTCGATCAATTCGTTGGTCAGGCTTTCGACGTAATAGGACCCGGCCAGCGGATCGACCACGTTGGTGATGCCCGTCTCTTCCTGCAGGATCAATTGAGTGTTGCGGGCGATCCGGGCCGAGAAATCGGTGGGCAGCGCAATCGCCTCGTCCAGCGCATTGGTGTGCAGCGACTGGGTGCCGCCCAGAACCGCGCTCAGCGCCTCATAGGCCGTGCGGATCACGTTGTTGTAGGGGTCCTGCTCCTGCAACGACACGCCCGAGGTCTGGCAATGGGTACGCAGCATCTTCGAACGCTCCGACTTGGCCCCGAACTCGGTCATGACACGGTGCCACAGGGTGCGCGCGGCGCGCAGCTTGGCGATTTCCATGAAGAAATCCATGCCGATCGCAAAGAAGAACGACAGGCGGCCTGCGAACTTGTCCACGTCCATGCCGGCGTCGATGGCCGCGCGGACATATTCGCGCCCGTCGGCCAGGGTATACGCCAGCTCCTGCACCAGGTTCGCGCCGGCTTCCTGCATGTGGTAGCCGGAGATCGAGATCGAGTTGAACTTAGGCATCTCGTTCGAGGTGTATTCGATGATGTCCGAGATGATCCGCATCGACGGTTCCGGCGGATAGATATAGGTGTTACGGACCATGAATTCCTTCAGAATGTCGTTCTGAATGGTGCCCGCCAGGACCGATTGGTCATGGCCCTGCTCTTCTCCGGTGACGATGAAATTGGCCAGGATCGGGATCACCGCGCCGTTCATCGTCATCGAGACCGAGACCTGATCCAGCGGGATACCATCGAACAGGATCTTCATGTCCTCGACGCTGTCGATGGCGACACCGGCCTTGCCCACGTCACCCACCACGCGCGGGTGGTCGCTGTCATAGCCGCGGTGCGTGGCCAAGTCGAAGGCCACCGACACGCCCTGCTGACCGGCCGCGAGGTTGCGGCGGTAGAAGGCGTTCGATTCCTCGGCCGTCGAGAAGCCGGCATACTGGCGGATGGTCCACGGGCGGCCTGCATACATCGTGGCCCGCACCCCTCGGGTGAAAGGCGCGAACCCCGGCAAAGAATGCATGTGCGGCAGGTCGGCGGTGTCGTCCTGCGTGTACAGCGGCTTGACAGCGATCCCTTCCAGCGTTGTCTTGGTCAGGTCCTCGACGGGGCGCCCCCGCAGTTCCTTTTCGGCCAGCGCGCGCCAGTCCTTCATATCGGTCATGTCGATATCCTCTGTTCCAATCCTGTTTGCGCGGGCGCGGTCCCGCGATCATGTGTTCCCGTGTGGGTTATCAATTCGGCAAGGCCGTCGGCGCCCGAGGCCAGCCAGGCGAGATCGTCGGCATAGTCGATGCACAGCTTCATGGCCTGCTGGGCGTTCAGCCCATGCCCGGCCGGCCGGGATGTGCCGTTGAGCGCAAAGCGCCGGCCCGTGTCCGGCACGGACAGACCGGTCAGAACCTCAAGCTGTGCGCGCTGTTGCCCGCAGAACTCCTCGAAGGGCAAAACCAGAAAAGGAATGCCCGGGAACGCACGGCTCAAATCCGCGATGACATTGCGCCAACTCCGTTTGCCGTTTGCGATGCGTTGCCAGCGCTCGGGTTCTATCGATGTGTTCTTGCGGGTGAGCAAATAATCCGCAGCCGACGCCCAGTACATGTCCAGCGACCTGATGTTCAGCGCAATCTTCGAAACCCGTCCGCCAAAGGCCTGGGCCAGAAGCTGCCCCCGCTCCAGTACATTTGGATACAGCGAGGCGTAGGCGAAGTTCCGAACCATGGAACCGACAAAGTTCTCCTGGCTGATCAGAACCTGCCGAGCGCCCTGGCGTCTGCATGCATCCAACTCCTGGTGCAAACCCGCGCAGATGTCGGGCGTCAGTTTGTCGAGACTGTTGAGACCATTGGACTGCGTGCGTTCAGGCCCCCAGTACACTAGCCCCTGGTTCTCCAGTCCCTGGGCATGTGCGGCCATGAAACCTTGAAAACTCGTCGTGGCGCACCGATGCGCACCGCAGTGCAGAATCACTTCCATGCCAACACCCCGCCACCAGGAAACTCCATCCGGTTGGATTGGTGCCTGCCGCGATCACGCAATCGTTGCGCTGCTGCGCATGCTTTTTTGATGCCCAAAGTCATTTCGTCGGTCGCATTCGCCGGGACAAAGGCTATATTCAGGATGACGGGAGACGCAATGACACGCTTGATTACCTTGGTTTTTTCAGCACTTTTGCCCCTCGCCGCCTGGGCGGCGGACGGCGCGACCACGGAAGAAGACGCCTTCATCCGCCCCGCCGGCGACAGTGAGCTGAGCGAGTTTCTCTGGACCCACCGGCCCATCGTGGTGTTTGCAGACACCCCGGCCGATCCGCGGTTCCAACAGCAGATCGAGATGTTGAAGGACGGCGAAGACATGATGCGCGAGCGTGACGTCATCGTTCTGACCGACACCGACCCTTCAGCGCGATCCCCAATCCGGACGCAACTGCGCCCGCGCGGGTTCGCGATGGTCTTCGTCGACAAGGACGGGGTGGTGAAACTGCGCAAACCCACGCCGTGGAGCGTGCGCGAGATCAGCCGGTCCATCGACAAGACCCCCCTGCGCGAGCGCGAAGTCCGCGAGCGGCGCGAGGGGCGCTGACGACTCAGACCCGCCCGGCAGAAGGGGTCTGCCACCCCCGCACCATCCGCACCGACGGTGCAGATGGCGACAAAACGGGCAAAACCCACATTTCCCGGGCAAGCGCACATGGACGTTATTCGAACTCCATGATCACGTCATCGACGGCCAGGCTGTCGCCCGGACCGGCATTGATCTTGGACACCACCCCCTTGCGCTCGGCGCGCAGGATGTTCTCCATCTTCATCGCCTCGACCGTGCACAGCGCCTGACCTTCCTGCACCTCTTGCCCGACCTCGACATCGATCTTCACGATCAGTCCAGGCATCGGGCACAGCAGCATTTTCGAGGTGTCTGGCGGCAGTTTCTCGGGCATCAGCTTGGCCAGTTCGGCAGCGCGCGGCCGGCGCACATGCACCTTCATGTCGGCCCCACGGTTGCGGATGCGGAACCCGCCCGAGATCTTGCCGACCTTCAGCACAAGTGGGCTGCCGTCCACGTCCAGAACCGCCAGCTGGTCACCGGGTGTCCAGTCCGAGCTGACGCGCAAGGCGGCGCCGTCCTCGAACTTGACCGTAGCACCGTCGCGGTCTGCATTCACCTGCACGGCATATTCCTGCCCCTGCAGCGTGACCACCCAGCGCTTGCCGACCTTGCGTTCGTGGTTGTCCATCCGACCCGAAACGCGAGTGCGGCGGATCTCGGCCACCCGGTGCATCGCCGCGCACGAGGCCGCGATTCGGCGCAGGTCGCCTTCGGGCAGTTCGACACCGTTGAACCCATCGGGGTATTCCTCGGCGATGAAAGCGGTGGTCATGTCACCACTGACGAATTTGGGGTGATCCATCACCGCCGACAGGAACGGCAGGTTGTGGCCGATGCCTTCAACCTCGAAACTGTCCAGTGCCACGCGCATCGCCTCGATCGCCTGCTCGCGGGTCGGCGCCCAGGTGCACAGCTTGGCGATCATCGGGTCATAATACATGCTGATCTCGCCGCCCTCAAAGACGCCGGTATCGTTGCGCACGGCTGTCTCGCCACTGGGCGCATCGCCCTGCCATTTTCCATTTTCCAGCAGCGGGCCCGCGGCCACCTCCTGCGGCGGACGATAGCGGGTCAGCCGCCCGATCGAGGGCAGGAAGTTGCGATAGGGATCCTCGGCATACAGCCGGTTCTCGATCGCCCAGCCGGTCAGCTTGACGTCGTCCTGGGTGATCGACAGCGGCTCGCCCGCGGCGACGCGGATCATCTGTTCGACCAGATCGACACCGGTGATCAGCTCGGTCACCGGGTGCTCGACCTGCAGGCGGGTGTTCATTTCCAGGAAGTAGAAATTCTTGTCGCCATCCACGATGAACTCTACCGTGCCCGCGCTGGCATAGCCCACGGCCTTGGCCAGCGCCACGGCCTGTTCGCCCATCGCACGGCGGGTCGCCTCGTCCAGGAAGGGCGACGGGGCCTCTTCCACCACTTTCTGGTTGCGACGCTGGATCGAGCATTCACGCTCGCCCAGATAAATGCCGTTGCCGTGCGTGTCGCAGAGAACTTGAATTTCGATGTGGCGCGGTTGCGTCACGAATTTCTCGATGAAGATCCGGTCATCGCCAAACGAGCTTGCGGCCTCGTTCTTGGACGACTGGAAGCCTTCGCGCGCCTCGTCGTCGTTCCAGGCGATGCGCATGCCCTTGCCGCCGCCGCCGGCGCTGGCCTTGATCATCACCGGATAGCCGATCTGCTGGCTGATCTTCACCGCCTCGTCCGCATCCTCGATCAGGCCCATGTATCCGGGAACGGTGCTGACACTGGCCTCCTGCGCGATCTTCTTCGAGGTGATCTTGTCACCCATCGCCTCGATCGCCCCTTTCGGAGGGCCCACGAACACGACGCCTTCGGCCTCGAGCGCCTCGGCGAATTTCGCGTTTTCGGACAGGAAGCCATAGCCGGGGTGAACCGCCTGCGCGCCGGTCTGGCGGATGGCGTCCATCACCTTGTCGATCACGATGTAGGACTGGTTCGCCGGCGGCGGTCCGATGTGAACAGCCTCGTCGGCCATTTCCACATGCAACGCGTGCTTGTCGGCATCCGAGTAGATGGCGACAGTGCCGATTCCCATTTTCCGAGCAGTCTTGATGACCCGGCAGGCAATCTCGCCTCGGTTGGCGATCAGGATCTTGTTGAACATGGAACGTCCTCTGTCTTTGTGTTCTGGACAAACGAAAACGCCGTTGCCGGGCTGATGCCCCGCAACGGCGTGCCGTCAAATGGTGGACGGGACGGCGCGCGCCCCGCAATGAAGGTTTCAGTAACAGTTGTTCTGGGTTTTGCAGTACAGCACATTACCCGCCGCGCCGACCGCGGCCCCGACGATCGGGTCCGCGCTGACGACGGCGGCGCCGATGGCCCCGACTCCGCCACCCAGGATCGCCTGTTCTCCGATTGTTTCACCGCAGGCGGTGATGCCGGCGCATGCCGCCAACGCAAGAATGACTCGTGAAGCTCGCATTCGATCTGCCCCTTTTGGTTTCTTGACGAACTGCCCTTCAGTTGCCCGAAACCGGGCCTGCTATTCAATATCAGACTTGCCCCGCAGGGATCCTGCGCAGGATTTTGCCGCGAAGGGCGCGCCGGTGACGAGGAGAAGACCGCGGACAGGTCGAACTGGGAAGGATCGGCCTGCCCGCGGAAGGAAGGGGTACGGAATAGTAGGTGCTTGTGCGACGCAGGCAAAGTCGAGCCGCACGGCCCCATAATTCTGCATTGGACAATTTTGATCACCAAGCGATCATTGTTTCCAATTTCATTTCCGGCTGAAACCTGCCCATGCGCTGCGCAGGCGCGCGAATTTGCGCCGAAGGGACTGCGTCCGCGCTGCAGGATCACGGCGCGGGCACCGGCCCCGGGCAGACAGTCCAAGGCCAACCCGCGCGTATGGTCCCGGGTCAGATATGTGGCACCCCGATCCACTAGCTAGGACGCTCCGTCGAAGATGTCGGGAAATGACTGCCGCGCAACATCGACATCTATTTTCAACAACGCGTCATAACTGGCAGGATCAAACGGATCTTCGGCCGGAACGACTTCGCGGCCGAACAGCCAGCTCAGGCGACCGGCATCCAGATTGCCGCGCTCGAACGGCTGATCCCCGAAATGCTCCCACAGGGCCTCCATGAAAGCCGCGTCGGCGCGACGATCGGCCGGTTTGCGATCACGGAACCGCTCGCGCCGCGTTAGGGGAGTAACCCCCTTGGGGTTTGCGCGCCGAATCGTGAACTGGAAATCGGTGCCGGGCAACCGGCCGGGAAAACCGCGGTGTTTCAACATGGCGGCACCTGGGCCGCGGTCAAGCGAATCCGGTGCGGGCGTCCACATCGGGAAGAATGGGTCATGGGCAACTCCAAAGCCGCAAGAGTGCAAAGTTGGGCTCGACGCAGATGAATCGGGCGAGTCATGGTCAAAGCTCCTCCCAGATACAGGTGGATCGTTCCAACCGGTAGGCTTCGAAAAACTGGGTTGCGTCCGGGGCGACATCCCCGAACTGAATCGGCCTGTCGGACAACGAAATCACCACCCGCGCAGGGTGCAAATCGTGATGCGCGACATAGGGAACGACCAGCGTCTGGCACAGGTGCAGCATGTCCTTGGCCGCCACGTCATAGCCGATGCGCCCCACCTCGCCCCCGATCTTGGGTGCGATGAACCGGAACCGAAGCCACAGCTCGCCTGGGTTGTTGTCCAGCAGGACTTCGCTCAACTCGACCGGTTGCCCCGAAGGTACGGGCAGCTGGTTGCCCGGCTGCGCCTGAACGGGGCCGGCCAACCCCCAAAGCAGAACGAAAAGAGCGCGACCTCGGACCCGCTGTGGGCGGGCTCCTCCTTCCGAGGTCGCGTGCGCAAGGCAGCCTGCCTGCGCGGTTCTGTTTCGGGTCGGGCGGATCATGATATGGTTTTGCGGTGTCGGTCAATCCTGAATGTCTGGCGGACAAGGGGCTTGCGCCCCGCAACCTACAACGGAATGTTGTCGTGTTTTTTCCACGGGTTTTTCAGCTGCTTGTTGCGCAGGCTGGCAAAGGCCCGTGACACCCGGCGGCGGGTCGAATGCGGCATGATCACCTCGTCAATGAAGCCACGCTCGGCCGCCACGAAAGGATTGGCAAAGCGATCCTCGTAATCCTTGGTGTGCTGCGCGATCTTTTCTGGGTCGCCCAGATCGGCGCGGTGAATGATTTCGGTGGCGCCCTTGGCCCCCATCACCGCGATCTCGGCGGTGGGCCACGCATAGTTGAAGTCGCCACGCAGGTGTTTCGACGCCATCACGTCGTAGGCACCTCCATAGGCCTTGCGGGTGATCACGGTCACTTTGGGAACGGTCGCCTCGCCATAAGCAAACAGCAGCTTGGCGCCATGCTTGATGACCCCGCCATATTCCTGGCTGGTGCCGGGCAAAAAGCCCGGAACGTCGACGAAGGTCAGGATCGGGATCTCGAAACAGTCGCAGAAGCGCACGAATCGCGCGGCCTTGCGGCTGCTGTCGATGTCCAGACAGCCGGCCAACACCATCGGCTGGTTGGCCACCACGCCCACGGTCTGCCCCTCAAGCCGAATGAACCCGGTGATGATGTTCTTGGCGAAATCCTCCTGGATTTCGTAGAAATCGCCCTCGTCCGCCACTTTGACGATCAGTTCCTTCATGTCATAGGGCGTGTTGGGATTTTCCGGCACCAAGGTGTCCAACGACATCTCGACGCGGTCCGGCTCGTCGAAAAAGGGGCGAACCGGGGGCTTGTCGCGGTTGTTCAGCGGCAGGAAGTCCACCAGACGGCGCACCTCGGCCAGCGCCTCGACATCGTTCTCGAAAGCGCCGTCAGCCACGCTGGACTTCTTGGTGTGCGTCGACGCACCGCCCAATTCCTCGGCGGTGACGACCTCGTTGGTGACAGTTTTCACCACGTCGGGGCCGGTCACGAACATGTACGAGGTGTCCTTGACCATGAAGATGAAGTCGGTCATCGCCGGGCTGTAGACCGCGCCACCGGCACAGGGCCCCATGATCACCGAGATCTGCGGCACTACGCCAGAGGCCATGATATTGCGCTGGAACACCTCGGCATAGCCCGCCAGCGAGGCGACACCTTCCTGGATTCGCGCCCCACCCGAGTCGTTGATGCCGATCACCGGCGCGCCGTTCTGCATCGCCATATCCATGATCTTACAGATCTTCTGCGCATGTGTTTCCGACAGAGAACCGCCGAACACGGTAAAGTCCTGGCTGAACACATAGACCATGCGGCCATTGATCGTACCCCAGCCGGTGACGACGCCATCTCCGGCAGGTTTTTGTTTTTCCATACCGAAATCGGTGCAGCGGTGGGTCACGAACATGTCGAACTCCTCAAAGCTGCCTTCGTCCAGCAGCAGCTCGATCCGTTCGCGTGCCGTCAGCTTGCCGCGGGCATGCTGCGCGTCGATCCGCTTCTGCCCCCCTCCCAGGCGCGCGTTCTCGCGGCGGTTTTCCAGCTCGGCCAGGATATCCTTCATCTCGATCGTCCCCTGTGAATTTTGCAGGGACAATATAGATAGCTCTGCATCACCCAAAGCCCTTTTCGGCAAATTTGCAAACTATTGGCAATGCACGGCAAATAAATTGCAAATTGGCTAACCTCACCAGCGCGGCATGGCCTTTGCGCGACCTTCGATCTAAGAGTGAACCATGCAGTTCAGATTCACCACCGCTGATCGTTCCCCTCCGACACTTGCGACACTGGTCCTGCTGTCCGGCCTCAGTGCGCTCAGCATGAACCTTTTCCTGCCCAGCCTGCCCTTCATGGCAGAGTATTTCCGGGCGGACTACAAGATCATGCAGTTGTCGATCGCGCTGTACCTGCTGGTCAATGCGGTGCTGCAGATCGTGATCGGACCGATCGCGGACAAGGCCGGTCGGCGGCCGGTGCTGCTGTGGGGGTTGGCGCTGTTTCTGCTGGCGACGCTTGGGTGCATCTATGCCCCGAATGTCGAGACCTTCCTGACCTTTCGCATGGCACAGGCGGTCATCGTGGTCGGCATCGTGCTCAGCCGGGCTGCAGTACGGGATATGTACGATCAGGATCAGGCCGCCTCGATGATCGGTTATGTCACCATGGGCATGGCCGTGGTCCCCATGATCGGGCCGGCCATCGGCGGCATTCTCGAAGAGAGTTTTGGCTGGAAAGCCAATTTCTGGTTGCCGTTCGGGCTAGCGGCGCTGGCGCTCGGGCTGACCTATCTGGATTTCGGGGAAACTTCGGCCAAAAGCGGTAAAACCCTGCTCCAGCAGTTCCGAGAGTATCCCGAACTGCTGATGTCGCCCCGCTTTTGGGGGTACTCGCTGTCCTCGGCATTCTCCTCGGGGGCGTTCTTTGCCTATCTGGGGGGCGCACCCTTCATCGGCTCGGAACTGTTCGGCCTGACGGCAGCCCAGGTCGGCATCTATTTCGGCGCACCGGCGGTGGGCTATTTCTTCGGCAACTTCATCAGTGGGCGCTTCTCGGTCCGCTTTGGTGTCAACCGGATGGTGCGCTGGGGGTGCTGGCTGAATGCCATCGGGGTCGCCCTTTCGGCGGGCCTGTTCCTTTTGGACAAAGGATCGGCGCTCAGCTTCTTCGGCTTCATGACCTTCGTAGGCCTCGGCAATGGCATGTCCATCCCGAACGCAACCGCCGGCGCCCTGTCGGTGCGCCCACACCTGGCGGCCACCGCCTCGGGGTTGAGCGGAGCGATCATGCTGGGCGGCGGGGCGGCACTCAGCGCGCTGGCTGGAGCCCTGCTGACGCATGAAACCGGCGCGATGCCTCTGCTTTGGCTGATGCTCGCCACCTCGGTCCTCGCCATCATCGCCATCAGTTCGGTCATCTGGCGCGAAAGGCAAATCGGCTTGTGAGAGACTTGCGAGACTCGCTTTGCAAAGTTAGGCTGACCAAGCAGAATAATTGCAAAGACACCCAATGGCCACTCAGAAACTCTATGCTGGCGCCAAGCTGCGCGAAATGCGCACACGCCTGACACTGACGCAAAAGGAATTCGCCGCCAAGCTGGGCGTGTCCCTGCCCTATCTGAACCAGATGGAGAACAACAACCGGCCGATCTCGACCACCGTCGTTCTGGCGCTGGCGCAGGAATTCGGCATGGACGTGACCGAGTTGAGCACCGGCGACAGCGAGCGTCTGGTCTCGGACATGCGCGAGGCGCTGGCCGATCCGGTCTTTGCCGATGCCACGCCACCGCTGGCCGATCTGCGCCTGACGGCCTCTAACGCCCCTGCCCTGGCGCGGGCCTTCATCGAACTGCACAGAGCCTACAGGCAGACCCACGAACGGCTGGCCTCGCTGGACGAAGCACTGGGCCGCGAGGACGCGCGCATTCAGGCCAGCCCCTGGGAGGAAGTTCGCGATTTCTTCCACTATTGCGACAATTACATCGATGCGGTGGACCGCGCTGCTGAACGCTTTGCCGCCCGAGCCGACGGACCTGGCGGCATTCGGCAGGCCGCGCTGGAAAGCCTCGCAGAGCGCGGCATTCAGGTCACATTCGAGGATATCCGGGCCCTGCGCAGCTATGACGGTCAGACCAAGACCCTGCGCCTGTCATCGCGTGCGGCGCCGCAGACGCAGGTCTTTCAATTGCTGCTTCAGGTCGCCCTGATCAGCCAGGACAAGTTGCTGGAGGCCACGTTGGATTTTGCCAAGTTCCAAAGCGACGAGGCCCGCGCGATCGCCAAGATCGGGCTGGCGAACTACTTTGCCGGCGCATCCCTGATGCCCTATGGCGCTTTTCTGAACGCTGCCAGGGACTATCGGCACGATCTGGAGTTGCTCAGCAACAGGTTCGGCGCCTCGATCGAGCAGGTGGCCCACCGTTTGTCCACGCTGCAGCGTCCGGGCGCCAAGGGCATTCCGTTCTTCTTCGTGCGGGTCGATCAGGCGGGAACGATCACCAAGCGCCACTCGGCCACGCGGCTGCAATTTGCGCGGTTCGGCGGGGCCTGCCCGCTGTGGAACGTGCACCGGGCCTTCGAGACTCCGGGCCATTTCCTGCGGCAGCTGGCCGAAACGCCGGACGGGGTGCGCTATATCTCGCTGGCGCGGGACGTGTCGAAATCAGGGGGGTCCTTCGGCGCGCCGGTGCGGCGCTATGCCATCGCGCTGGGATGCGAGGTGCGCCACGCCGAGGCGTTGGTCTATGCCGATCATCTCGACATCAACAATGCCAGCGCCTATGAGCCGATCGGCATTTCCTGCCGGATCTGCGAACGCAAGACGTGCCACCAACGGTCGGTGCCGCCGCTGGAACGGCGCCTGACAATCGACGCGAACAGCCGCGGCACTCTGCCCTACGAGGTGACATGAAAATACGAGGGGCGGGTCGGTCACCCGCCCCGCGCGGTGTCAGGCCGTGGCCTTGGACAGGATCGCCCAAATCTCGTCCTTCAGCGCGGCGCGTTTCTTGCGCAACTCGGTTTCGGCCAGTTCCTCCATCGGTTCGATATTGGTTTCGGCGCGATGCACCGCCCGGTTGACCTCATGGTATTCATCCGCCAGTCGGGCGAAATGCGCGTCCGACTGTTTGAGCTGGCTCATCAACTTGACCTTGTCGGGAAATTCTTCGGCCAGTTCATGTGGCGTATGTGACATATTTTTCGCTCCTTGTCTTGATATTGCCATCAACGTCTAAAGCCTCTGATCAGACTCATCTTTGACGCGGATCAAGATGCGGATTGTCGGGCAGACTTTTTCACTGCCGCGCAGCGCGCCATCCGGCCGCGCGCGCTTCTGCGGGTGAGCAGAACCAGCGTTCGCCCTTTGCCAGGCTGATCCTGGTGCGCGCATAATGCCTTTGTCCGGGCATGTGATAGATTCGCACGCCCTTGGATGAAATGTTGCCCTTGATGTCGCAGCCCTTGCTGGCGACCTTGCGCTTTTGCCCGCGGTACAACCAGGGCGCCTGCACCGTTCCGGCGTGCAGGCCGACCCCCGAGGCGGCGGCACGGTTTTCGTCGGCGATGTAGTCAACCGAGTATTTTCGAAAGGCGAAGGCCAGACCAGCCTGCACCAACATTGCGCCGGCATCGGCGCCCTGCACCGTGCAAGACGCGACGACCCGGCCATAGCGGTCGGTATCGCGCCGCATGCAGACCGCTTGCATGTCGCCGAAATTCTGCCGGACCACATGCGTGACCCAAGCGCCGCAAGACCAGATCGCTCCGCTTGGGTCCTCGCAGGTCTGGTCGAGTTCAGGCGCGTCGATCCCGTGCAGGCGGACACGCAAGCCGCCCACGTCCCACGTATCGGCATCAATGACCTTGATACGGCCCGTCAGCATGTCAGCGGCATTCGCAGTCGCAGCAAAAAGAACAAATGCTAAACAAATTCTTAACATGGGCACGATATGCCCGGCCGGTGCCGGACATTCAACCCATGCTGCTACGAAAGGTTAACGCTGCGCGGTCTGCCAGTTCGGGTGGATCCAAGGCCGGTCATTGGCCCGGGGCAGCGGGTCTTTGCCCAGCAAATGATCCGACATCTTTTCGCCCACCATGATCGACGGCGCGTTCAGGTTGCCGTTGGTAATCTGCGGAAAGATCGAGCTGTCCGCCACGCGCAGCCCATCCACCCCGATGACGCGGCCCTGCGGGTCGACGACCGCGTTCGGGTCGTCGGCCCGCCCCATGCGACAGGTGCCGCAGGGGTGATAGGCGCTTTCGGCATGTTCGGCGATGAAGGCGTTCAGTTCTTCGTCGGTCTGCACGTCAGCGCCGGGCTGGATCTCCTTGCCCGCATAAGGCTTGAACGCGTCCTGCCCGAAAATCTCGCGGGTCAGGCGGATGCAGGTACGGAAATCCTCCCAGTCCTGCTCGGTGCTCATGTAGTTGAAGCGGATCACCGGCGCGTCCTCGGGCTTGGCCGAGCGCAGCGTCACCTCCCCGCGCGAGGGTGAGCGCATCGGCCCCACATGCGCCTGGAAGCCATGACCCTCGGCTGCGGCCTTGCCGTCATAGCGTACCGCGATGGGCAAGAAGTGGTACTGGATATCCGGATATTCGACCCCTGGCCTCGAGCGGATGAACGCCGCGCTTTCAAATTGGTTCGACGCGCCAAGGCCGGTCTTGGTAAACAGCCATTGCGCCCCGATCAGGCCCTTGCCGAACAGGTTCCAGTACTTGTACAGCGTGATCGGCTGCAGCGAGGCCTGCTGGATATACAGTTCCAAGTGATCCTGCAGGTTCGCGCCCACGCCGGGCCGGTCGGCGACCACGTCGATGCCGTGCTCGGCAAGATGCGCAGCCGGTCCGATCCCCGACAGCATCAGAAGCTTGGGCGAGTTGATCGACGAGGCCGCCAGCACCACCTCGCGCCGGGCGCGCACGATCTGCGTGCGGCCACCACGGATCAGTTCGACCCCGGTTGCGCGGCCATCCTCGATCACCACGCGCGTGGCGAGGCCCCGTACGATATCGCAGTTCGGGCGTTTCAGCGCGGGCTTCAGATAGGCATTGGCCGCCGACCAGCGCCGCCCCTTCCAGACGGTCTGCTCCATCGGGCCGAAACCTTCCTGTTTCTCGCCGTTGTAGTCATCGGTCAGCTCGTAGCCCGCCTGCCGCCCGGCCTCGACGAAGGCCTTGAACAGAGGGTTCTTGCGCGGCCCCCGCGACACATGCAGCGGGCCGTCGCTGCCGCGCCATTTCGGGTCACCGCCGTGACCGCCGTCGTGCCAGCTCTCCATCCGTTTGAAATAAGGCAGAACATCCGCAAAGGACCAGCCATCTGCGCCCATATCGGCCCAGGTATCAAAGTCGCGCGCATGGCCGCGCACATAGACCATGCCGTTGATCGAGGACGACCCTCCGATCACCTTGCCGCGCGGGCAGGCCAGCCGCCGGTTGTTCAGGTAGGGTTCGGGCTCGGACTGATAGCCCCAGTCATAGATCGACATGTTCATCGGATAGCTGAGCGCCGCCGGCATCTGAATGAACGGCCCCACGTCGGTGCCGCCGTATTCGATCACCAGCACCGAGGCGCCCGCCTCGCTGAGGCGATAGGCCATCGCGCATCCGGCGGATCCGGCGCCGACGATGACGAAATCTGCTTCCATGGTCGTGACTCCTTGGACCCTACCGGCGGCGGCTCTGGGTGGAGCCCTCTGATGCCTCCGGCGGGAGTATTTTCAAAAAGGTGAAGAGGTCATTCGCCACGCGGGAAGCGCTGGCTTTCCTCGAGATTGTCCAGATTCATGTGATTGCGCATGTACCGTTCAGACGCCTTCTGCAGCGGCTGGTAGTCCCACGGGTAATAGCCGCCCTGCCGCAGCGCCTCGTAAACCACCCAGCGGCGCGCCTGGCTGGCGCGCACCTCGGCGTCGAACCGGTCCAGATCCCAGCGCGCCTCGGACTTGGCGCGCAGGGTCTGCAGCGTGCCCGCGTGTTCGGGCTTGCCGGCCAGGTTTTCCAACTCGTGCGGGTCGGCCTCGAGGTCGAAGAGCTGTTCGGGGTCCAGCGCGCAGCGGTTGTATTTCCACTTGCCGTAGCGCATCGACACCAGCGGGGCATAGGAGGCCTCGGCGGCGTATTCCATCAGGACCGGCGCCGTGCGCTCGGCGCCATTGGCCAGCGGCACCAGGCTTTCGCCATCCGTCCACGGAGCGATCTCCGCCATGTCCACACCCGCCAGTTCGCCCAGCGTCGGGGTCACATCGACGGTCGAAACCGGGGTGTTGATGCGGCCGGCCGGCAGGCCCGGCGCCGAGATCATCAGCGGCACCCGTGCCGAGCCTTCGTAGAAGTTCATCTTGAACCACAGGCCCCGCTCGCCCAGCATGTCGCCGTGGTCGGAGACGAAGAGGATGATCGCCTCTTGCCGGGTGGTCTCCAGCACTTCGAGGATCTCTCCGATCTTGTCGTCCAGATAGGTGATGTTGGCGAAATAGGCGCGGCGCGAGCGGCGGATATCCTCTTCGGTGATGTCGAAACTGCGCCAGTCATTGGCGTCGAATATGCGCCTGGCGTGCGGGTCCTGGTTGTCGTAGCCCAGATCCGGGACCTGCGGCAGCAGGTGCTCGCAATCCTCGTACAGGTCCCAGTACTTTCGCCGCGCGACATAGGGGTCATGCGGATGCGTGAAGCTGACGGTCATGCACCACGGACGGTCATCCTTGCCACGGGCCAAATCATACAGCTTGGCCTTGGCGTGATATGCGACCTCGTCGTCATACTCCATCTGGTTGGTGATCTCGGCCACCCCGGCCCCGGTGACCGAGCCCATGTTGTGATACCACCAGTCGATGCGTTCGCCCGGTTTGCGGTAATCCGGGGTCCATCCGAAATCGGCCGGATAGATGTCGGTGGTCAGGCGGTCCTCGAACCCGTGCAACTGGTCGGGCCCAACAAAATGCATCTTGCCCGACAGGCAGGTGTAATAGCCCGCGCGGCGCAGGTGATGGGCATAGGTGGGGATGTCGCTGCGGAACTCGGCCGCGTTGTCATAGACCCCCGTGCGCGAAGGCAACTGGCCGGACATGAAGCTGGCCCGCCCCGGCGCGCACAGCGGCGAGGCCGTGTAAGCGTTGGCAAACCGCGTTGATCGCTCCGCCAGTTTTTTGAGGTTGGGCGCGTGCAGCCACTCGGCGGGACCGTCGGGAAAGAGGGTTCCGTTCAGCTGATCCACCATCAGGATCAGAATGTTGGGTTGTGTCATTTTTCGGCCTCGAGCAAGGTCGTCAGGACGCGCATGGCGTGGGAAACGGCCAGTTGCGGTTCCTCGGGCGCGGAAAGAGCGGCGCGGATGTACAGACCGTCGATCAGGGCGATCATGTTCTCGGCCGCCCCGACCGGGTCCCTCATCAACGGGCGCAAAGCATGGATCAGGTTCGACCGGATCCGTGCCTGATAGATCTGCCACAGGCGCAGCGCGTCATCGTTGGTTTGAGCCAGAACGTAAAAGGTCATCCACGCGGCGATCACGTCGGGGGTAAAGCAAGACGGCGCAAAACAGGCGCGGATAATGGCCTGGGCGCGTTGGTCCGGCGGGGCGGATTTCAGCTCCGACCGGGCCTCGGCGCCGAAATCGCCCAGGATGCGGCGCATGGCGGCCAGGAATATCTGGTCTTTTCCGCCGAAATAGTGATGCGCCAACGCACTGGACATGCCGGCCCGCTTGGCAATCTGGCTGACGGTCACATCTAGCGATTTCTTCGCGCCCAACTCGGCGATCGTCGCCCTGACGATCGCATCGCGCCGGATCGGCTCCATTCCAAGCTTCGGCATACGCGCCCCCAACATGACCCATGTCGGCAAAACGCTAAGACCTTTTTATTGACTCGTCAATCAATAACGGGAAGGCGACCACCGTCAAAGCTTGGGCGCAAGGCTGGGCGGCGTCAAGCCGCTGCGGTTCAGCACGGCCTCGCGCCAAGTGATGAAACTGACCGCCCCCAGGATCAAGGTGCCGCCCGCGACCACCCAGATATCCACACCTTCGTGAAAGACCAGCGCGCCCAGCAGGGTGGCCCAGATCAACTGCAGGAAGGTGACCGGCTGAGTTACGGCGACGGGTGCGGCCTGCAGGGCCAGTGTCATGAAGTAATGCCCGGCCGTGGCAAAGCTGGCGATCAGGAACAGCACGCCGATGTCACGAAGGCTGGGCGGCGTCCAGACTGCGATCGCAAAAGGGATCAGGAAGATCGTCGTCCAGATCGACAGATGTGCCACCACGACCGAGGGCCGCACATCCCGCACCATCGCCTTGGCCAGCAGGTATGACCCCCCTAGCATCAGCGAGGTGCCCAGCATGGCCAGGTGGCCTGCGGAAATCTCGCGAAATCCCGGCCGCAGGATGATCGTGGCCCCGATGATGGCCACCAGCACGGCGGCGATGCGGCGAAAGGCCATGGTTTCGCCCAGAAAAAGCGCGGCACCCAGCGTCACATAGACCGGGGTAAGATAGTTCATGGCCGTCACCTCGGCCAGCGGGATGCGGGTCATGGCAAAGAACCACAGCATCACGCCCACCGCATGGATGGCGCCCCGGACCGAAAACAGCGTCAGGTTGCGGCGGTTCAGTCGGGTCGTCAGGATGGCCCGCGCGGCCGGCAGCAGGAACACGAGACCCAACGCATAGCGCAGGAAGGCGGCCTGGATCGGGTCCATCGTGGTGCCCAGCGATTTGACCAGGGCGGTCATCCCGACAAAGGACAGGCCGGCAGTGAACATCCAGAACATGCCGGCCAGGGGCCGGGATTGGGCGGCGAGAGCTGTCATGGATTTGGTTGAACACCGAAAGCCGCTGGGGAACAAGCCCTTACATCGCCACCAGTTTCCACGCGATGGCCAGCATCACCAACCCAATCAGCAGGTCCAGGACCTGCCACGCCCGCGGGCGGGCGAAAATTGGCGAAAGCACCCGCGCCCCGTATCCCAACGAAAAGAAAAACACGAAGCTGGCCGACATCGCCCCCACCGCGAACCCCAGCCGGTCGGGATATTGTGCCGAGATCGACCCGATCAGCACTACCGTATCCAGATAGACATGCGGGTTCAGCCAGGTGAAGGCCAAAACCGTCAGCAGTGCCGCCCGCAGGCTGGTGCGCTGTCCCTCGGCCAGTTCCAGTGCCGCTCCGCCACGCCAGGCCGAGGCCAGGCTGCGCAGCCCGTACCACGTCAGAAACAGCGCACCGCCATAACGCATCATGGGCTCGAACCAGGGTGCGGCCTGCGCAAGGCTGCCAAAGCCCGCAACACCGGCGGCGATCAGGATCGCATCCGAGATGGCACAGGTCAGGCACAGGGCAAAGACGTGTTCGCGCCGCAGCCCCTGGCGCAGCACGAACGCGTTCTGCGCGCCGATGGCCAGGATCAGGCTGAAGCCCAGCGCAAAGCCCGAAAACATGGATGCCGTCATGGAACCTCCTGTGTCGCAGGTGTTGACTACAGCCCGAGTGGCCTTTTATCAAATTAAAGATGCTAACTATAAATTAGAACTTCTAATGGAAATCGACCGGAATCACCTGGCGGCGCTTGCGGCCATCCTGCGGCGGGGCAGCTTCGACGCCGCGGCCGATGAACTGGGGGTCACCCCTTCGGCGATCTCGCAACGGATCAAGGCGCTGGAAGATCGGATCGGGCTGTCCCTGATCCGACGCGGAACTCCTTGCACGGGCACCGAGGCCGGGCAAAGACTGGCCAGACATGCCGAGGATATCGGTCTGCTCGAAGCGCAACTGCGGCGTGAGTTGGCCCTGGATGCAGGGCACGGCCCGGCCCGGGTCCGCATCGCCGTCCCGGCCGACAGCTTGTCGGCCTTTTTCATCGAGGCCATGGCGGCGGTGGACGGAATGCTGTTTGATTTGGAGATCGACGACCAGGATCACTCGGCCGAATGGCTGCGGCGCGGCGAGGTCAGCGCGGCTATCACGGTGGGCGGCCAGACGGTCCCCGGCTGCGCGGCAACGCCGTTGGGAGCGCTCAGGTACCTGCCCACGGCCAGCCCGGCCTTCATCGCGCGCTGGTTCGCAGACGGTGTGACGCCGCACAGCCTCTCTCGCGCGCCTTGCCTGACCTTCAACCACAAGGACATGCTGCAAAAGGCATGGATCGAGACCCGGACCGGCAAGCGCCTGTCGCCACCGACCCATTTTCTGCCTTCGTCGAGCGGCTTTGTTACGGCGGCTGCCGCCGGTCTGGGTTGGGGAATGAACCCGGAACCTCTGGTACGGTCCGCCATTGCCGACGGCCGCCTGTGCGAGATCGAGCCGGACGCCCCGCTGGACGTGCCGCTGACCTGGCAGGTCGGGCGTATTCTGGCACCGGCGCTGACCCCGCTGACCCGCGCCGTGCAACAGGCCGCAAAGCAGGTTCTGAACTGAAAAACCCGGCCCAAGGGCCGGGTTTTCTGGCAACGTGATGCGGTGGCGTCAGAGCTGCGCCATCACCTCGTCAGAGGCTTCGAAATTAGTGGTGACGCGCTGCACGTCATCATCGTCTTCCAGCGCCTCGACCAGCTTCATCAGGCGCTGCATGTCCTCCAGCCCCAGCTCGGTCGTGGTGGTCGGCTTCCAGACCAACTTCGTCGATTCCGATTCACCCAACGTCGCTTCAAGTGCATTGGCGACTTCGTTCAGGTCGGTGTCGGCGCACCAGATGATGTGGCCGTCTTCCGAGCTTTCGACATCTTCTGCGCCGGCCTCGATGGCGGCCTCGAAAATGGTGTCGGCATCGCCCGCGGACGCCGGATAAACCACCTCGCCTTTGCGCTCGAACATGAAGCCGACCGAGCCGGTCTCGCCCAGGTTGCCGCCGTTCTTGGCGAAGGTCGAGCGCACGTTCGATGCGGTTCGGTTTTTGTTGTCGGTCATGGTTTCGACGATGACCGCGACACCGTTGGGGCCGTAGCCTTCATAGCGGATTTCCTCATAGGCCTCGGCATCGCCACCGGTGGCCTTCTTGATCGCGCGTTCGATGTTGTCCTTGGGCATCGACTGCGATTTCGCTTCTTTCACGGCCAGACGCAGACGCGGGTTCTTTTCCGGATCGGGATCGCCCATCTTGGCGGCCACGGTTATCTCTTTCGACAGCTTGGAAAACAGCTTGGACCGCGCGGCGTCCTGGCGCCCCTTGCGGTGCTGGATGTTGGCCCATTTGGAATGGCCTGCCATGTTGCGTCCTCGTAATCGTGATTGGGTATTCGGCGCACATATAGACGTTTGCGGGGCAAAGGATCAAGACACCCACTTGCCCGTCGGTCCGGCGCCGCTATGGTGGCCGAATGACAACGGATCAGATCATTCTCTTTGCACTGTTCATTACCGTATTCGGTCTGCTGCTGTGGGGCCGGTTCCGCTATGACTTGGTGGCTTTCGCTGCCTTGATGATCGGCGTGATCCTGGGCGTTGTGCCGGTTGAAGGCGCCTTTGCCGGCTTCGGCCATCCGGCCACGATCATCGTGGCGCTGGTGCTTGTGGTCTCGGCCGGGCTGGTGCGGTCGGGGGCGGTGTTCCTGATCACCCGCACGCTGGTCGATGCCTCGCGGAGCCTGGGTGCGCATATCGCTCTGATGGGCGGGATCGGAGCCGTTCTGTCCGCCTTCATGAACAACGTGGCGGCGCTTGCGCTGTTGATGCCTGTCGATATTCAGACCGCGCGCAAGGCCGGGCGCCCCGTTGGTCTGTCGCTGATGCCGCTGAGCTTTGCCACCATTCTGGGCGGCATGGCCACATTGATCGGCACACCGCCCAACATCATCATCGCGTCAATCCGGCAGGAGACCCTTGGCGAGCCGTTCCAGATGTTTGATTTCGCCCCAGTTGGCGGGCTGGCGGCCATCGCAGGTCTGGCCTTCGTCGCCCTGATCGGCTGGCGGCTGATCCCAAACCGCGGCGAACAGACCGAGAGTTCGGAGACGCTGGCGGAGTACATCGCTGAACTGACGGTCCCGGCCGGGTCGCCTCATATCGGCAAGCGCGTCGCCGAGTTGGACGAGATGGCCGAGAAATCCGACGTCGCCATCATCGGCCTGATCCGGGACGGCAAACGCCGCTATGGCCGCGCGGCAAACGCGATCCTTCAGGAAGGCGACGCGCTGGTGCTGGAAGCCAGCCCCGAGGCGCTGGATGAATTCCGCGCCGCGCTGAACCTGGATTTCTCGGATGCCCGCCGGCAAGAGCTGCTAACGGCTGCCGGCGACGGGTTGGAAGTGATCGAAGTCGTCGTACCCGAAAGCGCCCGCATCGCGGGTCGTACCGCACAGGGGTTGGGGCTGGCCTGGCGGCAGAACACGATCCTGATGGGCATTTCCCGCCAAGGTCGGCGCATCACCGAACAGGTCCGCAAGACCGAGGTGCAGCCGGGCGACATTCTGCTTCTGCTGTGCCCGCGCGACCGAGGCGCGGACGTGACCGAGTGGCTGGGCTGCCTGCCTCTGGCCCAACGCGGCCTGAACGTGACCGCCAATGACAAGGCATGGCTGGCCATCGGCTTGTTCGCCGCTGCCGTTCTGGCCGCCAGCATCGGGCTGATCTACCTGCCCATCGCGCTGGGGCTTGTGGTTATCGCCTATGTGCTGACCAAGATCATCCCGATCTCCGAGATCTACAATCAGATCGAGTGGCCGGTCGTGGTTCTGCTGGGCTCGATGATCCCGCTGGGCAGCGCGTTGGAAAGCTCGGGCGGGACGGAACTGATCGCGAATGCGCTGGTTCAACTGACCGACGGCCTGCCGGCTTGGGCTATTCTGACGGTTTTGATGGTCGTGACCATGACGCTGTCGGACGTGCTGAACAACACCGCAACCGCCATCGTGGCCGCGCCTGTGGGCATCCAGATGGCGCGCACGCTCGAGGTTTCGCCCGATCCCTTCCTGATGACGGTGGCGGTGGCCGCCTCGGCGGCATTCCTCACACCGATCGGACACAAAAACAACACTCTGGTCCTGGGGCCCGGCGGCTATCACTTTGGCGACTATTGGCGCATGGGCCTGCCCCTGGAAATTCTGATCGTGGCGGTTTCGGTCCCGGCGATCCTTGTGTTCTGGCCGCTGTGAGGGCTTGCGTGACCGCCGGACCGCGCGCTAAGGGCAGCGCATGAAATGCTTTCTGATCCTGCAGCTGCGCCCCGAAACCGATGCCTCGGACGCCGAATATGCTTCGATCCTGAACCGGTCCGGTCTGACGCCCGAGCGCACCCATCGCATCCGTCTGGATTGCGAGGCCCTGCCCGAGGCGCTGGACGTCACCGACTATGCTGGTGTGATCGTGGGTGGCGGACCGGGCTGCGTCAGCGACGACCCGGCCAGCAAATCGCAAATGGATGCCCGGATCGAGGGCGCGATCATGGGGCTGATGCCGCAGATCACGGCGCGCGATCATCCGTTCATGGGCTGTTGCTATGGCCTGGGCATTCTGGCCGCGCATCTGGGCGCACCGGTCAGCAAGGACCGTTATGGCGAGCCGGTCGGCCCGTCGCGCTGCCACCTGACCGAGGATGGCGCCCGCGACCCGCTGACCGCCGGTCTAGAGTCCGACTTTGATGCCTTCGTCGGCCACAAAGAGGCGGTGCAGGCCCTGCCAGAGGGCTGCGTGCACCTGGTTGCGTCGGATCCCTGCCCGTTCCAGATGATCCGCTGGGGCCAGAATGTCTATGCCACACAGTTCCACCCCGAAGCCGACGCCAAAGACTTTGAACAGCGCATCCACATCTACAAGGATCACGGCTATTTCCGCCCCGAGGACGCCCAACTGCTGATCGACCGCTGCCATGCCGCCGAGGTCACGCAGCCCGGCGAAATCCTGCGCCGTTTCGCCCAGCGCTACGGGTGACCCAACGGCGCGGTTGCCTGACCGGGGACCGCACGCTTAGGTTGGTCCGAAACGACTTTGGGAGGGGTTGTTTTGGATCTTCTTATCAACGTGGGCCTGCCGGTTTCGCTGGCCATCATCATGCTGTCTTTGGGCATCGGGCTTGAGGCGGCGGATTTCCGGCGCGTGATCAGTCGGCGTTATCCGTTTGCGATCGGCGCGGTCTGCCAGGTCGTTCTGCTGCCGGTCGCGGCCTTTGCCACGGTCAAAATGTTCGCCCTGCCGCCGGCGATTGCGGTCGGGTTCATGCTGCTCAGCTTTTGCCCGGGCGGCGTCACCAGTAACATCCTGTCGAAACTGGCGAAGGCCGATGTGGCGCTGTCGGTCAGCCTGACGGCGGTGATCAGCCTGCTGTCGATCGTCACGGTGCCGGTTCTGGCGGCCTGGTCGATCGACCACTTCATGGGCGAGGACGCACCTGAAGTGTCGATCAGCGGTCTGGCGCTGGCGATGTTCCTGATCACTACACTGCCCGTCGCCATCGGCGTTGGCCTGCGCCATTTTGCGACCGGTTTTGCCAACCGGATCGACGGCCCCCTTTCGAAACTGGCCACCATCCTGTTCGTGTTGATCGTGATCGCTGCGCTGGCTGGAAACTGGCAGCTTTTCGTCGACAATCTGGGCATCATGGGCGCCGGGTTGATCTCGCTGAACCTCGCGCTGCTGCTGATCGGATTGGGGCTGGCGCGGGCGGCGAAACTGTCGTGGAATGAGGCCAAGACCATCTCGATCGAAACCGGTATCCAGAACTCGACCCTGGGCATCACGCTGGCGGCTCTGATCACCGGAACCGAAAGCGGCTTCAGCCCGCTGGCCCTGCCCTCGGCCGTCTATGGGATCACCATGTACGCCGTCGCGATCCCGTTCATCGCCTGGTACCGCCACCGCTGAAAGGACAGAGCATGACCGAAAACACTGCTGATGCGATCGTGGTGGGCGGCGGGTTGGCCGGGCTGGCCGCGGCGGCCGAACTGGGTGACCGCGGCAAAAAGGTGATCGTGCTGGACCAGGAACCCGAGCATTTCTTGGGCGGTCAGGCTTTCTGGAGCCTGGGCGGTCTGTTCATGGTCGACACCCCCGAGCAGCGCCGCATGGGAATCCGCGACAGCCGCGACCTAGCCCTGCGCGACTGGATGGGCAGCGCCCAGTTCGACCGGGACGAGGACGCCTGGCCCCGCAAATGGGCCGAGGCTTATGTCGAATTCGCCGCCGGCGAAATGCGCCCTTGGCTGCACCAGATGGGCCTGCGCTGGTTTCCTGTGGTCGGCTGGGCGGAACGCGGCGGGTCCTATGCCGACGGTCACGGCAACTCGGTCCCGCGGTTCCACATCACCTGGGGCACCGGCCCGGGCGTGCTGGAGCATTTCATCCGCCGGGTCCGCGACCATGTCAGCGCCGGCCTGGTCCAGTTGAAGTTCCGCCATCAGGTCAGCCACATCATCATGCAGAACGGCGAGGCCAAGGGCGTCTCGGGCGAGGTTCTGGCCGACGATACGGCGCAGCGCGGCGCCAGGACCAATCGCGACGAGATTGGCGAGTTTGAAGTCTACGCCCCGTCGGTCATCGTCACCTCCGGCGGGATCGGCGGCAATTTCGAGATGGTGCGCCAGAATTGGCCCCGCGACCGTCTGGGCGAACCGCCCCAGGACATGGTGGCGGGTGTGCCTTTCCACGTAGACGGTCGAATGATCGCCATCAGCGAAAAGGCCGGCGGGCACGTCATCAACGGCGACCGCATGTGGCATTACACCGAAGGCGTGCGCAATTGGGACCCGATCTGGCCCGAGCATGGCATCCGCATCTTGCCCGGTCCCAGTTCCATGTGGTTCGATGCGCGCGGCAACCGGTTGCAGCCCCCCTGCCTGCCCGGCTTCGACACGCTGGGCACCCTGCGCGAAATTCTGAAGACCGGCTATGAATACAGCTGGTTCGTCCTGACCCAGAAGGTCATCAAAAAGGAATTCGCCCTGTCCGGGTCTGAACAGAACCCCGATTTCACCTCGGGCAGTTGGAAGGAGGTCATCCGCCAGCGGGTCCTGTCCGGGTCGAAGGCCACCGCGCCGGTTGAAGCGTTCAAGGAAAAGGGCGAGGATTTCGTGGTCGCCAACACGCTGACCGAACTTGTGAACGGGATGAACCATCTGGGCGGTGGCCTGATCGACGAGGCACATCTGCGCGCCCAGATCGAAGCCCGCGATTCACAGGTGGACAATCCGTTCTCGAAAGATGCGCAGATGATGGCGATCCTGGCGGCGCGGAACTATCGCGGTGACAAGCTGATCCGCACCGCCAAACCGCACAAGTTCCTTGATCCGAAAAACGGCCCGCTGATCGCGGTCAAGCTGCATGTGCTGACCCGCAAGACGCTGGGCGGTTTGCAGACCAATCTGGACAGTCAGATGATCGGTGCGGACGGCCAGGTGGTGCCGGGCCTGTTCGCGGCCGGAGAGGTCGCAGGCTTCGGAGGCGGGGGCTATCACGGCTACAACGCGCTGGAGGGCACGTTCCTGGGCGGCTGCATCTTCTCGGGGCGCAACGCGGGACGGTCGCGGGCCGTCGCCTGACGGCCCTTGGGCACTATTGGTCGCGGCGGAACTGCAGAACCGGCTCGCCTGTCGCATCAAGCAGAACCAGCGTGTCCCCGCGCTGAACAAAGCTTGCGACCTTTGGCAGGGCGGCAAGGAATTCCCGCTCAACCTCGTCCAGCGGCGGCGGGCAGGCCATCAGCGTGGCGGCCATGTTGTCGGGGAAGGAAATCGACTCGCCCGATATCTCGGCCTGTCCGCTGAACCGGTTGCAGCCGCCCGTTCCCCCAAAGGCTCCGCCCTCGGCAAAGGTAATCTGCGGGCGTTTCTCGGTGTCCAGCGCAACGCCGTTCACCTCGGTTGCGATCCACTGCGTATTCTCAAGCATCGCCGCGCCCCGTTCCCGAACCTTGACCATGACCAGATCGACCGAGTTTCCGGCATCATTGGTCAGAACCGGGTAAGCGGTATCGGTGGTGAACAGCAGCTTGCCGTCCTGATGCACCGAGGCCCGCACCACATAGCGATGCTGGTCTTGAATCAACGCGTCGTCATAAGTCAGCTCGAACTGCACAGGCACGCCCGTCAACGCATAGCGTTGCGCGGCAAGAGTAACGGCGGGCGCATCGGCCCGCGACACATCCTGCAACTCGACGAACAGGGTCGCCCCCGGCGGAACGGCGATCCGTTCGCGGTAGGTGGCGGTTCCCTCGACGGTCCCGGCCTGGGCAGCGCTCAGAACGACAGCCCACAACGCAGCGCCCGCCAGAAGGGTATGTGCGATTTTCATTCTTCGATCCCCTCGTCGCCGGTTTCCTGTCTAGAAGATCGTGGCGCCGCAGCCGTTTGCAAGCCTAGCTGTCCAGAAACGGCGAAATAACGCCAAAACTCAAAGCGGCCAGAGAAACGGGATGATCAACGAGGCCAGCAGCCCGACCGTCAGGTTCAGCGGAATCCCGACCTTCATGAAGTCCGTGAAACGGTACCCGCCGGGGCCATAGACCATCATGTTGGTCTGATACCCGATCGGTGTGGCGAACGAGGCCGACGCCGCGACCATCACCGCCACCACCAGCGGGCGCGGATCGACCCCCACCGCCTGCGCCAGACCGATGGCAATCGGCGTGACCACGACCGCCACGGCGTTGTTCGAGACCAGCTCGGTCAGAACCGAGGTCAGCAGGTAGACGGCCCAGACGATCAGGAAGGGCGGCAGTTTGGCAAAGGACGGGGCAATCGCATTCGCAATCAGCGAAACCGCGCCCGAACTGTCCAGCGCGGCCCCGATGGCCAGCATGGCGAATATCAGCGCCAGCAGACGGCCTTCGACAAACGAGAACGCTTCGTCCGCGTCGATACAGCCGGTCAGCAGAACCAATGCAACAGCGAGGATCGACAGCAACAGGATGGGCGCGACCCCAAACGCCGCCAGCAGCACGATCCCCAGCAATGCGGCGATCGCAATCGGCGCATGTCCACGCCGGAATGCACGCGCTGACGGCTGAGTGACATCAACCATGTCCATGTCGGCTGCCAGACGTTGAATATCGGCCGGCGCGCCTTCCAGCAGCAGCGTGTCACCCACCCGGACGATGAGGTCGTCCAGTTGACCGCTGATATTCTGGTTCCGTCGATGCACCGCTAGCACATAGACACCGTAGCGGCGGCGCAGCCGGAGCGCGCCCAGCGTGCGCCCCACCATCCGGCAGCCCGGCGTGATCAGAACCTCGACGGTGCGCGTTTCGACCGCCGAGACCTGATCGACGCGCTTGAGCTCCTTGTTGCGCTGCAGGCTCAACAGTTCCGTCATCTGGGTGCGCAACACCACCCGGTCGCCGACCTGCAGGGTGACACCTTGAAGGTTGCGCCGCAGCGACTCGTCGCCGCGGATCACGTCGATCAGCCGCACGCCGGGGCGTTTGAACAACTGCACGCCGGTCACTTCGCGCCCGATCAGGTTGCTGTCGGGGGGGATGACCGCCTCGGTAAAGAATTTCATCTTGGACCGGTCGCTGAGAAGGCTGGCCATGCTGTCGCGGTCCGGCAGCAGCCGGGGCGCGATGAACCGCAGGTAGACCATACCGTAGATCACCAGGATGATGCCCAGGGGCGTGACCTCGAAGATCGTGAAGGGCTGCAGACCCTGCGCCCGCGCGACACCATCGACCAGCAGGTTGGTCGAGGTGCCGATCAGGGTCAGCGTGCCGCCCAGAATTGCCGCATAGCTGAGCGGGATCAGCAGCTTGGACGGGGCCACGTTCAGCGTGCGCGCAATCTGGACGAAGACCGGGATCATCACCACCACGACCGGAGTGTTCGACACCACGGCCGAGGCCAGCACCACGAATGTCATCAGCAATCCGATCGCGATGCGAGGGTTGACCTGGGCCTGTTTCTGCGCGGTCACTGTAAAAGCGTCCAAAGCCCCTGTGCGCACCAGCGCGCCCATGATGATGAACATGGCCGCAATAGTCCACGGCGCAGGGTTGGAAAGTACGGCCAGCGCATTCTGATACGGCAGGATCCCGGTGACCAGCATCACCGAAACGCCGCCGATGGCGACGACCTCGGCCGGGTAGACCTCGCGCAGGAACATGATGAACATGCCCGCGACGACCAGCAGCGCCAGAATCGCGCTGCCTGTTTCTGACAAAGTAAGGAGATTCATTCGTGGTCTTCTGTCCGAACCCTTAACCGGCCACCGTGCCTGAGCCACAGTTTCCAGCATTGCAGCGGACAGGGCAAGCCCGCCATGCGATCACGGCCCGGCCTGTTGCAGCCGCCCGCCCACACGCACCATGCAGACCGATTTCGCCTGGCCGTCCCGGTCATCGGTTTCCACGAAAACGCCGCTCAGCGTGGCCTCGCCATTGGCGGGGGTGAACCGGGCCTTGGGCATGCCTGTGATGAACCGCCGCATCGGTTCCTGCTTGTCCATGCCGATCACCGAGTCATAGTCGCCGCACATGCCTGCATCGGTCAGATAGGCGGTACCGCCCGGCAGGATCTGCGCGTCGGCCGTGGGCACATGCGTATGGGTGCCCACCACAAGGCTGGCGCGTTTGTCGCAGTAATGCCCCATGGCCATCTTTTCCGAGGTCGCCTCGCAATGCATGTCGACGATGACGGCCTGCGCTTGCCCGCCGCGCGGGTGCGATTTGAGGATCGGTTCAACGGCCGAAAACGGATCGTCGAAAGGCCGTTTCATGAAGACTTGCCCCAGCACCTGAACCACCAGAACCTTGCGGCCGCCGGGTGCGGTGAACAGGCGGTGGCCCCGCCCCGGCGCGCCCTTGGCAAAGTTCACCGGCCGCACGACGCGCGGTTCGCTTTCGATGAATTGCAGCATGTCCTTCTGGTCGAAGGCATGATCGCCCAGCGTGACGCAATCGGCGCCAGAGTCCAGCAACAGCTTGGCATGGTCGCCAGTCAGGCCCATGCCGTTCGAGGCGTTCTCGCCATTGACCACGACGAAATCCAGCCGCCATTCCTCGCGCAGGCGTGGAAGATGGGTCTTGATGGCGGTTCGACCAGCGCGCCCCATGACGTCGCCCAAAAACAGAATTCTCATATCGCGGTCCTAGGCGCAGCAGACGGCAATAACAAGGCGGAACCGTGTAAAAGCCCGACCATCACCAGCTTGCAATATTTCAGAAAAGTGCAAACGTGCCCTCATTGATTTGCAACCTCGGGAGGTATCATTGAAAAAACTTATTGTGACGGCAACCATGGTTTTTGTTGCAACCTTCGCCCAGGCGCAGACCAAAACCACGATGGCCAATCCGGCGGCCACCTTCTGCATAGAAAACGGCGGCGACTATCAAATCCGAAAGAACGCCGACGGCTCGGAATACGGTGTCTGCGTGCTGGCGGACGGAACCGAAGTCGATGCCTGGGACTATCTGCGCGCCCATTTCGAGAACTAGGTTCGAAAACTCAGAACCCGGCTCTCGGTGACGACCATGTCCAGGGGCTGATCGGTGGGTTCCAACGGAAGATTGTCGGCCTCTTGCGCGTCAAAGGCGAAACCGATCGCCAAGGTCGCGCGCCGGGCACGCAACCGCTGAAGCGTCCGGTCATAGAACCCGCCGCCATAACCCAGCCGCCCGCCACGGGCATCGAAGGCCACCAGGGGTACGATCACTATCTCGGGATCGAAATAGTCATCGACGTCGGGCACCTTCGCACCGAACGGGCCGTCCTTCAGCGGACTGTCCGGTGTCCAGCGGGAAAATTGCAACGGCTGCCCGGCCCCCTGGATAACCGGAACGCCGACCGGCCCATAGGCCGCGGCCTCGGCCATGGCGGGCAGCGGGTCGATCTCGGTGCGGATCGGCATGTAGCCTGACAGGGGCACGCCGCGATACCCCGCCAGCACCTCGGACAGGCGGCCGGCCGTGCCCGGCGGACGAGTATCGAATGCAGCCTTGCGCCGGGCAAAGGCGGCCTTGCGCGCCGCGGCCTTGATCTCGGCCAACCCGGTCACAGCAGCACCTGCGCGGCAAGACCCAAAAACACGAAGAACCCGACCACATCGGTCACCGTGGTGACGAACGGCCCCGAAGCCAAGGCCGGGTCGATGTTCAGACGGTCCAGCGCCAGCGGGATCAGAATGCCGCCCAGCGCCGCCGCCACCAGCGTCAGCACCATCGCCAGACCGATGACCGCCGCCAGCATCGGGATACCAAACCAAAAGCTCGCAACGACTGCCATCAGCAATCCGAAAAACAGGCCGTTCAACGCGCCCACCGAAATCTCGCGGAACAGAACACGAAGGGCGTTATTCGCTGTCAGGTCGCGGGTGGCGATGGCCCTTACGGTCACCGTCATCGTCTGGGTGCCGGCATTGCCGCCCATTGACGCCACGATCGGCATCAGTACCGCCAGCGCGACCATCTGGTCGATGGTTTCCGCGAACATGTTGATCACCAGCGACGCAAAGATCGCGGTCAGCAGGTTGACGAACAGCCAGGTCGCCCGCCCGCGCGCCGTCTCGAGAATGGTGTCAGACAGGCTCGAGTCCTCGTCCACGCCGGCCATGCGCAGCATGTCTTCCTCGTGCTCGTCGTCCAGAACCTCCATCGCGTCGTCGATGGTGATGACCCCGACCAACCGCCCGTCATCATCGACCACCGGCGCCGAGATCAGGTGGTACTGCTTGAAGGCATAGGCGACATCTTCTTCGTCCTGGGTTAGCGGGATGATGTGGAATTCTTCCTCGGCGATGTCGCGCAGCGGCGTATCGCGCCGCGCCGCCATCAACCGGCCCAGCGTGACCTGCCCCACCGGCTTGAGCCGCGGATCGACCAGCACGACATGATAGAACTGGTCCGGCAGATCCTCGTGCGCGCGCATGAAATCGATGGTCTGCCCCACAGTCCAGTGTTCGGGCACCATGACCACTTCGCGCTGCATGAGGCGGCCGGCCGAGTGTTCGGGGTAGGACAACGCCTTTTGCGCCGCAATCCGTTCCGAGTGTTCGAGCGCCTCCAGAACGGCCTCTTGCTGCGATTGTTCGAGGTCTTCCAGCAGATCGACCACATCGTCGCTTTCCAGCTCACGAACGGCCTCGGCCAGCACGTCGGGCCGCAATTCGGCGATGACCTCTTCACGCACGGATTCGTCCAGCTCGGACAGTATATCGCCGTCGAACTCGCGGTCATACAGATGCAGAAGCTGCGAGCGGCCATGGGGGCTGATCTGTTCCAGAAGGTCGGCGATGTCGGCTGCGTGCAGCGGCTCCATCAGCTCGACCAGCCGATCGCGGTCTCTGTCCTCGACAGCCTGCAGGATTGCCGCCACGGTGTTACGATCCAGCGCGTAGGCATCTTCGTCGCGGGGCTGGTCGATCACGATTTCGTCATTGCCTGTGGTCATGCGCTGCCCCGTCCGTTGGATTGGCCCCTAATAAAAGAAGCAGCTACAGGAAAACAATGACAATGGCGCAATTTACCCGCATCTTTCGCAGGCTTATGCTGCGACACCGTTCCAATCAGCCGGAGATCGAAGCCGATGGCGCAAAAAACGCTTTTGAAAGGGCGTGTTCTGAGTTTCGAGCAGTCGCCCTTCCAGGCTGACCCCGACCGGGCCGCCCGGCTGCACGAGGCCGTTCTGATCGAAGACGGCCGGATCGGTGCGCTCGGTTCGGCCGAAGCGCTGGCGGCCGCGCATCCCGATGCCGAAACCCATGACCATGGCGCGCGCCTGATTTTGGCCGGGTTCGTCGATCCGCATGTGCACTACCCCCAGACCGCGATCATCGCCAGCTGGGGCAAGCGGCTGATCGACTGGCTTAACACCTATACCTTCCCCGAAGAGATGACCTTCGGCGACCCGAACCACGCCGCCGAAATCGCCGGGCGCTATCTGGACCTGACCACGGCGCATGGCACCACCACCATGTGCAGTTTCTGCACGATCCATCCTGAAAGCGTCGACGCGTTCTTCACCGAAGCGCAGGCCCGCGGGCAGCGTGTGGTGGCCGGCAAGACCTGCATGGACCGCAACGCACCCGACGGCCTGCGAGACACCGCCCAGACGGCTTATGACCAGTCCAAGGCGCTGATCGGCCGATGGCACGGCGTGGACCGGATTTCTTATGCCATCACGCCGCGGTTTTCACCCACGTCGACGCCCGAGCAACTGGAAGCGATGGGCGCGCTTTGGGCCGAGCATCCCGACTGCCTGATGCAGACCCATCTGAGCGAGCAGACCGACGAGATAGAATGGGTCCGGTCGCTGTTTCCCGAGGCCCGCGACTATCTGGACACCTACGAAAGATTCGGCCTGCTGGGCCCGCGTGGGCTGTACGGACACGCCATCCATCTGGAGCCGCGCGAACGCGATCGTCTGCGCGAGGTCGACGCCGCGCTGATTCACTGCCCGACCTCGAATACGTTCATCGGATCGGGCCTGTTCGACATGCACGGGCTGATGCGCGACGGCCACCGCATCGGCTTGGCCACGGATACCGGCGGCGGGTCCAGTTTCTCGATGCTGCGGACCATGGCCGCGGCCTATGAGATCGGCCAGTTGCGCGGGCATCCCCTGCACCCCGCGCAGTTGCTTTGGCTGGGTACCGCCGGCTCGGCCCGGTCGCTGCGGATGGATGACCGCATTGGAAATGTAGCCCCGGGGCTCGAAGCCGACCTGGTCGTGCTCGACCTGTCCTCGACCCCGGCCATCGCACAGCGCGTTGCGCGCGCGAATGACATCTGGGAGGCCATCTTTCCCACAATCATGATGGGCGACGACCGGGCGGTGGCCCAGGTCTGGATCCGAGGGCGCCGGGCGCTGGGTTGAGCGGCCCGACAGCGCAGGCCGCTGGCGGTGCGACAGGCAACGCTCTGGGTCGGGCTTCACGCCTGCAGCGCGCGCGCAAGCTGGTTTTGACGTTCGATCACCCGCGGCAGGTCGATGGTGGTGATCTGCCCCTCGCGGACGATCTGCCGCCCTTCGACGAACAGATGTCTGACCCGGCTGGGGCCGGCAAGCAGCAGCGCTGCGGGGTCCCAGCTGCCGGCACTTTCGACACCGCTGATATCCCATACCGCGATATCGGCCCGCTTACCGGGCATCAGACGGCCGCAATCTGGGCGGTTGAGAACATCGGCGCCGCCGCGCGTGGCAATCTCGAGCGCCTCGCGGGCCGACATGGCGTCTGCACCGTTGGCGACTCGCTGCAGCAGCACCGCCTGACGTGCCTCGGCCATCAGGTTGCCGTTGTCGTTGCTGGCCGACCCGTCGACACCAAGCCCCACGCGGGCCTTGTCATCGCGCAGGGCACGCACCGGTGCGATGCCCGAGCCCAGCCGGCAATTGGAACATGGGCAATGGGCAACCCCGGTGCCGGTCCGCGCAAACAGATCGACCTCGGCCCGATCCAACTTGACGCAATGGGCATGCCATACATCCGGACCTGTCCAGCCCAGATCCTGCGCGTACTGACCCGGCCGGCACCCGAATCGGAACTGGGAATACCGGATATCCTCGTCATTTTCAGCCAGGTGAGTGTGCAGCATCACGCCCTTGTCGCGCGCCAGCAGCGCCGTGTCACGCATCAGGTCGCGACTGACCGAAAAGGGCGAGCACGGCGCAAGCCCCACCCGGCACATCGCCCCCTCGGACGGATCATGAAAGGCATCGACCACGCGGATCATGTCGTTCAGAATCGCGGACTCGGATTCGACCAGCGCATCGGGTGGCAGACCGCCATTGCTTTCACCGATGCTCATCGCGCCGCGCGTAGGGTGAAACCGCAGGCCCAGTTCGGATGCGGCGGCGATCGTGTCCTCGAGCCGCACACCGTTGGGATACAGGTACAGGTGGTCCGAACTGAGCGTGCAGCCGGACAGGGCCAGTTCGGCCAGGCCGATCTGCGCCGAGACAAACATATGCTCGGGGCCGAACCGCGCCCAGATCGGATAGAGTGTCTTGAGCCAGCCGAACAGCAACGCGTCCTGCCCCGCCGGGACCGCGCGCGTCAGGGTCTGGTACAGGTGGTGATGCGTGTTCACCAACCCGGGCGTGACCACGCAGCCACGCAGATCGTGGATCTCGCCCGAGGCTTCAAGGCGATGCCCGATCCCGGCGATCACCCCATCGCGGACCAGTATGTCGGCCCCGGCCAGTTCTTGCCGGGCGTCGTCCATCGTCAGAACAACATCGGCATTTTTCAGTAGGAATTCGGTCATCTGGCACTCCTGAGATTCGCCCGTCTCATGACAAGAGTGCGTCGCGCCGGTGGAAAACGGGCGGAAGAACCGGCCGCAGAACCCTAGCCGGACAGATACCGGGCGGCAAGCCGCGTCAGACCCGGCGCAACAGGTCCAGCGCCGCCGCGTGGATGTCGGGGTTGGCCGCCGCAAGCACCTGCCCGCCCAGATGGGCCGGGCCGCCCTGCCAGTCGGTGACCAAGCCACCGGCGGCCCGGATCACGGCCATGGGGGCCTGGATGTCATAGGGCTTCAGACCGGCCTCGATCACCAGATCGACCTGTCCGGCCGCCAGCAGCGCATAGGCGTAGCAATCCATGCCGTACCGCGTCAGTTGCACCTGTTCGGCGACCGCGCGAAACGCCCGTTCCTCGTCGTCAGCTCCGACCTCGGGGAAGGTCGTGAACAGGATCGCGTCCTTGAGCGCGGCGGTTTTTCGGGTGGACAGGCTGACCTGCCCCAGCGGGCCCGTCATGAAGGCGCCCGTGTCGTGCCCCACGAATCGCTCGCCGATATAGGGCTGGTCGATGACGCCAAGCATCGGCCCCGTCGAATCCGCCAGCGCGATCAGCACACCCCATGTCGGCGTTCCGCTGACAAACCCCCTGGTCCCGTCGATCGGATCAAGCACCCAGATCCGGCCCGAGCTTCCAGTGACGGTTCCGAACTCTTCACCCAGGATCCCGTCTTCGGGGCGAAATTCGGCCAGAACCTCACGCATCGCCTGCTCGGCGGCCCGGTCGGCAACGGTCACAGGGTCATAGCCACCCTGCTGCTTGTTTGCTGTCTCTAGGTCGGGTCGGCGAAAAAACGGCAAAATGGCCGCACGCGCAGCGTCGGCCAGTTTTTCCGCAACTTCAAGATCGGTCAAAGCGGTACCAGACATACGCGACTGGTGCGGCGGGTACCGCACAAAGTCAAGTGCCTCTGCTCAGGCGACGTCGCTGAGAACCCGGGCCAGTTCGAACAGACGGCGGCGCTGGTTCTCGGGGATCGCATAGTACGAGCGCACGAGATCGAGCGCCTCTTTGTCGCCCATCAGATCGGCAGGAACCGACTTTTTGCCACTTTCGGATTTCTGCGTGTCTTCGAGACCCTCGAAGAAAAAGCTGACCGGCACATCCAGCGCCTCGGCAATGTCCCATAGGCGCGACGCACTGATCCGATTGGCACCGGTCTCATATTTCTGGATCTGCTGAAACTTGATACCGACCTGCTCTGCAAGTTGCTGCTGGGTCATTCCGATCAGCCAGCGACGATGCCGGACGCGCTTGCCCACATGGACATCCACATGATGGGTCATTGGTACACTCCTATCTTACACACAACCGCCCGGGAAAACGCGAACGCGACAGAGACCGCCATACCGGCCGCCGCTGGACAACACTCCTTCAACACCGGAAATGCCCCCGAAACAGCACTTCTGCAAACCATCATTGCGCCATTTTCGATTCTTTTCAAGAAGGTTGAGTCGGAGCCGGTCAACAGAACTTTACGGTTGTACGTTCGTTCCGGCGTGCCAAATCACTCTGAATCAGGGAATTTCGGCGCAGGTCCGGAACGTTACCCGCCATTGAAGATTGACAATCTCACTCGGTTGCCCCTGCCTAGAGCGCGACCACGGAGGACACGAATTGCTCGCCTACCAAATTCCCTCGGCCACAGCCCAGGCCGTATTGCACGACATCGCAACACCCGAGCCGGGCCACGGACAGATCCGCGTCAAGATCCACGCCTGCGGCCTTAACTTTGCCGACCTCCTGATGCAGAAGGGCACCTATCAAGACACACCCCCTGCCCCGTTCACGCTGGGGCTCGAGATCGCAGGGGTCGTGGACGCCGTCGGCCCCGGTGTCGTCCACCTTGTCCCGGGCGACCGTGTGGCCGTCTATTCGGGGCAAGGCGGGCTGGCGGAATTCGGCGTGTTCGACGCCGACCGGGCCGTCATGCTGCCGCCGTCCTGCAGCTTCGAAGAAGCCGCTGCGATCCAGATCGCCTATGGCACCAGCCACATCGCTCTGGATCACCGCGCCCGCCTGCAGCCGGGCGAGACGCTTTTGGTGACCGGCGCAGCCGGCGGCGTGGGGCTGACTGCAGTCGAGATCGGCAAGCTGATGGGCGCAACCGTGATCGCGCAGGCACGCGGCACCGACAAGCTGACCGTAGCTAAAGCCGCCGGGGCGGACCACCTGATCGATGCGGACGAGGATCTGCGGCAGCGGGTGCTGGACCTGGGCGGTGCGGATGTCGTCTATGATGCGATCGGTGGCGACGTATTCAAGGCCGCCTTTCGCGCCACCAATCCCGAAGGTCGCCTGTTGCCGGTCGGTTTCGCCGGCGGCGAGGTTCCGCAAATCCCAGCCAACCACGTGATGGTCAAGAACCTGACGGTGATCGGAGTCTATATCGGCGGCTATCTGAAGTTCCGGCCCGAGATCGTGCGCAGCAGCTTTGAAACCCTGTTCCGCTGGCATGCCGAGGGCCGCATCAAACCGCATGTCAGCCATGTCCTGCCTTTATCAAAGGTGGCCGATGGCATGGACCTGCTGCGGTCGCGCAAATCCACCGGCAAGGTCGTCATCACGCCCTGACCGGTTCAGCTGGCGACCGCGCGCAGCGGCCCGCCCCGCAGCATCCGGAAATTCTGGCGGACCAGATCGGCCAGAGCCTCGACCACCGGTCCTCGGCCCGTGTCGCCGCCATACAGGTTGATCATGTGGGCCGGCAATTCGGGCAGCGCGCCGCCGGCGTCGATCTTTTCCAGATGCGCGGCCTCGGTCCCCTCCAGCATCGCGTGCACGGCCAGATCGGCGCTGACCGTGGCCTCGATCGTGCGGTCGTTTTCCGTTTCCACCGACAGTTCCCAGGGGATGCCCGCAGCGTCCAGAGCCGCGATGACCTGCGGACGGAACAGACAGCGGCGGCCAAGCGCCAACGGCAGGGGCCGACGGCGCCAGGCCGCCCCGCCCGATGCTCCGATCCAGCGCAAAGGCAGTTCGGCGATGGTTTCGCCGCCATCGCCATTCGACGCCTCGGTCGTCAGAATGACATCGCATTCGCCGCGCCGGAACATCTCTTTCAACTGGATCGAATACGATGAGACCAGTTGTACGCGCACACGGGGGAAGTCGGCGTTGAACCGCTGCAAAACCCGGGGAATTGCCGGGTAGACAATATCATGCGGCACGCCCAGAACCACTTCGCCTTCATAGGCCTGATCGGTCAGCTTCGACATCACCTCGTCATTCAGCGATACCATGCGCCGCGCATAGGCCAGCAGTTGCTCCCCCGAGGCCGTCAGGGCGATCGTCCGGCCCGACCGGTCCAGCAACTCAAGCCCAAGCAGTTCCTCGAGCCGCTTCAGCTGCATCGACACGGCCGATTGAGTCAGGTGCAGAAATCCCGCGGCTCGGGTGACGCCGCCATGATCGGCCACGGCGACGAACGACCTGAGGGTCGTGATGTCGAGATTTCGCATATCAGAAATCCTTATGCTTCAATTCATAAACATTCATTTTTCATATATGACAGAGACCGCCATATAGATCAAGGAAGTTGATTGAATGCTCTACCCCCATCACTTCCTGACAAAAGGACAATAAACATGACCCAAATTGCGATTTCCTGCCCCTCGCAGGCGCCGCGCAAAACCGGATGGCTGCAGCGCCTTGTTTCTTTGCCTCGCCAACGGCGCGCACTGGCGCGGCTGGACGCCCGTCTGCTGAAAGATATCGGCGTCACCCGCGCGCAGGCCGAGGCCGAGGCCGCACGCCCCCTTTGGGATGCGCCGGATATCTGGATCTCGGGCCGCTATTAACCCCATTTTGGCAGCGTTGACACCGCCGATGGCGGCGGTGTCGATTTTGCTCGCAATTCCGAGGGTTTTGCCGCCAAGACCCTTGAAACATGCGCCCGACTCTCCGATATTTGCCGTCAGAATGGTCCGCATCGCGGATCGGAATGGATTCAAGGGAGACCCTTAATGGCACAATTCGACACCGTCCGCACGGCGGCCGGCGCACGCACTGCCCAGATCGACGAGGGCCTGCGCGCCCACATGAACAAGGTCTACGGCACGATGTCCGTGGGCATGCTTATCACGTTTGCGGTGGCTTGGGCCGTTGGCACCAGCCCGCAGCTGCTGTCGGTGTTCCGCGACCCGATCACGCTCAGCCCGAATATCCTGGGCTGGATCGTGATGTTCGCCCCGCTGATCATGGTCTTTGCCTTCGGCGCCGCCATCAACCGCCTCAGCGCCGCCGGCGCCCAGCTGTTCTTCTATGCTTTCGCCGCCGTGATGGGCCTGAGCATGAGCTGGATTTTCGTGGCCTTCACCGGCATCTCGATCGCCCAGGTGTTCCTGATCACGTCGATCGCCTTCGCCGGCCTGTCGCTGTATGGCTATGTCACCAAGAAAGACCTTTCGGGAATGGGGACGTTCCTGATGATGGGCGTGATCGGCCTGATCGTGGCCATGGTGATCAACATTTTCCTTCAGTCGCCCGCCATCATGTTCGCCGTGTCGATCATCGGCGTTCTGATCTTTGCGGGACTGACCGCCTATGACACGCAGAACATCAAGGCGACCTACATTCAGCACGCCGCGCACGGCGACCAGGAGTGGCTGGGCAAATCCGCGATCATGGGCGCGCTGAACCTGTATCTGGACTTCATCAACATGTTCATGTTCCTGCTGCAACTGCTTGGAAATCGTGAGTAACCAGCGGCAGAATCCTGTCAGGAAACGGGCCCATTCCGGGCCCGTTTTTTTGCCCCGCTCCCAAACGAAAAGGACCCTGCCCACCGGCAGAGCCCCTGAACCCAAGTTCGATTTCGTTCGGATCAGCTACAGTTCAACGGAACCGCAAAGCCCGAACTGCGCGAGGAGTTGCCCTTGCGATAGACATCGCCAGCGGCCAGACAGCCCGTGAAGCGTTCGGTCTCACGCCCGAAAGCCGCACCCACCGAGTTGTCCACCTTAGTGCTGTTGCTGGCGGTACGGACAACACCAAACAGCGTGCCGTTCACGTTGACCGTGCTCAGGAAGAGGTCTGTACTGCTGCCGACGAGTTGCACTGCGGTGTCGGCCGTACGCCCGCCGTTGTCGATGGCCACGCCGGCGATCTTGTCAAACGCTGCCTGGTCCGTCTGAACCTGAACCGCCGGAAGCTGGGCAAGCTCGGCCGGGACGTTGGTGGCAGGCGGCGTAAAGGCGACGGCGCCTTTTACGTCGGACACGGTGCGCGGTTCGCCGTCAATGCCAGTGAACCCGACACCCTGCCGGTTCCAAGGATCCTCACAAGCCGAAAGGGTCAGAACGGCGATGGCAGGCAACAAGATTTTTTTCATGGCGCTCAACATTTTGTGGAGGTTTGCCAAAGCCTATGGCCAGGGTGGCCGCAAAAGCAACCCGCAGGCGAACAGAATACCCGGCGTGCTGATGCACCACTGCAACGCGCGAAAGGGGTGAACCGGTGACCAACCTGCCTGAAAACTGCCTGAAAACAAGAAAGGGTCCTGACCGCGCCAGGACCCTTTTTCGTCTTGCGTCTGAAAAGGCAGATTACTTGATCTTGCCTTCCTTGTACTCGACATGCTTGCGAGCGACCGGGTCGTATTTGCGCACGGTCATTTTCTCGGTCATGGTGCGCGCGTTCTTCTTGGTCACGTAGAAGTGGCCCGTGCCCGCGGTCGAGTTCAGACGGATCTTGATTGTCGTCGGCTTCGCCATGGTTATCTCCTGCGTCCGAAAAGGCAGGGGCCTTTCGGTTGAATTCCTATGAGCGTGCGCTTTTACCCGCTCGCGCGCCCGAGTCAACCGGATTCGAAACGTGATACCGGAATAAACTGGCCGAGGCCTTGAATTTCTTGGAACGACGGCAAACGAGGCGAATTTTCGGCCCGCCAGCACTTGAGTCCCCACCGGAAAATACCAGCAGGCAGCGGATGCGCGGAGGGCCTGTAAGCCGGATCCTGTTCCGGGGTTGCCCCCTTCGATGACCATTCCTCTAGGCCGTGCATTGCTGCGCGGCTCAAGCTGCCAACCCGGTCCCTCTCGGCCAAGGCAGGCCTAGCGGCGGTATCGGCTGACGCCGACCGGCCCGCGTGGGGACCCTATTTGGCATTGCTCCCGGTGGGGCTTGCCGTGCCGCCGCTGTTGCCAGCGGCGCGGTGGGCTCTTACTCCACCGTTTCACCCTTGCCATGATCTGCCGGAGGCGAACCTTCGGCGTCTCATGGCGGTTTGTTTTCTGTGGCGCTTTCCGTCGGGTTTCCCCGCCCGGGCGTTACCCGGCACCGTTGCCTTGTGGAGTCCGGACTTTCCTCTCGGGCCTAGGCCCCAGCGGCCATCCGGCCCTCCGCGCATCGAATTGGGTATGCCCCTGACCCAGGCACGTCAAGAGAGGAATGGAAGCGACAAGGGGCCAGCCCCTTCTTGGCCTTCGGCCAATTCAACCCCGGGATATTTTGGGCCAGATGAAGGTTGGTCAGGCGAGACGGTGCGGCTGCGGCAATGCAGCCACGTCCTCTGGGGCCAGCCCTCCCCTACCCCAGGGCCGAAAGCGCAACCGCACAGCAGCGAGCAGCGTTTCATCATCGACAGCAGCAGTATAGCCGGCGGCTTGGGCCACGGCGCGGAAGTAATGGGCCTCGGGCCGCGACAAAGGGGCGGCGTGAGCGCGCGGCGCGGCCAGCCCCTGACGTTCGAGTCGTATCCAGTCGAAACGTGGCCCGGGATCGTGTTTGCGCCCCGGCGCCATGTCCGAATGACCGATCACGCCGGCGGCCGGTATGGACCAACGGGTCATGATCTGCGGCAGAAGCCGCTCGAGTGCCCTTATCTGCGCCTGGGCGAAAGGATGATCGCCTCGGTTGTCGAGTTCGATCCCGATCGAGCGGGAGTTGATATCGCTCTGTCCCTGCCACTCGCCGACCCCGGCGTGCCAGGCGCGATCCTCTTCACGAACCATCTGCCAGAGTGTTCCGTCACAGCCGATCAGATAGTGGGCCGATACCTCGGACGCCGGGTCGCACAAACGCTCGAGCGCGGCGCGGGCGCTGTTCATCGCGGTGTAGTGAAGAACCACCAGAGATGGCTTCAGCCCATCCCGGCGGGGGCCGAAATTGGGGGATGGGTGCCAGATCGGCGAGAGATCAGTTGCCGACGACACGGCGGAACGGGCTGGGGTCCCAGCCACAGGCAAAGCCGTCGCCATCCGGGTCCAGGCCCTTGCGGTCACGTTGTGGCCCGCCGCTGGCCAGGAAATCGATCTGAGCCTGATCTGCCGATGGGTATTTGGCGCAGTTCCGTTGCGCCTTGGCCTGAAGGTTGAACCCGGACCGGCTGTAGATCTGTGCCCCGACCGGATTAGTAGTGGACAATGCGTATTGCACGATATTGGGCTGGCCGTCCGCGCCACGCTGAGGAACCGCCGTCGGGGCGACCACCTCATAGGTCTGACGGTTTCTCTCGATCAGGGCGGCGTCATCCTGAATGCTGCGGCTGCTGGAGACCGCGGCAAAATCCTGTTCTTGCGAAATGCCGCTCGACGTCACCGTTGCCGGGGCCGGTGCCTGGGTGGAGGTACTGGCGAGCGCTGCGGCCGTTTGATTCGCGATATCCGCGGCGCTGCCATCGGTGGAATAGGTGACGGCGGAGGACTCGGCCGACCATGGCTCCTGCGAGATGGCTGGGGGCGGCAACAGCGGATTGCCTGCTGCGCCCTGCCCCGCCAGTTGCGCCTCGCGCTGGGCCTGGTATTGCGACGTATTGAACTCCGTGCCCTGAACCGGCGCCACCGTATCGCAAGCGGCGGCGACGGCGCACACGGGAATCACAAGAAGTTTGCGCATCGGACTGCTCCGTTCTTGCAGCGGTCGGGTCGACCGACCGTTACCACCATTTGCCCGGCTTGGCCACGAACCCCGCAGCGGATTCGAGCGCGTAGGCGGTGTTCAGCAGGTCGCCTTCCTCCCACGGGCGGCCGATCAGTTGCAGCCCCAGCGGCAGCCCCTGCTTGTCCAACCCGGCCGGAACCGAGATGCCCGGCAGACCGGCAAGGTTCACCGTCACGGTGAAGACGTCGTTGAGATACATCTGAACCGGGTCGGTTTCCTTCATCTCTCCCAGACCGAAGGCGGCCGACGGCGTTGCTGGGGTCAGAATCGCATCGACGCCCGCGGCGAACACGTCCTCGAAGTCTTTTTTGATCAGGGTCCGCACCTTTCGGGCGCGGTTGTAGTATGCGTCGTAGAAACCGGCCGACAGAACATAGGTGCCGACCATGACCCGGCGCTGCACCTCGTGGCCAAAGCCCTCGGCGCGGGTCTTTTCGTACATCTCGGTGATTCCATCGCCCTGCGCCAACGTCGCGCGGCGGCCATAGCGCACGCCGTCATAGCGCGCTAGGTTCGACGAGGCCTCGGCGGGCGCGATCACGTAATAGGCCGGCAGCGCGTATTTGGTGTGCGGCAGAGAGATGTCCACGATCTCGGCCCCCGCATCACGCAGCATTTCGGCGCCATCCGCCCACAGCTTTTCGATCTCGGCGGGCATGCCGTCCATCCGGTATTCCTTGGGGATACCGATCTTCTTGCCCTTGATGTCGCCGGTCAGCATCGCCTCGAAATTCGGCACCGGAATGTCGGCGCTGGTCGAATCCTTGGGGTCGTGCCCGCACATCGCCTCGAGCATGATGGCGGCGTCGCGCACGTTCTTGGTCATCGGCCCGGCCTGATCCAGCGAGGACGCAAAGGCCACGATGCCCCAGCGCGAGCAGCGGCCATAGGTCGGCTTGATGCCGGTGATGCCGGTAAAGGCGGCGGGCTGACGGATCGAGCCGCCGGTATCGGTGCCGGTCGCCGCAAGGCACAGATCGGCCGCGACTGCCGCAGCCGAGCCACCCGACGAACCGCCGGGGGTCAGCGGAGTGTCGTCATTGCCGCGCCGCCACGGGCTGACCGCGTTGCCATAGACCGAGGTTTCGTTGGACGAGCCCATGGCGAATTCGTCCATGTTCAGCTTGCCCAGCATCACCGCGCCGGCATCGGCCAGTTGCTGCGAGACGGTGGATTCGTATTCGGGCTTGAAGCCCTCCAGAATGCGGCTGGCCGCCTGACTGGGCACGCCCTTGGTGCAGAACAGGTCCTTGATGCCGATCGGCAGGCCGCACATACCGGGCGCGTCGCCGGCCTTGATGCGCTCGTCGGCCGCCTTGGCGCGCTCCAGCGCGATCTCGGGCGTCTTGTGGACGAAGGCATTGAGCGCGTCGGCCGCGTCGATGGCCGTCAGGCAGGCCTCGGTCAGATCGACCGAGGTGGTTTCACCCTTGCGCAGCGCGTCGCGGGCCTCGGCCAGGCCCAGTTTGTTCAGATCGCTCATGTCTTACTCCACCACCTTGGGAACCGCGAAAAACCCCTCGCGCGCGTCGGGGGCGTTGGACAGGATCTTGTCCTGCATGCTCCCGTCGGTCACCACGTCCTCGCGGCGCTTGAGCCGCATCGGCGTCACCGAGACCATCGGCTCGACCCCTTCGACGTCAACTTCGTTCAGCTGTTCGATGAACCCCAGGATCGTGTTGAACTCCGAGGCCAGCGCCGGCAGCGCATCATCCTCGACCTTGATCCGGGCCAGTTTGGCCACCTTGGCGGCGGTGCTTTGGTCAATCGACATGGGAAACCCTCGTGTGCGTTACAGGGGCATTTACCCGTCTGGTGCAGCAGTCGCAAGACCGCCTGCGTGCGGGAATGGTCGGGCGGCGCCGGGGCCAGACCGATCCAGAATACCCGCCACGCAAAAAAGTGAACCGTTTCGTTCACTTTTCACTTGAAGTCCGCGTGCTGCATCCCCTTATGCTGTAAACGAAACAGTTCAGTTCGGAGGAAGCCGATGAAATCGACCATGATTGCACTGTCTGTAGTTTTTGCCACCGCAGCGGCTCCGGCCTTTGCCCTGGGTGTCCCGATGGGCGACCTGACCCCGACGCTGACCTTTCCCGATCAGCACCCTTCGGATCAGGTGAGCCAGGAAAAAACCTCGCCCCGAAACTGACTTCGTTCTTGCCTCCCTGTTGGATCGGGCCGGTTTCCCCTTTTTTCCGGCCCAGTCCCCTACCTGCCCTCGTGGCGCCGCCGGCCCTGAACGGGTCGGCGCTTTTTTGTTGTGGCGCGATGCCTTATCGTACATGCACCACGCAGTATCGGGCTGGCTCAACCAGGTTTGCCGAACCCGTTTGACGAACGCAGGAGGTGTCATGACGGAGCGCAAGCAGAAGGTTCTGGACGCAATCGACGCAGCCAATTCGGCCGACCCCACCCAGGAAGACGGGCGCCCCGCTGCGCTGCTTTATGGCGAACGGATGAGCGCCGAGTTGCATCGACTGTTCCCCGACGCATCAGAGCCATTGCAGATCGCCGCCCGCGGCCAGCATGTCGAGCGCTGGAAGCTGGCCCGCTCGGCCTACCCCGAGGGGCGCGCGGGCTATCTGGCGTGGCGCAAGGCCCAAGCCGAGCATCACGCGCAGGTCGTGGCCGAGTTGATGTCCGAGGCCGGTTTCGATCAGGCCGAGATCGACGCCGCCCGCCTTATGTTGCGCAAACAGGGCATCAAGCGCGACGACGACGTTCAGGCGCTGGAGGACGTGATCTGCTTTGTCTTTCTGAAATGGTATTTTGCACCCTTCGCCGCGAAACACTCGGGCGAAAAGATTCAGCGCATCGTCGAAAAGACCGCCCGCAAGATGTCGTCTGAGGCGCGCCGACGCGTGCTGGACGAGTTCGACCTGCCCGAAGACCTGGCCCGCGCTTTCAAGGATTGACACATCATGACCGATGACATGCGATTGTTGATCGACCTGCACCTGCCCAACGACCGGCAAGGCCCCGGCAGCGACGCGGCAACGGAAATGGCGTTGAAGCTGGCGGACGTTCAAGCCGATCCCGGATTGAAGGTCGCCGACATTGGCTGCGGCACCGGAGCTGCGGCCTTCTGCCTTGCGCGCCATCTAGGCGCATCGGTGACGGCAGTGGATTTCCTGCCGGATTTTCTGGCCGAGTTGGAGAGACGCGCCCAGTTCTTGGGCCTGGCGGCCCGGATTCAGACGGTTGAGGCGTCGATGGAGGACCTGCCCTTCGACGATGCCAGCCTTGACGTGATCTGGTCGGAAGGCGCGATTTACAACATGGGGTTCGAAAACGGTCTGAACGCCTGGCGTCGGTTCCTGAAACCCGGCGGTGTCCTGGCTGTGTCCGAGCTGACTTGGCTGACCGATCAACGCCCCGAACCGCTGACACGGCACTGGGATGCCGCCTATCCCGAAGTTGCGACCGCCGGACAGAAGATCCGCCAGATCGAGACGGCCGGTTATGAACCTGTCGGCTATTTCCCGCTGGGCACCGACTGCTGGATGGACAATTACTATCTCCCTCTTCAACGCAGCTTCCCTGCCTTCCTCGACCGGCATGGCAATTCCGAGCAGGCCAAAGCCATTGTCGATGCCGAACGGGCCGAGATCGACTTGTACGAAACCTATTCCGACTTTGTCAGCTATGGGTTCTACGTGGCGCGGCGTCTGCCGGACTGACCGCATCCGTCATGGCCCGCCGGTAAACCTCGATCATCCAGCCCAGCATGGTGGCGTTCAGGATGTGCCACATAAAATGCGTTCCCATCGGGATGCGGGCGCAAAGCGGAGCATCGAGCGCGCGGAAGGTGATCGACGCGATCAGGATCGCAGCTCCGACCGCCAGACCCCAGGCCACCTGCGGCCTGCGCGCGCGCAAAAGATACGCATAGATCAGGATCAGCAACGGCACCGGAGCATATGCGGCCGACCCGCCCAGGCCGGGAACCAGTTGAAACACCGGTATGGTCAACGCCGCATAGGGGATGAACAAGGGCGTCAGCGCCGCCGCCTTCGGCGTGGATAGCTGCCAGATGTCCCGGTTCACCGCGAAGATATAGACCAAGATGAACAGTAGAATCGGCGTCGTATCCGCCAGCGCGGCCCAGACTTGCGCATGGGTATGAAACAGATAGCTGCCAATGCCGATCACCGCCAGAATGGCGACCAGCAAGTTGGCCAACGGCAGACCCTGCCCCCGCACCCGCCGCCACATCACCCATGCCGCCAACAGAAAGGCCGCGTTGGACACGGCGTTTACGGGTTCGGCCCAATAGTCCGGCGACAGGCGCTCGCAATAGCCGTCGATTTCTCGCATCCAGTCCATGGATTTTTACATAGCCGATGCTAGGCTGGCCCTGAACCGGTTTCAGGAGGGTCTTTCATGAAAATCATCTGGTTGGGGCATGGCAGCTTCCGAATTCACGCGGCGGGACAAGTCCTGCTGATCGATCCCTGGCTGAGCGGCAACCCGATGCTGCCCGAGGATCAGCACGACGCAGCCATCCAAGGCGCCACGCATATCCTGCTGACCCACGCGCATTTCGACCACGTCGCCGACGTTCTGCCGCTGGCCAAACGCCTGAACATTCCGGTGGTGGGCCAATACGACGTCATGGCCCATTGGGCCGAGGCCGAAGGGATCGAGACCATCGGCTTCAACAAAGGCGGCCGGGTCGACCTGAACGGGGTCAAGGTCGACATGGTGCCGGCCTCGCACAGCTCGACCTTCGCCACACCCGATGGCCCGCGCGCCGGCGGGTCCGAGGTGGGGTTCATCCTGTCGGCTGATGGTCATACGGTCTATGTCTCGGGTGACACCACGATCATGGCCGACATGGAGTGGATCGGCGACTATTACAAACCGGATATCGGCATTCTGTCGGCGGGCGGCTATTTCACGATGGATATGAAAGCCGCCGCCTATGCCGCCCGGCGGTATTTCGACTTCAAGACGGTGATCCCCTGCCACTACCGGACCTTCCCGATCCTGGAACAATCCGCCAAGGACCTGGCGGATGGGCTGCCGGGCGTTACCGTCATCGAGCCCGAGGTCCTGCAGGAGATCGAGCTTTGACACCCGCGCTGGCCTTCTCGGCGGAAGAATACGCGGCGCGGCTGGCCAAGACCCGTTCCGCGATGGCCCAGCGGGGTGTCGAAACCCTGCTGGTTGCGGACCCGTCGAACATGGCCTGGCTAACAGGGTATGACGGCTGGAGCTTCTACGTCCCGCAGATGGTGATCGTCCCGCGCGACGGCGCGCCCCTGTGGTGGGGCCGGACGCAGGACAAGCCCGGCGCGGCGCAGACCACCTGGCTGGACCCCAACGACCTGCACGACTGGCCCGAAGAGCATGTGCAGCACCCCGACCATCACCCGGTCGAGTCGCTGGCATCGCTGCTGCGCGAGCGCGGCTGGACAACCCATCTGGGTGTCGAGATGGACAACTATTACTACTCGGCCGCCAGCCACCGGATCTTTGAGACCGCGTTCGGCCGCGATGCGCTGATCGACGCGACCGGGTTGGTGAACTGGCAGCGTGCGGTCAAGAGCGAGGCCGAGATCGCCTTGATGCGCAAGGCCGGGCAGTTGACCGCGCATATGCACGCAGTGCTGCGCGACGGGTTCCGCGCCGGGGTTCCCAAGAACGTGCTCGTGGCCGAGGTTCAGGCGGCGGGCATCGCCGGGCTGCCGGGTCTTGCGGGCGACTATCCCGCGATTGCGCCCATCGCGCCCTCGGGGGCCGAGGCCTCGGCCTCGCACATCACTTGGAACGACCGTCCGCTGACACCGGGCGAGGCGACCTATTTCGAAATCTCGGGCTGCCATCGCCGTTATCACTGCCCGGCCAGCCGCAGCCTGTTTCTGGGTGACCCACCCGCCGATATCCGGCGCGCGGAAACCGCGATCCTCACCGCGATTGAGGACACGCTTGCCGCCGCCCGCCCCGGCGCCACCTGCGAAGAGATCGCCACCTGCGTCTATGACAGCTTTGCCCGGGCCGGCTATGTCAAAGGCAATCGCACCGGCTATCCGGTGGGCCTGAGCTATCCGCCAGATTGGGGTGAGCGCACCATGAGCCTGCGCCCCGGCGACAGCACCGTTCTGCAGGACAACATGACCTTTCACCTGATGCCGGGTCTTTGGACCCCCGATTGGGGGCTGGCCATCACCGAAACCTTCGTGATCACGCCGACGGGTGGGCAACCCTTGGCAGACATCCCCCGCGAACTGGTCGTGAAATCGGCCTGAGCGCGCCTCAGCCTTTGGGCCCGCCGCCACCGCGCTGCGCGGCAAAGAAATCGCGCAACAACCGGGCGCAGTCCTCGGCCGCGATGCCGTCATAGACGTCCGGCCTGTGATGGGCCTGAGGGTGCGAGAACACCCGCGCCCCATGCGCCACGCCGCCCGATTTCGGATCGGCGGCCCCGTAGTAGATCCGCCGAATCCGCGCCGCCGCCAGCGCCGCGGCGCACATGGCGCAGGGTTCCAGCGTGACATACAGGTCATGCCCCGTCAGACGCTCGGACCCGACGGCCCGGCAGGCGGCGCGCAGGGCCATGATCTCGGCATGCGCGGTCGGGTCGTGCAACTCGCGCGTACGGTTGCCGTCTGCCGCGATGATCCGCCCATCTGGCGCGACGATCACCGCGCCCACCGGAACCTCGCCCCGATCACCCGCCGCGCGCGCCTGTTCCAGCGCCTTGTCCATGTGCGTTCTGAAGACCATGCCCCTGACTGCCCCAGAAACCCACCTTTCGCAAGCCGCGCCGATGCGCTATGCGCAGGGCATGAGCAACACCCCTCCTCCCGGCGACCGGATCGCCAAAGTGCTGGCTCGCGCCGGCATCGCCTCGCGCCGCGAGGCCGAACGCATGATCGAAGCGGGCCGCGTGACCGTGAACGGCAAAACCATCGACAGCCCGGCGCTGAACGTCACGCCCAACGACAGGATCACCGTCGACGGCAAGCCCGTGGCCGAGCCCGAACCCGCGCGTCTGTGGCTGTATCACAAGCCAACCGGTCTGGTGACCACGAACCGCGACGAAAAAGGCCGCCCCACGATCTTCGACAACCTGCCCGAGAGCATGCCCCGCGTCATGAGCGTTGGCCGGCTGGACCTGAATTCAGAGGGCCTGTTGCTGCTGACCAATGACGGGGCCATCAAGCGCAAGCTCGAGCTGCCCTCGACCGGCTGGCTGCGCAAATACCGGGTGCGGATCAACGGCCGCCCCAAGGACGAGGACTTTGCCCCCCTGCGCCAAGGTCTTGTGATCGAGGGCGAAAGGTTCCAGCCCATGACCGTGTCGCTGGACCGCCAGCAAGGTGCGAATGCATGGCTGACGATCGGACTGCGCGAGGGCAAGAACCGAGAAATCCGCCGCGCGATCGAAGACATCGGCTTTACCGTGAACCGGCTTTTGCGCGTGTCCTACGGACCGTTCCAGCTGGGCAATCTCAAACCCGGCGAGGTCGAGGAAATCCGTCGCCGCGTTCTACGCGACCAGCTGGGCCTGGAACCCGAAACCCCACCGGCTGCTGCGAAACGCTCAAGCCGCCCCCAAAGATCCCGCAGGCCGGGCGGCAAGAAATCACGCAATTGACGCGGGTTATCGAACCTTCCCCCTAGCGCCAAGCCCCTTGATACCCTAGGTTTTCAAGGGGACAACCGCAGTTGGAGGACGTCATGTCCGGGACCGGAGTGCAAAAAATGGCCTACGCGGCCCTGCTGGTGCTGTTGTTCGGCGTCTGTACCGGTTGGCTCGGGGGGCTCTGAAGCCATGGCCAAGCGATACGGCGGAAAGTTCAGCCCCGACGGCCAGTCCGACACCGACGCGCCCGCCCAGCGCGGGCAATACGATGGCGCCCGGGTGAACCCGGTCGGCGCACGCGCCAATGTCCTGTTCGTTCCGGCGATCCCTCTGGTCTTTTTGTCGCTCAACGACGGCGCGATCGGGATGACCCTGGGATTGCTCGCCGCCGGCATTCTGACCGCTGCAGCCTTTCTGCTGCGTGAAGGGCTGAAAGCCGAAGATGCCTACAACGCGCGCCGCACCGCGCGCCGCCCAGCCTTTCCCCGCAAGATCTTCTCGTCCGTTTTGACCGGGCTTGGGGTGGGTCTGGCCGCCTATCGCAACGACTATCTGGATGCCGAGGCCGCCAGCCAGGTCAGCCTCCTAGCGCCGATCTTGTTCGGCGGCGTGGCCACGACCCTGCATTCCGTCGCCTTCGGCCTCGACCCGATGAAAAACAAGGGCATGGAGGGCGTGGACACCTATCAGCAAGACCGGGTTGCCCGCGTGGTCGAAGATGCCGAAGCGCATCTGAACCAGATGTCGGATGCCATCAAACGGGCCGGCGACCGCAGGATCGAAGCCCGGGTCGAGCGGTTTCAAACCACCGCTCGCGATCTGTTCCGTACGGTCGAGGAGGATCCTCGCGATCTGGCCGGTGCCCGCAAATACCTGACCGTCTATCTGCAGGGAGCCCGCGATGCGACGATCAAGTTTGCCGATGTATATGCGCGCACCCGCGACCCACAGGCTCTGTCCGATTACTCGGCGCTGCTGGACGACCTCGAGCAGAATTTCTCGGCCCGCACCCGAAAGATGCTATTGGATGACCGCAGTGATCTGACGGTCGAAATCGACGTGCTGCGCGAAAGGCTGCAGCGCGAAGGCGTCCGGCTGGACTGACCGGCCAAACCAAGAACAGGGAAGCTTCTCATGTCTGACGAAATCAAGAAAAAGGCGGCCGAGGCCGAAACGCTGGTTCAGGAAGTTGTGGCCGTCGCGTTGCCCGAGCCGAGTTCCGAGATCGTGCCTTTGGAAGAAGCCGACGAACCGGTCGGCGCCGAGATCCGCAAGCGCATGGCCGAGATCGACATGGGCGACACCAACTCGATCGTGTCCTTCGGGTCGGCTGCGCAGGCCGAGCTGCAGGAAATCAGCCAGGCCATGCTGGCTGACGTTCGCAACAAGGATGTCGGGCCCGCCGGCGACAGCCTGCGCGACATCGTCACCACGATCCGTGGCTTTTCCGTGTCTGAACTGGACGTGCGCCGCGAGCGCAGTTGGTGGGAGAAACTGCTGGGCCGCGCCGCGCCTTTCGCGAAGTTCACCGCGCGCTACGAAGAGGTGCAGGATCAGATCGACCGGATCACCGACAACCTTCTGTCGCACGAACACACGCTGCTGAAGGACATCAAGTCGCTGGACCTGCTGTATGAAAAGACGCTGGATTTCTATGATGAACTGGCGCTGTACATCGCGGCCGGCGAAGAAAAGCTGACCGAACTGGACAGCCATGACATCCCCGAGAAAGAGGCCGAGGTGCAGGCCGCCCCGGAAGATCAGCAGGTGATGAAGGCGCAGGAACTGCGCGACCTGCGGGCCGCCCGCGACGATCTGGAACGCCGTGTGCATGACCTGAAGCTGACGCGGCAGGTGACGATGCAATCGTTGCCCTCGATCCGGCTGGTTCAGGAAAACGACAAGTCACTGGTGACCAAGATCAACTCGACCTTGGTGAACACCGTGCCGCTGTGGGAAACCCAACTGGCGCAGGCGGTAACTATCCAGCGCAGCGCCGAGGCCGCAGCCGCCGTGCGCGACGCCAACGATCTGACGAACGAGTTGCTGACCTCGAACGCCGCAAACCTGCGCCAGTCGAACAAGATGATCCGCGAGGAAATGGAACGCGGCGTGTTCGACATCGAAGCCGTCAAGAAGGCCAACGAAGATCTGATCGGCACCATCAATGAAAGCCTCGCCATCGCAGATGAGGGCAAAGCCCGCCGCGCCGCCGCCGAGCAAGAGCTGAAGAAAATGGAGGCGGAACTGCGCGACACGCTGGCCTCGGCCAAGGCCCGCAAAGACGGGTTGGGCGACACCGCCGGAACGGCCGTGCCGAAATAAGGGCTGCGCGCATGCGGATGGGGCATCTTCTTGGGCGCATCTGCGGCTTGGGCGTATTGCTGATCGTCGCCGGCTGCGACGATCCGCTCAAGACGTCGCTGGCGCCGCAGGCTCGACCCGAGGCTGCTCCATCCGCTGATGTCTACGTTGAACCTTCGGCCGCCAGCCGGGACCTGGCCCGCTACTACGAGCGGGTCGAGCGCGACCTGCTGACGCGCGGCCTGCTGCGCACCGACGGGGGCGGGCCGGATACCCCGTATGACGCCGACGATCTGGCGCGGAATTTCGAAACCATCGCGTTTTACAATGAGTATCCCGGCACCACTGTTTCGGCGGGCGGGCAACGCGTCGGTGGGCGCCTGAGCCGCTGGGCCAGCCCGGTCCGCGTTGCGGTCGAGTTCGGTCCCTCGGTTCCGCCACAGCGCCGCGCGGCGGACAGTGCCGATGTACAGGCCTTCTCGGCCCGGTTGGCGGCCCTGACCGGCCATCCCGTGTCCTCGGTCAGCCGCAACGGCAATTTCCACGTCTTCATCGCCGGTCAGGATGACACCGAATATGTGCAGGCCCGGCTGCGTCAGCTGATCCCCGGCATCGCGCAAGAGCAACTGGATCTGTTCGCGGATCTGCCACGCTCGTTCTATTGTTTTGTCTTCGCCTCGGCCACGCGCGGGGCGCCGAACACCTATACGCGCGCCGTCGCCCTGGTGCGCGCCGAGCAACCCGACCTCATGCGTCTGAGCTGCATCCACGAGGAAATCGCCCAGGGGCTGGGGCTGCCCAATGACAGCCCCCGGGCGCGGCCTTCGATCTTCAATGATGACGACGAATTCGCCCTACTGACCAGCCATGACGAAAAGCTGCTGACTATGTTGTATGATCCGCGCCTGAAACCCGGCATGACCGCGCAAGAGGCCGCGCCGGTGGTGCGGATCATCGCCCGTGAATTGATGGGGCAATCGCTTTGACCCCGATGACAGGAGAACCCAGATGGGAATTTTCGATTTTCTGACCGGAGAATTCATTGATGTCATTCATTGGGTGGACGACACCCGCGACACGATGGTCTGGCGGTTCGAGCGCGAGGGACACGAGATCAAGTATGGCGCCAAGCTGACCGTGCGCGAAGGCCAGGCGGCCGTATTCGTGCACGAGGGCCAGCTGGCCGACGTGTTCACGCCCGGCCTCTACATGCTTGAAACCAACAACATGCCGATCATGACGACGCTGCAGCATTGGGATCACGGGTTCCAGTCGCCGTTCAAGTCCGAGATCTATTTCGTCAACACGACCCGGTTCAATGACCTGAAATGGGGCACCAAGAACCCGATCATGCTGCGCGACCCCGAATTTGGCCCGACCCGGATCCGCGCCTATGGCACATACACGATCCGGGTCAAGGACCCGGCCCGTTTCCTGGTCGAGATCGTGGGCACCGATGGCGAGTTCACCATGGACGAGATCAGCTTTCAGATCCGCAACATCATCGTGCAGGAATTCAGCCGGGTGATCGCGGGGGCAGGCATCCCGGTTCTGGACATGGCCGCCAACACCGCCGATCTGGGCAAGCTGATCGCGGCCGAGGTCTCGCCGGTGCTGGACGGTTATGGGCTTGAGATGCCGGAATTCTACATCGAGAACATCTCGTTGCCGCCGGCGGTCGAGGCGGCGCTGGACAAGCGCACCTCGATGGGGCTGGCGGGGGATCTGGGCAAGTTCACCCAGTATTCGGCGGCCGAGGCGATGACGGCGGCAGCCAGCAACCCAAGCGGTGGCGGCGGCATGGGCGCAGGCCTCGGCATGGGCATGGGGATGGCGATGGCAAACCAGATGTCGAACATGGCAGCGGGTCGGCCGTCAGGCCCGTGGGGCGCGCCCGCGCCCGCTGCCCCGCAACCGGCCGCGCATGTGGCCCCGCCGCCTCCGCCTCCGGTCGAGCATGTGTGGCATATCGCGGTAGACGGTCAGACCAGCGGGCCGTTCTCGAAGGCCAAGATGGGCCGCATGGCCAGCGCGGGCGAGATTTCGCGGGACACCTTCGTGTGGACACCAGGTCAGGACGGATGGAAGAAAGCGGGCGAGGTGCAGGAACTCGCGCAGCTTTTCACGATTCTGCCGCCTCCGCCGCCCGAGGCATGAGGCATCGGCATGACCGCATCGCGGAAACGCTCGAAGACAGGCGGGCGCAAAGCGCCGCAGCCGCCGCAATTCATCTGCCCGTGCTGCGGTTATGTCACCCTGGCCGAGCGCGGGGCCTATCTGATTTGCGCGATCTGCTTTTGGGAGGACGAGGACATTCTGTACGACAAGAACCCCCGCGAACCCTCTGCCGCCAACCACGGCCTGACGCTGGCCGAGGCGCGCGAGAATTTCGGGGCGATCGGGACCTGCGAGGCCGCGATGCTGCCGCATGTCCTGCCCGAGGAGCAGCGCGCAGCCTATCTTCACTTTCCCGCCGACAACTGACCACCTATGACCCAGCCCCCTGCCCCACCACCCGGCTCTGCGGAACACCGTTTTCCATGTGACAATTGTGGCGCGGACTATCGCTTCGATCCGCAATCCGGCACGCTGACCTGTGACCATTGCGGCCATTCCGAACCGATCGGTGCTGGTCCTTGGGGAGGCGCCAGCCTGCGCGAGCTGGACTTCGACGCGGCCATCGCCGACCGCCTGCCCGACAGCGAGATCGAAGAGACGCGGGTTCTGACCTGCCCCAACTGCGCGGCGCAGGTCGAGTTCGACCCCAACACCCACGCCGCGGAATGCCCGTTCTGCGCCACCCCGGTCGTGACCGATACCGGCGTGAACCGGCACATCAAACCGCGCGGCGTACTGCCATTTGCGCTTGACGAACGCGCCGCGCACAAGGCCATGAGCGACTGGCTGGGGCGACTGTGGTTCGCGCCGAACGGGCTCAAGGACTACGCCCGCAAAGGCCGCAGGATGCAGGGTATCTATGTGCCCTACTGGACGTTCGACGCCGATACGAAATCGGCCTATCGCGGCGAACGGGGCGTGGTCTATTACGAAACCCGGACCGTGATGCGTGACGGCAAGCGGGTGCAACAGCAGGTACCCAAGGTGCGCTGGACACCGAAATCCGGCCGGGTGGCCCGGTTCTTCGATGACGTGCTGGTGCTGGCCTCGCAATCCTTGCCCAAATCATACACCGACGCGCTGCAACCTTGGGACCTGCCCGCGCTGGAACCCTATCAGCCCGAGTACCTGGCCGGGTTCCGGGCCGAGGCCTATACGGTCGATTTGCAGCAAGGCTATCAGGAGGCCCGCGGCCACATGGCCCGCGTGATCGAGCGCGACGTCCGCTTTGACATCGGCGGCGACCGGCAGCGCATCCACGCGATCGAAACCGACATCCGCGACGTGACCTTCAAGCACATCCTGCTGCCCGTCTGGATGGCCGCCTACAAGTATCGCGGCCAGACCTATCGCTTTGTCGTCAACGGTCGCACCGGTCAGGTGCAGGGTGAACGGCCCTGGTCGGCGATCAAGATCACGATTGCGGTCGTCCTGGGCCTGCTGGCGGCAGCCGGCATCGGGTATCTGGTGGCGACCGGACAGCAATGACCGCTGGGTTCCGCCGCCGAAAACTCTGCCGCGGAACCCCTTGAACATCCCCGGCTTCTCACCCATCCTGCCGCCGGCTGCCCCGGAGGAGAGGACGACGTGACCCTGGCCGATCTGAACACGCTTCTGACCGCGCGCCATTCCTGCCGCGCCTTCCGGCCCGATCCGGTGCCGCGGGGTGACATCGAACGGATTCTGACCAGCGCGGCCCGGGTGCCCAGCTGGTGCAACGCGCAGCCCTGGCAGGTGGTCGTGACCAGCGGCGCGGAAACGGATGCGTTCCGCAGCGCTTTGCGGGCCGAGGCCGAGACAGGCCAGGCGGAGCCCGACCTGCCCTTTCCGACCGGCTATTCCGGCGTTTATCAGGACCGGCGCCGCGCCTGCGGATGGGCCCTGTACCAGGCAGTAGGCGTAGAGAAGGGCGACCGCGCCGGATCGGCCCGGCAGATGATGGAAAACTTCAACCTGTTCGGCGCCCCGCATTGCGCCGTCCTGTCCAGCCCGGCGGAACTCGGCCCCTATGGCGCGATGGATTGCGGCGGGTTTGTCACGGCTTTCACACTGGCGGCACAGGCCTTGGGCATCGCCACGATCCCGCAGGCGGCGGTGGCCGCCTATGGGCCGTTCTTGCACCGCTATTTCAACATCCCCGATAACCGGCTGATCCTTTGCGCGATTTCCTTCGGCTATCCGGATACCGACCATCCGGCCAACCAATTTCGGACCGAGCGCGCCACGCTGGACGAGTTCGTCACCTGGCGTGGGGCTTCGGCCGAGTGAGCGGAGTTTGAGAAAGACACCGATATGCGCGCATTGATACAAAGGGTGTCCGAGGCATCGGTCTCGGTCGAGGGGCAAGTCATCGGCCAGTGCGGGCCGGGGCTGCTGGTGCTGGTCTGCGCCATGCAGGGTGACGACGACTCCCGCGCCGAGCAACTGGCGGCAAAGATTGCCAAGCTGCGGATCTTCAAGGATGACGCGGGCAAGATGAACCGGTCCGTGCTGGACATCGGCGGCTCGGTCCTTGTGGTAAGCCAGTTCACGTTGGCTGCCGACACCTCGCGCGGGAACCGCCCCGGATTTGCGGCGGCCGCCGATCCCGCAACCGGCGAACGCCTGTACGAACACTTTGCCCACGCGCTGGCCGCGCTTGGCGTTCCGACCGAAACCGGGTCTTTCGGAGCGGATATGGCGGTGTCCCTGATCAATGACGGCCCGGTTACGATCTGGATGGACATGTGATGACGATGCAGGATCAGGCGATCGCGATCTGGAAGGCTGGCGTTGCCGCCGTTGACGGCTATGGCGCGGTCAAGGCGGCGCTGCCCGATGTTCCGCGCCCCGATCAGATTCTGGCGGTAGGCAAGGCCGCGGCGGCGATGATGAATGCAGCGCAGGATCATTTCGGCAAGACACCGGGCCTTGTGGTCACGAAAGACGGCCATGCCGAAGGGCTGCCGTCACATCTGCAGATCATCGAAGCCTCTCACCCCGTGCCCGATGCCCGCAGCCTGAAGGGCGGCCAGGCTCTGCGCGCGGCGGTTCAGGCCATGGGTCCCGGCAAGCATCTGTTGCTGCTGGTCTCGGGCGGTGCGTCCTCGCTGGCCGAGGATCTGGTGCCGGGGGCCACCCTCGAAGATCTGGCGCGGCTGAACGCGCAGCTGCTGTCCGAGGGCCTGGACATCACCGCCATGAACGCCCGCCGGCGCGAGATGTCGCGGATCAAGGGCGGGGGCCTGCTGGCCGGTTTCGGCGGAGCGCGCGCGACGGTCCTGGCCATTTCGGACGTACCGGGGGACGACATCGGCGTCATCGGATCGGGCATCGGCGCCGCACCCGAAGCCCCTCAATTCGAAGCCAGAGTCGAGATCATTGCCTCGAACGCACATGCACGCCGCGCCGCAGCCTACGCGGCACGTGCCGCCGGTCTAGACGTTCTGGCCGAGGAAGAGTCCCTGCACGACGACTATCTGTCCGTCGCCGCTGATATCGGCGCGCGGCTTCGCCAGATGCTGCCGGGCGCGATGATCTTTGGCGGAGAGCCGACGGTTGTCCTGCCCGAAAACCCGGGACGAGGCGGACGGAACCAGGCGCTGGCCCTGGCGCTGGCGCGCGAGATTCAGGGATGCGAGGGGCTGTGTGTCGTGGTCGGTGGAACCGACGGAACCGACGGGCCGACCGATGCGGCCGGCGGTGTCGTGACCGGCGCGACATGGGCCAATGGGGCGGACAAGGCCTTGCGCGATGCCGATGCGGGCTCGTTCCTTGACCGGGTCGGCGCTTTGCTGGTGACCGGCCCCACGGGAACCAATGTCATGGATCTGGTTGTCGCAACAAAGGAATGAATTGACGCTTTTCCTCTCACACCATCCGCCGATGCGCCCGAGACTGGACGCATGACACAGGCGAAAAACTCACTAGCCGAGATCGAAGAGGTTCCGGACCAAGGCATCATTCTGTCGGATGGCTGCCGCCTGTCGGCGCGGATCTGGCGCCCTGTCGATGTGGTGCAGCACCCGGTGCCCGCTATCCTGGAATACCTGCCTTATCGCAAGCGCGACGGCACGACGGCGCGCGATGCCCTGACCCATCCTTGGTTTGCCAAACGGGGTTACGCCTGCATCCGCGTCGACATGCGCGGCAATGGTGACAGCCAGGGACTGATGGAGGATGAATACACCCAGCAGGAACTGGATGACGCCGTCGAAGTGATCGAGTGGCTGGCCCAACAGCCCTGGTGCAGCGGCGCGGTCGGGATGATGGGGATCAGCTGGGGCGGCTTCAACGCGCTGCAGGTGGCGGCGCTGCAGCCCGCCCCGTTGAAGGCCATCATCACCTTATGTTCGACCGCCGACCGCTATGCCGATGACATCCACTACAAGGGCGGCTGCCTGCTGAACGAGAATCTGGGCTGGGGGGCCACCATGTGGTCGTATTCGTCCCGCCCGCCCGACCCAGCGCTGCGTGACGACTGGCGCGAGATGTGGCTGCAGCGGTTGAAGGCCGAACCGTTCCTGCCCGCGGTCTGGCTGCGGCACCAGACCCGTGATGCCTATTGGCGGCATGGGTCTGTCTGCGAAGACCCCGGCGCGATCCGGGCCGCGACTCTGGCGGTGGGCGGCTGGGGCGATGCCTACAAGAACACGGTGCCCTGGCTGGTCGAGAACCTGACCGCGCCCGTCAAAGGCATCGTCGGCCCCTGGGTGCATAAGTATCCGCATTTTGCCGTGCCCGAACCACGCATCGGCTTCCTGCAAGAGGCGCTGCGCTGGTGGGACCGCTGGTTGAAGGGCGAAGAGACCGGCGTCGAACAGGACCCGGCCTATCGCGCCTATCTGATGGATGGCGTGCGCCCGGCGCGCTGGTATGCCGAGCGCCCGGGCCATTGGATCACCGAGGATGACGGCGCTACGTCCCACCTGCCGACTGTCACCCTGCCCCTTTCCGATTCAGGGCTGGGTGTGGACGGACCGCTGAATGCCCGCGTCCGCTCGCCCCATCACTGCGGGATGGATGGCGGCGAGTATTGCGCCATCTGGCTGGGTCCCGACATGCCCGGCGACCAGCGGGCCGATGACGCACTGTCCGCCTGTTTCGACACCGCGCCACTGGCCGAAGACTTGAATCTGGTCGGCGCGCCGCGCATCCGGTTGACACTTGCCGCCGACCGGCCCCAGGCACAGATCGCCGTGCGCCTGAACCATGTGCACCCGGATGGCGCCTCGACCCGGATCACCTATGGCGTGCTGAACCTGGCCCACCGGGACAGCCATGCCGACCCGCGCCCGCTGAAACCCGGAGAGCCTTGCGACATCGCGCTGGATCTCGACCACATCGCCTATCGTGTGCCCAAGGGGCACCGCTTGCGCATCGCGATCTCGAGCGCGTACTGGCCGTTGATCTGGCCCACGCCCGAAACCGCCGAACTGCACCTGAGCGGCGGTAACCTGACCCTGCCCCTTCGCCCCCGGGCCAATGGCGATGAATGCGTCTTTCCGCCGCCCGACGCTGAGACCGCATGGCAGGTCCGCCACCTGCGTCCCTCCAACCACGCCCGCCGCGTCGAAACGGACATGACCACCGGCCTGATCCACTTGGTCATCGAGGACGATTTCGGACTGGTCCAGGATGCCGACCACGGTCTGATCAGCGGCGGCACCGCGCACGAGAAATGGACCATCCACCCCGACGATCCCCTCTCTGCGCGCGGCGATTGCGCCTGGGTGCAGGAGCTGGAACGCGACGCGCTGCGCCTACGCACCGAGGCGCGCTGCGAGATGTGGGCGGACCTGACCCATTTTCACCTGCGGGCGACGCTCGACGCGTTCGAGAATGATACGCCCATCTTTTCAAAATCACTGGAGGACAGCATCCCGCGCTATCAGATGTGATGGACAGGCCCCCGCGGCACCCGAGATTTGACCTTGCCCGGTGGCGTGAAATGCGCGAACGTTGACTCATGCGTCAATAAAAAGCCCCCAACGGGCGAAAAACTCAAGCAACTGGGAGTAACTTGAATGAACGAACAACTCACTCACATGGCCAGCCAGGTGACCGCCGGGAAACTGACCCGCCGCGAATTCATGGGCAAGGCAGCCGCACTGGGCGTGTCGGCGACCATGGCCAGCACCATCTTTGCGGATGCCGCCCGCGCCGCCGGCCCCAAGAAGGGCGGCGACCTCAAGCTGGGCCTGCAGGGCGGTGAATCCACAAACTCACTGGATCCGGCCACCTATGCCAGTTCGGTTCCGTTCCAGAACGGCAAGCAGTTCGGTGACCAACTGGTCGAAGTCGCCCCTGACGGCACGATCGAGCCGCGCCTTGCCGAAAGCGTTGAAGGCAGCGCCGATGCAAAGGTTTGGACGTTCAAACTGCGTCAGGGGGTCGAGTTCCACAACGGCAAGACCATGACCAGCGAAGACGTGCTGAAAACGATGCAGCGCCACTCGAACGAAGATTCGAAGTCGGGCGCATTGGGCATCATGAAAGGTATCGAGTCGATGAAGGCCGATGGCGAGTATTTTCAGGTCACCCTGAACGAGCCGAACGCCGATCTTCCCTACCTGATGGCCGACTACCACCTGATCATCCAGCCGGACGGCGGAATGGACAACCCGGGCGCAGGTATCGGCACCGGTCCGTACAAGCTGGAAGCGGACGAACCCGGTGTGCGCCACCTTTTCTCCAAATTCGAGAACCATTGGAACCCGGATTTCGGCAACTTTGACAGCATCGAAGTGGTGGTCATCAACGATGCCACGGCCCGGACGGCTGCGCTGCAGTCAGGTCAGGTCCACGCGATCAACCGGGTTGAGCCCAAGGTTGCAGACCTGCTGGGTCGTGCACCCAACCTGACCGTGCATTCCACGGCAGGTCGCGGCCACTACGTGTTTATCATGCATTGTGACACGGCGCCGTTCGACAGCAACGAACTGCGGACTGCTCTGAAATACGCGATCAACCGCGAAGAGCTGGTCGAGAAGGTACTGCGCGGCTATGGCTCGGTCGGGAACGACATGCCGATCAACGCAGCATACCCACTGTTCGATGAGACGATCCCGCAGCGTGAGTTCAGCGTCGAAAAAGCAGCCGAACACTACAAGAAGTCCGGCCATGACGGGTCGCCCATCATTTTGCGTGTGGCCGACGGAGCCTTCCCTGGCGCCGTGGATGCCGCAGCCCTGTTCCAGCAGACCGCCCAGCAGGCCGGGATCCCGCTTGAGATCAAGCGCGAGCCGAATGATGGCTACTGGTCCGAAGTTTGGAACGTTCAGCCTTTCTGCGCGTCCTACTGGGGCGGCCGTCCAGTGCAGGACCAGATGTACGCAACTGCCTATCTGTCCACCGCCGACTGGAACGACACCCGGTTCAAGGTCAAAGAGTTCGACGACCTGCTGTTTGCCGCGCGTGCCGAGCTGGACCCGGCAAAGCGCAAGGCAATCTACAGCCAGATGGGCATGATGGTCCGTGACCAGGGCGGCCTGATCTGCCCGATGTTCAACGACTTTGTCGAAGGCATCAGCAACCAGCTGGATGGCTGGGAAACTGATCCGACCCAAGAGATGATGAACGGCAACATGTCCCGCAAGATGTGGTTCGTCTAACTCGGATCGACAGGTATGCATCCTATCATCAAACTGGTTTCCCAGCGCCTGGCGCTGGGATTCCTCTTGCTGTTTGGCGCTTCGGCCCTGATTTTCGGGTTGACCGAGGCCCTACCCGGAGACGCCGCGCAAGCCGTCCTGGGGCAGTCCGCGACCCCTGAATCCCTTGCCAACCTGCGTGAGGAGATGGGGCTGAACCGTCCCGCCTTGACCCGGTATTTCGAATGGCTTGGCGGAATTGTCCAAGGTGACATGGGCACGTCCCTGACCAACAAGCTGGACATCGCCGAGTCGGTCAGCAACCGATTGGGCAATACGTTGTTTCTTGCCTTCTGGGCGGCCATCGTCTCGGTGCCCCTTGCAATTTTCCTTGGCCTCGTCGCGGTCCGCTATCGCAACCGCTGGCCCGACAAGCTGATCTCGGCCGTCACCCTGACGACGATCTCGATCCCCGAGTTCCTGATCGGCTATGTCTTGGTTTATTTCGTGGCAGTCAAACTGGGCATGTTCTCGCCGCTGGCGATGATCAATGACAGCATGTCCTTTTGGCAGAAACTGAACTCGATCGCGCTGCCCGTCATCGTGCTGACCATGGTGGTTCTGGCACACATGATGCGCATGACCCGCGCCGCGATCCTGAACGTGATGCAGTCGGCCTATGTCGAAACGGCCGAACTGAAGGGCCTGAGCAACTTCAAGGTCATCTGGCGCCATGCCTTCCCGAACGCCATCGCCCCCATCGTGAACGTGGTGATGCTGAACCTGGCCTATCTGGTCGTGGGTGTGGTCGTCGTCGAGGTGGTGTTCGTCTATCCCGGCATGGGGCAGTACCTTGTGGACCATGTGACCAAGCGCGACGTGCCGGTGGTTCTGGCCTGCGGGGTCATCTTTGCCGCAATCTATATCGGGCTAAACATGGTTGCCGACATCGTCGCGATCCTGGCCAACCCAAGGCTGAGGCACCCGAAATGAAGAACATCCCAATCTCTGCAATGATCGGGCTGGCCTTCACCGCCCTGTATTTCATTATCGCCGTCTTTGCACCCTTCCTGGCGCCCTACGGCATGGCCGAGGTTGTGGGCGACGTATGGGAACCCTCGAGTTCGGAATTCTGGCTGGGCACCGACAATATCGGCCGCGACCTTCTCAGCCGCATGATCTATGGCGGGCGCACCACGATCTTCATCGCTACCGCCGCCACCATCCTCAGCTTCGTCACCGGTTCGATCCTGGGATTTCTGGCCGCCGTACTGGGGGGCTGGGCTGATCAGGTGATGTCGCGGACCGTGGACCTGATCATGTCGATCCCGTCGCTAATCACCGCGCTGGTAGTTCTGGCGATGGTGCCGGTCACCATCCCGGTTCTGATCGTGGTCATGGGCCTGTTGGACGCCACCCGCGTCTATCGCCTGGCCCGGGCCGTGGCTGTTGACATCGAGGTCATGGACTATGTCGAGGCCGCAAAGCTGCGCGGCGAAGGCCGCGGCTGGATCATCTTCCGCGAGATCCTGCCCAACGCGTTGTCACCGCTGGTGGCCGAACTGGGCCTGCGCTTCATCTTCATGGTGCTGTTCGTCTCGACCCTGTCGTTCCTGGGCCTGGGCGTTCAGCCCCCGCTGGCCGATTGGGGCGGCATCGTGAAAGAAAACAAGGACGGCATCGTCTATGGCATCGGCGCGGCGCTGTATCCGGCGGTGGCCATCGCCACGCTGGCCATCTCGGTCAATTTGGTGGCTGACTGGATCCTGAACCGCACCACATCGCTGAAAGGAGGCCGGGGATGAGCGATACCCTTCTCAAGGTCCGTGACCTCAAGATCGGCGCGACCGTCTATCCGCCGGGCGAAAAACCCCGCGACATCGAGATCGTGCACGGGGTCAGCTTTGACCTCGAGCGCGGCAAGGTGCTGGGGCTGATCGGAGAATCCGGTGCCGGGAAGTCGACCATCGGGCTGGCCTCGATGGCCTATGGCCGGGGCGGCGTGAAGATCACCGGCGGCGAGGTCTGGGTGAACGGGCGCGATATTCTCAAGACGTCGCTCTCGGATATCCGCAAACTGCGCGGCGGCGAGGTGACCTATGTGTCGCAATCGGCGGCAGCGTCCTTCAACCCGGCCAAGAAGATCATGGATCAGGTGGTCGAAGCTGCGGTCGAGCAGAAGAAGTTCGGCCGCAAAGAGGCCGAAGCCCGCGCGCGTGAGCTGTTCGCCAAGCTGGGCCTTCCCGACCCGGACAACATCGGCAACCGCTATCCGCATCAGGTCTCGGGTGGGCAGTTGCAGCGTTGCATGACGGCGCTGGCGCTGTGCCCCGAGCCGGATCTGGTGGTGTTCGACGAACCCACGACCGCGCTTGACGTGACAACCCAGATCGACGTTCTGATGGCGATCAAGGAAGCGATCCGTGACACGGGTGTGGCCGCGCTGTACATCACCCACGATCTGGCGGTCGTGGCGCAGGTCAGCGATGACATCATGGTGCTGCGGATGGGCGATATGGTCGAATACGGCACCACCGACCAGATCATCAACGACCCGCAGGAGGAATACACCAAGGCGCTGGTCTCGGTGCGTTCGATCGACCATGAGGAAAAGCAACCGACGCCGAAACCGGTGCTGCAGGTGGATGGCATCACCGCCCGCTACAAGGGACTGAATTTCGACGTTCTGCACAACGTCAATGTCGAGGTCCATCCCGGCCAGACATTGGCAGTCGTGGGCGAATCCGGCTCGGGAAAATCCACGCTGGCCCGGGTGATCACCGGCCTGCTGCCCCCGCGCGACGGCGAGATCACCTTTGCCGGGCGCAAGCTCAGCCCCGATCTGGCCGGACGCTCGCGCGAGGACCTGCGCGAGTTGCAGATGATTTACCAGATGGCCGATGTTGCGATGAACCCGCGCCAGACGGTGGGTACCATTATCGGCCGGCCGCTCGAGTTCTACTTCAACATGCGCGGCGCCGAGAAGCACAAGCGCATCATCGAACTGTTGGACGAGATCGAACTGGGCGAAGGTTTCATCGATCGCTATCCGGCGGAGCTGTCAGGAGGTCAGAAGCAGCGTGTGTGCATTGCCCGCGCGCTGGCGGCCAAGCCCAAGATGATCATCTGTGACGAGGTCACATCGGCGCTGGATCCACTGGTGGCGGACGGCATCCTCAAGCTGTTGCTGGACCTGCAGAAGATCGAGGACGTCGCCTATCTGTTCATCACCCATGACCTGGCGACGGTGCGCGCCATCAGCGACAGCATTGCCGTGATGTATCAGGGGCGCGTGGTGCGCTATGGACCCAAATCGCAGGTGCTGAGCCCGCCATTCGACGACTATACCGATCTGCTGCTCAGCTCGGTCCCCGAGATGCATCTGGGCTGGCTGGAAGAGGTCGTGGCCCACCGCAAGATGGAGAGCGCCGGCAACTGAACCGCCCAAAACCGGAAATCCCGGCGTTTTGTCCCAAGACAGACGTCGGGATTTTTGCCATTCCGAGCGCGAATTGACAGGTCGCGCGCGTTTCAGGCGATAGACTCGACCGGAAACAAACCCCGCGAACAAGGAGATCGCGATGGACCGCAAACTGCTGCTGATCATTCTCGACGGGGTTCCCTGGCGCAATTTCCGCCGGCTTTTCGGCAATCTCGAAGGCTGGGTCGACAGCGGCGAGGCGCGAGTTTGGAAACACCGCTCTGTGCTGCCGTCGATCTCGGCCAGCTGCTATGCCTCGATCCACACCGGCGTTTCACCGCAGGAGCATGGCTGCACCGGAAACGGCAACGTGTTCCGGCTGGACCACAAGGACATCTTCAGCCAAGTGCGCGAGGCCGGCGGCGTGACCGGGGCCGTCACCCACAGCTTTTGGTCGGAGTTCTTCAACCGCCACCCCTTCGACTATGTGCGCGACATCGAATATGACGAGCCGGACAGCCCGTCCATCAATCACGGCCGGTTCCACTCGATGACGGGCTATGGCAAAGCCAACCAGATGACGCCGTCCGATGTCGACCTGTTTGCGACCCTGACCAACCTGTGCCTGCGGTTCGGGCTGGAATACGGCATTCTCCATACCTGTACGCTCGACAGCATGGGCCACCGGTTCTACCACGATTGTGAAGAGATGGATCACGCCTGCTTCGTCATGGACGAGATGCTGGCCCCCTTCATTCCCCGCTGGCGGCAGTTGGGATACGAGGTGATCGTGACCGCCGATCACGGCCAGGACGAGCGCGGCCACCACGGCGGGCGCAGCCCCCTACAGCAGGAAACGGCGCTGTACTACTTCGGCGATGCCGAAGGCCCCGATGCGGAAACGGTCATTGACCAGTTGCAGTTGGCGCCCACGGTTCTGACCCGCATGGGCGCTCCGGTGGCCGAGACGATGAAGGCCAAGCCATTCCTGCGCTGAGCGCCGTCAGTCGTAGTTCCACAACCCCTGCCCCAACGCCTCGACCGCGATCGAGATCCGTTCGAAGCTGTCGGCGGCGCGGGTCACCGAATGGCGGGCGCGCAGGTAGCCATGCACGAGGCCGGCTTCGTTGATCCAATGCGCCTGCCCACCGGCGGCGGTGATTTTGGCGCAGTACGCGGCACCGTCATCGCGTAGCGGGTCACAGTCGGCGGTTACCACCACCGTCGGCGGCAGCCCGGAAAAGTCGGTATCGTGCAGGGGGGCGAATTTGGGGTCAAGTTCCGGAACGGCGCCGCCACACCGGACTCTTTCATAGAACAGAACCTCGTCGCGCGTCAGCATCGGCGCGTGGGCGTGTTCGATATACGATCCCTGGTTCGGGTCGCCACCCAAACCGGGATAGATCAGAACCTGCCCCAGGATGTTCCCAATCCGCCCGCGCGCATGATGGGCGACGGCTGCGGCCAGGTTTCCGCCCGCGCTGTCCCCGGCCAGAACCAGCGGGTCGCCGAATTCGGATTGCACCCAGTTCGCCGCGGTCCAGCAATCCTCGAACTGCGCCGGATGAATATGTTCAGGACACAGCCGGTAGTCGACCGCCACCACCCGATAGCCGGTTTGGGCGCACAGTTCGGCGCAGACGTCATCGTGGCTGTCCAGCCCGCCCACGACGAACCCGCCGCCATGCATGTAGACGACGGTTCGGGTTGGATCGCCGCAGAAATAGACGCGCACCCCGACCCCATCGGCCGAGGTGTCCCGCGTTTCGACGCCCGGTGGACGCGGCTGCCGAAACGCGCGGCACATGTCGTCGTAGACGCTGCGCTGGTCCTCGATGGACCGCTCCACCGCGTCTTCGGGATAGCTTTCGGCGGTGCGCCGGATGAACGCCCAGGTCTCCTCGTCGATCAGACGTTCATAGTCCATTGCCCCTCCGGATCAGTCGGCCCACTCCCATGGCCGGGTGAAGTTGCCCAGCACCTGGTTCACATCGTCCTCGGATGCACCGTTCACGTCAAGCTGCGCGACAAGGCCCCGCTTTTTGTCGTCGATGACCGACACGACCCGCGCCGGAACGCCGGCGGTTTCCAACGCCTGATTGTAGACCCGCGTGATCGCCTGTTTGCGCAGTTCAGGCTTGAAAACCTTGCCCACCGCGGTTTTCGGCAGCTCGGGCAGGATGGTCATGTGCTTGGGATGCGCGGCGCGTTCATGCACGTGGATCTTGCAGTATTCCAGCAGTTCTTCCTCGGTCACGCTGGCGCCTTCGACCAGTTCGACAAAGGAACAGGGGACTTCGCCCGCATGAGCGTCGGGCTGACCGATGGCGCCGGCGAAGGCCACCGCGTCATGGCCCAGCAAGGCCTCTTCAATCTCGGCCGGGTCGATGTTGTGACCGCCGCGAATGATCAGATCCTTGGCGCGGCCGGTGATCCACAGATACCCGTCCGCATCGAACCGACCCAAGTCGCCGGTGCGCAGGTATTTGTCGAAGTAGTACAGATCGACGTTCTTGTCTTCCTCTGTATAGGTGTTCCCGGCATAGACGCCCGGGTTCGACACGCAGATCTCGCCCACTTCGTCCACCGCGCATTCCTTGGGTCCGTCGGGGCCGTCGCGCAGGATCTTGACGTCAGTGTACGGGAACGGGATCCCGATCGAGCCGATCTTCTTCTCGCCATCCACCGGGTTGCAGGACACCAGGCAGGTGGCCTCGGTCAGGCCATAGCCTTCGACGATGGTCACACCGGTCGCTTTCTCGAACCGGCGGAACAGCTCGACCGGCAGCGGGGCCGACCCCGAGAAGGCCGTCTTGACGGTCGAGATGTCTGCATCCACCGGGCGCTGCATCTTGGCCGAGATCGCCGTGGGCACGGTGATGATGAACGAAACCTTCCAGCGCTCGATCAATTTCCAGAAGTTGTCGAACACACCGTCGCCGCGATACCCGGCGGGGGTCGGGAACACCACATGGGCGCCCGACGACACCGCCGCCATCACGATCACATGGCAGGCAAAGACGTGGAACATCGGCAGCGGGCACATGATCACGTCCTCTTCCGAGAACAGCAGCGTGTGGCCCAGCCACCCATTGTAGATCATGCCGGAATATTTGTGCTGCGCGACCTTCGGCATTCCCGTGGTGCCGCCGGTGTGGAAATAGCAGGCGACCCGGTCCTCTTTGCTGTCCTCGAAGGTCAGCGTGGTGGGTTGCTTGGCCAGTTCCTTGTTGAAATCCAGGTAGTCGGCGTGGGCCAGATGCTCTTTGTCCTCCATCTTGGGCCGGACCAACGGCACAATCCACGATTTCGGCGGCGTCAGGTACCGGTTCAGATCGATCTCCAGCACGGTGTTGACACCCGGCGCGTGGCGCACGGCCTCGGCGACCTTCTGCGCCACATCCGTCTTTGGGAAAGGCTTCAGCGTGACCACGACCTTGGCCTTGGTCTCACGCAGGATCGACGCGATCTGCTCGGGCTCGAGCAGCGGGTTGATTGGGTTCACGATCCCGGCCACCGCGCCGCCCATCATAGTGATCAACGTCTCGTTGCAGTTAGGCAGCACATAGGCCACCACGTCGTTTTCCTTGACCCCCAAAGAACGGAACAGATTGGCTGCCTGGTTCGTCTTGGCCAGCAGTTTCGACCATGTCAGGGTTTCGGCCTTGTCCTTGGGGCCGGACAGGATCTGGAAACTGATCGCGTTGCGATCCGGGAACTTAGCGGCCGTCCGCGAGAGCAGCTGATGGAACGAGACGGGTACGTCGCGGGCCTCCCACGGCATTTCCTGCTCGATCCTGATTTTGTCTTCCTTGCCCACAAAGGCCATGTGGTTCCTCCCCATTTCTGCCCTGCGTTTTTCGCAGGCTGTCCATCGCTTTCAAGATGAAAGCAAACAGTGCCCTGCGCAAGCGAGGGCTTACCCTCGGGCAAGGGGAAAATGTAGAATGACGCTACGGCGGTTCGGGAATTGCCCGCGCGTCACTTCACTCGGCGGCCACGCCATCGGTGAACTGGAGGCGCGCCAGACGCGCATAGAGCCCACCTTGTGCCACCAGGTCGTCATGGGTGCCCTGCGCCACGATCCGGCCGTTCTCCATCACCACGATGCGATCGGCCTTTTTCACGGTGGCCAGACGGTGCGCCACGATCAGGGTAGTGCGCCCGGCGCGCATTTGGTCGACGGCGGCCTGAACTGCGCGCTCGCTCTCGGCATCCAGCGCCGATGTCGCCTCGTCCAGCAGCAGAACCGGAGCGTCGCGTAAAATCGCCCGCGCGATGGCGATGCGCTGTTTCTGCCCGCCCGACAGCATCACGCCGCGTTCGCCGACGAAACTGTCATAGCCTTCGGGAAGGGCCGAGATGAAGTCATGCGCCGCGGCGGCACGGGCGGCGGCCTCGACCTCGGCATCCGAGGCGTCCAGCCGTCCGAAGCGGATGTTCTCGCGCGCCGAGGCCGCAAAGATCACTGGGTCCTGCGGCACCAAGGCCATGTACTGCCGGAAATCTGCCCGGCGCATGTCGCGCAAGTCGATCCCGTCCAGGCTGACCTGACCGGCCTCGGGGTCATAAAATCGCTGGATCAACTGGATCACGGTCGTCTTGCCCGCGCCCGAGGGGCCGACGAAAGCCACGGTCTCGCCCGGGCTCACCGTCAGCGACAGATCGTCCAGAGCCAGAACGTCGGGACGGGCCGGATAGCGGAAGTTCACTTTGTCGAAAGAGATCTGCCCCTTGACCGGCTGCGGCAGCGCCTTGGGTTGCGCCGGGTCGTTGACCGTACCCTCGGCGTTCAGCAACTCGACCAGCCGTTCGGTTGCGCCTGCGGCGCGTTGCAGCTCGCTCCAGATTTCGGAAAGGGCAGCCACGGACCCGGCCATGATGATCGAATAGATCACGAACTGGATCAGAACGCCTTCGGTCATCACGCCGTTGCGCACATCGTTCGCGCCCATCCACAACACGCCGACGATCCCCGAGAACACAAGGAAGATCACGATCACCGTAAGAACCGCGCGCGTCTGGATGCGGCGCAGGGACGCCTGATAGGCGGTCTCGGTCAGGTCGGCGAATTGCTTGCGGCTGGCATCCTCGTGGGTAAAGGCCTGCACAGTCTGCACCGCGCCCAGCGCCTCGCCCGCGTTACCGGAACTGGCCGCGATCCAGTCCTGGTTCTCGCGGCTGATGGCCCGCAGGCGCCGACCGAGCACCAGGATCGGCACCACCACCACCGGGATCAGCAACAGCACCAGCCCGGTCAGCTTGGCCGAGGTCAGCAGCATCAGAACCAAACCGCCGAAGAACAGCAGCATGTTGCGCAGCGCGATCGAGACCGACGAGCCCAGAACTGACTGGATCAGCGTCGTGTCGGTGGTGATCCGGCTGAGCACCTCGCCGGTCATGATGCGTTCATAGAAGGCCGGGCTCATCCCGATCACGCGGTCGAACACGGCCTTGCGGATGTCGGCCACGACCCGCTCGCCCAGCCGCGTAACCAGCGCATAGCGGACCCCTGTGCCCACGGCCAGCATCGCGGCAATACCCAGCGCCGCCAGGAAGTACCAATCCAGCAACTCGCCATCTTCGATACGGAAATTGTCGACCACCCGTCGCACCGCCAGCGGCAGCGTCAGCGTCATGCTGGCGGTCAGAACCAGCGCCAGCGTCGCCCCGATCATCAACAGGCGGTAAGGCCGCAAGAACGGCCAGAGCGAGGCCAGAACGCCCAGTTTCCGCGATCCGGGGCGTTCGTCATGCGAACCGTGTGCCTGTTTGGTTGCTTGGTTGGCGGGTTGTGGTCTTGCCATGCCTGGCCCTTGTTTCGCGATCAGCTGTTGATGGGGCTTCTTGGCGGCACAGGCCGGTCGGGTCAAGCTGTCCGTGGCACATCAGCCCTTGGCAAGGGCTATTTGACGCAAGCATCTCCGGGAAGACTGGAGCGGGTAGACGGAATCGAACCGACATAACCTGCTTGGAAGGCAGGGGCTTTACCATTAAGCTATACCCGCTTGGTGCTGGGCTGAGTAGTCCATGCCCGGGCGGTCGTCAAGCACCGAAATCGGTGGTTCGCGTGCTTTTCCGTGCGGCTTTGCCTGTGTTCGTGCCGCAGCCTCGGCCTCAATGTGCCGTCAGATTGCCGTATCGTCCGCTCGCCCTGCCCAGCCTTCAAGTGTTTGTCATACTCAGTGCCTAAATCCGTTTCACGAATCCATTCCGACAGCGAGGAACTACCCCATGAAAGACGTTGATCCCACCACCCTGTCCGCCGACGATTGGGACGAGCTGCATTTCCCCCGCCCCGCCGAGAACGATTTTGACCGTGTCGTGGACAGCGCGCTGTCGCGCCGGGGGTTTCTGAGCGGCGTTCTTGCCTTCGGCTCCGGGGCCGCCGCAATGGGCACCGGCCTGCTGGGGTCGACCTCGGCACAGGCCCAGGCCGCGTCACGGTTTGCCTTCACACCAATCCCGGCCCAGACCGACGGGACGGTGCATGTGCCCGAGGGCTACGATTGGAAGGTTCTGATCCGCTGGGGCGATCCGCTGTTCTCGGACGCCGACGGCTATGACGTCACCGATGGCGGCCCGGTCGAAAAATCTGATCGTATTTTCGGCGAGAATACCGACGGGATGGAGGCATTTTCGTATCGTGGTCGCCAACTGATCGCGGTGAACCACGAATACCCCAACCGCAAGATCAACTTGCCCGCCGCTCAGGACGGCAAACCCGCCAGCGCCGATGACGTGCGCAAGCTGCAGAACATCCAAGGCGTGACCGTGATGGAGATCGCCGAAGGCGCCGATGGCTGGACCGTCGTCAAGGACAGCCCGTTCAACCGCCGCATCTATCACAACACGCCCATGAAGATCGCAGGCCCCGCCGCCGGGCACGACCTGATGAAGACCGAGGCCGACCCGACCGGCACCCAGTCGCTGGGCACCCTGAACAACTGCGGCGCGGGCAAGACGCCTTGGGGCACCTATCTGACCTGCGAGGAAAACTTCAACGGCTATTTCGGCTCGAGCGACGAGACTGCCAGCTACGACCCCAAAGTCGCCGACGGCTACAAACGCTATGGCATCAAGGCCCAGAGCTGGAACGGCTACGAATTGTTCGATCCGCGCTTTGACACCTCGAAGAACCCCAACGAGCCGCACCGCGCCGGTTGGGTGGTCGAGATCGACCCGACCGACCCCGAAAGCACGCCGGTCAAGCGCACCGGTCTGGGGCGTTTCAAGCACGAAAACGCCGCTGTCGAGTTGGCCCGGGATGGCCGCGTGGTGGTCTACATGGGCGATGACGAACGCGGCGAATACCTGTACCGCTATGTCTCGAACGGCATATACACACCCGGCGGCGAAACCGAAGGGCTGCTGGATGACGGGACGCTCTATGTGGCCAGGTTCAATGACGACAGTACCGGGCAATGGGTTCCGCTGACGCCCGAGACCACCGGAATGGAGCAGGCCGAGATCCTGATCTTCAGCCGCATGGCGGCCTCGAAGGCGGGCGGCACCACCATGGATCGACCCGAATGGGTGGCCACCAGCCCGGTCGCGTCCGAGGCCTATTGCTGCCTGACCAACAACAAGAACCGCGGCGTCAAGCCGAATGCGGGTGGCGACGACACCTCGGTCAACGGTCCCAACCCGCGCGAGGCCAACAAATACGGCCAGATCGTCCGCTGGCGCCCGGCGGATGACGACCACGCCGCCGATGGCTTTGACTGGGATCTGTACGTCATGGCGGGCAACCCGACGGTGCATTCCGATGCCTATGCCGGGTCCGAAAACATCAACGAGGGCAACCTGTTCAACTCGCCCGATGGCATGATGATCGACAGCACCGGGATGGTCTGGATCCAGACCGACGGCAATGACGACAACGAAGGCGACTTTGCCGGGCACGGCAACAACCAGATGCTGGTCGGCGATCCGGTCACCGGCGAGATCGCGCGGTTCATGACCGGCCCGAACGGCTGCGAGGTCACCGGCCTGACCTGGTCGGCGGATCGGCGCACGATGTTTGTGGGCATCCAGCATCCCGGCAAAAACTGGCCCGACGGAGGCACGCCGCGTTCTGCGATCATCGCGATCAAGCGCACTGACAACGAGGTTCTGGGCTGATCCGGCCTTAGGTTCAACGCCACCTCCGGCCTGTGCCGGAGGTGGCCATCATTGGGTTCAAAGATCCTGCCCCAGAGGGGCCAGCGGCCCGCCCTTGGCGGCCAGGTGACGTTCGGGCAACCACGGGTTCAGGGCCAGCGCCCGAGCCAGTTCCTCGCGCGCTTCGTCGATTCGGTGCAGGCCCATCAAGGTCAGCGCGCGCCCGCTGATCGCCGCGATGTGGTTGGGCGACAACGCCAGTGCGCGGTCCAGATCGGTCAGTGCCGCCTCGAAATCCTGACGCAGAAAATTGACGAAGGCGCGCTGGTTGTACCCTTCGGCATAGTTTGGACAATAGGCAATGAGCCGGTCGAAATCCTGCAATGCGCCCAGCAGGTCCCAGGCGCTGCGGAGCGACATGCCGCTGTCCAGAACCGCCTGCGCGGCCTCGTCTGGCGCGTCGGCCCACAACTCCCACATCTGGTTCGAGATCTCGCGGGCGGCCATCTCGGTATCGGCCTGCCGGATCTGGTCGATCAGTTCGCCCAGCCGGGCGTCGTGGTCGGGCGCGGGAGGACATGTTTCGGCGAGCGCCGGGATCCCGACGCCCGTGCTCAGCACTGCGGAAAGGACAAGATTTCTCATATACCAATGGTGGCGCACCACCAGATTTCGTCAACCCACACCATCGATGGCATCGGCCAGCCCGGTCTCTTTCACCGCCTCCATCGCCACGAAGGTCGAGGTGCTGGCCACATGCGGCAGCGACGAGATCTTTTCGGCCAGAACCGCGCGATATTCCGTCATAGACCCGGTCCGCACCTTCAGCAGATAGTCGAAATTCGACGCGATCATGTGCGCCTGTTCGATCTCGGGCACTTTGCGCACGGCCGCGTTGAACTCGGCCAGCGCCTTTTCCCGCGTGTCGGTCAGGCGCACCTCGACAAAGGCCACATGGTCCAGGCCCAGGCGGATCGGGTCCAGCATCGCACGGTAGCCGGTGATGATCCCCTCGGACTCGAGTCGTTTCAGCCGCGCCTGTGTCGGCGATTTCGACAGCCCGATCCGACGGGCCAGATCCGCGACCGAGATCCGCCCGTCCTCGGCCACGATGGACAGAATCGCGCGGTCGAACCGGTCCAAACCCGGAAAGTCTTTTCGCATGGCATTTGATCCTAAATTCAGGACATCGGGTGCCCGATATTTCATTTTCGGTCCGTTGTCCCGCAAAATCGCAAGTATACTGCGTGAAAGACCGGAGGACACATGACTCACAGCCTGCGCCACACCATCGATTCCATGACCTACGCGGACCAGACCGCGTTGCTGAAATCCCTGACCGATCAGGCCGCCCTGACCCAAGCGGACCGCACCGCCATCTGCGAGGCGGCTGCGCAACTGGTGCGCGACATCCGCTCCAGCACCGCGCCGGGGCTGATGGAGGTATTCCTCGCCGAATACGGCCTTTCGACCGAAGAAGGCGTGGCGCTGATGTGCCTGGCCGAGGCGCTCTTGCGCGTGCCCGATGCCGACACGATCGACGCGCTGATCGAGGACAAAATCGCACCCTCGGACTGGGGCAAGCATCTCGGTCACTCGTCATCGTCGCTGGTCAACGCCTCGACCTGGGCGCTGATGCTGACGGGCAAGGTGCTGGACGAGGGCAAGGCCTCGCCGGTCAGCGCCCTGCGCGGCGCTATCAAGCGGCTGGGCGAGCCGGTCATCCGCACCGCCGTCGGGCGCGCGATGAAGGAAATGGGCCGGCAGTTCGTTCTGGGCGAAACCATCCAGTCCGCCATGAAACGCGCCGCCGGGATGGAGGCCAAGGGCTACACCTATTCCTACGACATGCTGGGCGAGGCCGCCCGCACCGAGGCGGACGCGGCGCGCTATCACCTTGCCTATTCTCGCGCCATCGCCGCGATTGCCGAGGCCTGCACCCATGACGACATCCGCGCCAACCCCGGCATCTCGGTCAAGCTGTCGGCCCTGCATCCCCGCTACGAAGTAGCCCAGGAAGAGCGCGTGATGCACGAACTGGTGCCGCGCCTGCGGGCCCTTGCCCTTCTGGCCAAGGCCGCCGGCATGGGCCTGAACGTGGACGCCGAAGAGGCCGACCGCCTGTCGCTGTCGTTGCAGGTGATCGAGGCGGTGATGTCCGAACCGGCGCTTGCGGGCTGGGACGGGTTCGGCATCGTGGTGCAGGCCTATGGCCCGCGCGCGGGGCTGGTGCTGGACACGCTCTATGACATGGCCGAGCGCCACGACCGCAAGCTGATGGTGCGCCTCGTCAAGGGCGCCTACTGGGACACCGAGATCAAGCGCGCGCAGGTCGCGGGCGTCGACGGCTTCCCGGTCTTCACCCAGAAGGCGGCGACCGACATCTCCTACATCGCCAATGCCCGCAAGCTGCTGGGCATGACCGACCGGATCTATCCGCAATTTGCCACCCACAACGCCCACACGGTCAGCGCGATCCTGCATATGGCCGAGGACCAGCCCTTCGAGTTCCAGCGCCTGCACGGCATGGGCGAAACCCTGCACCGGCTGGTGATGGAGCGCCAGAACACCCGCTGCCGGATCTACGCGCCGGTCGGGGCGCATCGCGACCTGCTGGCCTATCTGGTGCGGCGCCTTTTGGAAAACGGCGCCAACAGCTCTTTCGTCAACCAGATCGTTGACGAGAACGTCCCGCCAGAAGAGGTCGCCGCCGACCCGTTCGAGGCAGTTCAAGAGCCCGCGAAACACCTGCCCACCGGCCCCGAGCTGTTCCTGCCCGAGCGCCCGAACTCGCGCGGGTTCGACCTGGCCCATACGCCGACGCTGGATGCGATCGACGCCGCGCGCCACGCCTTCCGCGCCCATCACTGGTATGCCCGCCCGTTGCTGGCCGACGAGGCCTCGCCCGAGGCCGACGAGGTGGTCACGAACCCGGCCCACCCGCAGGACCAGCCCGGCACCGTCGCCCCGGCCAGCGCCTCGGATGTCGAACTTGCGCTGGCCGCAGCTGCTCCGTGGCAGGCCCCAACGGCCGAGCGCAGCCGCATCCTCAACGCCGCAGCAGACCTCTACGAGGAGCACTATGGCGAAATCTTCGCCCTGCTGGCGCGCGAGGCCGGCAAATCGCTGCCCGACGCGGCGGCCGAACTGCGCGAGGCGGTGGACTTCCTGCGCTACTACGCCGCCAACATCCCCGAGGGCGAGCCTGCGGGCACCTTCACCTGCATCAGCCCATGGAACTTCCCGCTGGCCATCTTCACCGGCCAGATCGCGGCCGCGCTTGCCACCGGCAATGCCGTGCTGGCCAAGCCCGCGCCGCAGACCCCGCTGATCGCCCACCGGGCCGTGCAACTGCTACATCAGGCCGGCGTGCCGCGCGATGCCCTGCAACTCTTGCCGGGCGGGCCGTCGGTGGGCGCCGCGCTGACATCCGACCCGCGCGTCTCGGGCGTGGCCTTCACCGGCTCGACCGCGACGGCCCTGAAAATCCGCGCGGCCATGGCCCAGAACCTCAAACCCGGCACGCCGCTGATCGCCGAAACCGGCGGGCTGAACGCGATGATTGTGGACAGCACCGCCCTGCCCGAGCAGGCCGTGCAGTCGATCATCGAAAGCGCCTTTCAGTCGGCGGGCCAGCGCTGTTCCGCCCTGCGCTGCCTGTATCTGCAGGAGGACATCGCCGATGACGTGCTGACCATGCTCAAGGGCGCGATGAACGCCCTGTCGGTGGGCGATCCGTGGCTGCTCTCGACTGATTGCGGCCCGGTGATCGACGAGCAGGCCCGTCAGGGCATCGCCGACCACGTCGCCAAGGCCCGCGCCGAGGGTCGTGTGTTGAAAGAACTGGCGCTGCCGCCCGAGGGGATCTTCGTGGCGCCCACGCTGATAGAGGTCCCCGGCATCAATGCGCTGGAACGCGAGATCTTCGGCCCCGTGCTGCATGTCGCCCGTTTCAAGTCGCACGAGATCGACCAGGTGATTGCCGACATCAATGCCACCGGCTACGGCCTGACCTTCGGCCTGCACACCCGCATCGACGACCGCGTGCAGCACGTCACCGAGGCGATCCACGCGGGCAACATCTATGTCAACCGCAACCAGATCGGCGCGATCGTCGGCTCGCAGCCCTTCGGCGGCGAAGGCCTGTCCGGCACCGGCCCCAAGGCGGGCGGGCCGAACTATCTGGCCCGTTTCTGCGCCCCGGACCGACAGGTCGTGGCCGCGGAATGGTCCGCCGCGGCCGACCTGCCCGCACCGATCGGGCAGCCTGCCGCGCCGACGACCCGCTCGATGCCCGGACCGACCGGTGAATCGAACCGGCTGACCGAGTTTCCCCGCGCGCCGTTCTTGTGCCTAGGCCCCGGCCCCGAGGCGGCCAAGGCGCAGGCGGAGGCCATATTCGCTCTGGGCGGCACGGCAATCCGGGCCGAGGGGGCGCTGGCCCTGCACCGGCTGGAGGACCTGCAGGGAATTGCAGGCGTTCTGTGGTGGGGCGACGCGGACACCGCGCGCCAGATCGAACTGCATCTGTCGCGCAGAACCGGGCCCATCCTGCCGCTGATCCCCGGCTTGCCCGACCGGTCGCGGGTGATGGCCGAGCGCCATGTCTGCGTCGATACCACGGCCGCCGGAGGAAACGCCGCACTTCTGGGCGGTGCGGCATAAGCTGACTTGACGCTGGGCCAGGAAAAGCCCAGCGTCCCCCCATGTTCCCAATTCGAGACCACAACCCCTCGGGGCGCACGCCCTATGTCGTCTATGCGCTGATCGCGGCGAATGTTTTGATTTTCCTCAGCTATGTAGGAATCATGGACGACGCCCGGCTGATCAATCGGTTCTATTTCGACTATGCGATCATCCCCGCCCGCATCAGCGACGGCGTGGCGCTCGAGACGTTGGTGACGTCGATGTTCCTGCATGGCGGCTGGATGCATCTGATCGGCAACATGCTGTTCCTTTGGATCTTCGGCGACAACCTGGAAGACGAGATGGGCCACCTGCCCTTCCTGCTGTTCTACATGGTCGCCGGTATCGGCGCAGGGCTGATCCACATCATCACGGCCCCGGGGTCGCTGGTTCCGACCATAGGCGCCTCGGGCGCCATTGCCGGGGTCATGGGAGGCTACCTTCTGATGTTCCCAAGGGCACGCGTAGATATCCTGCTGATTCTGGTCGCCTATGTGCGGGTCTTCACTATCCCGGCCTTCGTGATGCTGGGCGTCTGGTTGGGAATGCAGTTCCTTGGCAGCGTGTCCAGCAACCCTGACGCCGGCGGTGTAGCCTATTGGGCGCATACGGGCGGCTTCGTGATCGGTTTGATTTTGTGCATCCCGCTGTGGCTGAAACGCGGCGGGCCAGCTTATTGGAGCCGTACCCACGGTCACCCGCCGCATCCCGAACACCGCTACAAGCTCAGCCAGTCCCGCATACCAAGAGTGCCACGCCGATGACCCGGATGACCGCCACCTGCCATTGCGGCACCGTGAAGATTGAGGCCGAGTTCCCCGGCGGCCTGTCCACGGCCGCCCGATGCGACTGTTCCTTTTGCATCCGCCGTGGGGCCGCCGCCGTGACCGCCATCACCGACAGCCTGCGCATCCTGCAGGGCGCAGACAATCTGAGCCTCTACACATGGGGCACGCACACGGCCAAACACTATTTCTGCAAGACCTGCGGGATATATGTCTATCACCAGAGGCGATCAGACCCCGCGGAATGCGGGGTCAACCTGGGGTGCATCGAAGGTGGCAACCCGCGCACGCATGGCCCGATTCCGTGGAATGACGGGGTCAACCACCCCTCGGACCGAACCGATTGAGCGGAAGGCTCAGCCCCGGATCACCTCGGCGAACTGGTCGAAGATCGGCTCGTTGGCACAGATCACTTCGCCATCCTCCAGAATGCTGCCCTCGGGGTTCAGCGGCTGCACAAGGCCACCGGCCTCTTTCACGATGATGATGCCCGCGGCCATGTCCCAGGCATTCAGCCGACGTTCCCAGAACCCCTCGTAGCGACCGGCAGCCACATAGGCCATGTCCAGCGCCGCGGCGCCCCAACGGCGCACGCCCGCGCAGACCGGCATCAGCCGGGCCAGATCCTGCAGCGTGGCCGGCAGATCGGACCGCCCGCCAAACGGCAGACCGGTCGAAAAGATCGACTCGATCATGCGATGCCGGCCCGACACGCGGATACGCATGTCGTTCATCCAGGCGCCTTCGCCCTTTTCGGCAAAGAACATCTCGTCCTTGGCGGGGTCATAGATCACGCCGGCGACGATCTTGCCCTTGTGTTCCAGCGCGATCGAAATGGCCCAGTGCGGCAGGCCGTGCAGGAAGTTAGTGGTGCCATCCAGCGGATCGACGATCCAGCGCCGGGTCGGGTCTTCGCCCTCGATCTCGCCGCCCTCTTCGGCCAGCCAGCCATAAGTGGGGCGCGCGCCCAGCAGTTCCTCTTTCAGGATCTTCTCGGCGGCAATGTCGGCCTTCGAGACGAAATCGCCCGCGCCCTTCATCGACACCTGCAGGTTCTCGACTTCGCGAAAGTCCTTTACCAGCGATCGGCCCGCCTTGCGTGCGGCCTTGATCATGATGTTGAGATTTGCACTGCCAACCATTGTTCCGAGGCTCCTGTCCGGTCAAACCGCGCGTATACTGGCGCAACGCCCCCTTGCCAAGAGGAATGATGCGCATGGCAGCCCACCGTCTCGCGCGGGGCCACGGCCCTATTGCGCCTGCAACTTGCGCGCCTCCTGGCTGGCCAGCTTGACCAACTCCTGCACAAAAGGCTTTTCCATGTCCTCGGCGCGAACAGCAGCGTAGAGGCGCCGCGTGATGCCATCCTTTGTCAGCGGGCGGGTCACATAGTCCGAGTTGTACTTGACCTCGCGCACGACCCAGTCGGGCAGGACCGAAATCCCTCGGTTCGATGCGACCAACAATAGGATCACTGCCGTCAGCTCGACCTGCCGGATCGCTGCCGGTTCGACCCGCGCGGGTATCAACAGCTGGCTGAACACGTCCAGCCGCGTGCGCTCGACCGGATAGGTGATCAGGGTCTGGCCGCGGAAATCCTCGGCCTCGATATACGGTTTTTCTGCCAGCGGATGGGTCGAGGCCGCGACGAAAACGGGGTTGTAGTCGAACAGCTCGATGAACTCGACGCCCGGCAGGTCTTCGGGGTCCGAGGAGACGACCAGATCGACCTCCTCCTTCTGCAGCGCGGGCAGCGCGTCAAAGGCCAGACCCGGCCGGATATCGACATCGACATCCGGCCACGACTTGCGGAAGGCCTCGAGCACCGGGAACAGCCACTCGAAACAGGCGTGGCATTCGATCGCGATGTGCATCCGCCCCGTACGCCCGTCGCGCAGCGAAGAAAACTCCTCCTGCATGGCCTCGACCTGCGGCAGGATCTGCTCGGCCAGACGCAGCAGGCGCAGCCCCGCCGCCGACAGTTTCATCGGCTTCGACCGGCGCAGGAAAAGCTCGACCCCGGCCTGATCCTCGAGCCCCTTGATCTGATGGCTCAGCGCCGATTGCGTGATATTCAGCTGATCGGCCGCGCGCGCCAGCCCGCCGCAGTCATGGATGGCCTTGATCGTGCGCAGGTGCCGGAACTCGATATGCATTTGCAGTCTGACTCATGTTGTTCTTGAGGAATATGAGTTTTTCTCACAACCCGCATCATGGCACAAGAGCGTGGTCACAAACAGCGAGACACCGATGACCAAGCCCGAGATCTCCTTTGAATTCTTCCCGCCGCAAACGCTCGAAGCGTCGTTTAGGCTGTGGGATACGGTTCAGACCCTGGCACCGCTGGGGCCGCGATTCGTTTCGGTCACCTATGGCGCGGGCGGCACCACGCGCGAGCTGACGCGTGACGCCGTGGCCACGCTGCACAAATCGTCGGGGTTGCCGGTGGCCGCGCATCTAACCTGCGTCGATGCTTCGCGCTCTGAAACCCTGGCCATCGCCCAGGAATTCGCCGCCGCCGGCGTCACCGACATCGTTGCCCTGCGCGGCGACCCGCCCAAGGGGCAGGACCGTTTCACTCCGCATCCCGACGGTTTCGCGACCTCGGTCGAACTGATCGCGGCGCTGGCCGAAACCGGCAAGTTCAAGATCCGGGTCGGCGCCTATCCCGACATTCACCCCGAGGCATCCGATGCACAGGCCGATATCGACTGGCTCAAGGCCAAGCTGGATGCTGGCGCCGATGAGGCGCTGACTCAGTTCTTCTTCGAAGCCGAGACCTTCTTCCGCTTTCGCGATGCCTGCGCAAAGGCGGGGATCGACAAGCCGATCGTGCCGGGCATTCTGCCGATCGAGAACTGGACGGGCGCCCGCAAATTCGCGAAACGCTGCGGTGCCCGGGTTCCCGGATGGGTCGAGGATGCCTTTGAAAAGGCCATCCGCGACGAGCGGCACGACCTGCTGGCCACCGCGCTGTGCACCGAACTGTGCTCGGACCTGATTGAGGGCGGCGTGGACAAGCTGCATTTCTACACGCTCAACCGCCCCGAGCTGACGCGCGACGTGTGTTTCGCCTTGGGGATAACGCCCAAGGTCGACCTGCAACACGTCGCCTGACCTCTCTTGCCGCAATCCCCTGTGCTGGGGCCGCCCCGGGCGGCCCCCTTTTTTTTCGTCCGGCGGCTGCGCAAACCAGCCCTGAATACAATCGCCGCGCAAACCTCGAACTGTTGTCCAGAAGCGCCCAATCAGTTGATTTATTTGACACAAACACCGGTTGTCCCGGAAAATAAGGGAACGTGTTTTAAAGAGTGATTTTGGTATGGAGCCAGTCGACAAAATTCAGGCTCGGGTTGATGCATTGCGGGCGCTTGGCCTGGATCAGACCGCGACGGCATCTGACATTCGCAACGCATGGCGCGACATCGCCTTTCGCGCGCATCCCGACCGCACCGGCGGGGATTCCGTGCAGTTCGCCGAGGCCAAATCGGCCTTTGACCTCCTCAGAAGCGAAGGGCTGGCCACTAAGGCCGCCGGCCCGGCACGTCCACGCCGCCCCAAGCTCAGGGCGCGTCTAATCGAATTGGCCGAAGATGCGCTCGAGTCATGTCGGTCTCTTCTTGGGGCCGGCGGCGCCTTGCCGCATGACGATCACCGCGCGCCCTGCCGAAATTCAGAACAGGCCAACGCAGACCACATTCCCTCGGCCGTGGGGTGCCGGGGGCGCGATCTGACCTTCTTCGTGGCCACGCCGGTTTGCGAGGGGAAGAACCGGGTCGCCCTGCCGACCTCGATCCTGACCAGCGGCCGCAAGTTCGAGGCCGAGATCCTGTCTTTTCAGGCCACGTCATCCGGCGCGGGAGAGGTCTTGGTTCCCGACACGATCCGCGAACGCAAGTTCCCCGGGGCGAAAAGCGTGCGGATCCGGTTTGAGGCCGACCCGAGCGTGAACGAAGCGTTCTGAAAACGCGAAAAGGCCCGGCAAGTCCCGCCGGGCCCGCGATCATCGGAACAAAGGATCAGTTCTGGATCGGTCCGGCCGAGGTGAATTTGGGGATGACGCTGGTCGAGGCGTCCGACGGCTCGATCTCGGGCCAGTTGCCTTCGGCCAGGTTGATGTTGCCCGGCACGTCCTCTTCCCAGAAACCGACCACGACATCGGTGATGTTCAGATACAGCTTGTCATCCACGATGCGCCACAGGTTGGGGTTGCCCGGCACCTTGCCGCCCTTGGACACACCATAGGCGCAGTGCCCGTCATATTGCGGGGCGTAATAGGCGGGATTTTCAAGAAACTTCGCCCGGTTTTCCTCGGATGCGAAAGCCCAGATGGCCCCGTTGTACTCAGCCGTGATGTCGGCGCGGCCACGCACGGCTTCGGGTTGGGATTGCCCGACGGGCACCTGTTCGAGGTCGCGATAGGCGACAACGTCGTAGCCGGATGCGGCATAGCCAGTCCCGTCAACATATTGAGGCCCGGCAAGGGCCGGAACGCCCAGCATCATGGCGGCGGCAAAAGTCAGTGCAAAACGGTTCATGTACGTGATCCTTGTTCTGGAGGCAGTGTCTGCGTGATCGTCAGATGCGAGAGTATTGGAATTCCCCGGATCGCACAGCCCAGCTAACGCTGCTGTGACCGGCCACGAGAAAACGTGAGCGAATTGCGGAGGATTGTTTCACGAAACGCGCAACGTCGGGGGTTGGCCTCGGGGCGTGACGATACTACCTCTGGGACGACCCGGCGCGCCCGGCTTAGGCATGAAAGGCAGAAGATGAGCAACACATCCACCTATACCCCCCCGAAAGTCTGGACCTGGGACAGCGAAAGCGGCGGACGTTTTGCCAGCATCAACCGCCCCATCGCGGGCGCCACCCATGACAAGGATCTGCCCGTGGGCAAGCATCCGCTGCAACTGTATTCGCTGGCCACTCCAAACGGGGTCAAGGTCACCGTGATGCTGGAAGAACTGCTGGCCCTGGGCCATGACGGCGCCGAATACGATGCCTGGCTGATCAATATCGGCGAGGGTGACCAGTTCGGCTCGGGCTTTGTCGAGATCAATCCCAACTCGAAAATCCCCGCCCTGCTGGACCGGTCTGGCGACAAACCGGTGCGCGTGTTCGAAAGTGGGTCGATCCTGTTCCACCTGGCCGAGAAATTCGGTGCATTCCTACCGAAATCCGGCCCGGAGCGCACCGAAGTGATGAACTGGCTGTTCTGGCAGATGGGCAGCGCGCCTTATCTGGGCGGCGGGTTCGGCCATTTCTATGCCTACGCGCCCGAGAAATGGGAATATCCGATCAACCGATTTGCCATGGAAACCAAGCGCCAGTTGGACGTTCTGGACCGGGAACTGGCTCACAAACCCTTCATTGCCGGTGATGACTACTCGATCGCCGACATGGCGATCTGGCCGTGGTACGGCCAACTGGTTCTGGGCCGCCTATACGACGCCGCTGAATTCCTGGATGTTGATTCCTACACGAACGTGATGCGGTGGGCAAAAGAGATCGATGCCCGCCCGGCGGTGCAACGCGGCCGGATGGTCAACCGCGCCTTCGGCGAGCCGCACACCCAACTGCGCGAACGCCACGATGCCAGTGATTTCGAGGCGCGCACGCAGGACAAGCTGGAACAAGCCGCCGAATAGTCTGACGTCTTTTTCAGCCGCCTGACCGAAGATGCAGCGCCCCGGCGCTGCATTTTCATTTCAGGATCGGCGGTTTGTCCGGATCACTTCCGGGCGCGGCGCGGACAGGATCCGGGCGGGTCGGTTGCGGGATGTCAAACCGCAGCCCAACCATCGACAACGCCTCGGTCGCGGCATCGTCATCAGCAAAGAACCCAACGTCCAATGCTCCAGCTTCGATCCCGGAAAAGGTCAGCGCCTCGGAGACCGCCTTGGCCAGCGCCGGTTCCGCGCCTTGGACCGCATCGACGAAGGCCAGCAGATGCCCGGCCCCGCCGCCCTGGGCGCGCGTCGCCACCAGATAGGCGGCCGAGGCCAGCCCTACCGCCGTTGCCAGCTTGGTATCCAGCGCCGTCAACAATGCATCGGGCAAGCCGGCAGGCGGCAGGAACTCTTCCAGCCGCGCCTCGACCGCCTGCGGAGCGTGGCTGAGCGTCTCGGCCAGCCAGGTCAGCGCTTCGGCCGGGATCAGCATCGACGAGGGCGCCACCTCGAGGTTCAGGCCCAGCCCGATCCCCTGCCCGCCCAGCATCCCGGCCAGAACCCGGCCCGACAGCGCCGCATAGGGCGCCGGTCTGCCTGCGAACTGCACAAGACGCTCCTCGCGATCGAAGGCCAGCACGAAACGCCCGTCGGCGACTTCGAACAACTCGGGCGAGATATTTTCGCCGCGCGCCTCTTCGGTCAGCATCAGAAACAGCTCGGAATCGGCAAGCCGCTCAAAGAATCGCAGCCGGGCCGCATCGTCCTGCGGACGGGCCTCCATAGCGGCATGGGCTGCATCCAAGGCCGTGGTATCAGTCATTCAGCACCTCTTGCACCCGGGCGCGCAGAACCGGCAGCAACTCGGTCTCGAACCAGGGGTTTTTCTTCAACCATGCCGTATTGCGCCACGACGGATGAGGCAAGACGAAGACCCGCGGCGCATGGTCCCGCCAGGCGCGCACCGTCTCGGTCACCGAGGATCGGGTCCCCAGGTGGAATCGATGGGCATGGCTGCCGACCAGCACGGTCAGGGGCACCGCCCCCAATTCCCGCATGACCTTCGCATGCCAGGTCTTGTGGCAGATGGGCGGCGGCGGCAGATCAGCCTGCCGCGCGTCATAGCCGGGAAAACAGAAGGCCATCGGAACGATCGAGACCCGCGAAAGGTCATAGAACTCAGCCGGGCTGAGCCCCAGCCAATCACGCAACCGGTCGCCGGACGGATCGGTAAAGGGCCGGCCGGAGTCGTGGACCCGCGCGCCCGGCGCCTGCCCCGCGACAAGGATCCGGGCGCCGGGCCGGAACCACACCACCGGTCGCGGGCTGTGTCCAGTCGCAGTAGCGGCGAACCGCTCGGCGCACAAACTGCACGACCGGATCCGGTCGGATAGGCTTTCCATAAACTCTGCTCACCTTCTCGTTTTGAGCCGGGCCTTCGCTCGCCAAGTGACATTCTGACCAAGTGCATGTCACATTCGCACAGAACAGTTTTCCGCGCGCATTGAAGATTTGTTTCACAATTCGACATAATGTAGCCAACATGGCCCGATAACAAAGGGGCTTTGGCCGGACCGTCGTGGCCGGGCCGGAACGAAAAAGTTGCACAGGCCGGAAATGCTCGAGTTTGAAAATGTCAGCAAATCCTTTTGGACCGGGACACGCCGCAAGGTGATCCTGGACCGGGCCTCGTTCCGGGTCGAGCTGGGAAAGTCGCTGGGCATCCTTGCCCCGAACGGAACCGGAAAAACGACGCTCATCAACATGATGGCGGGTCTCGAAAAGCCAGACGAAGGCGTGATTCGTCGGGACTGCCGGGTCTCTTTCCCGATGGGGTTTACCGGCGGCGTGTCCAAACGCCTGTCGGCACTGGAGAACGCGCGCTACATCGCCAAAATCTATGGAATGGATCCGGACTATGTCGAAGCCTATTGCAGCTGGCTCTGTGGTCTGGGCGAATATTTCAACCAGCCGCTGGCCACTTATTCCTCGGGGATGCGCGCACGGTTCACCTTCGCATTGATGCTGGCACTGGACTTTGACATGTATCTTATCGACGAAGGCATGCCGGCAACCACAGATGTGGAATTCAACAAGAAAGCGGGTTCGATCCTGCAGGAACGCCTGCGGACGACGACTCTGGTGATCGTATCGCACGACCCGAAGGTTCTTGAGAAATTCGCCAGACAGGCGGCCGTACTACTGGACGGCCGGCTTCACGTTTTTGAGTCTCTGGAAGAAGCGAAACAGGTGTATGACTACCAAACCCAAGGCTAAGAAATACGACCCGAACCGGGCTGCCAACGGCGAAGGAACGGTCGAAGCCCGGGCCGAAGCCATTTCGCGCATTCGAAAGGCGACGCAGGGCGTGGCCGAAACGCCGGCAGGAACCGAGCTGGATGCGATCAAGCGCGAGGGGCTTACGGGGCGGCAATTGCGCATAGCACGGCGCATGGCGCAGAAACATGGCCTGGCCGCGACGTCGGATTACGACGCCGTGCGGCTGCTGCGCCAAAAGGGGATCGACCCGTTCCCCCGCAAGAACCTGCTGGATATCGTCGGCCAATTGGGCGATGCCCCTGCCCCGGACGGCACCTCCAGAGACCAAGTCAAGATCCACCTGCCGCAGACTATCAAGGAAAAAACCGAAAACCTGCCGGGCCCCGAACTCAGCCCGGCCGAGCGTCGTGCGTTCGAGATTGGCCAGATCCAGAAAGACATCGCCCGGCGGCGGCGGCGTAAGCTGATCGGTCTGTTCGCCCGGCTGGCCGCCTTCGTGCTGCTGCCGACGCTGTTGGTCGGCTATTATTTCTACAAGGTGGCAACGCCGATGTACGCCAGCAATTCGGAATTTCTGATCCTGCAGGCCGATGGCGGGCCCGGCAGCATCGGCGGGTTGCTGGCCGGGACGCAATTTGCAACGACCCAGGATTCGATCTCGGTGCAGTCCTTTCTGGAATCGAAAGAGGCGCTGCTGCTTCTGGACCGTGACGCCGGGTTTTCGAAGGTCTTCCAGCAAGACTGGATCGACCCCATCCAACGCCTTGAACAGGATGCGACCCTGGAAGATGCCTTCAAGCTGTACAAGCGGATGATCACCATTGGCTATGACCCGACCGAAGGCGTGATTCGAATGGAAGTCGCGGCACCGGATCCGGAAACGGCGACCCTGTTCTCGGAGAAACTGATTTCTTATGCCGAGGACCGTGTTAACGCACTGTCTGAAAAGAAACGCGAAGACCAGATGCGCGACGCCGTCGAAAGCTTCGAGGCGGCACAGGCGGCCCGGCGCAAAGCGCAGGAAGACCTAATCGAGTTGCAGCTTGAAGGCGCTGTTCTGGACCCGGAGAACGTGATCGCCAGCCTGCGCGCCCGTATCAATGAAATCGAGATTCAGCTGCAGGACAAGGAACTGCAACTGGCTGCCCTGCTGGACAACCCGCGGCCGAACCAGGCCAAGGTCGACGGCGTGCGCGCCGATATCGAGCGGTTGCAGGCGGTGCTGGAGGAGTTGAACGCAAAGATGCTGGATGCGTCTGCTGGCGAGAACTCGCTGGCGCGACTGAGCGTGCGCATCCAGATGGCCCAGGCCGACCTGGCGGCCCGGGACATGATGCTGCAGACCGCCATGCAGCAGATGGAGAACACCCGGACCGAGGCCAACCGTCAGGTCCGATACCTGACCGTTTCGGTCAACCCGGTACCCAGCCAAGAGCCCAGCTATCCGCGCAAATTCGAAAATACGATTTTGGCATTCCTGCTGTTTGCTGGTATCTACCTTATGATTTCGCTGACCACGTCAGTCCTCCGTGAACAGGTATCTTCGTAGAGCATATGCAACATGTAAAAATCGCCGACCTGACGGTCGGCAACGATCTTCCGCTGACCGTCATCGCCGGGCCGTGTCAGCTTGAATCCGCCGACCATGCCCAGATGATCGCTGGCCGGATAAAAGAAATCTGCGACAAGGCCGGAGCGCGATACGTCTTCAAGGCCTCGTATGACAAGGCCAACCGTACGTCCCTGTCCGGCAAACGCGGCATGGGGATCGATGCGGGCCTCAAGGTTCTGGACGACATCCGCAAGACGATGGGTGTTCCGGTCCTCACCGACGTTCACACCGAAGCACAATGCGCCGTCGCGGCCGAAGCGGTGGATATCCTGCAGATCCCCGCGTTCCTGTGCCGTCAGACCGACATGTTGTTGGCTGCGGGTGAAACGGGCAAGGCGGTCAACGTCAAGAAGGGTCAGTTCCTGGCCCCATGGGAGATGCCGAACATCGTCGAAAAGATCGAAAGCACCGGCAATCGGAACATCCTGCTGACCGAGCGCGGAACATCCTTTGGCTACAACACGCTGGTTGCCGACATGCGATCGCTGCCGCAAATGGCCCGAACGGGATATCCGGTCGTGATGGACGCTACGCACTCGGTGCAGCAGCCCGGTGGCCGGGGCGGATCGTCGGGTGGTCAGCGCGAATTCGCGCCGGTCATGGCCCGCGCCGCGGTATCGCTGGGCATTGGCGCAGTGTTCATCGAAACTCACCAAGACCCGGACAACGCACCGTCAGACGGGCCGAACATGATCCCGCTGGATCAGATGGGCGACCTGATCGGGACACTGATGCAGTTCGACGCCCTTGCCAAAGCCAACCCAATTCAGATTTGAAAACCGAGATTTGACATGACCAAACCCTTGTCCGAGGTGACCCCGAACACCTGGAGCTTTCTGCGCGACGCGATGATCAAGCCCACCGGCTTTCGCGAATATGATGCCCGCTGGAAATATCCCGACGAGATCAACCTGCCCGGCATGACCGCGCTGGGCCTCGGCCTGGGGACGCAGATGCACAGGCGCGGGATCAAGCCCGAGATCGCGGTCGGAAACGACTATCGCGACTATTCGCTGGCGATCAAGAACGCACTGATCCTTGGTCTGATGCAGGCGGGCATCCGGGTCAAGGACATCGGCCCGGCGCTGTCGCCCATGGCCTATTTCGCGCAGTTCCACCTGGATGTCCCGGCCGTGGCCATGGTGACCGCCAGCCACAACCCGAACGGCTGGACCGGGGTCAAGATGGGCTTTGACCGCCCGCTGACCCATGGCCCCGATGAAATGTCCGAACTGCGCGATATCGTGCTGAACGGTGAAGGCGTGGCCCGCCCTGGCGGGTCCTATGAATTCGTCGATGGGGTGAAAGAGGCTTATATCGACGATCTGGTCGGCGATTTCAGAATGTCCCGTCCGCTGAAGGTCGTCTGTGCCACGGGCAACGGTACGGCTTCCGCCTTTGCACCGGAAATCTTTGAGCGCATCGGGGTCGAGGTCGTACCCAGCCACAATCGGCTGGATTACACCTTCCCCAACTACAACCCCAACCCCGAAGCAATGGAGATGCTGCACGACATGGCCGCGACCGTCAAAGCAACGGGCGCGGATCTGGCCTTGGGGTTTGACGGCGACGGAGACCGCTGCGGCGTGGTCGATGACGAAGGCGAAGAGATCTTTGCCGACAAGGTCGGTGTGATCATGGCGCGCGATCTGGCCAAGCTGCATCCCGGCGCCACCTTCGTGGCCGACGTGAAATCGACCGGCCTGTTCGCCAGCGATCCCGAACTGCAGGCGCTTGGCGTCAAGGCCGACTATTGGAAAACCGGCCACAGCCACATGAAACGGCGCGTTAAGGAAATCGGCGCGCTGGCCGGGTTCGAGAAGTCCGGCCACTATTTCCTGGCCGAGCCTGTCGGGCGCGGCTATGACTGCGGCATGCGGGTGGCCGTCGAAATCTGCAAGCTGATGGACCGGAACCCGGACAAAAGCATGTCGGACCTGCGCCGCGCGCTGCCCAGGACGTGGTCGACCCCGACCATGTCGCCCTATGCCGCCGATACCGAGAAATACAACATCCTTGCGCGGCTGGTCGACAAGCTGGTTGCCAAGGCCGAGGCGCGGGAAACACTGGCCGGGCGCCCCATCAAAGAGGTGGTCACGGTCAACGGCGCGCGCGTGATCCTGGACAATGGCAGCTGGGGTCTGGTGCGGGCTTCGTCGAACACTCCCAATCTGGTCGTCGTATGTGAAAGCAGTGAAAGCGAGGCGGAAATGCGGGCCATTTTCGCCGATCTCGACGCCGTGATCCGCACCGAGCCCGGCGTGGGCGACTACGACCAGACGATCTGACACCGATGGGGGCGCCGCCAGCGCCCCCACAACCATTGATCAGTTGTTTCCCAGCAGTTTCAGCAGCCCTTTCTTGGCCTCTTCTTCAAGCTTTTTCTTGACCGCGTCTTCGATCTGGTCGCTGTCCGTGATGGTCGTGTCAAGCTCTTCTCCGGCCTTCCTGAGAGCCTTCTGCTTGGCGTCCTGTTCCAGCTCTTTCAGCTTTTCGTTGGTGGCCGCCTCGATCACTTTGCTCAGATCCGGTTTGATCGACGGGTTGCTCCACGGGCCCTGTATCCGCACGGGAACCGCCAGCCCCTCGCCTGAATTGGCGCGCAAGGCCACCGGCGTGAAAACATAGTCGATATCCCGCCGACCCAGTCCAATCCGGCCAGACCCGTCCGCGCGGAAATTGTCCAACTGCATCAGCAGATCATTGTTTCTGAGGTTTCCTTTGCGGATCACGAATGAGGCCGTCAGGCTGTTGAACACCGTCGTCCCGCCCACGGCATCGCCACGTCCCATCAGACGATCAAGGTCGATCCCCGCGATGACCCCTTTGCCCACCTTCAGACTGCCCTTGCCACTGAGCGAGCGCATGATCTGATCTTCGCTCTGACCTTCGCCGAGGAATTCCAGATCCAGCCCCCCCTTGCCCGACAACCGTTCAACCCCCGCCAGCGCCGTCAAAGCCTGCTGCAGGTCGATCCCCTGCGCCGATAGCTTGCCGCCGACCGACAATCCGTTGCGGTTGTTGGCGACCACCTGCCCGGTCAGTTGCCCCGCGAACAGCGTGGCCGGGTTCATCTGCATGACCGCGCGCGACCGGTCGAGGCTGAGTGTCAGGTCGCTTGCGCCGAATTCGAGACCGGGAACCGCAATCGACTCGGCCCTCAGGCGGATCTGCCCATTGGCCAGGCCCAGAACCGATGCGTCGATCGGCTGCTTTGACCATCCGTCGTCGCCCCGTGGCGACGATCCGGCTTTCGGGGCGTCGTTTTTTGGTTGCCTCCGGGTCTGCGTACCAGCATCCGCATCGGCGACACGCGACAGATCCAGATGGCCCGCCGTCAGGTTTGCGGTGATCTGCGGAGTGGCGGCGACAAGGATGTCTGCATTGCCCGTGATCCGGTTCTGATCAAGCGCGACCTGGATGTCGCGCAGCGCGATGCGTCCGTCGCGGGTATAGGTCATCTGACCGCGCACGTCGGCCGCGCGGCCCAGACCCTGAGGCACGGTCACACCCGCCTGGCCAAATGCGGCCAGCATCTTGTGTGTATCGGTCGTCGTGATCCGGGTGCGCCCGTCCATTTCCCCTGCCAGATTGACGCGTCCGTCAAAGTTAACCTGGCCCCCGGGCGCGCTCAGGTCCAGCGCCAGCGGCGTCGCCTGACCTGAAGAAAAGGCCGGCAGATCCGATATGCTCAACGCCACCGTAACCGCCCCACCCGGCACTGGCATTTCCGCGTCCATCCGCATCGGGGCGGAAATGTCGGGCCAGCTGGCCGACAGATCCACGTTCGCGAAATCCATGCGAACCGCGCCGTCTTCGACATAGACCAGCCGGGCATTGGTCAGCTCCAGCTTGTCCAGCGTCACGGAACTGGGCTGCGATGCGGGTTTCGGCCCGCCAGACGGCAAGGCGGCCTCGGCTGGCGCGGCCTGTTGGCGGGGTGCCAGTTCCCAGTTTCCGCGTCCGTCGGACAGTTCCAGCCGCACGACCGGGTCGCGCGCCAATACACGACCGATCCGGACCTCGCCGCCCAGAAGGGCCGAGGCATCAACGCCCACCTCCAGGCTGGACGCGCTGAGCATGGGTTCGGGTCCGGCCCAGGGGGCATTCGCAAATTGCACCGGTCCGGTTTCCAGGCCCAGGACGGGCCAGAACGAAAACCGTACGTCGCCCTCAAGCGCAAGGTCGCGCCCGGTCTGGGCCTTGACCTGTTCCGCCAGGATCGCGCCAAGCTTGTCGCCGGGCATCAACAGCAAGGCCCCGATGGTCAATCCGATGGCGGCCATCAGAATGAAAAGAATGCGAAACAGCCACTTCATGATTTCTATGCGCCCCTGTTGTCCTTTGCCTAAATGATGTCTGCCCGACGCGTGGGATTTGCAAGGGGAAGATTTCCCCACTATATGCCGCGCCATGAGCACCAACCCGCCCAACCTCCGCCCCGACCTGGCGCCTGCCGCCCGGATTGACGATGCCCCGCGCCGCGGTCAGCCCACCATCGGCATGGTCTCGCTCGGCTGCCCCAAGGCGCTTGTGGACAGCGAACGCATCCTGACCCGCCTGCGGGCCGAAGGATACGGCATCTCGCCCGACTATGCCGGGGCGGACGCGGTGATCGTGAACACCTGCGGGTTTCTCGACAGCGCCAAGGCCGAAAGCCTTGAGGCGATCGGCGAGGCGCTGGTGGAAAACGGCAAGGTGATCGTGACCGGCTGCCTGGGGGCCGAGCCGGACTACATCCGCGAACACCATCCGCGCATTCTGGCCGTGACCGGCCCGCACCAGTATGAACAGGTGCTGGATGCCGTGCACAGCGCCGTGCCGCCCGATCCGAACCCCTTCGTCGATCTGCTGCCGGCCTCGGGGGTCAAGCTGACCCCGCGCCATTTCAGCTATCTCAAGATTTCCGAGGGCTGCAATCACAAGTGCAAGTTCTGCATCATCCCCGACATGCGTGGCAAGCTGGCCAGCCGCCCCGCCCATGCGGTGCTGCGCGAGGCGGAAAAGCTGGTGGAAAACGGCGTGCGTGAACTGCTGGTCATCAGCCAGGACACCTCGGCCTATGGGCTGGACCGCAAATATGACGTGAACCCGTGGAAAGATCGCGAGGTGCGCAGCCACATCACCGATCTGGCGCGCGAGCTGGGCCAGATGGACGCCTGGGTGCGGTTGCATTACGTCTATCCCTATCCGCATGTGCGCGAGCTGATCCCGTTGATGGCGGATGCGGGCTGCAACCTGCTGCCCTATCTCGACATCCCGTTCCAGCACGCCCACCCGGATGTTCTGAAACGCATGGCGCGCCCCGCGGCCGCGGCGAAGACACTGGACGAGATCGCCGCCTGGCGCGAGATCTGCCCCGACATCACCCTGCGTTCGACCTTCATCGTGGGCTACCCGGGCGAGACCGAGGCCGAGTTCCAGACCCTGCTCGACTGGATGGACGAGGCGCAGCTGGATCGTGTGGGCTGCTTCAAATACGAAAACGTCGACGGGGCGCGCTCGAACGACCTGCCCGATCACGTCCCCGAAGAGGTCAAACAGGAGCGTTGGGAACGCTTCATGGAAAAGGCGCAGGCGATCTCCGAGGCGAAACTGGCGGCCAAGGTGGGCCAGACCATCGAGGTGATCGTGGATCAGGTGGACGAGGACGCCGCCATCTGTCGCACCAAGGCCGACGCGCCGGAGATCGACGGGAACCTGTTCATCGACGAAGGTTTCGAGGCGCTTCGTCCTGGCGACATCGTCCCGGTTCAAGTGGACGAAGCCGGTGAATACGACCTGTGGGGTAAGTTGCTGCGCTGAGGCACAGCCCACGAAAAACGGGCGGCCCCAGAGGGACCGCCCGCGAAAGTCAAAATTGGTAAAGCCTTACTGGCTGACCGGGTTGCAGACGGTCTGACCTGCTTCGGTTGTTGCCAGTTCATATCCGGCCGAGCAGCTGGGCGTTCCGTATTTATCATAGTCGGGCTGGATGTAGACCGGAGCGGGTTCTTCCTGCTGACCGCAGGCGGTCAGGATCAAGCCAAATGCGGCTGCGGCAGCGAATTTCAGTTTCATGTCCATCAATCCTTCAATACTTTTCTGATATTGCCCAACTTTTCGGGGCCGCGTCCAGAATACGGCCAATATGGCCGCGTGGCAACATTTTGGATCACACGGTCGTGAACCAGGGCAAAACCATGCCGTGTGCCCCATTTTTAGCCTAAGCAAAGGCAGTCCGTCAGGTTACAATGCAACCCGAACCAATTGATGATTTTTCGCTGAAAGGACAAGCAAAATGGCTGAACCACCGATAATCGCCCGCAAGGCCCCCTATCCAGTCGAGGTGATCGAAGGAAAAACCTATTTCTGGTGCCGGTGCGGGAGATCCAAGCGTCAGCCACTTTGTGACGGTTCACATAAGGGCACCGGAATCGAACCCGTCTCATACAAGGCTGAAGCGACGCGGAAAGTCTTTTTTTGTGGATGCAAGCAAACCCAAAACCCTCCGATTTGCGACGGCACGCATTCCCGGCTCTAGCCGCTCAGCGCAATTGCCTCAGAGCATCCGCAATCGCGCAACAAGGCGGCTCGGGCGTCATTTCGGCCTGTTGCTCGGCCAGCCACAGGACACAGCCTTTGCTGCAGTCGGCCGCCCTGCATCGGGTAACGATCTCGGCATAAGCCTGGTGGCTCAGACGCCCGTCGGCCATGGCTTCGGTCAGCGAAACCCCCATGCGACGGGCAACCGAGCGGGCAAGCCAGAAGTGTTTTTCGATATCTCCCAGATGTATGTGCCGCATCACAACTCCTGACCCGTCTCTGCACGAATTCGATGAAACAGCCCGAGATTCGGGCATGCGAAAGGTACCCGCGCACCGATCTTCGCGCCTGACAGCCAATCTCGGCACATCTCTGCCCGCCCACAACCGCGGCAGCGCCGAACTGCTTGTGCCCAGTCCTGCTGCGTCAGACCACCCGAACGGTAGGCAACGAGCAGATCCGTGCGGGTGATGCGCCCCATTTTCAGCACAAGGCGCAGATGGCGCGCGGTGTCGCCCAGCACCTTCATGACTGCCCCCGTGAAGTCCGGCTCAAACGGCCAAGCATCTCGCGGTTTCTGCAGAATTCCGGCGGCTTGCCCCCGAATTCCTCGCCGGCCAGCCCCCGCGCACAACAGACCGGGTCCGGACATTCGGCGCACCGCAACACCGCGTCTGACAACTGATCAAGTGAAACTGCGCCTGAAATCGCGGCTTCCTGCAGGTCAACGCCCACCTGATCCGCCATCCGGCCCAACAGATCCGCATGGCGCTTCAGCGTCTCTTTAGGTGTCATGGCCCCGCCTTTCCTTATACCGATGGCTTTGACGATACGGCAAATGCGCCGCGTGGCCCTTGATACAGGTCAAGCAGTCGCCCCAAGACGGTCCAGATAGGCCCGCGTCGCGTCCTGAACCCGTCGGAACCTGTCGCCGCCCAATTTCTTTCCGCCATACCAGCGCGTGACGATAATCACGTGGTCCTGCAGCCCCGCCCGCTGCATCATGCGCAGGATGACCATGGCCGCTCCGGCTTCGCCATCATCGGCCTTGAGGGCACCTGTCGGCAGGACAGCAGCCCAAGTGTTGTGGGTGGCCTTGGCATACAGCTTGTCCGCCTTCAACGCCCGCAACACGGCATCGATGTCGTCACGGCTTCCGACCGGCGCACCCGAAACCGCATATTTCGAGCCTCGGTCGGTCAAAACAACGCCAAGACGGGTCAGTTCCGTCATTCCATCAACCCCAGATCGGCTGCGGTCTCCAGCACGACCTCGACCCGTTTGGCATTGGGCGGGTGCGACGCCAGGAAACGGTCTCCCGGGTCGGGGATGCGGCTGAAATAGGCCATTCCCTTCAGCGGATCGTATCCGGCTGCATTGGTGATGACGGTTCCCAACACGTCCGCTTCCAACTCGAATGTCTTGGCATAGCTCTGCATGCCCACCTCGGCGCCCAGTTGTTGTGCGCGTTCGATCTCGTCCGGCCCCTCGCCCTGGGCCTTGGCCAACTCGCCAAAGACGCGCGCACCCTCCTTTGCGTTTTCGATCTGGCGCGCGATATGCCCCATGATGTGATGCGCGGCCTCGTGGCCCATCACAAAGGCCATCTCGTCGCCGTTGCGGGCCGACCCGATCATGCCCTGGTTGAAGATCACAAGAGGCCGGCCTTGTTCGTCCAGCGTCTGAAAGGCGTTGGGCTGGGAATAAGGGGCAAGATCTACGAGGATCACGAAGTCACAGTTCTGGCCCTTGGTCTGCCGGCGGCATTCCGCGCCCGCCGCCCTGGCAACCGCGCGGCTGACCTGGCGAAAGGTTTCGGCCTTGTCCCGCAAGGCGAGAGAGGTCGGCGCCCAAGCCTCGGCCGGCACCAGAACGTGGCGCTCGACGGCGGCGCCGCACCCGGCCAAGGCCAGCAGCAGCAAGACAAAAACGCGGCGCATCCACGATATCCTTCCCTCAGATCCGGCGTAAAGCCTAGCGCAGCCGAACCCGAGAGACCACAGCGGACGAACCGATCGATGGTTGCATTGGGCCATCAGGCCGGGCACTGTTGGATCATGTTTTCGATTGAACATGAATTCGACTCGACGGTCATCACCCTGGTGGACGAAGGCCCGCCGCCCCTGCAGGAAGACGTGGTCATCAACAGCTTTGCCGAATGCGTCACCATCGAACAGTTCGACCCGCGGACCGACCGCATCCAGAAGATCACGCTCTCGGCCGGGCAGTTGCGCGACCTTGCCGCCGCGCTGGACCTGCCCGAAGGGGTCTACCAGATTCGTGAGACGGACGATCAAGGATCATAGGCAAACAGCTTGTCCCGCGCGGCCTGCCCTTGCACGAGGGTCAGTCGAGAAGGCGCGACACCCATCGCCTTGGCCAAAATTCGGGCCACCGCCTTGTTTGCCCTGCCATCCTCGGCCGGAGCCGTGACCCAGATCTGGACGACCGAACCATCCACCTGCATACGATCCCGCGCGGCCTTGGGTGTCGCGCGCACGGCGATGCGTTGCCCATCCTTGGCCAGATGGCTCAGATCCGGCAGGTGCTTCAGTTTTGGTTCGGCCATACAATTTTTTCCATTTGGTCAATTCAATTGAGCCTGAGTCTTTCGAGATGAGAGTTTGCCCTTGAAATGACGCCTTGTCTGCCCGAAATACCAATGGCCCATGTGAAAAAGGTTAACATATGTCTCTGAAGAACCCGGCCGCGTTGGAATTTCTGCAATCCCGCCGCTCTCGCCCGGCCAAGACGCTGGTTGCGCCCGCGCCGAACCGCGATCAACTGATGCCGCTGCTGACTGCGGCGGCCCGCTGCCCCGATCACGGAAAGTTGGAGCCGTGGCGGTTCATCGTTCTGGAAAAAGGCGCCATGCCCCGTCTGGCCGCGCTGACCGAAGAGCGTGGACAGGCACTGGGCAAAAGCCCCGACGAGATCGCAAAAGCCCGCAGCCAGTTCGACATGGGGCAACTTGCCGTTGCCGTGATCGAGGTTCAGAAACCGTCCGAAAAGATCCCTGCGATCGAGCAGACCTATTCGGCCGGGGCGGCCTGCCTGGGCCTGCTGAACGCGGCGCTGGCCGCGGGTTGGGGCGCAAACTGGCTGTCGGGCTGGCAAACGCATGACCGGGAATTCTGCGAACGCGGTCTCGGCCTGGCGCCGAACGAGCGGGTTGCCGGGCTGATCCACATCGCCACCGAAAGCACCGCTCCGCCCGAACGCCCCCGCCCGGATGTGGACGCGATCACCGAATGGGTGTCCGCGTGATCGTTCTCAACGCCTTTTTCGCCGCCTTGGGCCAGATCGGAGACCCCCGGTTCCGCAAGGTCCTGATGCGCGGCATCGGCCTGACGATCCTGTTGCTGGTCGTTGCTTGCACCGGGGCCATCTGGCTGATCAACTTCGCGTCAGGCTCTGAGATTTCGCTGCCTTTTGTCGGGGCCGTGCCGTGGCTGAACGATGTCCTCAACTACTCCGGCATTGTGCTGGTGCTGATCCTTCCGATCTTTCTCATGATTCCGGTGGCTTCGGCGATCACCTCGATGTTCCTGGACGAGGTCGCCCAGGCCGTCGAGGACAAGCATTATCCGGCCCTTCCGCCCGTCCCCCGCATTCCGGTCGCAGACGCGGTTCTGGATTCGCTGGGGTTCCTGGGCGTTCTGATTGTCGCGAACCTGCTGGCCCTGGTGCTTTATGCCCTGTTCCCGCCGCTCATGCCGTTTATCTTCTGGGGCATGAACGGTTTTCTTCTGGGGCGCGAATACTTCACGCTGGCCGCCATGCGCCGGGTCGGCCGGGACGGGGCGCGCCGGTTGCGCGCGCAGCATGCCTCGACCATCTGGATTGCCGGCACGTTGATGGCCATCCCGCTGACCTTTCCGCTGGTCAACCTCGTGATTCCGATCCTCGGAGCGGCCACCTTCACGCATATCTTCCACGCGCTGAACGGCCGGCCCGAGGTAGCCCGTCAATCATAGACGAAGGATTCACACAGAATCCGGTGCCGGGGTACGCCCAGCGCGGTCAAGTCCTGCTGTACCGCGGTCAGCATTCCGGGCGGGCCGCACAGGACAAACAACCAGCTTCGGCGCGCCTCATCGTCGAACAAACGGCGCAACAGAGACCGGTCGATCACCCCTACCTCACCGGTCCAGTCCTCGGCCGGTTCCGAAACCACGTGAACCAGGCGCAGATGCCCGCCCCGTTCCATCGCGGCAAGTCTGTCGGAATCGACGATCTGTGCCGCCGACCTGTTGCCGTAGACCAGCGTCACCGGGCGCGGATCGCCCTGCGCGCGCAACTCGTCCAGAATGCTCAGCATTGGGGCGATCCCGACACCCCCGGCGATCAGCGCCATGCCCGGTGCGTCCCGCTCGACCGGGGTCAGATGCCCGAACGGACCATCCAAATAGGCCGGCGCACCGATCGGAATCCGCCCCAAGCTGCGGGTGAAGTCGCCCAGTTCCTTGATGACGAACCGTATCTCGGGGCCCTCCGAAGGCGCCGAGGCGATGGAAAACGGGTTGTCGTTCACTGAAAACGGGCCGTGCCCGACCTGCAGCCAAGCAAACTGTCCGGCCTGGAATTTGAGCCCGTCATGGCCGTCCGGCGCCAGCACCAGTTCCCAGGTGCGTTCGGCAATCGGCCCGACACTTGTCACGCGCCATGGTCGGCGCAACCGGGCGAGCGGCGCCAGAAGATAGACCCGCAGCATACACGCACCGGCAACCGCCCCCAATGCCAGCCAGACGCCGGTCAGAACCGGGTCTGCGCTGTAGCGGCCCGCCGCCAGCGCGTGCCAGATGGCAAAACCCGCAATGGTCAGAGCCATCAATCCGTGACCCAACCGCCAGTTCTGGTATTTTCTTCCCAGATCCGACCGCGACAGGGCCAACCCCACCAAGACCGGCAGCAACATCCAGGCGACGGCGCCAGGCAGGATGGTCTCGGGCTCCCAGCTTAGGGTCAATTGGCGCGTGGAGTCCCAAGGATAGGGCGGGTTGCGCGCGCCCTGATACAGAAAGGGATGGATCAGGGCCAACACCAAGGCCACGCGCGCCAGAACCCGATGCCAACGCATCGTCACATCCATGCCGATCCGACGCGAGATCAAACGAAAGCGGCCCGACAACAGGAACTCGACCAGTAGGATGGCCAAAGCGACCAGGCCGGCGCCGGTCGCAAGCTCATCCCGCAGGGACCGGAGGGGAAGCCCCTGCATCCCCGCCAGGGCCAGCGGCGTCACCAGCAGGACCACATATCCGACGATCAGTACCCGCCTCGGCACGAGCCGATACTCCCCTATGCAAAAGCAAGCGCCCGGCCGGTGTCACTCGACGGGGTCAAGCTGGTTCAGCCAGTCAAAATCCCTGATCGAGATGACACCCGACACGATGATTCCGGCAATGATCGCCCACAAGACGATCGAAATTCCGGTGGTGATCCACAGTTTCTTCTTCATGTGGTGAACTTCCGGCGCGCCCGCATGGGTGCCCGGCACGATGTCGCCCAGATCTCCCTGCGTCTTGATGCGCACGGGCAATACGACCAACAGGGTCAGAAACCAGATGACGGCGAACAGAACCAGCGCGGCCGTAATGGTCATACAAGAACCTCCTTGCCCAGTTCAGACCTGCTCTAGTTCGACGAGGCAGCCGTTGAAATCCTTTGGGTGCAGGAATAGAACGGGCTTGCCATGCGCGCCGATTTTGGGCTCTCCGTTGCCCAGCACGCGGGCACCGGTCTCCTTCAGGTGATCGCGCGCGGCGATGATGTCCTCGACCTCGTAGCAGACGTGATGGATGCCACCCGAAGGGTTCTTTTCCAGAAACCCTTTGATGGGGCTATCTTCGCCCAGCGGGTACAGCAATTCGATCTTTGTGTTCGGCAGTTCGATGAACACGACGGTAACTCCGTGATCGGGTTCGTCCTGCGGGTCGCCGACCTTGGCCCCCAGCGCGTTTCGATACTGCACCGAAGCGGCCTCGAGGTCGGGAACCGCGATTGCGACGTGGTTGAGGCGGCCGATCATGACATACTCCTTTGTTCGGGTCATCGACGGTTATGGGCGCTGCCCCTGCAAAGGGCAAGTGCGCCAAAACGCGCGTTAACCCTGTGTTATCCAGATCTTCCTAGCGTGAGGCATCTGCTGAAAGGAGTTCTGCCATGGACGATTCGGTGCCCTTCGCCGCATCCACCCCTGCTCCAAGCGCCGCACGGCCGTTGCTTGGGCAGACGATTCTGGTTGTCGAGGACAGCCGATATGCCTGCGACGCCCTGCGATTGATGTGCCTGCACAGCGGCGCCCGTATCCGGCGCGCGGACTGCATCAGATCCGCCCGGCGGCATCTTCAGATCTACCGCCCCACCGTGATCATCGTGGACATGGGTCTGCCCGACGGCTCGGGGGCCGATCTGATCGCGGAACTCAACATCGCCAGCCCCCGCATCAGCGCCATTCTGGGCATGTCCGGTGACGACGGCGCGCAAGATCGGGCGTTACGGGCCGGGGCCGATGGCTTCATGACCAAGCCGCTGAAATCGCTGGCTCATTTTCAAACGAAAATCCTCCAACTGCTGCCGGAGGACCGGCGCCCCGGCAACCTGCATGCAGTCCGCGACGAAGAAATCTCTCCGGATCCGATGGCCTATCAGGACGACATGGCCCACATCGCCGACATTCTGACTGGGCCCGCCGATGACCGAACGCTGGACTACGCGGCGCAATTTCTGCGCGGCGTCGCGCGCGACGCCGGTGACTCCGTTCTGGCCGAAGCGGCGCAACAGCTGGCCACTTCACGCGTCCGAGGCGCCCCCGTAACGGTCCTGGCCGCCCGTGTCGCCGGTCTGGTGCAAAACCGCCTTGAACGGCGCGAGGCAATCTGAATGATCACTGCGTATATCATCACTGCCGCGTTGCTTTGCGCCTGGTGGTACCGACAGACCCGGCGGCAGGCGCGGTCCATACGGGTCAATCGACTGAATCAGCCCGGATGGCTGGATTAAAACTTGCGGTCTTGGGACCTTCGCCCTGCCGAAAGGGTCCCGGCCGAAACAATCGGCCCAGACCGGCCGCCCACGGCAAAACCTAACGGGCCCGCGGATACGTGCGCATCCGCTGAACCTGGTTTGGCCGCGTGAACAGGGAGGTGCGAGCGGGCCGGATCAATCCTGCGGAATGATGCGCAGGCCCAGTTCCATCAACTGATCCGAGGTCGGGTCCGACGGCGCCTGCATCATCAGATCCTCGGCGCGCTGGTTCATCGGGAACATCATGACCTCGCGGATGTTGGCCTCGTCGGCCAGCAGCATGACGATCCGGTCGATGCCGGCGGCGCAGCCCCCGTGCGGCGGGGCGCCATAGTGGAACGCGTTGAACAGCGCGCCAAAGCGGCTTTTGACCTCGTCCTCGCCATAGCCGGCCAGTTCGAAGGCCTTGAGCATGATCTCGGGCTTGTGGTTGCGGATCGCGCCCGACACCAACTCGTAACCGTTGCAGGCCAGGTCGTACTGATAGCCCTTGACCTCAAGCGGGTCGCCCTGCAGCGCCTCCATGCCACCTTGCGGCATCGAGAACGGGTTGTGTTCGAAATCGATTTCGCCGGTTTCCTCGTCCTTTTCGTAGATCGGAAAATCCACGATCCAGGCAAAGGCGAACCGGTCCTTGTCGGTCAGGCCAAGTTCCTCGCCGATCACGTCGCGGGCCTTGCCGGCGACCTTTTCGAAGGTCTTGGGCTTGCCGCCCAGGAAGAAGGCCGCGTCGCCCTTGCCCAGACCCAGTTGCTGGCGGATCGCCTCGGTGCGTTCGGGGCCGATATTCTTGGCCAACGGGCCAGCGGCCTCCATTCCGTTCTCGCCCTCGCGCCAGAAGATGTAGCCCATGCCCGGCAGGCCCTCTTTCTGGGCAAACGCGTTCATCCGGTCGCAGAATTTGCGGCTTCCGCCCCCCGGCGCCGGGATCCCGCGGATCTCGGTGCCTTCCTGTTCCAGCAGCTTGGCGAAGATCGCGAAACCGGACCCGCGGAAATGGTCCGACACGACCTGCATCTTGATCGGGTTGCGCAGATCGGGCTTGTCGGTGCCATACCACAGCGCCGCGTCCTTGTAGGAGATCTGCGGCCATACCTTGTCGACCTTCCGGCCGCCGCCGAACTCTTCGAAGATACCCGTCAGCACCGGCTGGATCGTGTCGAACACGTCCTGCTGGGTGACAAAGCTCATCTCGAGGTCCAGTTGGTAGAAATCGGTGGGCGACCGGTCGGCGCGTGGGTCTTCGTCGCGGAAGCAGGGCGCGATCTGGAAATACTTGTCAAAGCCCGACACCATGATCAGCTGCTTGAACTGCTGCGGCGCCTGCGGCAGCGCGTAGAACTTGCCCGGATGCAGGCGCGAGGGCACCAAGAAGTCGCGCGCGCCCTCAGGGCTGGAGGCGGTGATGATCGGCGTCTGGTATTCGCGGAACCCCTGATCCCACATGCGGCGGCGCATGCTGGCGATCACGTCCGAGCGCAGAGCCATGTTGCGCTGCATCGCCTCGCGGCGCAGGTCCAGGTAACGATAACGCAGGCGCGTTTCCTCGGGGTATTCCTGATCGCCGAACACCATCAGCGGCAGTTCCTCGGCCGCGCCCAGCACTTCCAGTTCGCGGACATAGACCTCGATCTCGCCGGTGGGCAGCTTGGGGTTCACCAATTCGGGGTCGCGCGCCTTGACCGTGCCGTCGATGCGGATGCACCATTCCGAGCGCACTTTCTCCAAAGCGTTGAATGCTTCACTGTCGCCGTCGCACAGAACCTGCGTCACTCCGTAGTGGTCACGCAGGTCGATGAACAGCACGCCGCCGTGGTCGCGAACGCGATGGACCCAGCCCGACAGGCGGACGGTTTCACCAACATTGGCGGCAGTCAGATCGGCGCAGGTGTGGCTGCGATAGGCGTGCATCGGTCATATCCCTTCGGGCGGAGAATTCGTCGCGCCGATACACCGCGATGCGCCGGGGAAGTCAAGGGTTGGGACGCGATGCGGGCCGGAATGCAGACAAATTCGAAAAAATCGCTATCTTTTGGACATGTGAACTTAAATAGTTTTCCCGGCAGGCGGGAGCCAGGCCCCTTGAGCAAGGAGGTGTTCGGCCGATGTGGCAAGCTGTTTTGGATCGCGTATTGCGGGGTTTCATCACCTGCGGAACTCTGCGGATCACCTACCCTGACGGGACGGCGCGCACTTATGGCGACGCCACGCAGCCCGAGGCGCATATCACCCTGCATGACTCCGCTTTGATGGCACGCTTGGTGCGCAATCCCGAGATGGCTTTTGGCGAGGGCTACATGAATGGCACCATAACCGTCGACGAAGGCGGCCTTGAAAGTGCCATGCGGATCGCGATTCGATGCGCGGCCAGCGGGTCATTGCCCCTGCTGCAGCAGATCCAGGACTGGGCGGGGTATCTGCTGCGGCCGATCCTGCAGCGCAACTCGGTCCGCTCGGCGCGGCGCAACGTGGCGCATCACTATGACCTGTCCGACGACTTCTACCAGCTGATGCTGGACCCTGACATGCAGTACAGCTGCGCCTATTTCCAGCAGCCCTGGATGACTTTGGAACAGGCGCAAGCCGCCAAAAAGGCGCATATCGCGCGCAAGCTGTGCCTTGAACCCGGAATGCGCGTGCTGGACATCGGTTGCGGTTGGGGAGGGCTGGCCCTGACGCTGGCGCGTGACCACGGCGTGCAGGTGACCGGGCTGACCCTTTCGCAAAACCAGCACCACACTGCGACCGCACGAGTACGGCAGGCCGGGCTAGCCGACCGCGTCGACATTCGGCTGATGGACTACCGGCAGATGCAGGATCAGTTCGACCGGATCGTCTCGGTCGGGATGCTGGAGCATGTGGGCGCGCCACAGCTGCGCACCTATTTCGACCAGGTCGCGGCCCTGTTGAAGCCCGACGGCGTGGCGTTGATCCATTCCATCGGCCGCAATGGGCCGCCCACCGGCCAGTCGCCCTGGCTGAACAAATACATCTTCCCGGGCGGCTATGTCCCGTCGCTCGAGGAAATCGTCAAACCCGTGGCACGCACCGGCCTGTGGTTTCTGGATGTCGAAAGCCTGCGGCTGCATTATGCCCTGACTCTGCGCGCCTGGCGCGACCGGTTCGAGAGCAACCTGGATCAGGTACGCGCGATGTATGACGACCGGTTCATCCGCATGTGGCGGTTCTACTTGACCGCCTGCATCCTGGTGTTCGAGGAGCGCGACCAGACCGTTTTCCAACTGCAACTGGGCCATCGCCGTGACGCGGTGCCGTTAACGCGGGACTATCTGTATCAGCCGGGTCAAGAAATGCGCAACGCCGCCGAGTAGAGCCCCTAGAACGGGCGCTGCACGTTTCCGGAATAGAAGAACACGCCCAGCCCGGCGGCAAAGATGATGTTGCCCGCGATCGCGTGCAGCAGCACCGCATAGAAGAACGACCCACGCTTTCGGTAGGCCCAGGAAAACAGCAGCCCGCCCGCGAATGTCATCGCGGCGACGATCCAGCTCCAATACATCAGATGGGCAAAGGCAAACAGCCCGGCGTTCAGCAACGGCAAGGCCGTGCCGTCAGGCAGAATCGCGTGATAGCGGCGATAGAACAGTGTGCGGAACAGCAGCTCTTGCGGAAGCGCCGACAGCAACGGATAGCCCAGCCAGATCACGACCAGAAATTCCGGCCGGTTCAGCAGCAGATAAAAGGCCGCATCGGGGCGCGTGGCCATCACCAAGGCCGCACAGATTGCCGCCATTGCGAATGAGAACCCGATCACCTCGGCCCAGCGCCAGTTGCGCCAGCCATAGCGCAGCTCGGCCCAGGAAAAGCCCGGAGTGCGGTGCAGCAGGGCGATCCCGCCAGCGGTGAAGAAGAACAGGGCCGGAAACATCCAGTCGGGTGGAAACAGAACCGCGATCAGCAAGGGGACCGCGACATAGAACGCCACGAATTCAGCCTTCAGGCGCAGGTTCGACACCTGCAATCCACGCGCAGAACTGCGGTCGCTCATGGCAATATCACTTGGGCCGGGATCAAACCGCGCAAGGAATTGCCCATCCAGACCCGGTGCGCGGCGGCCAGATCATGCAGGGTCAAGACCGCCTCGACCGCGCGTCCGGTCTCAATCAGTTCCTCGCGCAGGATGCCCGGCAGCAGGCCCGCTGCAACCGGCGGTGTCAGCAGGCATCCGTTTTCCGTTTCGACGAACAGGTTGGTGATGGTGCCCTCGCACAGTTCATCCCGTTCATTCAGGAACAACAGCTCGTCCACGCCGTCGGGCAATTCCGCCCGCGCCTGATCATAGATCGCGCGGCGGGTGGTCTTGTAACGCAGCCAGATGTCCGAGGACATCAGCCGCGGCGTGGCGATGCCCACCGTCCAGCCCGGCGGGTTGTCCGCCAGAGGCCCCGTGGTGACCTCGGGCTTGCCGGTCATGTCCAGAGTCAACCGGCACCGCAGCGGGTCCGCGCCGGCCACGCCGGCCACCACCTCGCCCACACGCCGCACGTCGAACCGAACACCCAGCCAATCCGCCGTGCGCGCCATGCGCCGCAGGTGGCGCTCCAGCCGCACAAAGCCCTGCCCGGGCCGAAACGCAAAGGTTTCGATCAGACGGAAATCAGGCTCAGTTGGTGCGCGAACCGGGCTTTCCATAGCGCTTCCTCGTATTCCGACGCGGCAGTGCTGTCCCAGACGACGCCTCCGCCGACGTTCAGCGTGGCCCGATTGCCCTCGACCATCAAGGTCCGGATCGCGACGTTGAATTCCGACCGCCCATCCGGGGCGGCCCAGCCAATGGTGCCGCAATAGATGTCGCGCGGCCAGGGCTCCAGATCCGAAAGAATCTCCATCGCACGGATCTTGGGCGCCCCGGTGATCGAACCACAGGGAAACAGCGCCGTCAGGATGTCGGACAGCCCGGCCCCCACCTGCAGCCGCGCCTGCACCAGCGACACCATCTGATGCACGGTGGCGTAGGTCTCGACCTTGAACAGCTCGGGCACCTGAACGGTTCCCGGCAGCGCCACGCGGCTGATGTCATTGCGCAGCAGGTCCACGATCATCAGGTTCTCGGCCCGGTTCTTTTCGTCCGAGGACAGGAAATCCCGCCGACGCGCATCCTCGGCCAGATCGGCGCTGCGCGGCTGGGTGCCCTTCATCGGCCGGGTCTCGATCGTCCCGTCGGCATCGGTGCGGAAGAACAGCTCGGGCGAGCGGCTGAGCAGATCGGGCAGCCCGTCCTGCTGGACCAGCGCGCCATGGCCGACCGGCTGTCCGGCGGTCAGCGCGGCGTAGAGCGCGGCGCTGTCGCCCTCGGTTTCCAGGTCAATGGGAAATGTCAGGTTGGCCTGATAGATGTCCCCGGCCCCGATCGCATCATGCACGGCGCGGAAGGCTTCGGTATAGCGCGCCTCGCTCCAACGCGGCTGAAACGCAGTCAGCCCGGCTGCACCGGACGGCAGGTCGTGCACGCTCGGGCCATCGAATACCCCAAAGCACAACAGCGGCAATCGACGGTTCCCGGGCAGCCTTGCGATCAGCTTCGGCTCGAGCGCATAACCCAACTCATAACTGGCATAACCGGCCAGCCAACCGCCCTTCGCGCGCGCGTCATCCAGCGCCACCAAGGCATGGGGCACCTGCTCCGCCCGGTCGGCGCGGATCACCTGGGTAGGCCGGTCGAAACCTGTGCCCGGACCGGCGGGTCCCTGATCGAAACGAATGCGCAATTGCTTCCTCATCTACCGTTCCGCGGCATATAGAGAATACGGTGCCAAGGGAAAGGGGGGAAAGCGGCAATTTCGATTCCGTTTCCGATCCCCCTTGCACCTTTTGCCCGGGTCCCTATAACGCACGACAATTTGGGCGCTTGGGCGGCGCCAGCGACTCGTGCAAAATCGAAGGGACCAGGCCATGCCGAAGAGAACCGACATCCAGTCGATCATGATCATCGGGGCGGGGCCCATTGTCATCGGGCAAGCTTGCGAGTTCGACTATTCCGGCGCCCAGGCCTGCAAGGCCCTGCGCGAGGAAGGTTATCGGGTCATCCTGGTGAACTCGAACCCCGCCACGATCATGACCGACCCGGAACTGGCCGACGCCACATATATCGAGCCGATCACGCCCGAGGTCGTCGCCAAGATCATCGAAAAAGAACGCCCTGACGCCCTGCTGCCCACGATGGGAGGTCAGACCGGCCTGAACACCTCGCTGGCGCTGGAAGAGATGGGCATTCTGGAAAAATTCGGCGTCGAGATGATCGGGGCCAAGCGCGAGGCCATCGAGATGGCCGAGGACCGCAAGCTGTTCCGCGAGGCGATGGACCGCCTGGGCCTTGAAAACCCCAAGGCGACAATCATCACCGCTCCCAAAAAGGCCGATGGCTCTGCCGATCTGGATGCCGGCGTGCAGATGGCCTTGGACGAGCTGGAAAACATCGGCCTGCCCGCGATTATACGCCCCGCCTTTACACTGGGCGGCACCGGCGGTGGGGTGGCTTACAACCGCGAGGACTACATCCATTATTGCCGCTCGGGCATGGATGCCTCGCCCGTGAACCAGATCCTCGTGGACGAAAGCCTGCTGGGCTGGAAGGAATACGAGATGGAGGTGGTGCGCGACAGCGCCGACAACGCCATCATCGTCTGTTCCATCGAAAACGTCGACCCGATGGGCGTGCATACCGGCGACTCGATCACCGTGGCCCCTGCCCTGACCCTGACCGACAAGGAATACCAGATCATGCGCAACGGCTCGATCGCCGTGCTGCGCGAGATCGGCGTGGAAACCGGCGGCTCGAACGTGCAATGGGCAGTGAACCCTGCCGACGGCCGCATGGTCGTGATCGAGATGAACCCGCGCGTGTCGCGCTCGTCGGCGCTGGCGTCCAAGGCGACCGGCTTCCCGATCGCCAAGATCGCGGCCAAGCTGGCGGTGGGCTACACGCTGGACGAATTGGACAATGACATCACCAAGGTCACCCCTGCCAGCTTCGAGCCGACCATCGACTATGTGGTCACCAAGATCCCGAAATTCGCCTTCGAGAAGTTCCCGGGCGCTGAACCCTACCTGACCACCGCGATGAAATCGGTGGGCGAGGCGATGTCGATTGGGCGCACGATCCACGAATCGATGCAAAAGGCGCTGGCTTCGATGGAATCGGGCCTGACCGGCTTTGACGAGGTCGCAATTTCGGGCCTGAGCATCGGCCCTTGGGGCGCTGTCGAAACCAGCGACGACAAGGCGCATGTTATCAAGGCGATCAGCCAGCAGACGCCGGACCGGCTGCGCACCATCGCGCAGGCGATGCGTCACGGGCTGTCGGATGACGAGATCCAGGCGGTCACCAAGTTCGATCCGTGGTTCCTCGCGCGCATCCGTGAGATCGTCGAGGCCGAACGTGACCTGCGCAAGAACGGCCTGCCGGTCACCGAAGAGGGCCTGCGCGCGGTCAAGATGCTGGGCTTTACCGATGCCCGTCTGGCCAAGCTGACCGGCCGCAACGAGGACAACGTGCGCCGCGCCCGTCACAACTTGGGCGTCAAGGCGGTGTTCAAGCGCATCGACACCTGCGCCGCCGAGTTCGAGGCGCAGACGCCCTACATGTATTCGACCTACGAGGCCCCCACGATGGGCGAAGTCGAATGCGAGGCGCGCCCCAGCGACCGCAAGAAGGTGGTCATCCTGGGCGGCGGCCCGAACCGGATCGGTCAGGGGATCGAGTTCGACTATTGCTGCTGTCACGCCTGTTTCGCACTGACGGATGCCGGGTATGAGACCATCATGGTCAACTGCAACCCCGAGACGGTTTCGACCGACTATGACACCTCGGACCGCCTGTATTTCGAGCCGCTGACCTTTGAACACGTCATGGAGATTCTGCGGGTCGAACAGGAGAACGGCACCCTGCACGGCGTGATCGTGCAGTTCGGCGGCCAGACGCCGCTGAAGCTGGCCAACGCGCTGGAACAGGCCGGCATCCCGATCCTCGGAACCTCGCCAGACGCCATCGACCTGGCCGAGGACCGCGAGCGGTTCCAGGCGCTGGTCAACCAGCTGGGGCTGAAGCAACCCAAGAACGGTATCGCCTCGACCGACGCGCAAGCGCTGGAAATAGCCGAGGAGATCGGCTTCCCGCTGGTAATCCGCCCGTCCTACGTTCTGGGTGGCCGCGCGATGGAGATCGTGCGCGACATGGATCAGCTGAAGCGCTACATCAACGAGGCCGTTGTCGTCTCGGGCGACAGCCCGGTTCTGCTCGACAGCTACCTGGCCGGGGCGGTCGAGCTGGACGTGGACGCGCTGTGCGACGGCAAGGATGTGCATGTGGCGGGCATCATGCAGCATATCGAAGAGGCCGGCGTGCATTCCGGCGACTCGGCCTGTTCGCTGCCGCCCTATTCGCTGTCGACCGAGGTCATCGACGAGATCAAGGAGCAGACCTACAAGCTGGCCAAGGCGCTGAACGTGGTCGGCCTGATGAACGTGCAGTTCGCGATAAAGGATGGCGAGATCTACCTGATCGAGGTCAACCCGCGCGCCAGCCGCACCGTGCCTTTCGTGGCCAAGGCGACCGACAGCGCAATTGCCTCGATCGCCGCGCGGGTGATGGCGGGCGAGCCGCTGTCGAACTTCCCGCAGCGCCCGCCCTACAAGGAGGGCCAAGACACCAAGATCGCCGACCAGATGACCCTGGCCGACCCGAACATGCCCTGGTTCTCGGTGAAAGAGGCGGTGCTGCCCTTTGCCCGTTTCCCCGGCGTCGATACCATCCTTGGCCCCGAGATGCGCTCGACCGGCGAGGTCATGGGCTGGGACCGCGACTTCCCCCGCGCCTTCCTCAAGGCGCAGCTGGGCGCCGGCATGGTGCTGCCGTCCAAGGGGCGGGCCTTCATTTCGATCAAGGATGCCGACAAGGGCGCGTTGATGCTGGAGGCGGCGAAGGTTCTGGTGGAACAGGGCTTCACGCTGGTCGCAACGCGCGGCACGCAGACTTGGCTGGACAGCCAGGGCGTACCCTGTGACGTGGTCAACAAGGTCTATGAAGGCCGCCCCGACGTGGTGGACATGCTGAAGGACGGTCAGGTGCAGCTGGTGATGAACACCACCGAGGGCGCGCAGGCCATCGAAGACAGCAAGGCGATCCGCTCGATCGCTTTGTATGACAAGATTCCCTACTATACCACGGCCGCAGCCAGCCACGCCGCCGCGTTGGCCATCAAGGCGCAGGCCGAGGGCGATGTAGAAGTCAGGTCCCTTCAGGGCTGATACGCGCAACGGGCAAAGCCCGATGGAACCACGCCGAACTGGTGCGCTCCGTGCGGCGGGGCGCCCGTCCCGCACCCGTGTCGCGCAAGTTGCGGCAAGGTGGGATCAGGCCCAGGCCAGGGCAGTGCCGATGATGACGAGGGTGATGCCCAGCCCCTCGCGGTAGGAAAAGGACTCGCCGAATAGAAAGAAAGAGGCGATGGCGATCAGCACGACCTCGGCCCCCAGAATGCCGGTATAGATGATGCCCAGCCGTTCGTCGCGCAGCGCGGCGAGTTCCAGCGTGGCGGCAGCCAGCAAGGTGGCGACGATCAGCAGCCCCAACCCGAGGCCGGGAAGTTTCCACCAGAACTTCATCGAGATCATGGCCACGGAATAGAGACCCGCCGATCCAAGCGCGATGATGGGGATCATGGACATGGGACCTCCGCCGCTGGTTTCCGTTGGGTCAACCTTAGCAGGTGCGGGTCAGCGGGGCTGTGAAGTGGCTCACATTGCGGGGAGGCCCCTCCCAGACTTGTCGACGGGCGGCAGGATCAGTTCAGGCCGAGCATTTCCTTGGCCTTGGCCAGCGTATCGACCGAGGCCTGGTGATCCCCGGCGTCGTGCAGTTGCTGGCCTTCGTCGCGCAGGGCCTCGACCTGCGCGACCTGCTCGTCGCTGAGCTCGGTCCCCGCCGCCAGCGCCGCGTTGATGGCGGCGATGTCGGTGGGGCATTGAGATGCGAAAGCGGGCACGGCGAACAGCCAGAGCGCAGAAGCGATCGTCAGATGTTTCATCGGTATATCCTCCCATGGTGAGGGACGGAGTATATCACGAAACGCTCTCCGGCTCAGCGGACCTTGGTCGGGTGAAATTGAGCCCCCGGCGGCCAGCGCGGGTGTGGCGGTTGGTCAGCAGAGATGACGGCAGCGCCGGCCCGAGGGGGTGAGACCCGTTTAAGAAACGGTCCGGTGGACCGTTTCAGGGCCGAACGGGCGGAGCCCCGGGGCGCAAACGCGGGCGCGGCGGTTGGTTGGCAGAGATGAGGGCAGCGCCGGCCCGAGGGGAGGCGCAAACGCGCCGCCCCAGGGGGGCGGGTCGGCGCGGCCCGGCGGTGCCGCCGGGCGGGCAGGTTGAAACAAATGTATTGCGTTGACTTCTAACAGAAAATTACTCAACCTCGGAGTATCTTGGCATCTTTGTCCAGTACGTTTCGCTGTAACTTTGAAACAGGTCGGAAATGTCCGTGTGCAGAAAAACTTCAAAATGCCAAATCGACAAGGCTTTTGATACCAATTCAGAGGACCACTCCAGCAAGTCAATCAAGTCATTGTATTTGGCAGGTTGATAAAGGCCATGCGCTTTTACGTGTTTCCGTCTCTGGCCGCTTCTACCTTTCAAGGGGTGGGCAATTTCCTCATCTCTATGGACCTTTATAGCTGACATTTCCTGTGAACTTGCAAGTCTATCCACTTCAGAAATAAATTCTTTGATTTCCTCATCAACCTTTGGCAATCCGAGCATGTCCTCAGACCACTCGCTTCGCCACTTTTTTCGCTGTTTCTTTATGTACTCCGATTTATCTGCAATCGCTTTGGCAAACTCTGGCAGTGAATGGCCATTTTGATCCCAAAGGCTGCAAACAAGCATTATCGAAGAAGAAATAACCGAATTTATCTGCAACTCAATTACATGACCAGTAAACGAGTCCGTGTACTTTTCGTTTACTTCCGGATGCGAAGTTAAATACCTTAAGAATCCATGATGAGCGCAAGCATTTCGCTGCAATATTTTCATCTCAGCTAGGTGTTCGTCAATTTTCGGAAAGTCTGTAACTCTCTCACTCATTGTTCTCACGCCATAGGACAATTATGGCTGCCATAGTTTTGGCGCCAAACACGGCAACCCTGACAACCGCCAAAAAATGGACAGCCTCAGCTGTCCATTTTCAACGCCGAAATAAACGCCTCCTGCGGGATGTCGACCTTGCCGAACTGGCGCATCTTCTTTTTGCCGGCCTTCTGCTTTTCCAGCAACTTCCGTTTCCGCGTGGCGTCGCCTCCATAACACTTCGCGGTCACGTCCTTGCGCAGGGCCGAGAGGGTCTCGCGCGCAATGACCTTGCCGCCGATGGCCGCCTGGATCGGGATCTTGAACATGTGGCGCGGGATCAGCTCTTTCAGCTTTTCGCACATGGCGCGGCCGCGGGTCTCGGCGCGGTCGCGGTGGACCATGACCGACAGCGCGTCCACCGGCTCGTCATTCACGAGGATCGACATCTTGACCAGGTTGTCCTGCCGGTAGCCCGTCATCTGGTAGTCGAAGCTGGCATAGCCCTTGGTCACCGATTTCAGGCGGTCGTAGAAGTCGAAGACGACCTCGTTCAGCGGCAGGTCATAGACGACCATGGCGCGGCTGCCCGCATAGGTCAGGTCCATCTGGATGCCGCGGCGGTCCTGGCAGAGTTTCAGCACGTCGCCAAGGTATTCATCCGGCACGAGGATGGTGGCCTTGATGCGCGGTTCCTCGAGGTGGTCGACCTTGGACATGTCGGGCATGTCGGCGGGGTTGTGCAGCTCGATCATCTCGCCGTCTTTCATGTAGACGTGATAGATCACCGACGGCGCGGTGGTGATGAGCTCGATATCGTATTCGCGTTCGATGCGGTCACGGATGACCTCGAGGTGCAGCAGGCCCAGGAAGCCGCAGCGGAAGCCAAAGCCCAGCGCGGCCGAGGTTTCCATCTCGAAAGAGAAGCTGGCGTCGTTGAGGGCCAGTTTCTCGATCGCGTCGCGCAGGTCTTCGAATTCGGCGCTGTCCACGGGGAAGAGGCCGCAGAACACCACCGGCTGCGCGGGTTTGAAGCCCGGCAGAGCGGTTTCGGCACCGTTGCGGTCATTGGTGATGGTGTCGCCGACGCGGGTGTCGCGGACCTGTTTGATGGATGCGGTGAGAAAGCCGATCTCGCCCGGGCCCAGCTGGTCGACCATCTGCATCTCGGGGCGGAAGACGCCCACGCGGTCGACATGGTGCAGGGTGCCGTTCGACATGAACTTGACCCGCATCCCTTTTTTCAGAACGCCGTCCATGATGCGGACCAGGACGATCACGCCAAGGTAGGAGTCGTACCAGCTGTCGACCAGCATCGCCTTGAGCGGCGCGTCGCGCTCGCCCTTGGGCGCGGGCAGCTTGTGCACGATCGCCTCGAGCGTTTCGTGGATGCCCTGCCCCGTCTTGGCGCTGACCTGAATGGCGTCGGTGGCGTCGATGCCGATCACGTCCTCGATCTGTTCGGCGACGCGGTCGCAGTCGGAGGCCGGCAGGTCGATCTTGTTCAGCACCGGCACGATCTCGTGATCCGCGTCGATGGCCTGATAGACATTGGCCAGCGTCTGCGCCTCGACGCCTTGCGTCGAGTCAACCACCAGCAGCGAGCCTTCGACCGCGCGCATCGAGCGGCTGACTTCGTAGGCGAAGTCCACGTGGCCGGGAGTGTCGATCAGGTTCAGCACGTACTTTTCGCCATTGTCGGCGGTATAGTCGATGCGGACCGTGTTGGCCTTGATGGTGATGCCGCGCTCGCGCTCGATATCCATGCTGTCGAGCAGCTGTTCCTTCATGTCACGATCCTGCACCGTTCCGGTCTCTTGGATGAGCCGGTCGGCAAGGGTGGATTTGCCATGGTCGATATGCGCGACGATGGAGAAATTGCGGATATGAGCGAGGTCTGTCATGAAGGGGGATATGTCCGCAGATTGTCACCTCGTCAAGCAGGGAAGCGCAGGGTAGAAGGGGTCAGGAGCGACTTTGGCAACCGGCGTTTACCCGTTGTTGGGACTGACAGGCGAAGCTGCGGCACCGGGCGAGGCGTGAAGGCAGGACATGGCGGACTATTCGATCTACGTTTTGGGCGAGTCGCAGATGACCATCTCGGGCGGCGAACAGTTGGACGGCGTCACCCAGGGGGACGGCTCGCACCTGGTGGGACAGACGATCACCTTCAACACGGTCAACCCGACCGAAATATTCATCACCGATGCCGGCGCCGACACCGATTTCCGCGACAATGACGGCAACCAGCGGCTGAACGGCGACCAGACCATCGACGGGACCTTGTATTCCAACGGCACGCGGGTCGAGGCGGAATACGGCATCACCCTGACCGACGGGACCAATACCTGGCAGGCGGTCGGGTTCAACGTGAACAACTCATCGCCCAGCTTTGCCACTGTCGAGGGATTGGCCTTCATCGGCGGGCCCGGAAGTTTTCCGCCCGCGGGCGTCCCGCTGACGGTGATCAGCGCCCAGGAAGGACCCAATTTCGACTCCAGCGCCTATGTCACCCCGATCTGCTATGCGCCCGGCACCCTGATCGAGACCGAGCGCGGCCAGATCGCGGTCGAGAATCTTGCCGTGGGCGACCGGGTTTGGACGCTGGATCACGGGTTTCAGCCGGTGCAGTGGGTCGGTCGGCAGAGCGTGATCGCCGCCGGACGGTTCCGCATGGTAACGATACCAGCGGGAACCTTGGACAATACGGCTCCGCTGTGCGTGTAGCAGCAGCACCGGCTTTTGGTTGCGCATCCGTCGGTTGAGTTGATGTTCGGGATGGATCAGGTTTTCGTGCCGGCCATCAGCCTTGTCGACGCGGGCGCTGCTGCGCTGTCGCCGGCCCTCACGGTGACGTATCACCATTTCATGCTGGACCGGCACGCCATCGTACGCGCCAACGGCGCCCTTTCCGAAAGCCTGCTGGTATCGGCGGCGCAGTCGGGCACGCCAGATGCGCTGTTCTTCCCTGACCTCGATGGGGCTGCGCGCATGGCAATTGCCCGGCCTGCTCTGACCCGTCGCGAAGGCGCGACGCTGATGCATGAGATGATGCGTGTTGATCGGGATCGAGGTTTGATTCATACTGCGCGCAGCTGAGAGAGGCGCAAGACCTCTCCGGGCAGGCAAAGCGAGGCATGAGCATGAAACACTTCCTATTGATTGCGGTTTGCGCATCGACGCTGACGGCGGTGGCGCCGGCCATGTCCGACGCGGCGCAGATCAAACGGGCCTGTCTGGCGTCGGACCGCACCGCCGCGACACGGCAACGGTGCAACTGCATCCAGAGCGTCGCCGACCAAGTGCTGACCCGCAGCGACCAAAAAACCATCGCCAAATGGTTTACCGACCCGAACCAGGCGCAGGCAATCAAAATGTCGAAAAGCGCCCGCGACGATGCTTTGTGGGAACGGTATCAGGCCTTTGGGCAGGTCGCTCAGGCCAGTTGCAGCTAGGAGGGCAACGGGCCAGTGCTTGACCTGACCTGTGCCGAACCGCAGGAATGGCGCAGCGAAAGGTGTGTTGCATGGGAATGAAGGGGCTGACCCTGCGTGGGCTGGAAGTATTTGCGGCCCTTGCGCGGACCGGTTCGGTGGCGCAGGCCGCCGAGATCACGGGGCTCAGCCAGCCGTCGGTCAGCCAGCAGTTGCGCAATCTGGAAAAGGCGTTAGGCACCGATCTGGTCGATCACGGCCGCCGCCCCATGCGCCTGACGCCCGCCGGGCGCGGCTTTCTGGCCCGGGCCGAGGCGGTTCTGGCCGAGCTGCAGATGGCCCAAAGCGAGCTTTCGGTCATGGACTTGGGCCATTTGACAACCCTGTCGATCGGGCTGATCGACGATTTCGACAATGACCTGACCCCTCGCCTGGCCACGCTTCTGGCCGAGCGTCTGACCCGGTCGCGATTCAAGCTGATCACCCTGTCGAGCCTGGATCTGTTCCGCGCGCTCGAAGACCAGAGCCTGCACATGGCCGTATCGGCCCACAGCGGCGAGGTTCTGGAGGACGTGGTCGAATATCCGCTGGTGCAGGACCCGTTCATCCTTGTGGCGCCCAAGGGCCGCACTTCGGACGAGGAAGCGCTGCAGTCCCTGCCGTTTCTGCGCTATGCGCGCGAGCAGTTGATCAGCCGCCAGATCGAAAGCCATCTTTCCCGCGCGCAGCTGGAGTTCGAGGACCGGTTCGAGATCGGTTCGCACCTGGCGTTGATGGCAATGGTCGCGCGCGGGCTGGGCTGGGCGATCACCACACCGCTGGGCTACATGCGGGCCGCCCGGTTCCATGACGGGCTCGAGGTGCACCCCGCCCCGTTCGGCACGGCGTCGCGCAGGATTTCCCTGTTCACCCGGTCCGACTGGTCCGATCAGGTCCCGCGCGAGGTGGCCGGCATGACCCGCCACCTGATGCAGAGCCAGATGATCGACCCTTGCCTGACCCGCCTGCCCTGGCTGTCCGGGCAGTTCAGGGTGATCGGCGGTTAGGTGTCCAGATACGCGATCAGCCCGTCGACGGCGGTTTCAATCAGATCCAGCGCGCCGTCGAAGTCGCGCGTATAGTACGGATCGGGCACATGATCGGCACCGGTCTGGGCCGCGAAATCGGTCAGCAGGCGCACCGGGGTTGCGTTGCCCACCGGGCGAAGCGCTTCGATCTTGGCGATGTTGCCGTCATCCATCCCGACGATCAGGTCGAACCGGTCGAAATCGGCGGCAATGAACTGTCGCGCGCGCAGGTCACTCAGGTTCAGCCCACGGGCACGGGCTGCGCGCTGCATTGGGCCATAGGGCGGATCGCCTACATGCCAGTCCGAGGTGCCGGCGCTGTCGGCGGCGTGGTGGTGCGCGCGGGCGCGGAAAACGCCCTCAGCGGCGGGCGAGCGGCAGATATTGCCGAGGCAGACAAACAGGATACGCTGTGACATGGCTCGGGTGTAGCGCGCGGAGGGCGGATGGGAAAGATCGTGATTTTGACCGGGGCCGGGATTTCGGCCGAAAGCGGGCTGGGCACCTTTCGCGACGAAGGCGGGCTGTGGGCGCAACACCGGATCGAGGACGTGGCCACTCCCGAGGGCTTTGCCCGCGACCCCGCGCTGGTTCACGCCTTCTACAACGCGCGCAGGGTGCAGGCGGCGCAGGCGCAGCCGAACGCGGCCCACCGGGCGCTGGCCCGGCTGCAGCGCGACTGGCCCGGCGAGGTGGTGATCGTGACGCAGAACGTGGATGGCCTTCACGAAGCCGGGGGCGCGTCAGGCGTGATCCACATGCACGGCACGTTGGCGGGCGCGCTCTGCGCGGCCTGTGGCCACCGCTGGCCCGCCCCGGCCAAAATGGCTGTGGATGAACCCTGCCCCGTCTGCACCGCTCCGACCGCGCGGCCCGATATCGTGTGGTTCGGCGAGATGCCGTATTTCATAGATCAGATCTATGGCCACCTGGCGCAGGCCGATATCTTCGCGGCCATCGGCACCTCGGGACAGGTCTACCCGGCCGCGGCCTTCGTACACGAGGCGATCGCCGCCGGCGCGCGAACGGTCGAGCTGAACCTGGAGCCCTCGGCAGGCGTATCCAGTTTCGACGAGACCCTGTTCGGACCGGCAACGCAGGTGGTGCCGCACTGGGTCGAACTCCTGTTGGCTCAGAGGTGACTTGAGGCCGCCCCGCAGGCTATGCTGAACCAAACCAGACAGGGAGTTTGCAATGACCGAACCGGACAGGCCGCAGGGCGAGGTCTTGGATGACGGCGCGCTGGATGGGCGTGCAGCGCTAGGGGAAACCCTTGCTGACCTGTGGTGGACCTTCCTGTTGCGCGGGTTGCTGGCGGGGGCGGTGGGCATCGCGGCGCTGTTCTGGCCTACCGGCAGCATCGCGCTGCTGCTGCGGCTGGTGGGTGTTCTGCTGATCCTCGATGGCGGGCTGACGCTGCTGGGCTTTGGCCGGCGCGGGTTGATCGGCGGTGCGGGTTTCGGCGCGGTGCTGATCGGGCTGGTCCTGCTGATCTGGCCCGAGGGCACCGCCAGACTGGCGTTCTTCCTGCTGGGGGCCTGGGCGCTGATCATCGGCATCGGGTCGCTGATGTCGCTGGGTCAGATGCACCCGCTGGACCCCGAGCGAGCCACGGTACGCAACTCGGGCCTTGTGGCGCTGGTGATCGGGCTGGTGCTGATCTTCTGGCCCGGCAGCGGGCTGGTGGCGTTGGGCTGGGCCATCGCCTTTTCCGCGCTGGCTTTCGCCGCGGTCATGCTGTTCATGGCGGCCCGGTTCAAGCGCGCGGGCGATCGGGTGACCATCCGCACCGTCAACAGATAGGGCCGACGCAAACAGGCCGGGCATTGCCCGGCCTGACGCATGGATGACGGCCGCAGCGCGGCCAGAAGACAGGCGTGCCGTCAGTTCGAATGCTTCATGTGACCGTCCTGGCGCTCGAGATCGACTGGGATCTCGACCTGCACCTCGCCGGCCTGCTCGAACACCAGAGTGACCGGAATTTTCGCACCCTGCTCGAACGGCTTTTTGATCCCCATGAACATCACGTGGTCGCCGCCACGTTGCAGCATGTGGGCTTCGCCGGCCGGGATGGCAAAGCCTTCCTCGACCTGCATCATCTTGGCGACGCCGTTCTCGTCGATCTTGTGCGTGTGCAGCTCGACCCGCGCGGCGACGTCCGACTGGGCCGAAACCAACCGGTCATCGGTGTCGCCGGTGTTCTTGATCATCATGAATGCCGCACCGGCCTTGGCGTTCATGCCCGAGGATCGGGCATAAGCATCCTCGACCGAGATGATGCTGTCGGCAAAAGCGGCGGTGGACAAGACGGTAGCAGCCAAAGTTGCCAGAAAAGTGGATTGGAAGCGCATTTGGGCCTCTCCTTGAAACGTGTCTGAATGTTTTGGAAACGATCTCAGACGCGGATCGGAGGCCCCCTGGCCGATTGACCGTGTACCAGCGCGACCACCAAATCAGAGGTTCCGCGCAGCGGGCCGGGCTGGACCCGATCCGGTGCAAGAGGATGCGGTAGCTGGTCGGTAAACACCGCCCCCAGAAGACTGAGAGCATAGTCCGGGCAATAATGCGGCGCCTTGGTCGGCTGGCCGTTTTCGGCCATGTAGACCAAGACCGGCCCCGTGCCGGTACACAGCACCATCTGCCCCACGGCCCTGTCCATGCCGCGCGAGGCGGCAACGCTCTGTGCTGTCAGCGCAAGAAGCAGCGACAGGGCAATCGGCAGGATCGTACGCAGGGTCCGGGTCATCTCGCCCGAGGTATAGGCGCGATCGAGGAAATCCGACAAGGGGATTGACCCGCCTGAGACAGTTTGGCGCTGCAAAAAAACGGGGCGGCCAAAAAATGGGCTGCCCCGTATCCAGTTGTCAGGGAGGTCAGAAAAAATCGCGGTCGTCGCGCTGGGTCGTCAGGCCTGTGTGCAGGCGGTTCACCCGCCGTTGCATCCGGGTGCAAATGGATACCGACTCGACCAGAATTGTCGAAAGGACTGAAAGAAATTTGGAGGTTTTCGCAGACATCTCATCGCTCCGCCGCTGCAATACGTACATGCTTAAGAAGACTCTCGCGCATTGTATGTGAACAATTTCACCGTTTGACGCGAAATTGTTTGGCGTCAAGGATGCGCGCTCGCGAAGGCCCAAACCCGTACAAAGATGTCTGCGCAACGAAGAGCCCCCGCGCCAACAGGCACGGGGGCTGAAAACAAGACCTGTGGGGAAATCAGGCCGAGGCTTGTGCCTTGGCGATTTCCTTCTTCACTTTCAGTGCGTTCGGGGACAGATCCTCATCCTTGGCCTTGGCCAGGAAGGCGTCCAGACCACCGCGGTGGTCGACCGAGCGCAGGGCAGCCGCCGAGATGCGCAGCTTGACGCCGCGACCCAGCGTTTCAGACTGCAGGGTCACGTCGTTCAGGTTGGGCAGAAAGCGACGCTTGGTTTTGTTGTTGGCGTGGCTGACATTGTTGCCAGTCATCGGGCCTTTTCCGGTCAGTTCGCAACGGCGCGACATGGTTTCATCCTTTGTTTCTGGTGGGCCGGGCTGCTGCACGCGGCCAAATCACAAGGGGCGCAACCCGAAGTCGCGCCCGAAAACTGGTTGGATGCGTTTAGTGGGAATCGCTTCAAGGGTCAAGACGGGTAGCGCGAAATCTTTGCTCCCCCTCCCGATCATGTCCCCGCACCCCAGTTTTCGGCCAGCAACGGTTTTGCGTTGCGCAGGTGCCGCGCGATTAATCGGGCCTGCTGGCGCCCGCGTGGAATGGTGCGGGCCGGGTTCGACACGTGAACCCCGCCTGCCAGTTGCGGAAAGATGGCGAGGATCTCTTCTCGCGCTTTCGCGCCCAGCGACCGCAGCGCCTCGGGGCCGGTGAACAGGCTTTCGGTTGGAGCGCCCTCGGCAAACACGATTCGGTGCTGGTCGAACAGCAGGTGGAAATACTCCACCCCCGGAATGGCGTCATCGACGAAGATGCCCGGCAGCGCCGTCAGCCTGATGGCGGGGATCAACACCTGATCCTGCCCGAACATGCGCCGCGCGATAGGGGACTGGACCAGCATCCGGTGCTGCCGAGACACAAGCAGATCGCGCGCAGGCAGCCCGGCCCCAAGCGCACCGGCAAGGATCCGCACCGGGGCCAGCTTGGGGTTTGCCCGGATTTCGGTCGCGCTGAACGCGCGACATCCGATCCAGCGGATCGGCTGGTCGCCGCCCGAATCGGTCCGGACCAGCTGCCCAAGGCGCAGGTTCTGGATGGGCACCGGACCATGCGGTGTCAGGATGCGCGCGCCACGGGTGAAACAGGGGACGCCGGATCCGTTTTCGAACTGCGAATAGGTGATCGTCTGGCCGGATGGCAGGACGAAGGATCCGCTGGTCAGAGAATAGCTGGTGCCATCGACAACAGTGAACGTGCCAAAGCTGCTGTCGGTGACGACCGTCCCGGCCGGCAAGTTGAGCGTATCGCTACCCGACCCGCCCTGGATGTCGCCGGACACCGAGGTTGCCTGCAGCGTCAACGTGTCATTGCCACCCCCGAGGCGGATGTTGCCGATGGTCGAGCCTTGCACCGTCACGGTGTCGTCGTCGGCACCGGCGGTCAGGCGACCGCCAATGGCGCTGTTGACGATCATCAGCGTGTCGATCCCGGCATTGCCGCGCACCGAACCGGAAATCGTACTGTTGGAAACGGTCACGACATCATTGCCGCCACGCGCGCGAATGCCGTCGATCGGGCTGCCTTGCGGAGAGCCGTTCAGCGTACCGCTGTCATTGCTGACATCGATATTGTCGTTGCCATTCGTCCCGTTGATATTGGGCATGGTCGGCCCGTCCCGTCGCGTTTGCCCGTCCTCCGTGCAAGATATGGCGCCCTGTCCAATGCAGCCGGCCGGCCTCGGTTTTCGCGTTCAGGCTACATGACAACACGCTGCTGCACAAAGCTTTCGTTGCCGCGCCCACAGGGCGCCTAGATCTGCGCAAGCGCTTGCAACATCCGTTCAGCCGCGGCCGAGGGGCTGAGCCGCCCTGCCCCGACCTCGGCGCCCAGCCGATCCATCTCGGACCGGGCCCGCGGGGTCTCCAGCTTGGCGAGCAGGGCGTGACGCACCTCTTGGTCGAACCAATAGCGGGCCTGTTCGGCGCGGTTGGCATCCCAATGCCCGTTCTGTTTGCGCCAGTCGGCCAGGGCCTGCATCTCGGCCCAGGCCTGGTCCAGGCCGCGCTCCTCGACCGCCGAGACTGTCATCGCCTTGGGAAATCCCTCGGGGTCCTGCGGGCGTTTACGCAGCAGGCGCAGCGCCCCGGCATAATCGGCGCAGGTGCGGGTAGCGGTGGCTTTCAGGTCGCCGTCGGCCTTGTTCACAAGGATCATGTCGGCCATCTCCATGATGCCCCGCTTGACGCCCTGCAATTCGTCCCCGCCGGCCGGGGCCAACAACAGAAGGAACAGGTCAGACATTTCCGACACCACGGTCTCCGACTGGCCCACGCCCACCGTTTCGATCAGCACCACGTCGAACCCGGCCGCCTCGCACAGGGCGATGGCCTCGCGCGTGCGGCGAGCGACGCCGCCCAGATGGCTCTGGCTGGGTGAGGGGCGGATGAAGGCGTTCGGCTCGCGGCTGAGGCGTTCCATCCGCGTCTTGTCGCCTAGGATCGAGCCGCCGGACCGGGCCGAGCTGGGATCGACCGCCAGAACCGCCACCCGCAGTCCCTGCCCGATCAGCATCATGCCGAAACTCTCGATGAAGGTGGATTTGCCTACCCCCGGCGTTCCCGACAGGCCGATGCGCAGCGCCTGCCGCCCGGCGCCCGACAGCGCATTGATCAGCTGCGCCGTCTGGGCGCGGTGATCGGCGCGGGTGCTTTCGACAAGGGTGATCGCGCGGGCCAGCGCCCGGCGGTCGCCTTTGAGGATCCTGTCGGCAAGCTCGGCTGTGGTCATGGGCGGGGTCCTTCGTCGAAATCTGCCCTAGATGACGGGGATGGGCCGGGTTTGTCCAGTACCGCCGCGCGCGGGATTTGACGCAGGCGTTCTGGACCTTGGACGGGGCTTTGGCGATAAGGCGGCATGACCCGTCTACCGATCGACGATGCCCTGCCCGACCTGATCGCCGCGCTGCGCGCGCGCGGCCGCGCAGTGCTGCAGGCTCCGCCCGGGGCCGGCAAGACCACGCGCGTGCCGCTGGCGATGCGCGACGCCGGCCTGTGCGACGGGCGGATCGTGATGCTGGAACCGCGGCGGCTGGCCGCCCGCGCCGCCGCCGAACGCATGGCCGAGACACTGGGCGAACGCGCGGGCCAGACCGTCGGCTATCGCGTGCGGGGCGAGGCGAAAGTGTCGAAAGCCACCCGGATCGAGGTGGTGACCGAAGGCATCCTGACCCGGATGCTGCAATCCGAACCCGACCTGCCCGGCGTTGGGGCGGTGATCTTCGACGAATTCCACGAACGCTCTTTGAACGCCGATCTGGGGCTGGCCCTGTGCCTTGAAGTCGCCGGCGCGCTGCGCGACGACCTGATCCTGCTGGCGATGTCAGCCACGCTGGATGCCGATCCGGTGGCGCGGTTGATGGACGCGCAGCTGGTGACATCCGAAGGGCGCAGTTTCCCGGTTGAGACCCGCTGGCTGGACCGCCCGCTGGGCCCGCAGGCGCGGCGGCTGGACGCGTTGGTCGATCTGGTGGTACAGGCCGAGCGCGAGACCCGCGCCACCGGCGGCGGCATTCTGGTGTTCCTGCCCGGCGAGGGCGAGATCCGCCGGGCCGAGGCCGCGCTGGCCGGGCGGCTGCCCGGCGATTGCGCGATCCGGCCGTTGTTCGGCGCCCTGCCCTTTGCCACCCAGCGCGCCGCCCTTGCGCCGGCCGAGGCCGGGCGCAAGGTGGTGTTGGCCACCTCGATCGCCGAGACCTCGCTGACCATTCCGGACATCCGGGTGGTAGTGGACATGGGACAGGCCCGCCGCGCGCGGTTCGATCCGGGCTCGGGCATGTCGCGGCTGGTGACCGAGCGCGTCACCCGCGCCGAGGCGACCCAACGCGCGGGCCGCGCGGGCCGCGTGGCCGAAGGGCTGTGCTTTCGCCTGTGGTCCAAGGGTGAGGAAGGCGCCCTGCCCGCCTTTCCACCCGCCGAGATCGAGGCCGCCGACCTGACCGGACTTGCGCTGGAACTGGCCCTGTGGGGGGCCGAGCCGCAGGATCTGGCCTTTCTGACACCACCGCCCGAGGGGGCGCTGGCCGAGGCGCGCGCGCTGCTGCGGATGCTGGGCGCGTTGGACGGCAAGGGCCGTATCACCGAACATGGCCGCGCACTGGCTGGCCTGCCGCTGCATCCGCGGCTAGGGCACATGCTGGTCACGGCCGGCGCGCAGGCCGCCCCGCTTGCCGCCCTGATGGCCGAGCGCGACCCTTTGAAGGGCGCGCCGGTGGATCTGTCGCTGCGGCTCGAGGCGCTGCGCGATCCGCGCGCCTACCAGCGCAACCGGGTCTGGCCCGCCAATCCCGGCGTTCTGGACCGGATCCGGTCCGAGGCGAAGCGGCTGCACGGCCAGATCAAGACTGAAGGCGACCCGCTGGGCCCGGCGGCGATGGCCGCGCTGGCCTATCCCGACCGGGTCGGGCAGAGGCGCAAGGGCGACGCGCCGCGCTATGTGCTGTCGGGCGGCAAGGGCGTGGTGATGGACCCCGGCGACCCGATGGCCGCAGCGCCGTACCTTGTGGCGATCGACACTGACGGCAACTCGCGCGAGGCCCGGCTGCGCATGGCCGCGCAGATCACCGAAGCCGAGATCCGCGCGTTGTTCGCCGACCAGATCGAATGGGTCGAGACCTGCGCTTGGTCGAAACGGGACCGCCGAGTGGTGGCCCGGCGGCAGGAGCGGTTCGGTGCGCTGGTGCTCGATGACCGGATCTGGAAGGACGTGTCCGACGAGTCCGCGGCCCGCGCGATGCTGGACGGCGTGCGCGAACTGGGCCTGAGGCTGGAGGGCAAGGCTGCGCGACTGGCCGCGCGGGTCGAGCTGGTGCGGGCGGCAGGCGTCGACCTGCCCGATTTCTCGGAAAGCGGGCTGATGGCAACGCTCGAGGACTGGCTGCTGCCGATGCTGACCGGCGTGCGCAGCGCCGAGGATTGGAAACGGTTCGACCTGCTGCCCGCCCTTCAGGCGCGGCTGAGTTGGGACCAGATGCAGGAACTGGACCGCCGCGCGCCCCCGGCCTTTGTCACGCCACTGGGGCGCAAGGTCCCGATCGACTATGGCAAAGCGGTGCCCGAGATCGCGGTCCGCCTGCAGGAGATGTTCGGGGTCACCCAGCACCCGATGGTGGGGGGCGAGCCGCTGAAGGTCACCCTTCTGTCCCCCGCGCAGCGCCCGATCCAGATCACCCGCGACCTGCCGGGGTTCTGGGCCGGGTCCTATGCAGATGTACGCAAGGACATGCGCGCGCAATACCCCAAGCACCCCTGGCCCGAGGACCCGACCCAGGCCGACCCGACCCTGCGGGCCAAACGCAGGGGTGCTTGAATACCATCTGTCAGGTTGATATCTCTCGCCGTCCTGAAGGCAGAACAACAAAAAACGGCAGGCACCCGCAATGACATGGCTGCAAAAATTCTGGGAGGGGGTCCTGAAACCCCTGTTTCAGCGTCCGCGCCTCGTGCAGTTCGCGGCGCTGTGTACCCGTGGCGATGGCCCCGATACGCAGGTGCTAATGGTCACCAGTCGCGCCACCGGGCGGTGGATCATCCCCAAGGGCTGGCCGATTGACGGGCTGAACGGGGCCGAGGCCGCAGCGCAGGAGGCCTGGGAAGAGGCCGGCGTGCGCAACGCCGAGGTCGATCCGGAGCCGGTCGGCAGCTATTGCTACGGCAAGGTCCGCAAAAGCGGCGCGATCGATCCGGTTTGCACCACGGTCTATCGGCTGCGGGTCACCGATCTGGCCGATGAATTTCCCGAAATGCACGAACGCACCCGCGAATGGGTCTCGCCGCAAGAGGCGTCCGAACGCGTCCACGAACCGGAGCTGAAAAAGCTGCTGTTGCGGATCTAACCAACGGCAGAGCGCAGCCCGGCACGAATCTGGTCGGGGGTCAGCGGACCCGTATCGCCCTGCGTGATCAGCTCTGCCACCAGGTCGCAGATCGGGGTCGGCGCGCCGGTTTCGCGGCCCAAGCGGATGATCTCGCCCTGCAGGCTGTCGATTTCGGTCGGGCGACCGGCATCCAGATCATAGGCCATCGAGGTGCGCGCGGCGGGGTCGATCGTCAGCATCCGCGCCGCGATGCGCGAAAACAGCGGCGTGGGCAGGCGCAGGATATGCGGCGTCATCGAGGCCGGCAGCGGCGTGGTAGAGGCCACGGGGCGCCCGGAGGCGGCCAGAACCGCCAGCGCCTCGGCCATCTGGTCAGCCATCAAGCGGCGCCAGTCGCGGTTCAACAGCTGCTCGCGCAGGGTCAGACCCGACAGCGCGTTCAGCGCATTGTTGAGGTTGATGACCAGCTTGCCCCATTGCACTGCGTCGACCCCGTCGGTTTCGGTGACGGGCAGATCGGGCGTGGACAGGCGGCGGGCCAGCGCGCCGGGACCGGACTCGATCACGATGTCGCCGGATGTCGCGCGATGCCAGGTGGCCGGACCGGCAGGCACCACGTTGAACGGCACCATCCCGGCGCGCACGTCCCGTCCGGGCAGCGCGGTGCGCAGGGTGCGGGCGTTTTCCATCCCGTTCTGCCACGAAATGACCGGGGCCGCGGCCGGGGTGTACGCGGCGATCAGGCCGGCCATTTCGACGGTGGCGCCGGTTTTCACTGTGACCAGAACCAGATCGGCGTCGGACAGACAGGCAGGGTCTTCAGAAAGGGTCAGACGGTCGGCAGGGATCGTTTTGCGCAGGCCCGAATAGTCGGTCGCGGTCAGCCCGTTCTGCCGGATCGAGTCCAGCACCCGCGCCCGGCCCAGCAGGGTTACGCGGTGGCCGGCATCGGCCAGCATCCCCCCGCAATAGCATCCGATGCTGCCCGCGCCCGCGATCACCAGTCTCATGCCGTCCCCTTCCCGTTTGCCGCTAAGGATCGCCGGGATCCCTTGGGCAGGCAAGCCGGGCGGGCGCTGACGTGACGTTCAGCGCGCGCGCCGGGGCTTGGTGCGTTCCAGTTCCGGGGTAATCGGAATGAACTCGTCCTCGTCCCCCGGCGGCAGGTGGAAGGCGCCGTTGGCCCAATCGGCGGATTTCCATTCGCGGATCGCCGTTTCGATCTTGTCCTTCGAGGAAGAAACGAAGTTCCACCAGATATACCGATCCTCATTCATCGTGGCTCCGCCCAGCAGCATCAGCCGCGCCCCCGCCGGCCCGGCAGTCACCGACAGGCGGTCACCCGGGCGGAAGACCATCATGCGGCCTTCCTCGAACCGGTCACCCGCGATCTCGACCGAGCCTTGGGTGACGTAGACGCCCCGATCCTCGTGATCGTCGGGCAACGGGAAGGCGGCGCCGGGGTCCAGTTGCACGTCCAGATAGAAGGTTTCCGACAGCATCGTGACCGGGCTGGTTTCCCCATAGGCCGAGCCGAGGATCAGCCGGGCGCTGACACCGGCATCCTGGATATGTGGCAACGCGGCCTGCTTGTGATGTTCGAAATCGGGGGCCATGTCTTCGTGCGCTTCGGGCAGCGCGATCCAGGTCTGGATGCCGAACAGGCTGTGCCGCTTGGCGCGGGTTTCGGCGCTGGTGCGTTCGGAATGGGTGACGCCGCGGCCCGCGACCATCCAGTTGACCTCGCCGGGATAGATCATCTGATGGGTTCCGAGGCTGTCGCGATGTTCAAATTCGCCCTGGTACAGATAAGTAACGGTGCCCAGCCCGATATGCGGATGCGGGCGTACGTCGATGCCGCCATCGGTGATGAACTCGGCCGGTCCCATCTGGTCGAAAAAGATGAAGGGCCCCACCAACTGGCGCTTGACCGAGGGCAGCGCGCGGCGCACTTCGAACCCGCCCAGATCGCGGGCGCGCGGGATGATCAGGGTTTCCAGCGCCGAACCTTCGCTGACGCATTCGGGGCTGTGGGTGGGGTTCCAGCTCATGTCGGCCTCCAATCCAGTGCGGCGGGATGTTCACTCTTGCCAATCTAGCGCAAAATACCGGCGGACAAAGTGCATCTGCGCACAGATAGGCTGCAGCCCGGATCAGCCCTGTGCGCGGGGCCAGAGCTGCGGGAAGAACGGGCCGGCGATCCGGTCGCCCTCGGCATAGCCGGCGGCCTCAAACTGCGCCCGCTCCTCCTTGGCCCAATCGCCGCGATACCGGATCACCCCGTCCGGCCCGGTCATGCGCAGGGTGAAGCGGCGCACGGTTTCCGTGGGCGTGACCGAGGACAGCCCCCCGTGCAGCGTGCGCATGTCGAAATAGATGCAGTCGCCCAGATCCATGTCCCATTGCAGCAGGTCATAAGCGCCGGGATCGGCATTCACGTCTGGTGGCGGGTGATAGGTGCGGCCTGCAACCTGCGTGGGTTCGTAACTGGGGTGCCCGTCGGCAAAGCGTACCCGCATGAACAGCTTGTCCCACAGGTGCGAGCCGCGCACGAAAGCGATCCCGTTGTTCTTGCTGACCGGTTCAAGCGGCAGCCACAGCACGCACATCGAGCCTTCAAAATCGAAATAGGACAGGTCCTGATGGAATGGCGGGCGCGAGGTCGATCCGGCCTCGCGCAGGAACCAGTTGTCCATCACCAGATTGATCGGCGCGGCGCCCAGCAATTCGGAAGCTATCGGCGCGCAGGGCGAGTTGCGGACGAATTCCTCGAACTGGGGGATCTTGCTCCAGGCCCAGTAATCCTCAAGATAGGCAGGCGCGTCCGGGTCCTTGGTGTGGCGGGTGAAGTTCTCGGTCGGGGTCTCCAGATCAGCGTCAATGCCCGCGCGCAGCAACTCAAGCCAGTCTGCGCTGAATTTCTGGCGCAGCACCACCGCACCATCGCAGCGGAAGGCGGCGATTTCATCCTTTGTCAGCAGGTTGGCATCTGTCATCGGCTTCCCCCCTTGGTGGCGCAAAGAAAAGGATCGCACCCGAATGGCGCAGGCGTCAAAGATTATTGCCGCCTTGGTCCATTCCATGCGCTTTCGTCCGCCGGTTGGCCGGTTTTTGCCCGGAACGCTCGGAATGAGCCGCGATCGTGCTATTCTTCCTCTGTGGCGGTTGGAACAGCTGCCGGGTCAGCACAGGAGAGGTTTAGATGCCCGGAGATTCACTGAACCGAAGAACCATGTTGGTGGCCGGTACCGCACTGGTCGCCACGGCCGGCAGCGGCCTGATCCTGCCCGCGCGGGCTGAGGGCCTGGCCCCCACTCCGTCGATGCGGGGCGGATCGAACAACTATCGCCCGGGCGCGCCGATCGTCGACCGGATCGGCGGCGGCGGCTTCTGGATGACCGGCACAGTACGGCGGGCCGGCGACGGCGCGCCCCTGCCAGGTCAGCGCATCCAGATCTGGGCGCATACCACCGAAGGCCACGAGCGCGATCCTCAGAGCCACGGCGCCACCCTGACCGATGCGAACGGAGAATTCCGGCTGGAGATGCCGCAGATCGTGCCCGCCTTTGGTCAGCCGCACGGACATCTGGCCTATGACAGCGGCGAATTCGAGACCGTGTTCCTGCGCCCGATCATGTCCAGTGCGCGCGACAAGACCCTCGCCGCGCATTTCGTTCTGCAACCGGTCTGAACCAGGTGCCACGCCCGGGCGTCCTCGCGGGTTGGTTGGCGCTGATCACCGCCGTTGCGGTGCCTGTGGTGGTGGCGGGGTTCAGCCCGTATCTGGCATGGCGCAGCCCGATCTACATCGCAGCAGGCTTTGCCGGGATCATCGGGTTGGGATTGCTTCTGGTACAGCCCCTGCTGGCCGCGCGCGTGTTGCCGGGGCTGACGGCGATGAGCAGCCGAATGGTGCACCGCTGGGTCGGGATCACCCTGATCGCCATGATTGTCCTGCACGTCGGCGGGCTGTGGGTCACCAGCCCCCCGGATGTGGTGGATGCCCTGCTTTTCCGGTCGCCTACCCCTTTCTCGGCCTGGGGCGTGGTGGCCATGTTGGCAGCGTTCGCCGCCGTGGCGCTGGCCGCGCTGCGCAGCCGGCTGGGATGGCGGTTCCGCCTTTGGCGGTTGGCCCATACCAGTCTTGCGCTGGTGACCATTCTAGGCACCGTCGTACATGCCCTGCTGATCGAGGGCGCAATGGAAACCGTCACCAAGGCCGCATTGTGTGGGCTTGTATTGTTCGCCTGCGTCGGGGCCTTGATCAGATTGCAGGTCTGGGACGTGAAACCGCGAGTTTAGACGGCAGGCGCAGCTCAGGTCGCCAGGCGCTTTGCATAGGTGGCGCGGTTCATCTCTACATCCCGCACCGTGATGCTGCCGACCGCCGGTGCAGCGGCGGCCAGAAAATCCAGAATGATTGCGTTCAGTTCGGTTCGCGTCGGCTCGTCCCGGCCCTGCATCAGGAATAGAGTGGCATGAATGAACGTCTGCGGCTCGGTCCCGATGTGGGAATACGGGATCGGCATCGCGCGAATTTTGAGCGTTGGTGCGTCAAATTCCTCATGCGTGGCGAGGACCTTATAGAGATCTTCGCATATGGCTTGAAAATCATGCGATTGCTCAAGCCCGGCTGAAAATTCCAGGACGACGTGCGGCATGGGAGCCTCCAGAATTGAAAGAGAACCAGCGGCTCCCATAGAATTTCTAAGGGGCTTCAGACACCCAAACACCAGCGCATCACCGCCTTCTGCGCGTGCAGTCGGTTTTCGGCCTCGTCAAAGATCACCGAGTTCGGCCCGTCCATCACCTCGGAGGTCGCTTCCTCCTCGCGGTGGGCGGGCAGGCAGTGCATGAACAGCGCATCGGGTTTGGCGTGGGACATGAGTTCCGCGTTGACCTGATAGGGCCGCAGCAGGTTGTGGCGGCGCTCCTTGGCCGACTGCGAGTCGTGCATCGAAACCCAGGTGTCGGCCACGACAAGATCGGCGCCTTCGACGGCCTTGTATGGGTCGCGCTCGATCACGATTTTCGAGCCCTTCTGGCGGGCGAAACCCATGAACTCTTCCTCGGGGTCGAACTGGGCCGGGCCGGTAAAGGTCAGGTCAAAACCGAACTGGCCCGCCGCGTGCAGGAACGAGGCACAGACATTGTTGCCGTCACCCGTCCAGACCACCTTTTTCCCGGCGATGGGGCCGCGGTGTTCCTCGTAGGTCAGCACGTCGGCCATGATCTGGCAAGGATGGGTGCGGTCGGTCAGGCCATTGATCACCGGCACGTCCGAGTATTCGGCCATCTCGGTCAGGATGGTTTCGTCGAAGGTGCGGATCATGATCATGTCGACATAGCGCGACAGCACGCGGGCGGTGTCGGCGATAGTCTCGCCATGGCCCAGCTGCATGTCCTTGCCCGACAGCACCATGGTTTGCCCGCCCATCTGGCGCACGCCCACATCGAACGAAACGCGGGTCCGGGTCGAGGGTTTTTCGAAAATCAGCGCCACCATGCGGCCGGCCAGCGGCTGTTCGTCGTCGGGTGCGGCCTTGGGACGGCCCAACCGGGCCTGCTTCATCGCGCCGGCTTGGTCGATCATCGACCGCAGCGCGGCGGCGTCGGTTTTGTGGATATCAAGGAAATGGTTCATGTCGGTTCGCTTTTTCACTGTCGGTTGCCGGGGGGCGTCGCCCCCGGCGCATTCGGGAATAGGGGGCGTCAGGCCGAGGCGAGTTGGCTTTGAACCTGCCGGGCGGCTTTCTCGAGGCGGATCTGGGCCTGGGCAATGTCATCCTCGGTCAGGGTCAGCGGCGGCAGCAGGCGGATCACGTTGTCGGCCGCGGGCACAGTGATGACTTCGTTGTCATAACCGGCCGTGACCACGTCGGCGTTGGGCGCCTTGCATTTCAAACCCAGCATCAGGCCGGATCCGCGGACCTCTTCGAACACGTCGGGGTGATCGGCGACAAGGCCCTCGAGCTTTTGGCGCAACAGCCCCGCCTTGCGGTTGACGCCGTCCAGGAAGGCCGGTGTCGCCACATGGTCCAGAACCGCGCAGCCCACCGCGCAGCCCAGCGGGTTGCCGCCATAGGTCGACCCATGGGTGCCCGCGGTCATGCCGCTGGCGGCCGCTTCGGTGGCCAGCACCGCACCCAGTGGAAAGCCCCCGCCGATGCCCTTGGCCACCATCATGATGTCGGGCGTAATGCCCGCCCATTCATGGGCAAAGAGTTTCCCGGTGCGGCCGACGCCGCACTGCACCTCGTCAAGGATCAGCAGCAGCCCGTTGTCGTCGCAGATCTGGCGCAGGGCCTTGAGCTCGACATCGGGGACGGGGCGGATACCGCCCTCGCCCTGGATCGGCTCGATCATGATCGCGGCGGTTTTGTCGCTGATCGCGTTGGTCACGCCGTCCAGATCGCCGAAGGCGACATGTACGAACCCGGGCAGCAGCGGGCCGAACCCCTTGGTCATCTTCTCGGACCCGGCCGCGGCGATGCCCGCCGAGGACCGGCCGTGGAAAGACCCCTCGAACGTGATGATCTCGACCTTTTCCGGCTGACACTTGTCGTGGAAATGCTTGCGGGCCATCTTGACCGCCAGTTCGCAGGACTCGGTGCCCGAATTGGTGAAGAACACAGTGTCGGCGAAGGTCAGATCCACCAGCTTGTCGGCCAGCGCCTGCTGTTGCGGAATCTGGTACAGGTTCGACACGTGCCACAGCGCATGCGCCTGCTCGGTCAAGGCATTGACCAGGGCCGGGTGGGCATGGCCCAGCGCGTTCACAGCGATACCCGCGCCCAGGTCAAGGAAACGTCGGCCGTCCGCCTCGGTCAGCCAAGCGCCTTCGCCCTTAACGAAGGTCAGCGGAGCACGATTGTAGGTCGGCAGAACGGACGGGATCATCGGATCATCCTTTTTGGAAAACTTGAACCCAGTGACTGAAACACTGAGACCGGGTTCGTCAACAGATTTGGTGAGAGATGCGCGGATTTGGGTCGCGCGCGCAGGATCAAACGGGCCGGTTACGCGGTGATGCGTCGGCGTCGGAGCGGCAGGATATGCACGGTTTTGATCATGGGTGCTCGTATAGCGGGACCGTCACGATGTGAAAAGCCGAAATCGCGACGACAGCTGAATTTGTTGGAACCGTGGGCGTTTGGGGCTTGTCATTCGGGCCGCTCTGCCGCACCGCTGGGCCATGTTCACGCCCAAGGCTCACAACCCGGCATTGGCCGCCGGTCTGATCTTTTGCGCCAGCGCCTTCATCGCGGGCACCACGCTGCTGGCCAAGGCGCTGGGAACAGATACGCTGGGCCCGCCGCTGCATCCGCTGCAGATCAGTCACGGGCGGTTCCTGTTTGCCTTCGTCGCAATTGCGGCCACCGTCGCGGTATTGCGCCCCCGGCTGCGGCGACCGCATTGGGGGCTGCATCTGGGCCGCACCAGTTTCGGCTGGGCGGGGATTTCGCTGATGTTCGCCTCGGTCGCCTACATTCCGATTGCCGATGCCACCGCGATATCTTTCCTGAACCCGGTATTCGCGATGGTGCTGGCCATCCCGCTGTTGAAAGAGGGCGTCGGCCCCTGGCGCTGGCTGGCCGCAGCGGTGGCGTTGGCGGGCGCGTTGATCTTGCTGCGCCCGACGCCCGCAAGCTTTCAGCCCGCCGCCCTGCTGGCGCTGGGTGCGGCGGCTGTGATCGGAATGGAGCTGATCTTCATCAAGAAACTGTCGGGCCGCGAGGCGCCGATCCAGATCCTGCTGGTCAACAACGCGATGGGTGTGACTATCGCCACGGTCGCGGTGCTGGCGGTCTGGGCACCGCCTGCGTCCGCGCAATGGGCAGCGCTGGTCGGGATCGGGGTGCTGATGGCCTGTGCGCAGGCCTGTTTCGTCAACGGCATGGCGCGGGCCGATGCCTCGTTCGTGGCGCCGATCAGCTATGCCACGCTAATCTTTGCGGGCCTGTACGATTTTGCGGTGTTCGACGTGATCCCGGATGCGGTCAGCGTGACCGGGTCGGGCATCATCCTGACCGGAGCGCTGATCCTGGTGTGGCGCGAAGGTCGGGCGCGGCGGGTCAGGCCTTGAGCCGGTAGCCCGTGCGCAGCATCTGCCAAGTCACCGCACAGACGGCCAACGTGGCCCCGCCGCAGACGGCCAGCCCCAGCAGCGGCGAACTGTCCGACACGCCGATCATCCCGAACCGCAGCCCGTCGATCAGGTAGAACACTGGGTTGGCATGGCTGAGGCGGTTCAGCAGCGGCGGCAGCGCCTCGACCGAGTAGAAGGTGCCCGACAGGAAGGCCAGCGGGGTGACGATGAAGTTGGTGATGGCCGCCATCTGGTCGAACTTGTTGGCGAAGATGCCCGCAAACAGGCCCAGACCGCCCATGAACGCACCGCCCAGCACCACGAAGGCCAGCGCGATCAGCGGATGCGCCGGCACCAGCCCCAACACCAGCGCCAGGGCCGCGGCCACGACCAGCGCGATCAGCACGCCCCGCGCAATGCCGCCCGCCAGATAGCCCAGCAGGATTTCGAGCGGTGACAGCGGCGGCATCAGCGTGTCCACGATGTTACCCTGCACTTTGGAGATCACCATCGAGGACGAAGTGTTGGCAAAGGCGTTCTGAATCACCGTCATCATCATGATCCCGGGCGCCAGAAAGGTCAGAAAGGGCACGCCCATCACATCCGGCCGCCCCGGGCCGACAGCGATGTTGAAGATCAGCAGGAACAGGCCAGCAGTGACCAGCGGCGCCAGCAGGGTCTGCGTCCAGACCGCCAGAAAGCGCAGGGTTTCGCGCTGGGCCAGTGTCCACAACCCCATCCAGTTGACCGCTCCGAAACGGCGCATGTCCTGATCCGCGAGATTCTGCATTCCTGCCCCCAATCTGATTCGATGACCGCTTGTAACTCGGCCCGCAGTGATTAGAATAGGGCGCTGAGACGAATTCCGAAGGCGGCCCGTGACCGAGGCCGCTTTCCCGCTTTTGAAAGGCTACCCATGTCCTGGACAGACGAGCGCGTAGAACTGCTCAAGAAAATGTGGGGCGAAGGCCAGTCGGCCAGCCAGATCGCCAAGGAACTGGGCGGGGTCACCCGCAATGCGGTGATCGGCAAGGTCCATCGCCTGGGCCTGTCGAACCGGACCACCGGCGCCGCACCCGCCAAGGCCGAGCCCAAGGAAAAACCGGCCCCCGCGCCCAAGGCCGAAGCCAAGCCCAAACCCGCCCCCAAGACCGAGCCGGCCCGCCCCGCGGCAGCCGCACCGGCCGCCGAGGCAAAACCGGCCACGCCGCCGCGCCGCCAGATCATTCCGGCCGGCCAGCCGCTGCCGCCGCAGCCCTCGGCCAATGAAATCAGCCCCGAGGCGCTTGCCAAGGTCAACGAGGTTGAGAAGAAGGCCAAGAAGCTGTCTCTGATGGAACTGACCGAGAAGACCTGCAAATGGCCCGTGGGCGATCCGGCCACGGATGATTTCTGGTTCTGCGGTCTGCCGGCCGAGCCGGGCAAACCCTATTGCGAGGCGCATGTGGGTGTCGCCTTCCAACCCATGAGTGCGCGCCGCGACCGGCGTCGGTAATACCCGGTGCGCCGGGATCCGACCGCGACGGAGGATATCTGGCTGGCGCAGGCCAAACGATTGTTGGCGCTGGCCGAGACAGGCCAGCACTTTACCACCGACCCTTTCGACCGCGAGCGTTATGACGAGATCGCCGGTATCGCCCGCGCCATGCTGGCCGATCTGGGCCGGGTGCCCGTGTCGCGGATCGAGGGGCTGATACCGCCCCATGCAGGCGGATACGCCACCCCCAGCATCGACATCCGCGGCGCCGTGATCCAGAACGGCCACATCCTGCTGGTGCGCGAGCGCAGCGACGGGTTGTGGGCCATGCCGGGCGGGTTTGCAGATATCGGTAGCTCTCCGGCGGAGAACATCGAACGCGAGGTCTTTGAGGAAGCCGGGCTGCAGGTCAGGGCGCACAGCCTGTACGCCCTGCGCCACAAGGCGCGGCACCCCTACCCGGCGGATGCCCGCGATTTCTACAAGCTGTTCTTGCTGTGCGACCCAGAGTCCGGCACCGCGCCGCAGCCAGGCGCCGAAACCAGCGATGCGGGCTACTTCGCGCCCGATGCGCTGCCCGCCCTTTCGCAGGTGCGCAACCTCGAGGCGGATATCCACGCCGCCTTTGACGCGCATCGCTGTGCGCCCAGTCCGGCGAGTTTCGACTGAAACCTATTGCGCGGGGTGCGAATGCGGCCCGGCCGGCAGATGCACCCATTTCGGCAGCTCGTTGGGTGATACCGAGACATGCAGTCGTTCCGACGGGTCCTGCCCGACCAACCGGTGGCGGCGCAGCAGAAAGATCTTGCCCCACCCGCGCCAGGTGCCGACCGATGGCGCGTGCGGATCGGTGGGAAACCGGCTGCGCCAGCCCTCGGGCAGCGGCAAACCGTGCAATTCGGCCTTGTCCAGCATCCACACCAGCGAAATGTTGGCCAACGGCCGCGCCGGCTCGAACCCGCTGAGCTGCCCGCCCACGTCGCCATGGGTGCCACGGAACCAGACCTGTTCGACACGGCCCTTGAAGTCGGCGGTGTCCTGCCACAGGACCGGAGTGAACACTTCGCGCGTCTCATCCAGCGCCAGCGCGTGATAGCCGTTTCGGGTCGCCTGCCCCAGATGGTGATGATGGAAGGCGTGGCGCTCTTCGGCCAGGCGCCACAGCAGCGGCAGCCGCAGGCCCAGTGCCTTGACCGAGTCCCAGACGCCGATCATCTCGATCTCGACACCATCGTGACAATAAAGCCGCCGGAAATCCTGCGCGGCCTTGCCGCGCGGATTGTTCTCATAGTGGCGGTAGGCCTGCTTGATGTTGCGCTCGGTCGCGTGTTCGGGGCGCAGCAGCCCGATCATGTCGATCACGCCCGCCAGGCTGCGCACCCCATAGGCGCCGCGCGAATACCCGATCAAGTAAATCCGGTCGCCCGGCTTGTAGCGCGACGCCAGATAGCCATAGGCCCGGCGAATCTGCCGGTTGATCCCGCGTCCCATCATCACGTCCAACGTGGATTTCCAGCTGTCCCACTGGACACCGCCTTCGTAGAACACCGAGACGTTACCGCCCATCTCGCGGCACATCCGATAGGTCAGGCCGGCATGCGTTTCTCGGCCGGGTTCCAGCGTGGACATGGTGCCGTCAAGGATGATGACATGGCTGATCGGCTCGCGATGACGCGTTTCACCGGAATGTTCCGACCGCAGCGGGCGGCCAAGCCATCCGAGGAGTTTTCTACCGATCCACGTCAACTGCATCCGACAGCATTTCCCAAACCCTGCGAGGTGTAAAAGGCATGTCCGCCTGTCGCACCCCGTGATCCCACAGCGCGTCCTGAACTGCGTTTGCCACGGCCGCCAATGCGCCGACCGTGCCTGCCTCGCCACAGCCTTTCATTCCCATCGGGTTGGCCGTTGACGGAACCGGCGCCGAGGTAAACCTGATCATCGGCAGGTCGTCGGCGCGGGGCAAGGCGTAGTCCATGAAAGTAGCCGTCAGCAGTTGCCCTTCGGCATCATGCACAACGTGTTCGCACAGCGCCTGGCCGATACCCTGCGCCACCCCGCCATGCACCTGGCCTTCGGCCAGCATGGGGTTGATGAGGTTGCCGAAATCATCGACCACCGTATAGCGGTCGACCGATGTTGTGCCAGTTTCCGGGTCGATCACGATCTCGGCGACATGGGCGCCGTTGGGATAGCTGCGCGCCTCTAGCCGCGTGCGGGCCTCGTGCTGCAGCAGGTCGGTGCGGCCATCCGCGCGGGCCATTTCAGCCGCTTCGATCAGCGTGGGCGTCAGGTTCGACCCCGGCGCGCGAAAGGTTTCATGGTCGAAGGTCACATCGCTTTCCTCGACCCCCATTTTATCCGCCAGATAGGGCGTGAATGCGGCAATCATCTGGTCAATCGTGACCAGCGTCGCCGCGCTTTGGACCGTGACCGAGCGCGACCCGCCGGTGCCGCCGCCCTGCGCCATGCGGTCGCTGTCGCCCTGCACGACCCGGATCCGGTCGGCCGGGATCCCCGTCTGATCCGACAGGAACTGGGCATAGACCGTCTCGTGCCCCTGCCCGTTCGATTGCGTCCCGACATAAAGATTCACGGTTCCGTCCTGACAGAATTCGACTTTTGCGCCTTCGGAAGGGTCGCCCAGAATGCTTTCAATATAGTAACAAATCCCCTGCCCTCGGATCAGACCGCGTTCGGCGTCGGCGGCCTTGCGCGCGGCGAAACCGGCGGTCTGTTCGGCGGCGCGGGACAGGACCATGTCGAAATCGCCCACGTCATAGGTTTCACCTGTGGCCGAGACATAGGGAAAGGCGTCGGGCCTGATGAAATTGCGGCGGCGCAGCTCCCAAGGGTCGACGCCCAGCTCGCGCGCGGCGCGGTCCATCGCGCGTTCCAGCACATAGATCGCCTCGGGGCGGCCGGCACCGCGATAAGCGTCGACCTGGGTTGTGTTGGTATAGAACCCCTCGACCCGTAAATAGGTTTTCTGCACGTCATAGACGCCAGGCAGTACGCATTTGAACAGGTTGGTCTGGATCGCCTGGCCGAAATGGCTGTTGTAGGCGCCCAGGTTGCAGCGGCTATGCACCCGGTAGGCCGTGATGCGAAGATCCTCGTCAAAGGCCAGTTCGGCCAGCGAGGTCAGGTCGCGCCCGTGGTGGTCGGACAGCATCGCCTCGGTCCGGTCCGACATCCAGTGCACGGGCTGGCCCAGTTGCATCGCCGCTACCGCGACCGAGAAATACTCGGGATACGGCATCGCCTTCATGCCGAACCCGCCGCCCACGTCGGGCGTTGTGACATGGACCGCCTGCGGGTCCAGCCGCAGCTTGTCGGCCAACTGCGCCTTCATCCCCCAGACACCCTGCCCACCATAGCTGAAATGCAGCCGCCCGTCGGACCAGACCGCGTTGCAGCCGCGCGGCTCGATCGAGTTCACGATCACCCGGTTGTCGGCCACCTGCAGCGACACGACATGGGCGGCGGCGTCAAAGGCGGCCTGGGTCGCGGCCTCGTCGCCCACGGCCCAGTCAAAGGCGCGGTTGTCGGGCGCCTCGGGGTGCAGCGGCTCACCGCCCGGCGCAAGGTCCAGCTTGGCGGGGCGGTCGGCGGTGTCCATCCAGATCAGTTCGGCGGCGTCGCGGGCCTGCGCCAGCGTTTCGGCGACGACCATCGCCACCGGCTCGCCGACGAAGCGCACCCGGTCGCGGGCCAGCATGTGGCGCGGGGGATTGGCGGCGCGGGTGCAATCGCGGTTGACAAGGATCGTGGCGCTCAGCACCGGGTCGATTCCGGCGGCGATCAGGTCGTCGATGGTCAGCACCAGCCGCACGCCGGGCGCGGCGCGGGCGGCGTCAAGGTCAAGCCCGGTGATGTCGCCATGCGCCACCGGGCTGCGAAAGAACACTGCGTGCAGTGCGCCGGGTGGTACCGTATCGTCCATGTAGCGCCCCTGCCCGGTCAGGAACCGCTGATCCTCGGTCCGGGTGACCGGCTGGCTTTTGCCGAACTTTTCCATGACGCGCCCCTTTCGCTGCCTCAGACCGCGAGCCTAGCCGTGATGCGGCGGATGTCCAGTGCGCGGGGTGCTTGGCCCTTTCCCTTCCCGCCGCCATTCGCTATTGCAGGCGCTGACCCAAGATCGATGACGCAGGACGCACCCGATGGCGATGGACAAGACATTCAACGCGGCCGAGGCCGAGGCCCGGATCTACAAGGCCTGGGAAGAGGCTGGAGCCTTCAAGGCAGGCGCGAACAAGTCGCGCGACGAGAGCTTTTGCATCATGATCCCGCCGCCGAACGTGACCGGCGCGCTGCATGTGGGCCACGCGTTCAACAACACCCTGCAGGACATCCTGACCCGCTGGCACCGGATGCGCGGTTTTGACACGCTGTGGCAACCCGGCCAGGACCACGCCGGCATCGCCACCCAGATGCAGGTCGAAAAGAAGCTGATGGCCGAGGAAGGCAAAAAGCGCACCGACTACACGCGCGAGGAGTTCCTGGCCAAGGTCTGGGAGTGGAAGGGCCAGTACGGCGGCACCATCATCGAGCAGCTGAAACGCCTCGGCTCTTCGTGCGACTGGACGCGCAACGCCTTCACCATGGCCGGCGCGGCCGGCGACCCGCGCACGGGCCACGAAAACAGCCCCAACTTTCATGACGCGGTCATCAAGGTCTTTGTCGACATGTACGACAAGGGCCTGATCTACCGCGGCAAGCGGCTGGTCAACTGGGACCCGCATTTCGAGACCGCGATCTCGGACCTCGAGGTCGAGAATATCGAGGTCGCCGGCCATATGTGGCACTTCAAGTACCCGCTGGCCGGGGGCGAGACCTACACCTACGTCGAAAAGGACGAGGACGGGAACGTCATCCTCGAGGAAGAGCGCGACTATATCTCGATCGCCACGACCCGCCCCGAGACCATGCTGGGCGACGGCGCGGTTGCGGTGCACCCGTCGGACGAACGCTATGCGCCGATCGTCGGCAAGCTGTGCGAAATCCCGGTGGGCCCGAAAGAGCATCGCCGCCAGATCCCGATCATCACCGACGAATACCCCGACCCGAATTTCGGCTCGGGCGCGGTGAAGATCACCGGCGCGCATGACTTCAACGATTATCAGGTGGCCAAGCGCGGCAAAATCCCGATGTACCGCCTGATGGACACGCGCGGCCACATGCGGGCCGACGGCGCGCCCTACGCGGACGAAGCCGCCAAGGCCCAGCAATATGCGCGTGGGCGCGAATTCACCGAGAACGAGATCGACGCGATCAACCTGGTGCCCGACCATCTGCGCGGCCTGGACCGGTTCGAGGCGCGCGCCAAGGTGGTCGAAGAAATCACCGCCGAAGGTCTGGCCGTGATGACCCGCGCGGACGATCCGCGCCTGGGATCGACCGCGCTGAAACCCGATGCCGAGGGCGCCGACGCGCTGGTGCCGCTGGTCGAAAGCAAACCGATCATGCAGCCCTTCGGCGACCGCTCGAAGGTGGTGATCGAGCCGATGCTGACTGACCAGTGGTTCGTCGAGACGTCAAAGATCGTGGGCCCCGCGCTGGACGCGGTGCGCGACGACCGGGTCAAGATCATCCCGGAATCGGGCGAAAAGACCTATTACCACTGGCTGGAGAACATCGAGCCCTGGTGCATCAGCCGCCAGCTGTGGTGGGGGCATCAGATTCCGGTCTGGTACGGGCTGGACCTGTCGGCCGAGGATTTCAAGGATGACGAAAACGACGGCGAGCTGGACCTGGTCGAACTGGGCCGGCTGCTGAACGAAGGCGGCATGCTGCACCGGGGCGCGGTCATGGAGTGCGCCGCCAGCTTCGAGGACGTCACCGGAAAGTTCCTGGATGACAATGCCGACATTCCCAGCCCGCTCAGCCACGCCACGGTGATCGAGGTGGCCGACAAGCACGAGGCGATCCACCGGTTCGCCGAAAGCTTGGCGCAATACGCGATCGACCGCGATCCGACCAAGCTGGTCTATCCGGTCTGGCGCGACCCGGATGTGCTGGACACCTGGTTCTCGTCCGGCCTGTGGCCCATCGGCACACTGGGCTGGCCCGAACAGACCGAGGAGTTGGAGCGCTACTTCCCCACCGATGTCCTGATCACCGGGTTCGACATCCTGTTCTTCTGGGTCGCCCGGATGATGATGATGCAGCTGGCCGTGGTGAACGAAATCCCGTTCCACACTGTCTATCTGCACCAGCTCGTCCGCGACGAGAAGGGCAAGAAGATGTCCAAGACCACCGGCAACGTCATCGACCCGCTGGAAATCGTGGACGAGTTCGGCGCCGACGCGCTGCGCTTTACCAACGCCTCGATGGCAGCCATCGGCGGCGTGCTGAAACTGTCGCGCGAGCGCATCACCGGCTATCGCAACTTCGGCACCAAGCTGTGGAACGCCGTCCGGTTTGCCGAGATGAACGAGGTCTTCACCGACGCCGTGCCGCAACTTGACGTGGCCGACCTGCAGCCCAAGGCGGCCGTGAACCGCTGGATCATCGGCGAAACCGCCCGCGTGCGGGAAGAGGTCGACGCGGCGCTGGAGAGCTATCGCTTCAACGATGCCGCCAACGGGCTTTATGCCTTCGTGTGGGGCAAGGTCTGTGACTGGTACGTGGAACTGTCCAAACCGCTGCTGCAGGGCGACGATGCCGAGGCCCAGGCCGAGACCCGCGCCACCATGCGCTGGGTTCTGGATCAGTGCCTGATCCTGTTGCACCCGATCATGCCCTTCATCACCGAAGAGCTGTGGGGCCTGACCGGCACCCGCGCCAAGATGCTGGTGCATGCCGACTGGCCAACCTATGCCGCCGCGGATCTGGTCGATGCCGACGCGGATCGCGAGATGAACTGGGTGATCTCGGTGATCGAGAACACCCGCTCGGCCCGCGCCCAGATGCGCGTTCCGGCGGGCCTGTACGTTCCGATGCTGGTAACCGAGATCGACGCCCACGGCCAAGCCGCCTGGGACCGGAACGAGGCGCTGATCAAGCGGCTGGGTCGGATCGACAGCCTGACCAAGGCCGATACGCTGCCCAAGGGCACGATCTCGATCGCGGCGCCCGGCGCGTCCTTTGGCCTGCCGCTGGCCGACATCATCGACATCGGCGCCGAAAAGGAACGGCTGGAAAAAGCCAAGGGCAAACTGGCCAAGGAACTGGGCGGTCTGCGCGGGCGTCTCAACAACCCCAAATTCGTGGCCTCGGCCCCGGAAGAGGTGGTGGAAGAGGCCAAGGCCAACCTAGCCGCCCGCGAAGAGGAAGAGGCCCGCATCAACGAAGCGCTGGCCCGACTGGCCGAGATCGCCTGATCCGTCAGCCCCCGCACTCGCTCGAAGAAACCCCGCCGCACACGCCCGGCGGGGTTTTTTCCACCCACCCCTGTTCACCGGGCCAAACGGTTGCTAGCAATCTCGGGACCAATCCACCGAGGGCCCCATGTCCAGACCCTTTCCCCCGATGCAGACCGTTTCAACCGGGCTGGTCGTGGCCATAGTCGGCTTTTTCAGTTCGTTTCCGATTGTCCTGCAGGGACTGGACGCCATGGGTGCCTCGGGGCCGCAGGCGGCATCGGGGCTGATGATGGCCGCCCTTGCCATGGGGCTGGCTGCCATCCTGCTCAGCTTGTGGTACCGCCAACCGATCAGCGTAGCCTGGTCCACGCCCGGTGCGGCGCTGCTGGCGGTTTCGGCCGCGCCGGCTGCGGGATTCTCGGGTGCCACCGGCGCGTTCCTGTTTGCAGGTGCGCTGACCGTGTTGGCCGGGCTGTGGCGCCCTGTGGGGCGGTTGGCCGCGGCCATTCCCACCTCCTTGGCGCAGGCGATGCTGGGCGGGGTGCTGCTGCCGCTGTGCATCGTCCCGTTCAAGGCCGCGGTCGAGATCCCCTGGCAGGCCCTGCCGGTGATCCTGACCTGGTTCATCGCTGGACGCGTGCACAGACTGCTGGCGGTCCCCACCGCCGTTCTGGCCGCCGCGCTGGTCGTCGTTCTGTTTTCTGACGGCCCATCGGTCCGCCCCGACCACCTGCTGGCCGCGCCGGTCTGGACCACGCCCACCTTCTCGGTCCCGTCGATGATTGGCATCGGGGTGCCGCTATTCGTGGTCACGATGGCCACTCAGAACATCCCCGGCATCGCGGTCATGCGCAGCTTTGGCTATGCCCCGGTCGCAGGACGGCTGTTCTCGGCCGTGGGTGGGGCCAGCATCCTGTCGGCCTTCTTCGGCGCGCCTGCGACCTGCCTCGCGGCCATCACCGCCGCCATGTGTTCGAACGAGGACAGCCACCCCGACCGGGATCAGCGCTTTTGGTCTGCGGTCATGGCTGGGGTGTTCTATTGCCTGTTCGGGGTATTCGCTGTGGCCATCACCGGGTTTGCCGCCCATGCCGATCCGATGCTGATGGGCACGTTGACCGGCGTGGCATTGATCGGGGTCATGGCCAATGCCACCTTCGCCGCACTCGAGGTTCCGGCCGAGCGCGAAGCCGCGATCCTGACCTTTGCCATCACCGCCTCGGGCATCACCGTGTTCGGCCTGGGCGCGGCGGTCTGGGGTCTGCTGGCAGGCGGCATCGCCTATGGGGTGACGACGCGCCTGCGGGGCTGAGGCCTAACTGGCTGCGCCCCGCGAGCTCTATTTGAACTCGGGCTTGCGGCCCTGCATCTGGGCCATCACCACTTCCATCTGGTCGGGTTTGCCGATCAATTCGACCTGTTCGGCGGATTCGGCCAGCAGAACCTCGGCGCGCGACTTGCATTCGGCCACCTCGATCAGACGTTTCGCGGCGCGAATGGCCGAGGGGCTCTTGCCCGCAATATCCTCGGCCAGTGCGATGGCTTCGGTCAGCGGATCATCCGACAGGCTGGTGACCAACCCCCAATCGGCGGCTTGTGCAGCACCGATGGGCCGCGCGGTGTAGGTCAGCAGGCGCAGCACGTCCGACCGCACCAGTTTCGGCAACAGGACCATGCCGCCCATGTCGGGGATAATGCCCCATTTCATCTCCATCACGGCCAGCTTGGCGTCGGGATGGGCAATGCGGATATCGGCGCCCAGCGCGATCTGCAGGCCACCACCATAAGCCACGCCCTGAATGGCGCAGATCACCGGCACCGGCACGCGGCGCCAGACCAGCGCCAGTTCCTGCATCTCATTCGCATCGTCATGGCTGCGGGTCATCAGCCACTCGGTCGGGTCCTTGTGCGCCATGGTCGCGAAACTGGCCATGTCGAGCCCCGCGCAGAAGCTTTTGCCCTCGCCCGACAGCACCACGGCACGGGCGTCCGAGGCGGCGACCTCTTGCCCCGCTGCCAGGATCGCCTTGATCATCGCATCATCCAGCGCGTTCATCTTGTCGCCGCGGGTCAGGGTGACATGGGCGATGTGGTTCCTGTATTCGACTGATACGCGCGCCATCTGGGCCTCCGGGTTTGATGTTCCGGGCAAACCATGCCCCGAAACCCGCAGCCGACGCCAGCCCGACGTGAGGGCAGATCAGTGCGGACGCCCCGGCCCCATGCAAGGCTTGCCCCGGCCATGCCCTTGGGATTATCTGCGCCCATGACCGGACCCAGATACACCCCGCTTGCCCAATCCCTGCCTGCAACCGTGCCCTTCGTCGGCCCCGAGACGCAGGAGCGCCAGCGCGGTGCGCCCTTCGTGGCCCGGCTGGGCGCGAACGAGAGCGTGTTCGGCCCCTCGCCCCGCGCGATCGAGGCGATGCGTCAGGCCGCTGACGGCATCTGGATGTATGGCGACCCCGAGAACCACGATCTGCGCCATGCGCTGGCCGATCACCACGGGTTCAACCCCGACAACATCGTGGTCGGCGAAGGCATCGACGGGCTGCTGGGCTATCTGGTGCGCCTGATGGTCGGTCCGGGCGATGCGGTCGTGACCTCGGACGGGGCCTATCCGACCTTCAACTACCACGTTGCGGGATATGGCGGGTCGATCCACAAGGTGCCTTATGCCAACGATCACGAAGACCCGGCCGCCCTGTTCGCCAAGGCGGCCGAGGTCGGGGCCAAGCTGGTCTATCTGGCCAACCCGGACAACCCGATGGGCAGCTGGCACCGCGGCGCGGACATCGTCGCGGCGCTGGACGCCCTGCCGGACGGCTGTCTGCTGGTTTTGGACGAGGCTTACGTGGAATGTGCGCCTGACGGCACCGCCGCGCCGGTCGCGGCGGATGATCCGCGCGTGATCCGGATGCGCACCTTTTCCAAGGTTTACGGCATGGCCGGCGCGCGGGTCGGCTATGCGATCGGAGCGCCCGGGTTGATCTCGGCCTTCAACAAGGTGCGCAACCATTTCGGCATGAACCGCATGGCGCAGGCCGGGGCGCTGGCCGCCCTGCACGATCAAGACTGGCTGACGCAGGTACAGGCGCGGATAGTCTCGGCCCGCGACCGGATCGGAGCGATTGCGCGTGACAACGGGCTGAGCCCGCTGCCCTCGGCCACCAATTTCGTGGCAATCGACTGTGGGCACGACGGAGCATTTGCCAAGGCGGTGCTGGAGGCGCTGGTGGCGCAAGGGATCTTCGTGCGGATGCCATTTGCAGCCCCGCAGAACCGCTGCATCCGCGTCAGTTGCGGCACCGAAGCCGACCTGAACGCCTTTGCCGCCGCCCTGCCGCAGGCGCTGGCGGCAACGCGCAACGCCTAGCCCGCCAGAACCGCCGCCGCAGCCTCGAGCGCGCCGGACCCGCGCGGGATCTCCAACGCGGCCATGGCGGTTTCGATGCCGCCAAGCAGGCCCATGACCATGTGACCGTTCAGATGGCCCATGTGGCCCAGCCGGAAACACGCGTCCTCGTCCGCCATGCCCAGCCCGATACCCAAGGTCAGGCCCAAATGCCGCTCGGTATAGCTGCGTAGAGGCGCGCCGCGACCCTCGGTCAGGCGCAGGGCGGTGACGGCATGACTGCGATGCGTGCGATCACCAACGTTCAGGTGCAGCGCCCCGCCCTCGGCCCACCTCTCGCAGGCGGCCCAGACGGCCTGTGCCAGCCGCGCATGGCGGGCCCAGACCTGCTCAATCCCTTCGGCATGGATCAGATCCAGGGCGGCGCGCAGACCAAACAGGTGGTGGGTCGGCGCGGTGCCGCCGAAATACTGATAGAACCAGTCGGGCTCTGATCGTGGCTGCCAGTCCCAATAGCCCGAAACCCGCGGCATCGCGGCCCGTTTGGCCTTGGCCCGGTCGTTGAAGAAAACGAAGGACATGCCCGCCGGGGTCATCAGCCCCTTCTGGCAGGCGGTGACCATGACATCGACGCCCCAGTCATCCATCTCGAAACGGTCGCAGCCCAGCGAGGCGATGCAATCCGCCATCAGCAATGCCGGGTGGTTCAGATCGTCCAGCAGCGCCCGCAGCGCCGGAATGTCGTTGCGGATCGAGCTGGACGTGTCCACATGAACCGCCAGAACCGCCTTTATCCGGTGGTTGGCATCAGCCCGCAGGGTCTGTGCAATCCGGTCCATGTCCCACGGGTTGGAAGGGCCGAAATCGATCAGGTCGACCTTCACGCCCAGACGCTCGGCCATTTCCGCCCAGCCATGGGTGAACCGCCCCGAAGCCGGAGCCAGCACGGTTTCCCCTGGCGCCAGAACGTTGGACAGTGCCGCCTCCCACGCGCCGTGGCCGTTGGCGATGTAGATCGCCACCTCGTGCCGGGTACGGGCCACGCGGCGCAGGTCGGCCGTCAGGTCGGGCATCATCTCGACCAACTCGCCGGCGTAGATATTGGGCGACGGGCGGTGCATGGCCTGCAGCACCGCGTCCGGAATCACGGAAGGGCCCGGAATGGCCAGATAACTTCGCCCTTGGGCTAGGGACATATTGTCTGTCATGTGGATCAACCTGCCTGTTGTGGCGCCCACCCTAGCGCCGGGTCAGGCGAGGTCAATCCATCAGCGCGGCCGCCTCACGCGCGAGGGCTTCGATCCCCGCCCACTCGCCCTGCGCCACCATCTGTTTCGGCGCGACCCAGCTGCCGCCCGCACAGATCACATTGGGCAGGGACAGGTAGTCGCGCGCGTTGGCGGGCGAAACGCCGCCTGTCGGGCAAAAGGTGATCTGCGGCAGCGGCGCGCCGATCGCCTTGAGCGCAGGCGCCCCGCCCGAGGCTTCGGCCGGGAAGAATTTCAGCATGTCATAGCCCTGCTCGAGCAGGCGCATCGCCTCGGTCGCGGTGGCCGCGCCGGGCAGCAGCGGCAGGCCCTCGGCCTCACAGGCGGCGATCAGGGCATCAGTAGCACCGGGCGATACGCCGAATTGCGCGCCGGCTTCTTTCGCGGCGCGGACATCTTCGGGCGTGACCAGTGTGCCGGCCCCCACGACCCCGCCGGGCACCTGCGCCATGGCGCGGATCGCGTCCAGCGCGGCGGGCGTGCGCAAGGTCACCTCGAGCGCGGGCAAGCCACCGGCCACCAGTGCCTCGGCCAGCGGGCGGGCATGCGCGGCGTCATCGACGACCAGAACCGGGACGATGGGCGCCAATCCGCAGATCTCGCGGGTGCGTTGGGTTTTTGCGGACATAGGATCAGGCTCCGAAAATGCTGGCACCGGCATCGGCCGAGCCGACGGCGTTGCGGAACGTGGTGAACAGGTCGCGGCCGACCCCGTATTGATGCGCCGAAAGATCGGCGGTGGCGACGGGGCGGTCCAGCACGCCGGGGGTCAGGATTTCAAGCTGACCCTGCACCGCGTCGACGCGCAGCAGGTCGCCATCGCGCAGCTTGGCGATCGGGCCGCCATCCAGCGCCTCGGGGCAGACATGGATCGCCGCGGGCACTTTGCCGGAGGCCCCCGACATGCGGCCATCGGTCACCAGAGCCACCTTCTGCCCGCGCCCCTGCAGGATCGACAGGATCGGCGTCAGCGAGTGCAGCTCTGGCATGCCATTGGCCTTGGGCCCCTGGAAGCGGACCACGACGATGACATCGCCGGTGAACTCGCCGGCCTTGAACGCGGCCTTGACCTCGTCCTGGTCGTGGAAGACGCGCACAGGGGCCTCGACCACCTGGTGTTCGGGCGCCACGGCCGAGACCTTCATCACGCCGGTACCCAGATTGCCGCTCAGGCGCGACAGGCCACCGGTGGGCTGGAACGGGTCATTGGCAGGGCGCAGGATCTTTTCGTTCAGACTGTGGCCGGCGCCGTCCTCCCAGACCAGCGCGCCATCGATCAGCTTGGGTTCCTGCGTGTAATGATGCAGCCCCTGCCCCGCCACGGTCAGCGTGTCGGGATGCAACAGGCCTTCGTCCAGCAACGTGCCGATGGCATACCCCAGCCCGCCCGCGGCATGGAAATGGTTCACGTCGGCCAAACCGTTGGGATAAACCCGCGCGACCAGGGGCACGACGCCCGAGATGTCCGAGAAATCCTGCCAGTCCAGCACGATACCCCCGGCACGGGCCATGGCGATCAGGTGGATCAGCAGATTGGTCGACCCGCCCGTGGCCATCAGCCCCACAATGCCGTTCACGAAAGCCCGTTCGTCGAGGATCTGACACACCGGCGAGTAATTGTTGCCCAGCGCGCTGAGCGACAGGGCACGGCGGGCGCCTTCCTCGGTCAACGCATCGCGCAGCGGCGTGTTGGGGTTGACGAAGCTAGAGCCCGGCAGGTGCAGGCCCATGAACTCCATCAACATCTGGTTGGTGTTGGCGGTGCCGTAGAAGGTGCAGGTGCCCGGCCCGTGATAGGCGGCCATTTCGGCGGCCATCAGTTCTTCGCGCGTGGCTTCGCCGGCGGCGAATTTCTGGCGCACCTTGGCCTTTTCGTCGTTGGGCAGGCCGCTGGTCATCGGGCCGGCGGGCAGGAACACCGCCGGCAGATGGCCAAAGCTCTGCGCTGCGATCACCAGCCCCGGCACGATTTTGTCGCAGACCCCCAGGAACACCGCCGCGTCAAATGTATTGTGGCTGAGCGCCACCGCCGCCGCGAGCGCGATCACGTCGCGGGAGAACAGCGACAGTTCCATCCCGGCCTCACCTTGCGTGACCCCGTCGCACATGGCCGGCACCCCGCCCGCCACCTGCGCGGTGCCGCCCGCGGCACGGGCCGCGCGCCGGATCAGTTCGGGATAGCGCTCGAACGGCTGATGCGCCGACAGCATGTCGTTATAGGCGGTGACTATGCCTAGATTGCCCACGCTGGTGGTGGCCAGCGTCTGCTGATCGGCCCCTGCCCCGGCATAGGCGTGGGCCTGGCCGCTGCAGGACAGATGCGCGCGTGCCGGCCCTTCGGACCGAGCCTGCTCCATCCGCTGCAGATAGGTGCGGCGGGGATCGGCGCTACGCTCGATTATTCTTTGGGTGACATCGGTGATGACGTTGTGAACCATCTCAACCTCCGATCTGGCGCCAGCGGCGTCCGTCGCGATGCATCAGCATCAATGCGTCTTCCGGGCCGGAACTGCCCTGATCATAGCGCGAGGGACGGTCGCCGCGCTCTTCCCAGCCCTTGATGATGGGATCGACCCAGGCCCAGGCGGCCTCGACCTCGTCGCCGCGCATGAACAGGGTCTGGTCCCCGCGGATCACGTCCATCACCAGCCGCTCATAGGCGTCCTGCGCGCGCACATCGGCACCCAGCGCCTCGGCAAAGCTCATGTCCAGCGCCACATCCGTCAGGCGGAAGCCACCCGGGCCGGGATCCTTGATCGTGGTGCGCAGGGTGATGCCCTCGTCGGGCTGCAGGCGGATCACCAGCACGTTGCCGTGCAGCGGGCCGACATTGGGAAAGATCGTGTGCGGCGGGTCGCGGAAAAACACCGCGATTTCGGATTCACGCGCGCGCAGACGCTTGCCCGTGCGCAGATAGAACGGAACTCCCGCCCAGCGCCAGTTACCTACGCGCACCTTCAGCGCGATGTAGCTTTCGGTCAGGCTGTCAGGGTTGCCCACATGATCGACATACCCGTCGCCGCCCTTTTCCGCCCGGTACTGGCCGCGGGCGATGTCGGTCGAGGCCACAGGTTCCAGTGCTTCGATCACCTTGACCTTTTCACTGCGCACCGCGTTGGGCGAAAAGGTCGAAGGCGGCTCCATTGCAGTCAGGCACAAAAGCTGCACCAGGTGGTTCTGCACCATGTCCCGCATCGCGCCGGACTGGTCGTAATAGGCGCCACGCCCTTCGACCCCGACGGTTTCGGCCACGGTGATCTGGACATGATCCACGTGGGTCGCGTTCCACAGCGGTTCGAACAGCGAGTTGGCAAAGCGCAGCGCCATCAGGTTCTGCACCGTTTCCTTGCCTAGGTAATGGTCGATCCGATAGATCTGATGTTCTTCGAAACAGGCGCGCAAACCTTCGTTCAGCGCCTTGGCCGAGGCCAGGTCATGGCCAAAGGGTTTCTCGACCACGATGCGGCTGTCGGGCGTGGCAAGCCCGTGATCATGCAGGCGCTGCGCGATGCCGGGAAACAGTTTCGGACCGACCGACAGGTAAAAGGCGCGCACCACGTCGGGGCGCAGTGACTTGGCCAGCTTGTCCCAGCCGTTTTCGCCCAGCGCATCCACGGGCACGTATTCGACCCGGGCCAGGAACCGGTCCAGAACGTCTTTCTTGAAGGACGGCGCGAATTCCTTCATCGATTTGCGCACCTGCGCGCGGAACCCGTCATCGTCCATATCCGACCGCGCGGTCCCGATGATGCGCGCATCTTCGGGCATCTGCCCCACTTCGAACCGATGGTAGAGGCCCGGCAGGATCTTGCGCTGGGCCAGATCTCCGGTCGCGCCGAACAGGACCAGATCGAATGGATCTACGGGGATTACGCGTGAAACCATGGCTGGCTCCCTTTTTCGGACCATCCGGCGCAGTCTGCAGCCAGACACCCTGTTACCGCTAACATTTGTGGCTTGGATAGAAAGACCAAGCCCAAAAAGCAAGCCCGGATTTCGCTAACGGGCCCTTTTTCGCGGCCATCATGCCTTCAGCCGTTGGCGCGCAGATACTCCATGATCGCCGGGCGCACCGATTGTTCGCCGCGATGGCGGGCGTCGGCGATGATCTTGCGGACCTCCTGCAGGTTGGACCGCAGCAGCAGGCTCTTGACCGGGCCGATCGAGGCCGGGCGCATTGACAGGGTGCGGATGCCCATCGCCGCCAGGCACAACGCCTCGATCGGGCGGCCGGCATCCTCGCCGCAGAAACTCAGCGGCGTGTCGGAAATTCCGCACCGTTCGACGATGCGCTCGATCAAGCTGAGGAAGCTGACATTCAGGGTGTCATAGCGGCGTCGCACCAGCTCGTTCTCGCGGTCGGCGGCGAAGAAGAACTGTTTCAGGTCGTTGCCACCGATCGAGATGAAATCGACCTCATCAAAGAATTTCTGGGGGGCAAAGGCCAACGACGGTGTTTCCAACATCGCCCCGATTTCAAGCGTTTCAGGCAGAACATGGCCCAGGCGCTTTTCGCGCTCGATGGTCTTGTTCACCTCCCACCGGGCCTCGCGGTATTCATCGGCTTGCGCCACGAAGGGGAACATCACCGTCAACGGTCGCCCCTCCGCGGCGCGGATCAGCGCTTGCAGCTGCATGCGCATGACCCCGCGCTTGTCCAGGCCCACGCGTATGGCGCGCCAGCCCAGCGCCGGGTTGGGCTCGGCGACATGCTTCATGTAGGGCAGCACCTTGTCCGACCCGATATCCAGCGTTCGGAATACCACGCGCTTGCCATCGGCCGAATCGAGAACGCGTTTGTACTGCGCCACCAGTTCGGACCGCTTCGGCATCTGGTTGCGGATCAGGAACTGCAATTCGGTGCGGAACAGGCCAACGCCCTCGGCCCCAGACGTTTTGAGCGACGGCAGGTCGGCCATCAGGCCGGCATTCATCACCAGGTTTATCCGCTCGCCATCCTTGGTCACGGTCGGGGTTTCACGGATCGAGGCATAGCGTTTCTGCGCTTCGGCCTGCATGGCCATCTTGTCGCGGAAGGCGCTGACCACGGTATCCTCGGGGCGCAGATGCACCACCCCCTCGTCGCCATCGACCAAAATGTGGTCGCCGTTCAAAGCCTCGGTCGTGATCCGGCCCACATGCACAACCAGCGGGATGGCCAAGGCGCGGGCGACGATGGTGGCATGACTGCCGACCGAGCCTTCCTCGAGCACGATGCCCCTCAGCGACCGACCATATTCAAGCAGATCGCCGGGGCCTATATTGCGCGCCACGAGGATCGGATCGGGCGGCATCTCCTTGCCGTTGTCGCGGCCCTGCCCCGTCAGAATGCGCAGCAGGCGGTTCGACAGATCGTCCAGATCGGCCAGCCGTTCGCGCAGATAAGGGTCGGTGACCTGGTTCATCCGAGCGCGGGCCTGCGACTGCTCCTTTTCAACCGCCGCCTCGGCGCTGAGGCCGCGGGCGATGTCCTCCTCCATCCGCCGCATCCAGCCCTTGGAATTGGCAAACATCCGATAGGCTTCCAGGACCTGCAGCTGTTCGGTATCGCCGCCCCGCGAGATTTCCAGCATCTTGTCGACGCCCACGCGCAGTTCTTCGACCGCCGCGTTCAGGCGCTCAAGCTCGCGGTGCGGATCATCGGCGATGGGGTTGGTGACCACGACGCGCGGTTCGTGCAGCCAAACATGACCTTCGGCCGACCCTTCCTGCGCGGGCCCACCCCGCAACAGCCGCGATTGCTGGTGCAACGGCGACAAGGCCGCCCCTTCGCCCACGAAGGCGCCCAGCTCGGCCATCTCGGCCAGCACCATCGCGACCACTTCCAGCGCATAGACCTCGTCGGCGGAAAACTCGCGCGCGTCGCGCGACTGCACGACCAGAACGCCCAGCTTCTGGCCCAGCCGCTGGATCGGCACGCCCAGGAACGACGAATACCGCTCCTCGCCTGTTTCCGGCATGTAGCGGAAACCCTTTTCCGAAGGCGCATCGGCTGTATTGATCACCTTGCCGAACTTGGCCACGCGCCCCACCAGGCCCTCGCCCAGTCGCATGCGGGTCTGGTGCACAGCTTCAGGGGCAAGCCCTTCGGTCGCGCAGAGTTCAAGGGTTTCGTCGTCGCGGAACAGGTAGATCGAGCACACCTCGCACCGCATGCTGTCCGCGATCAGGTGCGTGATCCGGTCAAGACGCTCCTGACCGGCCGCCTCGCTTGCCATCTCCTCGCGCAGCCGCCCCAGCAGCTTGCGGGATTCCGTTTCCATTCCGTCTGCCATCGCCCGGTCTATCCTGCGGTGTCAGGCGGGACCTTGGCCGAAACGCTCAGGCCGCCTTGTCCAGTTCAAAGGCATCATGCAGCGCCTGAACGGCAAGTTCCATGTATTTCCGGTCGATCAGCACGGAAATCTTGATCTCGGAGGTTGTAATGACCTTGATGTTGATCCCCTCATTCGAGAGTACCTTGAACATCTTGGCCGCCACGCCCGACTGCGAGCGCATGCCGATTCCCACAACCGAAACCTTGGCCACATCGGTATCGGCGACCAGTTCGGCATAGTTCAGATCACCACGCTCCTTGACCGCCAGCAGCGCCTTTTCGGCGCGCGCCACCTGGTTGGTTGGGCAGGAGAAGGTCATGTCCGTGCGCCCCTCGTCCGAGATGTTCTGCACGATCATGTCGACATTGATCCCCTCATCGCTGAGCGCGTTGAAGATGATCGCGGCGATGCCGGGGCGGTCGGCGACCGACACGACGGTCATCTTGGCCTCGTCCCGCGAATAGGCCACACCCGAGACTACATTGGATTCCATGATTTCCTCCTCGTCGACGACCAGGGTTCCGGCCTCGTCGGACTGTTCCTCGAAGCTCGAGAGAACACGCAGTTTCACCTTGTACCGCATCGCCAGCTCGACCGAGCGGGTCTGCAGCACCTTGGCCCCCAACGAGGCCAGTTCGAGCATTTCCTCGAACGAGATCTTGTCCAGCTTGCGCGCCTTCTCGCAGATGCGCGGATCGGTGGTATAGACGCCATCCACATCCGTGTAGATGTCGCAGCGTTCGGCGTCGAAGGCCGCGGCAAAAGCCACTGCGGTGGTGTCCGAGCCACCCCGACCCAACGTGGTGATCCGCCCCTCGGGGCTGAGGCCTTGAAAACCCGCCACCACGGCGACCTTCATGCCCTCGCCGAACTTCTGGTTGATGTTGTCGGTCGGAATGTCCAGGATCCGCGCCGCCGAATGGGCGCCATCGGTCAGCAGCGGCACCTGCCAGCCCTGCCAACTGCGGGCGGGGATGTCCATTTCCTGCAAGGTCAGTGCCATCAGACCGGCGGTGACATTCTCGCCCGAGGAAACCACGGCATCATATTCGCGCGCGTCATACAGTGGCGAGATCTCGTCAACCCAGCCCACCAGTTCGTTGGTCTTGCCCGACATGGCCGACACGATGACGATGACGTCATAGCCCTTGGCCACTTCGACGCCGATGCGCTTGGCCGCGCGGCGGATGCGGTCGAGGTTGGCGACGGATGTGCCGCCGAATTTCATCACGAGTACGGGCATGGGGGCAAATGTCTCCGCGCCTTGGATTTCCGGTCCCGTGCGTCTTATGCGAGGGGACCCGATAGGGCAAGAGTGCAAAGGGGCGCGCCCTGCGGCGCGCGGCCGCTTTACAACCGGTGCCGGCAATGCCAGCGTGGGATCAGCCGTTTACACCAAGAGGTTTTTCATGCTGCGTTTCGTTTCCGCCCTTGCCCTGATGTCCACGCCTGCGGTGGCCCAGGTGGCCACCCTGTCCGGCACGGATGGTCAAAACGCCTTGGGAACCGTGCCTTGCACCGCCCTGTCCGGCCAACCCCTGCAAAGCTGCCCGGCCGAGTTGCGCCGTAAAGAGGACGGAACCGCCACGCTGGCGGTACAACTGCCCACTGGCGAGGTGCGCCGCATCTATTTCACCGATGGAAAGCCGGATTCCAGCAGCGCAACCGCACAGATCACGTCGGAAACTCGCGGCGATATTCTGGTGATCTTCATCGATCCCGGTGAAGTCTACGAGATTCCCAAAGCAGCGCTGGCAGCTCAGTAAGGATGCGCCTGCCCATCCCACGTTTCGAAACATCCGGTGGTATCCAGGCTTAGCGCCTTGAAACGCTCAGCCAGCCCGGCAACGGCCTGTGAGACGGTGATGTCGGCGGCCTGACCGCCCATGTCCGTCCGCACCCATCCGGGGTGATAGATACCGACGGCGATGCCGTCCCGCTTCAGATCGACCGCCAGGTTGCGCCCGAGATTCAGCGCGGCGGCCTTTGAAGCACGATAGATATAACTCCCTCCTGGCGCCCGTGTGTGCGAGGCCATCTGCGACGAGATGATCGCGATCTTGCCGCGGGCGGCCCGCAGATTGGGCAGCAGGGCCTGAATAGTCAGAAACACGCCGGTCACATTGGCGGCGAAGGTCTGGGCCCACATCTCGGCCGGATAGCCCTCGATCGTCTGGCCCTTGTCCAGATAGACGCCCGCGTTGCACACCAGCAGGTCAACCGGTTGCCCGTGCAGCGCGCGCGCCATCGCCGCATGATCGGCCGGATTGGTCACGTCCAGTTTGACCTTGGCACTGCCATCGCGGGCGGTGCCGGTGACTTGGTGGCCCTGCCCTTTGTAGAGATCGGCCAGAGCCCGTCCGATCCCCCGATTGGCGCCGGTGATCAGAACATGCATCGCTCAGTTCGTCTTTCGGCTGGGCACGAAAGGCAGAGGCGCCACCGGCACACCATCTTCGATCAGCGCCTTCGCCTCCTCCAACCTGGCCTCGCCATATATGGGACGCTCGGGTGCTTCGCCCAGATGAATCTTGCGGGCCTCGCGCGCGAAATCCCGCCCGACGTAGTCGGAGTTGGCCTCGACCTTGGTGCGCAGCTCTTTCAGAACGCGTTCGATTTCGACACGGGACGGAGCTGCGCCAGGGTCGGGGGCGGATCGCGGGATTTGGGATTCGGCCGTGCGCCCTGTTTGCACGCGAGGCGTCATGATCGCTTTTTCAACAGACGTGCAGCCGCATTGCGCGCAGGATACCATGCCCGCCTTGGCGAGCTTGCCATAGGCATCGGCCGACTGGAACCAGCTGTCGAACCCGTGACCGTTGCTGCATTTCAGGGCGTATTGAATCATCTTGCGTCCCAAAAGTCGGTTGTTGAATAGATACCGTCAGACATGGCGATATCAAGCCTTTCTCGCTGAGCCACGGGCCTCAGCAGGCGAAAAGCCCCGGAGCAATGCGGACAGGTCCCGCCCGGAAACCCTGTCGGCCCCCTCGTCCAGCTTGAACCATGCCCTGCGCCGCTGACCGGCCTCGGGGAAAATTTCGGCCACCTCGGTGACCCGCAGAGGGAAGACGTCGACCAGACACATCACGCGCCCCAGCCGCTTGTGGTGCTTGGCATGGGCGAAACTTCCGATACGCCGGGTGTCGCAATGGCCGGTCGCGCCGGCCTCTTCCCAAGCCTCGCGCGCGGCGGACTCCGCGTCGCTCAGCCCGGTGATTGCCCAACCCTTGGGAATGATCCAGCGGCCGGACCCGCGCGTAGATATCAACAGAACTTCAAGCCCTGCCTGCGTCTGTCGATGGCACAAGGCCGCCACTTGCCGAATGACCGGCAGTGGCTCGGAGGCGAATGCGCCGTCCGACGAAATCCCGGCGTCTTTCACGTTCAGCATCCTCTCGACAGGCCTCATTTTCCTGCTAAACCGCCCGCTTATCCCGCAGGTCGGTCAGTTTCAAACTACCACTTCAGGCGGAATTGTCCAATTTGGGGCGATCTGTCACCCAATTATGCGGCGCTCCAACCGCTGAACCAGATCTTCATGTGGAATGTCGGCGTCGACGGCCAACCGACGCAGGCCGAAGTGAACCCGGGCGATCTGCTGGTAATAACGGGAATAGACATAGTTGATGCCGCCCCCGGCAACGGCCCCAAGCACCGGCAGGGTCTGCGCGGCCAATTTCTGACCAAGCGCCACCGACAGTCTGGGCGCAACGGCCGCGATCAGCTTTTGTATCGCCGGGCCGGTCAATGTCAGGCGCACCGAGAAGAAACCCAGGTCGGCGCCATCGTCATGCGACAGTGGGCCGGCGGCGGACAGAACCCGCACGCAGTCGAACTTGACGTTTTCGGCCGATGGATCGAACCCCTCGCGGGCGGCAGCCCCCTGGATCGCACGCAACAGCATGGTCGTCGTTACCGGCAGTTCGATCAGCGCGGTGGTCAAGCCACCCGTACCGCCAACTGCGCCCATGGTGGTGGCGACGATCGTGTTGACCCACGGCTCTTGATCCGGAACTGCGCGCCGCGATCCGTTCGCCGCACGGACGGCCACCCACAGCGCCTGTTCGGTGGCCCCCGTCAGACCCGATCGAACCGGAGCTGGCAATTGCTCGAGCAATGATTCCGCCGATCCGCCCATGCGGTTCAGAAACTTCACGCCGGCGCCCCCGGCGTCGCGATAGTATCCCGCAAGTCGGTCAAGCTCGGCTTCGGGGTCAGGGCGCTGCACTCGCAAAATATCGTGCATCCGGTCTCCTCCTGCCCCCGAAAGATCGGCATCAGTGCGCGCGCTTTCAATAGGTCAGCGTGTCCAACGCGTGACTACTCCGCCTATTCCCTTCCAGGCGCCGGGCGCCAAATCCAGGCCAAGCACACGATCCGGGTTGGTTGGCGGCGGCATCTCTACCCCCTCGAGCCGGGCAAACCCAAAGCGTGAATAGTAGGGCGCGTCACCGACCAGCATGACCCGCGCCCACCCTTTGGCCCGCCCCGCTTCGATACCTTCACGGATCAGAAAACCACCCAACCCTTCGCCCTGGTGGGTCGGGTGGACGGCCACGGGCCCCAGCAAAAGCGCATCGTGTGCGCCAACATGAACGGGCCAGAATCGGATGGCCCCGGCCAAAATCCCCTGCCCGTCGCGCGCCACCATCGACAGCCCTGACACTGGCGGAACATCGTCGCGCAAGCGGTAGGACGACAGCGCCTCGCGCCCCGGCGCAAAGCACAGGTCGTAGAGGGCTTCGACTTCCCACCAATCCTCCGGCTCTTCCGGCCTGATCCCGAACTGCTGCACCGCGGCCCTCTTTTCGACTCTGGAAATCGCCCTAGCACTTCGCTAGGCCTTGAGCAAACGCTTGGAGATCAGATGTTCTATCGCCCCGAAGACGGTCACGGATTGCCGCACAACCCGTTCAACGCCATCATCACGCCGCGCCCGATCGGATGGATCTCGACCCGCAGCGCGGACGGAATCAACAACCTGGCGCCCTATTCGTTCTTCAACGGGGTCGCCTATACTCCTCCGCAGGTAATGTTCGCCTCCACCGGCACAAAGCACGACCAAGACAGCGGAAAGGACAGCATCGCCAATATCGAGGCGACCGGCGTCTTTTGCGTCAACGTGGTGGCCCAGGCCCATCGGGATGCGATGAACGCAAGCTCAGCCAGCCTTCCGAAAGAGGTGGACGAGTTCGCCCACGCCGGCTTGACACCGGTGGAATGCGAAACCATCCCATGCGCCCGCATCGAAGGCGCCCCTGCCGCGCTGGAATGCAAACTGACCCAGATCGTCACGTTGCCCGGCCAAGCCAACCGGGTGGTTTTCGGAGAGGTCATCGGCGTGCACCTGCGCGATGACTGCCTGAAGGAGGGCAAGTTCGACGTCACCACCTTTCAACCATTGTCGCGGCTTGGCTATCGCGACTACTCGGTGGTTACGGAATTGTTTTCCCTCAATCGTCCAGACGATTGAGCTGGGTTTGGGGGCTCTGCCCCCGCCGCGGCGGGGCCGCGACTCCCCCGGGATAATTTTGGCCAGATGAAGGACACGCGCGTTCTTCATCTGGCTGTAAATATCCCGGAGCGCGAGGCAGAGCCTCGCATTTCCTCAGTGGCCGCCCAGAATGCCGGTTCGAACAGAATAGTCGACCGCAAGGCCGTAATCCGGGTCATCGTCGCTGTCGACCATCAGGTGACCCGCTTTCTTGAGCAGCTTGTGACAGTCGCGGCTGAGATGGCGCAGCATGACACGCTTGCCTGACGCCTCGTATTTCGCGGCGACGTTTTCGATGGCCTGCAGGGCCGATTGGTCAACCACTCGGCTGTCGGCAAAGTCCACGATCACCGTTTCCGGGTCGTTCTGGACATCGAACAGTTCAACAAAACCCTCGGACGAGCCAAAGAACAACGGGCCCTTGATCTCGTAGACCTTGGCGCCTTTCTCGGTTTCGGAGTCGCGGGTGACCGCGTGGATGCGCTTGGCGTTGTTCCAGGCATAGGCCAGCGCCGAAACGATCACACCGACCACGACGGCCACGGCGAGGTCTTCCATCACGGTGACGACGGTGACCAGAACGATGACGAAGGCGTCGGTCAGCGGTACCTTGCGCAGGATGTTGAACGAGTTCCAGGCGAAGGTGCCGATCACCACCATGAACATCACGCCAACCAGCGCGGCCAGCGGGATCTGTTCGATCAGAGGCGAACCGACAAGGATGAACACCAGCAGGAACAGCGCGGCAGCGATCCCCGCGATGCGCGTGCGGCCGCCGGACTTCACGTTGATCATCGACTGCCCGATCATCGCACAGCCGCCCATGCCGCCAAAGAACCCGGTCACGACGTTGGCGGTGCCCTGCGCGATGCATTCCTGCGATGCACCGCCGCGCTTGCCGGTAATCTCGCCCACCAGGTTCAGCGTCAGCAGAGACTCGATCAGGCCGATGGCTGCCAGGATCACGGCGTAGGGCAAGATGATCTCCAATGTCTCCCAAGTCAGCGGAACCATGGGGATGTGGAATTTCGGCAGTCCGCCCTCGATCGAGGCCAGGTCACCGACGCGCGGGACATCCAGCCCCATGCCGATCACCAATGCGGCAACCACGACGATGCCCGCCAACGGCGCTGGCACGATGCGCGTGATGCGCGGCATCACCCAGATCACCGCCATGGTCAGCGCGACCAGCCCCAGCATCGTATAGAGTTGCATCCCGGACAGCCATTCACCGCCGCTCATGCCGTGGCCAGTGTTTTCCATCGTGCCCGGCACCTTGAACTGGCCCAGTTGCGCCAGAAAGATTACGATGGCCAGGCCGTTGACAAAGCCCAGCATCACCGGATGCGGCACCAGTCGGATGAACCGGCCCCAGTGCATGGCCCCCGCGATGATCTGCAGAATGCCCATCAAGACCACCGTGGCGAACAGGTATTCGACCCCGTGCTGCGCCACCAGCGCCACCATGACGACCGCCAGCGCACCGGTTGCGCCCGAGATCATACCCGGACGGCCCCCGATCAGCGCGGTGATCAGCCCCACCAGGAACGCCGCGTAGAGGCCCACCAGAGGGTGAACCCCGGCGACGAAGGCAAAGGCCACCGCTTCGGGCACCAAGGCCAGGGCGACGGTCAGGCCCGACAGAAGCTCGATCCGCAGGCGGGCGGGGGTCAGCTTTTCGTCCGGCATCCAGCTCAGATCGGGAATAGCGAGGCGATTGGCAAAGCTTGCCAGCAAGGCTCGGGGCATGAAATGGTCCTGTGGGTCAGAATGTTCGCGCGAAGGCGGTCGTATACCCGCCTTCGGCGCTGTCTGCTAGCCCATCGATGGCAGGCTGTCATGCAAAAACTGCAAGGCCGCGCGCCTTTTGGCCCCTGTGGGGCGCAAAAACACCGGCAAACCTTGCCAAATGCCCGATGAGACCGCAGAAATTCCCACAGGCAGGTATCGCAGTGGAGAACGAACGTGGCCCAGACGAAGATTGCCGTCATCGGCGGATCGGGAATTTATGACATCGATGGGCTGGAAACGCCGCAATGGGTTACCGTGGAAACGCCCTGGGGCGCGCCGTCCGACCAGATCCTGACCGGGACATTGAACGGCATAGGGATGGCCTTTCTGCCCCGCCACGGGCGCGGGCATGTGCATTCACCGACCGAGGTGCCCTATCGCGCCAATATCGACGCGCTGAAGCGGCTGGGGGTGACCGACGTGATCTCGGTTTCGGCCTGCGGGTCCTTCCGCGAGCACATGGCGCCGGGAGATTTCGTGATCGTGGATCAGTTCATCGACCGCACCTTCGCCCGCGAGAAAAGCTTTTTCAGCACCGGCTGCGTCGCCCATGTCAGCGTGGCCCATCCAACCTGCCCGCGCCTGGGCGATGCCTGTGAATCCGCCGCCCGGGCGGTCGGTATCACCGTGCACCGTGGCGGCACCTACCTGGCGATGGAAGGGCCGCAATTCTCAACGCTGGCGGAATCGAAGATGTACCGCGAGCAGTGGGGCTGCGACGTGATCGGCATGACCAACATGCCCGAGGCCAAACTGGCCCGCGAGGCCGAGCTTTGCTACGCCTCGGTAGCGATGGTCACCGACTATGACAGCTGGCACCCCGATCACGGCGAGGTGGACGTGACCGCGATCATCGCGACGCTGACCGGTAATGCCGAGAAGGCGCGCGCGTTGGTCAAAGGCCTGCCCGCCCTGCTGGGAGCAGACCGCGCGCCCTGCCCGCATGGCTGCGACCGGGCGCTGGACCACGCGATTTTGACAGCTCCGGAAAAGCGCGACCCGCTATTGCTGGCCAAGCTGGATGCGGTGGCAGGCCGGGTGTTATGAATGGCCCTTTCGGCCAAGTGTTTTTTCAGGCTTGCTGCGGCGGATCTGACTGAGGTGCGTGATGGATCTTGAACTTTGGCTGGCCTTTGTCGCCGCCTCGACCGCCCTTCTGCTGATCCCGGGACCGACGGTTTTGTTGGTGCTGAGCTATGCGCTGTCCAAAGGGCGCAGCGTGGCCGTGGCCTCGGCCACAGGGGTTGCGCTGGGGGACCTGATCGCCATGACCGCGTCGTTGCTGGGGCTTGGGGCACTGGTGCTAGCGTCGGCCACGCTGTTTTCGGTGCTGAAATGGGTGGGCGCCGCATATCTCGTCTGGCTGGGCATCAAGCTGCTGCGCAGTGCGCCGTCCGGCGGTATGCAGGCGGTTGCTACCAAGCGCGCCGTCACCGCGCGCGGCGTATTCGGCCATGCGGCCGCTGTCACTGCGCTGAACCCCAAATCCATCGCTTTCTTCATCGCCTTCGTGCCGCAATTCCTGCGCCCGGCCGAGCCGTTGGGCCCGCAATTCGCCATTTTGATCGCCACTTTCGTGGGATTGGCCGGGCTGAACGCCCTGGCCTATGCGCTGCTGGCCGACCGGCTGCGCCGCGTAATCGGCCGCCCCGGCATCATCACCGGCATGACCCGTTTCGGAGGGCTGACCCTGATCGGGATGGGCTTGGCCACGGCGGTACTGCGCCGCCCGGCCTGAGCCGCCCCCTCCGCAGCAAAAACGCGCAGGCCGGCAACTGCCGCTTGCATGACTGGCCGCGATGCGCCAAACACCGCCGTGTTCTGACGCAAGAAGGGTCGCCCCATGTCCAGAAGCAAAACGGTCAAGGATTACATTCGGACCATCGTCGATTTCCCCCACGAAGGGATCATGTTCCGCGACGTGACGACCCTGTTTGCCGATCCGCGTGGGTTTCGCATGGCCATCGATCAGATGCTGCACCCCTATGCCGGCGAACGCATCGACAAGGTCGTGGGGCTCGAGGCGCGTGGCTTCATCCTGGGGGGCGCGATCGCGCATCAGCTGAGTGTCGGCTTCGTTCCGATCCGCAAGAAGGGCAAACTGCCGGGCACCACGATCAGCGAGGAATACAAGCTGGAATACGGCGAGGCTATCGTCGAGATCCACGATGACGCGATCCAGCCGGGCGAAAAGGTTCTGGTGGTCGATGACCTACTCGCCACCGGCGGCACTGCTGCGGCAGGCATCAAGCTGATCGAACGTCTGGGCGGTGAAATCGTAAGCTGCGCCTTCATCATCGACCTGCCCGAGCTGGGTGGGCGGAAGGTGCTGGAGGAGATGGGCATGGACGTCCATGTCCTGTGCGAATTCGAAGGGCTGTGAACAGACAACAGTCACGATTTCGTGACTTGCCGCTGGAAACACCGCGCGCTTAGCGCAGGGTCGTTCGTTTTCCAGTCGGTTTTTTGCCGCCGACGTATGATCCCTTTCCGACCTGTCGCCGTATCGCCCCTGATGTCGCCGATGACATCCTCAACAAGGGAAGTAGATCATGTTTCGCAAATTCGCTGTTGCCGGCGTCGCCAGTATCCTGTTTTCGACCGCTGCCATGGCCGACGGCCACGGCAAGGACATCGTGGACACCGCTGTAAGCGCCGGCAGTTTCAACACTCTGGTCGCAGCCGTACAGGCGGCCGAGTTGGTTGACACGCTGAAGGGCGAAGGCCCCTTCACCGTTTTCGCGCCCACCGATGAGGCATTTGCCGCTCTGCCCGAAGGCACCGTGGAAACGCTTCTGAAGCCCGAGAACAAGGATCAGCTTGTGGCGATCCTCACCTACCACGTGGTACCGGGCAAGGTGATGTCGGGTGATCTGTCCGACGACATGACCGCCGCCACCGTTCAGGGTGGAGAGATCACAATCGACCTCGACAACGGTGTCATGGTCAATGACGCAAATGTCGTTCAGGCAGATATCGAAACCAGTAATGGCGTGATCCACGTCATCGACAAGGTTATCCTGCCCGCATCGTAACGGATTGGTAGTTGCGGCCCGGCGCACCGGGCCGCACTCACGCATCTGACAGGACGGCGCCCGGGTTCATTATGCCGAGCGGGTCCAAAGCAGCCTTTATAGAGCGCATGGCCGACAGTTTGGCCGGATCACCATAGCGCTCCAGATCACCGGTCTTCAGACGGCCCACACCGTGCTCGGCACTGACCGATCCTTCAAATTCATGCACCAGGTCATGAACCGCGCGCTTGATCGCGGCGAGCCGATCATCGAACTCACCCCGGTTGTGGCCTCTGGGCGGGAAGACGTTGTAGTGCAGGTTGCCGTCCCCCAGATGACCAAAGCAGTTCACCCGGAACGGTCCGAGGGCGGCAATCGCCTTGCCGCCTTGCCGGATGAAGTCGGGGATCCGCGAAATCGGAACCGAGATATCATGGCTGGACACCGAACCGATCAACCGGTTCGCCTCGGGGATACGTTCGCGCACCGACCACAGCGCGTCGCGCTGCGCGGCGCTCTGGGCGATGACGCCGTCTGACACCAGACTGCGGGCCTCGGCAGCGACGAACAAGGACTCCAGCGCCGCCTCGGGCTCGTGCCCGGTCGGCAATCCCAGCTCGATCAGGACTGACCATTCCGGCGGTGTGTCAAAGGGTTGCCGCACGTCCGGCAAGACCTCTGCCAGAAAATCCAGCCCCTGTCTGTGGATCAGTTCGAACGCGCTGACGGTTTCGCCCAGATGGTCCCGAGCCAGGGCAAGCAGGTCGATCGCCGCTTCGGGGCTGGTGACCTGAAAAATCGCCGTGCCCAGTCCGGCAGGACGCGGGAACAGCTTGAGCGAGGCGGCGGTGATGACCCCCAGCGTGCCTTCGGACCCGATCAGCAGGTTGCGCAAGTCATAGCCGGTGTTGTCCTTGCGCAACCGCCCCAGCCCGTGCCAGATGTCGCCGTTGGGCAGAACCGCCTCGAGCCCCAGGCACAGATCCCGCGCGTTGCCATAGCGCAGGACGTTCACGCCCCCGGCATTGGTGGCCAGGTTTCCCCCGATCCGGCAGGACCCCTGCGCCGCCAGCGACAGCGGAAACAGCCGGTTGGCCGTCTCGGCCGCGGTCTGAATGTCGGCCAGCACCGCGCCGGCCTCGGCGATCAGGATGTTTTCGGTTGGGTAAACGGCCCGTATCGCGCGCATCCGCTCGAGCGACAGGATCAGGGGCGCGGGGCCATCCGCCATGACCTGCCCGCCCACAAGACCAGTGCCGCCACCGTATGGCACCACCGGCACGAGGGCCTCGGACGCCAACCGCACCAAGGCTGCGACCTGCTCAACCGTGCGAGGCAAGGCCAGCAGACCCGCATGCCCGGCAAAGCGGCTGCGCGGCTCTTCCAGATAACGCGGCTCGACCGAGCGCAGAATATCGTCACCCAGGCAGGCGCGGATGGTTTCGGCAAAGGTTTCGTCGGCAGGGTTCAAATGCATGCCCTCTGCATGCCCAAGCCTGCGGCGGACGGCAAGGCTTATTCCAGCTCCATCAAGTATCGCGGCTCGAGCACCACCACCGTCGGGCGGTCCGGCAAGGTCCGCAGCGATACTTCGATTTCCGAAACCCCGTCCCGGCGCACCGGAAAGTCGGATCGGATATCGGCCAGGAACCGGTCCAGCGAATATCCCGAGAACCAGTGCATCGGAATGATGACCGAGCTTTTCAGCCGTTGCAGGACCGAGATCATCTCGGGCAAGGGCATGGTCGTGCCCCCGTCCACCGCCGCCATGACCACGTCCAGCCGCCCCAAGGCCGCGAACTGTTCGTCGGATGGCACATGGTGCAGATGCCCCAGATGGCCGATGCACAGGCCTTCGACCTCGAACACGAAGATCGAGTTTCCGCGCTCTTCCACCCCGCCATACGCGGACCGAATATCGGTCGAAACGTTGCGCACCAGCAATTCGCCCAGATCGAGGTGGTGTTCGATGCCCTGCCCGAACTCGCCCCACCCCGGCAGCACATGCGGTATGGCCGGATCGGGATAGGCGGTCCAATGGGTGTCATGGGCGTGGTTCATCGTCACGATGTCGGGGATCAGGTCCGCGCCGCCGATGAAGCCGGTATAGTCGGTCACCGCGTTCAGCCCGCCCGGTGTCTGGATCAGAAAGGACGCATGCGCGACATAGCTGATCCGGACCGAAAATTCGGGCACCGGATCCTGCCACGCCGCCTTGTGCAGATACTGGATTCCGGGGGTGTTCTGGGCGATGGCGATGCAATGGCTCGGCCGACGCTCCTGCGCCGCCGCCGTCCCTGCCAGCAAGATCAGACCCGTCAAAATACTCCTCATGCCAGACAGTCTAGCGCATCCGGTACCCGAGTCACGTCGCGGGGCCAAGATTTTGCAAACAGTCCCGCCGGAACCAGCGCCGAACGGGCGGCCTAGCCCGCGTCCGTCCGCCCGCGCCGGTCCGAACGCAGCGACGCATAGAGTACATGTGTCCGCCAACGCCCATTGATCTGCAAATAGGATTGCGCCACGCCCTCGTATTTGAAGCCCGAGCTTTCCAATAGCCCGCGAGAGGCGGCGTTTTCCGGCAGGCAGGCGGCCTCGATCCGGCTCAGGTCCAGGCGGGTAAAGGCGTAATGCACCACGGCGCCGATGGCCTCGCGCATATACCCCTGCCGGGCAAAAACCTGCCCGGTCCAATATCCCAGGGTTCCGGCCTGCGCCGGCCCCCGGCGGATGTTGTCCAGCGTGATGGCGCCCACCAGAACGTCGTCGGCGCGGCGGAACAGGAACAGCGGAACTGCCGTGCCATTGGCCACCGAGCGTTGCGCCCAGTAGACACGGTTGGTGAACGATTTGCGGGTCAGATGGTCCTTGGCCCAGATCGGCTCCCACGGGGTCAGATACTCGCGCGAGGCCAGCCGCAGCGCGGCCCAGTCGTTGAAGTCGGAATGCACGGGCGGGCGCAAGCTCAACCGCTCGGTCTCGAGTTTCAGCCTGCGTCTGCCCAACAGCATCACGCCGCGCGCCTCTCCTGCAACTGCTCGAGCGTCGGCGCACTACCGACCGGCCCATAAAGCGCCAGCGCCGCCGGGGCCTGAACCGCCATCTTCTCGGCAAAGGCGCGGACGTCAGCGGTGCTGACCGCGTCGATCTTGGCCACGGTTTCCTCGAGCGGTGGAACACGGCCCCAAATCTGCACCAGCCGGGCCAGACGCTCGGCCCGGTTCGAGGGGCTTTCCAGCCCCATAAGCATCCCGGCCTTCATCTGCGCCCGGGCGCGGGCAACCTCCTCGGCGCTCATGTCCTCGGCGGCGCGCTTCATCTCGTCGATGGTGATGGTGGCCAGCTCGCCCACCTGATCGGCCGAGGTTCCGGCATAGATCGTGGTCGTTCCCGTGTCGGCATAGGCGCCGGTCTGGGCAAAGATCGTATAGCACAGGCCGCGAGTCTCGCGCACTTCCTGGAACAGGCGCGAGGACATGCCGCCGCCCAGCGCGGTCGAATAGATCTGCGCGGTATAGATCTCGTCATCGCGATAGCCCGGGCTTTCCAGCGCCAACGCGAAATGCGCCTGCTCCAGCACCTTGTCCCGCCGCGCCTCGCCGCCGGTGAACCGGGCGGGCTCAGGCAGCAGCCCCTTGCGGGGTTGCAGATGGCCGAACATCTCTTCGGCCAGTTTCATCAGCTGGTCATGATCGACGGCGCCCGCCGCCGACAGGATCATCTGGTCGGGCGCATAGTGCTCGGCCACGAAGGCCGACAGGTCGTCGCGCGAAAAGGCGCTGACCCGTTCGGTCGGCCCCAGGATCGTGCGGCCCAGCGGCTGATCGCGATAGCTCTGTTCCTGCAGCCAGTCAAAGATCACGTCGTCGGGCGTGTCATGCGCCTGGCCGATCTCCTGCAGGATCACGCCGCGCTCAACCTCGATCTCGCGCGGGTCGAAGACGGGGTTCAGGACGATGTCGCCGACCACGTCCATCGCCAGCGCCACGTCATCCTTAAGCACCCGGGCGTAATAGGCCGTCACCTCGCGCGAGGTATAGGCGTTGATATAGCCGCCCACATCCTCGATCGCCTCGGCGATCTGCAGGGCCGAGCGCCGCTCGGTGCCCTTGAAGGCCATGTGCTCGAGGAAATGCGCGATGCCGTTCTGTTCGATCCGCTCGTGCCGCCCGCCGGCGGTCACCCAGATGCCGATGGCGGCCGATTGCAGCCCCGGCATCTGTTCGCTGACGATCCGAAAGCCGTTCGTTAGTTGGTCCAGTCTGACAGTCACTCAGCAATGTGCCTTTTGATATGATCCTCGATGGCGCCCAGATCGTTGGCGATGCGGGTCACCCGTTCCGGACGTTCATACAGATCGGACATGCGCGAGGGAAGAGGCGGATGCACACCGCTGGCCTGCTCGACCGCGGCGGGGAATTTCGCAGGGTGCGCGGTGGCCAGCGTGACCATCGGCACATCGGCGGCGCGGGTGTCCTCGGCCACCTTGATGCCCACGGCAGTGTGCGGGCAGACCAGCTCGGCGCTGTGTTGCAGCGTGGATTTGATCGTGGCCAGCGTTTCCGCTTCGGACACACGACCCGAGTCGAAACTTTCGCGCAGAGCCTCCATCGCGCCTTGGCTGACGTGGAAGCCGCCCTGTTTCAACTCGTCCATCAACTGCGCCACGGCCCGCCCGTCTTCGCCATAGGCATAGTACAGCGCGCGTTCGAAGTTCGAGCTGACCTGAATGTCCATTGACGGGCTGATCGAGGGGATGGTGTCGCCCTTGAAATAGCCCTGCCCCGACAGGCAGCGATGCAGGATGTCGTTCTGGTTGGTCGCCACCACCAGACGGTCGATGGGCAGACCCATCCGCTTGGCGACATAGCCGGCGAAGATGTCGCCGAAATTGCCGGTGGGCACCGTGAAGCTGACCTTGCGATGCGGCGCGCCCAGGCTGGTGGCGGCCGAGAAATAATAGACCACCTGCGCCAGCACGCGGGCAAAGTTGATCGAGTTCACTCCGGCCAGTTTCACCCCGTCGCGGAAGTCGAAATCGTTGAACATGTCCTTCACGGCGGCCTGACAGTCGTCGAAATCGCCATCGACGGCCAGCGCGTGCACGTTGCTGTCGGCGGGGGTGGTCATCTGCCGGCGCTGCACCTCGGACACGCGGCCATGGGGGAACAGAATGAACACATCGACCGCATCCAGCCCCCGAAACGCCTCGATCGCGGCCGATCCGGTATCACCGCTGGTGGCGCCCACGATGGTAACACGCTCGCCCCGCCGTTTCAGCGCCACCTGGAACAGCTGACCGATCAGCTGCATGGCGAAATCCTTGAAGGCCAGCGTGGGCCCGTGAAACAGCTCCAGCAGAAAGTGGTTCTCGTTCAGCTGCTTCAACGGCGCGCGGGCATCGTGACCGAACCCGGCATAGGCGCGTGCAATGATCTCTTTGAACTCGTCCCCGGCGAAAGAGCCGCTGACATACGGCCACATAACGCGGAACGCGATCTCTTCATAGGGCAGCCCGGCCAGCGCGGCGATCTCGTCCTGGCTCAGAACCGGAATTTCGGCAGGCAGGTAAAGGCCACCGTCGCGGGCCAGACCGGTTAGCATCGCCTCTTCAAAGCTCAGTTCGGGCGCCTGCCCGCGGGTCGAGATGTATTTCATTGCGCGTCACTCTCTGATGGGGCGCGGCCGCGCCACAGGAAATATCCGGTCATTGCGGCCCAGACCAGCGCCAAGCCGAACCATGTCACCGCGTATTGCAGATGGTCATTGGGAATACCCGCCGTATCCACCGGCAGCGGCGTGATGGTGGGATCGGTCTGGCTGCGGGCAACCAGTAGGATCGGTTCGGCCCCAAGCGCATCGGCCAGCGCGGGCACGTCGCGGGCAAACCAGATGTTGCCCGCCGGGTCCGGATCGGGGGTGTAGCTGTCGATCTCATCCGGCCAATGCAGATTTCCGACAACCTGCATGGGTCCGGTCCGGCGCTCGGCCTGCTTGGCCGTTATGGGGACAAAGCCCCGGTCCACCAGGATCGTGCGATCACCAGTTCGGAACGGCGCGATGATCCGATAGCCCGGCCCGACCTGCTTGACCGAAACCAGTACATGGATTTCGCCGGGCAGCATCTCGCCCGAAACCTCGACGGGCAGATAACGGTCGGCATCGGGATCGACCGCCTCGGGCAGCGGCATCGGATTGGCGGCGATCCGGGCTTCGATGTCGGCCAGAATGCCCTCTTTCCACGCCAGACGCTGAACCTGCCAAGTGCCCAGAGACACAAGAACCGCCAGCCCGGCGAACCCGAAAATCAGCAGAAACAGGATGCGGCGCATATCTGGCCCTTGTTGCGTGTCATACCGGCTCGGGGTCAAGCCGGCGTCTTGTTACGGTCTGTGCGCACGGAAATGCAACCGTGCAATTGTACGGGGCGCAATCCCATGCGCCCCTGATCGAGAAAAAGCCGCCCCGAGGGGCGGCTTTTGCAATTCGACAGCCTCGCGGGCGTTACATCAGCGGTGCTTGGCCCCAGATGTAAACCGCGAAGAACAGGAACAGCCAGACGACGTCAACGAAATGCCAATACCAGGCAGCCGCCTCGAAGCCGATGTGTTTTTCCGGAGTGAAATCGCCCCGCATCGCACGGATCAGACAGACCGTCAGGAAGATGGTGCCGATGATCACATGTGCACCGTGGAAGCCGGTGGCCATGAAGAAGTTCGAATAGAACTGGTCGCCGCCGAATTCCCATCCTTCGTGGGCCAGCAGTTCAAAATATTCATAGGCCTGCAAAGCCGTAAAAACGACCCCAAGAAAGATGCCGATTGCCAGGCCCTGGACCAGTGCCTTGCGGTCATTTTCGTGCACCAGGGCGTGGTGTGCCCAGGTCACGGCACAACCCGACAGCAGCAGGATCAGCGTGTTGATCAGCGGCAGGTGAAACGGATCCACCGCGTGGATATCCGGCTGGACGTATTCAGTACCGGCATACTCGTACATCGGGTACATCCGATGCTTGAAGAACGACCAGAACCAGGCAAAGAAGAACATCACCTCGGACATGATGAACAGGATGAAGCCGTAGCGCAGACCGATGCGCACGACCGGTGTATGGTCACCGGCGCGGCTTTCGGCCACCACGTCCGACCACCAGCCGAACATCGTGTACAGAACCGCCACAAGACCGGCCCAGAACACGAAGGACGTCACTCCGTGCATCCACAAGACGGCTCCGAACAGCATGACGAAGCCACCGATCGAGCCGATCAGCGGCCAGATCGACGGGGCCAGAATGTGGTAATCGTGGTTTTTTGCGTGTGCCATCAGCGTCCCTCACCTACAGGCGTTAGTTCGTGTTTGTTTCTGCCTGCGCATCAAGGACGGCATAGCCCTCGGGCAGGTCGATTTCGTAGAATGTATACGACAGCGTGATCGTATGAACATACTGAGCTTCGGGGTCTTCCACCATTTCGGGGTCGACGAAGAAAGTTACGGGCATTTCGACCCGCTCACCGGGCTCCAGAACCTGCTCTTCAAAGCAGAAACAGGCGATTTTCTGGAAGTATCCTCCGGCGGAATAAGGCGTCACGTTGTACGATGCCTGTCCCGCAACTGGCTTGTCCGTCGGGTTGTACGCCTCGTAGAACGCCAGACCGGTCTCGCCGATACGCACCTTCATCTCGCGCTCGACGGGCTTGAACTCCCACGGCATGTCTTTGGCCTTGGACGCGTCGAAGCGAACGGTCACCACACGGTCGAGGATCTCATCAGGCGTGGCCTCAGCCACTCCGGTGGTGCCCCCGAACCCGGTGACCCGGCAGAACCAGTCGTAGAACGGCACAGCCGCCCAGGCCAGGCTGCCCATCAGAACAACCAGACCAACGGTCTGCGCAACGGTCTTCTGCGGTCCGGTCAAAGCCATCAGTTCTGAACCTCCTCGATGTCCGCACCAAAATCGCTGCCCGAGACCTTGACGATGGTCAGGCCGAAGATGATCACGATGAACGCCGCCAACGTCAGCCCAACACCCAGGTTGCGGCCGAACCGGCGCTGGTGCAGCTCATGGCTTTTGCGCAGGCTCATGACCAGCCTCCCAACCCGTAGGGTTTCAGCAACGCCTCGGCGAGAATCGCGCCGAAATGCAGGAACAGGTACAGCAGCGACAGCTTGAAAAAGCTGCGCTCGACCTTGAAATTGTCCGCCTCGGCATCGTCTTCGGTGCGACGCGAGATGGCCCAGGCCCCCTGCAGGAACAGCGCGTTCAAAACTACGGCCACAGCCAAGTAAATCGGGCCACCGATGCCCGAGAAAGCGGTGCCCACGGCCAGCAGGGCCAGCAATGCGGTATAGACTAGGATATGGGTCCGTGTGGCGCGGCGTCCATGCGTCACTGTCAGCATCGGCACGCCCGCGTCGTCATAATCCGAGCGCATAAACAACGCCAGCGCCCAGAAATGCGGCGGTGTCCACATGAAGGTCAGGGCAAACATCAGCCACGGTTCGAGCGTCATCGAACCCGTGGCGGCAACCCAGCCGATCACCGGGGGAAACGCTCCCGCGGCGCCGCCGATCACGATGTTCTGCGGCGTCAGGCGCTTGAGCCACATCGTGTAGATCACGACATAGAAAAAGATGGTAAAGGCCAGAAACGCGCCCGCGAACCAGTTGGTCGCCAAGCCCAGCATGATCACCGACAGGCCCGACAGGGCAAGGCCCAGCGCCATCGCCTCGCCGGGTTCGACCTTGCCCGACGGGATCGGACGACCCTTGGTGCGCTTCATTACCTTATCGATATCCGCATCCCACCACATGTTCAGCGCACCCGAGGCGCCGCCGCCGATGGCGATGAACAGGATCGCGCAGAACCCGACGAAGGGGTGCACGGACACAGGCGCGGCCAGCAGCCCCACCAAGGCGGTGAACACGACAAGCGACATCACCCGCGGCTTGAGCAGCGCGAAATAGTCGCCAAAGCCGGCCTCGTCCGCACGGGGTTGTGCGGCAAGTGTGCTGGCATTGATGCTCGCGTCGGTCATGACAGGTCCTTGTGGTGCGAAAGCTGCGCGAAACCCGCGCAGCCTGTCCTTGGTTTCGATCGGGCCTCAGGCCCTAAGGCGGTCAGTTCGCAGCGATCTGGAACGACGCGGGCAGGCCGGCATATTCTTCCTGCGCCGATTTCAGCCATTCCTCATAGGCTTCTTCGCTGACGACCTTGACGGTGATCGGCATGTAAGCGTGGTCCTTGCCGCACAGCTCGGAACACTGACCGAAATAGATGCCTTCCTTGTCGGCCTTGAACCACAGCTCGGCCAGGCGGCCCGGAATACCGTCCTGCTTGACGCCAAAGGCTGGAATCGTCCACGAATGGATCACGTCGGCCGCGGTGACCTGCATCACCACCACCTTGTTGACGGGCACCACGACGGCGGTGTCGGTGGCCAGCAGCCACTCATCCTCGCTGTAGCCGGCATCGGCCAGCTTGGCGCGCATCGCGTCATCAAGAACGAACGGCGTAACTTCGGCATCGGCCGGACGGGCGCTTTCGTCCAGGGTGGCGGGGTGCCCCAACAGATAGCTGTCGAAGGCAAATTCGTGATCGACATACTCGTAGGTCCAGTACCACTGGTTGCCGGTCACCTTGATAACGACGTCGCCCTCGGGGATTTCCTGCTGCTTGAACAGAACCGGCAGCGAGAATGCCCCGATGAAAACCAGAATCAGGATCGGGCCCAGGGTCCAGGCGATCTCGACCGGGGTGTAGTGCGAGAATCGCGCCGGCGTCGGGTTTGCACGCTGGTTGTAGCGCACGATGCAATAGACCAGCAGGCCTGCGACCAGCAGACAGATCGCGGTGATGATCACCAGAATCATGCCATCAAGGCGTTGAATCCCTTCGGCCAGGCTGGTGGCCGCGGGCTGGAAACCCATGCCGCCGTCGACCGGCTTGCCGATGATCTCAAGGTCCTGAGCCATGGCGGGAAGGCTGGAGAGGGCTGCGAACACCCCCGAAAGCATCAAAGCATTCTTCATTTTCTGTCCTGATCGTTTGATCTTTGCGTCTCTGGCGAACAGGTGTGAATCGGTCACACCTCTCCCGTTGTCTTTGGCCGCGTTAAAAACCATATTCCGGGGGCTAGATAAAGCAAAATGCTTGCGTCAAACAGACGCTATTTTTGATCTGGATCAAATCCGAAAGGCCGCAACCAATGACTCACGCCCCGTTTCGCCCGTTCGAAACCGTTTTGCCGCAAGACGAGGCGCTGGCCGTGCTGCGGTCGGCCACCGATGGCGCCGAGGACGGCGAGCTGTTCGTCGAGCGCCGCAAGTCCGAATCTCTGGTCTTTGATGACGGTCGTCTGCGGTCGGCCTCGTACGATGCGTCCGAGGGGTTCGGCCTGCGGGCGGTTCAGGGTGAAGTGGCAGGATATGCCCATTCTACCGACGTATCCATCCCGGCATTGAAACGCGCGGCCGAAACCGCGCGGCTGGCCGTCGGGGATGGTGGAGGGACACTTGCCGACTCACCGCGAGCGACGAACAAGAACCTGTACACCGACGAGGACCCGATCGAATCCGCCAGCTTTCCGGTCAAGATCGAGACCCTGCGCCAGATCGACAGCTTCGCCCGCGACCTTGATCCGCGCGTTGTTCAGGTAAGCGCGGTGATTGCCGCATCGGTTCAGGAGGTCGAGATCCTGCGCCCTGACGGGACCCTGGTGCGCGACGTGCGCCCGATGACGCGGGTCAATGTCTCGGTCATCGTCGAGCAGAACGGCCGCCGCGAGAGCGGTTCGGCCGGCGGCGGCGGACGGGTCGGGCTCGACGGGCTGCTTGATCCGGCCGATTGGCAGGACAAGGCCCGCGAAGCCTTGCGCATTGCTTTGGTCAACCTTGACGCCGTTCCAGCTCCGGCCGGCGTGATGGAAGTCGCACTGGGCCCCGGCTGGCCTGGCATCCTGTTGCACGAGGCGATCGGCCACGGCTTGGAAGGAGATTTCAACCGCAAGGGCAGTTCGGCCTTCGCCGGGCTGATGGGGCAGCGGATCGCCTCCAAGGGCGTGACCGTGGTCGATGACGGGACCATCCCCGATCGCCGGGGCTCGATCACCGTGGATGATGAGGGCACGCCCAGTTCGCGCACCGTGCTGATCGAGGACGGGATCCTGACCGGCTACATGCAGGACCGCCAGAATGCGCGCCTGATGGGGGTGACCCCCACCGGCAACGGACGGCGGCAAAGCTATGCGCACAAGCCACTGCCGCGCATGACCAACACGATCATGCTGGGCGGCGATGCCAACCCGGCGGATCTGGTTGCCGAGATCAAGGACGGCATCTGGGCCGTGGGTTTCGGCGGCGGCCAGGTCGACATCACCAACGGCAAGTTCGTGTTCAGCTGCACCGAGGCCTACCGGGTCGAGAACGGCAAGATCGGCGCCCCGGTCAAGGGCGCGACGCTGATCGGCGACGGCCCGTCGGCGCTGAAGCGTATCCGGGGTCTGGGCAACGACATGGCATTGGATCCGGGCATGGGAACCTGCGGCAAGGACGGCCAGTGGGTTCCGGTCGGTGTGGGCCAACCCACAGTATTGATGGATGGCCTGACCGTGGGCGGGTCTGCCGCCTGAGGCGAATCAATGTCGGAGCGGCCTCGGCTCGGTTAACCGGGGCCGCCCTTCCAAACATTTCGCACCCGCGCGGACGCCAGGCAGGAAAAAAATTTTGTTATCTTTTCAAGATTATATCGACAATCACGCCTGAAACACTCGCCTTAACTCCTAAAATTTTTCGAGATTCACGCGCTGTTAACCCGGCCAGCCGTAAACCAGTTCTGCAATCAGGCGGAGCCACGGATGACCGAAGAGCAGCAATCTTCCATTCACCCCCCACTCCCACCCACCACGGAAGAGGACCGGTTTTCTTGGCTTCGTCTGATGCGTTCGCGCAAGGTCGGCCCGGCCACGTTCCGGCGCCTGCTGCACGAACATGGCTCGGCGCAGAATGCGCTGGCCGCGCTGCCGGAAGTGGCACGCGCTGCCGGAGTCAAAGGGTATGAAACATGCCCACCCGGCGTGATCGAGGCAGAGCTCAAGGCCGCAAAAGCCGCCAAAGCGCGGCTTTTGTGCCTTGGCTCGGCTGACTACCCCTCAATGCTGGCGGACTTGTCCGATGCGCCCCCCCTGCTTTGGGCAATTGGGGATACGTCAATCCTGCATCGGAAGATGATTGCCCTTGTCGGGGCTCGGAACTGTTCGTCGTTGGGCGCACGGATGGCCCGCGCACTGGCAGACGGGCTGGGCGCACAAGGCTATGTCGTGGTTTCGGGGTTGGCGCGGGGAATCGATACGGCTGCCCACAAGGCCGCGTTGGAATCTGGAACGGTCGCAGTGATGGCCGGTGGTGTCGACGTCATCTATCCGGCCGAGAACACGGATTTGGCCCGCGATATAGCGCTGCGGGGTCTGCGCCTGTCCGAACAGCCCATGGGCGTCACCCCGCAAGCCCGGCATTTTCCCCGTCGCAACCGGATCATCTCGGGCCTGGCGCAGGCGGTGGTGGTGGTCGAAGCCGCTGCCAAATCCGGCAGTCTGATCACTGCGCGCGACGCTCTGGACCAGGGGCGCGACGTGTTGGCCGTGCCGGGCCATCCGTTCGACGCGCGCGCGGCGGGGTGCAACCTGTTGATCCGCGAAGGCGCCACGCTAGTGCGATCGGTCGACGACGTGATCGAAGCCCTGCCTCCACAGACGACCGATCTGTTCGATGCGTCCGCTTCCCCGCAGCCCGCTCCGGATCAGGTGCATCCGATTTCGACCGATGACTTGCAGGGCATGATCCTGTCGCGCCTTGGTCCTTCGCCGGTGGCCGAAGACCAACTGATCCGGGACGTGCAGGTTCCGGCCAGCGCCGTCGGCCCGATTCTGGTCGAACTGGAGCTGGCGGGGCGCATCCAAAGACAGGCGGGCGGGCTGTTGTCTCTGGCCGTCTGACCCGGGTTCGATTTGTCGTTTCACCGGCTCGCAGCGCACCGGAATTCGGACGCGCAATACAGTGCATTGACAAATCCGCCTTGCCCTCCACATCTTGCACGGCCATACATGCCGCCCAATCCGTCGAGCGAGGTTTTAGACTAAATGCCTGTAGTTGTTGTAGAATCCCCGGCCAAGGCAAAAACGATCAACAAATATCTCGGCCCCGACTACACGGTTCTGGCTTCGTACGGCCATGTTCGCGACCTGCCTCCGAAAGACGGATCGGTCGATCCGGACCACGATTTTTCCATGAAATGGGAGGTCGCCGCCGACAGCCGCAAACACGTCAAGGCCATCGCGGATGCGCTCAAGGATGACAACGCGCTGATCCTGGCCACCGACCCCGACCGCGAGGGCGAGGCGATCAGCTGGCACCTGCAAGAGGCGCTGACCAAGCGCCGCTCGATCAAGAAGGACACCGAGGTTCGGCGCGTGACCTTCAACGCCATCACCAAGGATGCGGTGACCAAGGCGATGCAGAACCCGCGCGAGGTCGACATGCCTCTGGTCGAGGCCTATCTGGCCCGGCGCGCACTGGACTATCTGGTCGGTTTCAACCTGTCGCCGGTTCTGTGGCGCAAGCTGCCCGGCGCGAAATCGGCCGGACGCGTGCAATCGGTCTGCCTGCGCCTGATCGTCGAGCGCGAGATGGAGATCGAGGCGTTCAAGCCCGTTGAATACTGGTCGGTCAAGGCGCTGTTCGAAACGCCGCGCGGCCAGACCTATGAGGCGCGGCTAGTCACGCTGGCCGGCAAGAAGCTGGACAAGCATGACATCGCCAATGCAACCCAGGCCGAACTGGCGGTTCAGGCGATCACCAGCCGCGCGCTGAGCGTGACCTCGGTCGAGGCCAAGCCGGCCGCGCGCAACCCCAGCGCTCCGTTCATGACCTCGACCCTGCAGCAGGAAGCCAGCCGCAAATTCGGTATGGGCGCGCGCCACACGATGCAGGTGGCCCAGCGTTTGTACGAGGCCGGGCACATTACCTATATGCGAACCGACGGCATCGACATGGCGCCCGAGGCCGTCGCGGCCACGCGGGACGCGATCAAGGACCGGTTCGGTGCCGAATACGTGCCGGACAGCCCGCGCATGTACAAGAACAAGGCCAAGAACGCGCAGGAAGCGCACGAATGCATCCGGCCCACGGACATGACCAAGGACGCCGCCGCCTTGAAACTGTCGGATGACGATCAGCGCAAGCTGTACGATCTGATCTGGAAACGTACGATCGCCTGCCAGATGGCCGCTGCGCGGCTGGAACGCACAACCGTCGAAATAGGCAGCGATGACGGCCAAGTGGGCCTGCGCGCCACCGGTCAGGTCGTGCTATTCGACGGCTTCATGCGCGTCTACGAGGAAGGCCGCGACGATGTCGAGGACGAGGATGACAAGCGCCTGCCCCAGATCATGCAGGGTGATCCGGCGCGCTTTGCCAAGACCACGCTGAAGGATCAGTTTGACAAGGCTACCGCCGACGGCGCGGACAAGAAGGCCATCCTGTCGGACAACCAGACGGTTCTGGCGCTGCAACACCACACCCAACCGCCGCCGCGCTATACCGAGGCGACACTGGTCAAACGGATGGAAGAACTGGGTATCGGGCGACCCTCGACCTATGCCTCGATCGTCACCACGATTCAGGACCGCGGTTACGTCCGCAAGGACAAGAACCGCCTGATCCCCGAGGAAAAGGGCCGGATCGTCACGATCTTCTTGCTGAATTTCTTCCGCCAGTATGTCGGGTACGAATTCACTGCCAACCTCGAAGAGCAGCTGGACGAGGTGAGCGCCGGCGCCCGCGACTACAAGGACCTGCTATCCAAGTTCTGGCGCGATTTCTCGGCCGCGATCGCCGAGACGTCCGAGCTGCGGATTTCAGAAGTGCTCGACAAGCTGGACGAGGCGCTGGCCCCGCAGCTGTACCCCCCGCGCGAGGATGGCTCGGATCCGCGCATCTGCCCCAAATGCGGGGTCGGACGGCTGCACCTGAAAACCTCGCGGACCGGCGGATTCGTGGGCTGCGGGAACTATCCCGAATGCACCTATACCCGCCCCATCGCCGGTGAAGGCGCCGAGGGCGAGGAACGTCTGCTGGGCATGGATGGCGAAGATGAGATCTGGCTGAAATCCGGACGCTTCGGCCCCTATGTCCAGCGCGGCGAAGCCACGCCCGAGAACAAGAAACCGCCACGCGCCTCTTTGCCGAAGGGCTGGAACAAGGATGCCATGGACCTTGAGAAGGCGCTGACCCTTCTGAGCCTGCCGCGCGAGATTGGCGAACACCCCGAGGGCGGTATGATCAGCGCCAATTTCGGGCGCTTCGGTCCCTATATCATGCACCAGCTACCGGACGAGGCGAAGCCGGTCTACGCCAATCTCAAGGATCCCAACGACGTGTTCGAAATCGGCATGAACCGGGCCGTCGAACTGTTGGCGGAAAAGCGCGCCAACCCCGGGCGGCGGGGACGGGCTGCGGCCAAACCGCTGAAGGAACTGGGCGAGCATCCCGATGGCGGCGCGATCCAGGTTCTGGACGGGCGCTATGGGCCTTATGTGAAGTGGGAAAAGGTCAACGCGACCCTGCCCAAGGACATCAAGCCCGAGGACGTTACGCCCGAAATGGCGGTGGAACTGGTCAATGAGAAGGCGGCCAAGAAAGGCACCCGCAAAAAGGCCGCGCCCAAGAAGAAAGCCACCAAGAAGAAAGCCAGCTGATCCCGGCCCCCGCGGGCGGTTAGGTAGAAATACCACCCGCCCGCAGGTTTCATTGACTTCCCAATGACGTGGCGGCACAACCTGCCCATCACCATGTCATTGGGGGAGTTTTCCATGAAGAAAGTCTATGCCAATGCCACCGAGGCCCTCGATGGGATACTTCGGGATGGCATGCTGATCGCGGCCGGCGGGTTCGGCCTGTGCGGCATTCCCGAATTGCTGCTGCAGGCGATCAAGGAGTCGGGCGTGAAGGATCTGACCTTTGCCTCGAACAACGCAGGCGTCGACGATTTCGGCATCGGCATTCTGCTGCAGACGCGGCAGGTCAAGAAGATGATCAGCTCGTATGTCGGTGAGAACGCCGAATTCATGCGCCAGTACCTGTCGGGCGAGCTTGAGCTGGAATTCACCCCACAAGGTACCTTGGCCGAGCGCATGCGCGCCGGCGGCGCGGGTATCCCGGGCTTCTATACCAAGACCGGCGTCGGCACCGTGATCGCCGAGGGCAAGGAGCACAAGGAGTTCAACGGCGAGACCTACATCCTCGAGGAGGGGATCTTTGCCGATCTGGCCATCGTCAAGGCATGGAAAGCCGACGACACCGGCAACTTGGTGTTCCGCAAGACCGCCCGCAACTTCAACGTGCCGGCGGCGACCTGCGGCAAGATCTGCGTGGCCGAGGTCGAAGAGATCGTGCCGCGCGGTTCGCTGGATCCCGACTGCATCCACCTGCCCGGCATCTATGTGCACCGGGTCATTCAAGGTCAGCACGAAAAGCGCATCGAACAGCGCACCACCCGCAAGAAGGAGGAAGCGTAATGCCCTGGGACCGCAATCAGATGGCCGCGCGTGCGGCCGAGGAACTTGAAGACGGCATGTATGTGAACCTCGGCATCGGAATTCCGACGCTGGTGGCGAACTATGTGGGCGACAAGGACATCACCCTGCAATCGGAAAACGGCATGCTGGGCATGGGCCCCTTCCCCTATGAGGGCGAAGAGGACCCCGACCTGATCAACGCCGGCAAACAGACCATCACCGAACTGCCCCGCACCGCCTATTTCGACAGCGCCACGTCTTTTGCCATGATCCGCGGCGGCAAGATCGCGGCGGCGATTTTGGGCGCGATGGAGGTCGACGAGAAGGGCGATCTGGCCAACTGGATGATTCCGGGCAAGCTGGTCAAGGGCATGGGCGGCGCGATGGACCTGGTGGCCGGGGTCGGACGGGTCATCGTGGTGATGGACCACACCAACAAGCACGGCGACAGCAAGGTGCTGAAGGAATGCACCCTGCCGCTGACCGGCAAGGGCGTGGTTGACCGCATCATCACCAACCTGGGCGTGCTGGACGTCGTCGAAGGCGGCCTGAAGATCGTAGAACTGGCCGATGGCGTCACCGAAGAAGACATGCGCGCGGCGACCGAGGCGACCATCGTCGCTTGACCCGGTTGGCGTTGGGAATTGAAAAGGCCCGCGATTGCGCGGGCCTTTTTCACTTCATGGTCTGAAACACGCAACCGTCGGAAACAAGATCGGGAGGTGTGGCGCACAAGGCGCGGGCGACCTGGAACGCCGCCAGCACCTTGGGCACATAGTCGCGGGTTTCAGCGTAAGGCGGCACGCCATTGTGTTTGCGCACTGCGCCCTCCCCCGCGTTGTAACCGGCCAGCACGAGGATCGGATCGCTCCCGAACTCTCCCATCAACCAGTCGAGATATTTCACGCCACCGGCAATGTTCTGCTCCGGCAGCATGCTGTCGGTCACCCCGAACCGCTTGGCGGTGGCGGGCATCAGCTGCATCAACCCCTGCGCCCCGGCCGAGCTGACGGCCGTCTCGCGTCCGCCGGACTCCACCGACATCACCGCCAGCACCAGAGCGGGCGATACCTTGGTGCCCACGGTCGAGCGCAGGATATCCACGCCGCGCTGCTCGACGATGCGCTGCAGTGTTTGAAGCCGCGGCGAAGCGACCCCGACCGTTGCCAGCGCCTGAAGCGCTGGATCCAGCCTTCCCGGACCAGCCTGGGCCATGTCAGGCGAAATCCTCGCCCAGAAGGCCTTATATGCACCTTCGGGCGTTTTCTCGGGCTGGATCTGCGGAAGGTTGGCCGCCGGTACTTTGGTGCGGGCAATGATGTCGGGCACGACAAGCGTGGCGCCCGTGCTGGGGGCCGATGGCGCCTTGGCATGTTCCTCGGCCGATATCTGGACGGTGACATGCGGGCGCGCACCCGGTTTGGGCGCCTTGATCCGTTTGTAGACGCCGCGCGGTTCGATGTCGGTGGCCTGGGCCGGTGCAACGAAAGCTGCTGCAAACGCCAAAACGCCGGCGCATGTCAGTAAGCTCGGGATTCTCATCTTGCCTGCCTCATCTTCTTTTGGCGTTGATTTGTTACGCGAATCCGCGCTGCGGGCCAGAAAAACCACATGAATTGGGGCGTTTTTGCCTCATTTGCCGCAATTTTGCATCGGAACGCTCCCCGCCCCGAAGATATGAGAAAATTTTTTTTGTTATAATTCAGTGTGTTGAAAGAAAAATGACTAAAAAGTTAAGCACGCGGAAGAAAATCATCTGTTTGGCCCAAATCCTGCCATGCGGGCAGGGCAAACATAATGCCATACCGAGACGGTCATGAGCAGACTGAGAGAGGACGCTCTGGAAAGACCCCGAGGTTTTATTAGCTTAGTGATCCTTTAGGAGGGACGTAACATGATCAAGCTCTTCAAGAAATTCCGCAACGACGAAAGCGGCGCCGTGACTGTTGACTGGGTCGTTCTGACCGCGGCCGTCGTGGGCCTGGGCACCGTTGCCTACACGCAGATCTCGGGCGGCGCGACCGGCCTGGCCACCAACGTGAACAGCGCTCTGAGCGGTGCAACCGTTTCGACCGGCACCAACGCCGGCGCAGCCGGTGGTATCACCACCGCAGGCACCGGCACCGGCGGCAGCTAAGCCCCGAAACATGCATTCTGGGCCGCGCCAAACTGGCGCGGCCTTTTTTTTAACCAAAACGTAGGACTTTGTGTGTTGAACCGAGCATAGTTCCCCGCCCGGCCAACCTGCTGTCCGCCATGGACGGGCAGCCGGGTTGCACGAGGAGACGAAAGCAACGGTATTGTCGGCACCTGCTGCGCGGTTCGCGCAAGACACGGGACGCCGACGGGTAAGAGGTATACGCCATGATTCGAGTTGCAAGTGATTTCATTCGCGATGAAGAAGGTGCCGTCACAGTTGATTGGGTTGTCATAACCGCGCTGGTCGTGGGACTGTCGATGGTGACATATCTGGTCATTCAAACGGCCACCACCAACATGGGGGGCAACGTTGATACCGCGTTGAGCGGTTCAACCGTCAGTACTGGCACCAGCGCTGGAGAGAACGGCGGGATCGTGACCGCGGGCACCAGCGGAAGTTGAGGTCTCGAAACAATTCCCGGGTGAGTCTCGGGCATTGCCAAGGTTGACCAGACAGAATTTCGCGCGGCGCTTTGCTGCGCGGGGACGTCACTTGGGGCGTTTCCCCAACAACCCTGGCGAAAATCCGGAATTTGTCCCACATTTCGACACAATTCCGATTTATCAAATATGCTGTTTCAATGTCTTGTTTGGGCCGATACACGTGCGACCAACAAAATAAAGAGGTGAACGCATGCGAGCTGTTTTTGGACTTGTCCTGATCATCGGGGTCGCCCTAGCTGGTGGCGCGGTGTACATGGCCCGAAATTACATTGCCGAGTATCAAAACGCACTGGCCCGGGAAAAACAGGCGGCTCAAGAGGCGCTCGCGAATGCCAAAGTCAACGTGGTGCCAACCGTGGGCGTCATCGTTTCGACTCGCAAACTGAAATATGGTGAACAGCTGACCACCGAGGATGTGCGCGTGGTCGAATGGCCCGAAAACGCGATTCCCGAAGGCACGTTCACCGACATGACCGCGCTGTTCCCCGAAACGGGCCAGAACGAGCGGTTCGTTTTGCGTGCGATGGAAAAGGACGAGGCCATCATGGCGGTGAAGATCACCAAACCGGGTGAACCAGCCGGCCTGACCTCGTTGCTGGAAAAGGGCAAACGCGCCTTTGCCATCAGTGTGGACGTGGCCTCGGGCGTTTCGGGCTTCCTGCGCCCCGGGGATGTGGTCGATGTGTACTGGACCGGGTCGTTGCGGGGCGCGGTCGAGGGCGCGAACGGCGAGATCACGCGCCTGATCCAGCCGAATATCGAATTGATAGCCGTGGACCAGACGGCCGGTTCCGACGTGACGGGCACGACCATTGCCCGAACGGTGACGGTGGCCGCCACCCCCGAACAGATCGCGGCGCTGGCGCAGGCGCAAAACACCGGGCGGCTGTCGCTGGCTTTGGTGGGCGTACAGGATGAAACCGTCGCAAGCGCCATCGAAATGGACCAGCGTAAGCTGTTGGGCATCAAGGAGAGCGCACCTGCTCCGGTCAAGCAAGAGGAGAAGGTCTGCACCATTCGGACCCGCCGGGGCGATCAGATCGTAGAGACTCCGATCCCCTGCACAAACTGATGCTTGCTCAATAGCTTGCCAGCCAAATTCGGAATGAAGCCGCGCTTTGTGCGCGGCTTCTCTCGTTTTGGTTGTTGCCCATTCTCCACATAAGGAAAATTCCGGAAACCCTTGATTATTGCAATAAAACCCGAATTCGCGCACAGTTCGCCATCATAGGGCAATAGACCCACAAAAAACTGAGTGGTGATCGGAGAGGCAGGTCACATGACATTTCGTTCCTGGATTGGCGCAACCCTTTTGGGGGTAGCGCTTGTTACGAGCCCGGCCGGCTTCGATGCCGCTTGGGCCGAAAATCTTCGCGTGGTCAAGAAAGGTACGGCGGAAACGCTGGATGTGCCGATCAACCGCGCCATCGTGGTTGAAAGCGAAACACCTTTCGCCGAGCTCAGCATCGCGAATGCGGGCATCGCGGATATTTCGTCGCTTTCGGACCGCACCATCTATGTGTTGGGCAAGGCGCCCGGCATGACGACGCTGACCTTGTTCGACGGCGCCGGCAATCTGATCACCAATGTGAGTGTTCGGGTCGCACCGGACGTGACCGAATTCAAAGAGCGCCTGAGGCAGATTCTGCCAAACGAACCGATCGAGGTGCGCACCGCCAATGACGGGATCGTGCTGTCTGGCACGGTTTCCAGCTCGGCCAAGCTGGCGCGGGCACTGGAACTGGCCGAGCGCTACGCCCCCGAACGCGTATCGAACCTGATGAATGTCGGTGGTGTGCAGCAGGTCATGCTGAAGGTCCGCTTTGCCGAAATGAACCGCTCGGTGGCCAAGAACCTGTCAGCCTCACTGGGCTTTGGCGGCGGTGACGTGACCGGCGGCATCAACACTCTGAACAACCAGCCCGCCCTGACCAATGCCTTGGCCAACAGAATTCCGGTGGCCCAGTCCAATACGGGCGCCATCCTGTTCGGCTTCGGCGCGGGGTCGACCCAGGTTCGCCTGCTGCTCGAAGCGCTGGAAGCCAAAGGCTTGGCCCGCAGCTTGGCCGAACCGAACCTGTCTGCCCTGTCCGGCCAGGAGGCGACGTTCCTTGCCGGTGGCGAGGTTCCGATTCCCGTGCCGCAGGATGACGGCGTGGTTGCCATCGAATACAAGGCCTTCGGCGTCGAGATCGACTTTGTGCCGCGGGTCGTTGACGGTGACCTGATCAACCTCGAGATGGCCGCGTCGGTGTCCAGCATCGACACCGGCTCGAACTTCACCATCAACGGCGACAACGTTCCCAGTTTCATCACGCGCCAGACCAGCACGACGGTTGAACTGCGCGACGGAGAAAGTTTTGCGATCGCGGGCCTGATCCAGGACGACTTTACCGACCTGAGCAATCAGATCCCCTGGCTGGGCGACGTTCCGGTGCTGGGCGCGTTGTTCCGAAGCGCCGAATACCAGCGCGAGCAGAGCGAACTGGTGATCATCATCACCGCGCATCTTGTGTCGCCGACGCGCGGCGAAGCGCTGGCCTTGCCCACGGATCGGGTCAAACCGCCAAGCGAATTCGACCTTTTCGTCAATGGTCGTGTAGCCCGCACCGAGCGCACGGGCAACGGCGCGGCGTCGGAAGTTGCCAAACAGGATTTCGGCAGCTCCTACGGCTATGTCCTGGACTGATAGGGAGGACAGACCAATGCAAAAGTGGATGATCACACTGGGTCTTGCAGTCGCGGTTGCCAACTGTACCCGAGAAGCCGGCTACGAGATCGACCAAGGCGCCTTTGGCAATGCGACCCTGAACAACGTTCAGGTCATGAACGGCGAGTTGTCCTATGGCCAGATCCTGGCTCAGCGCTTCGCGGCCGAGGTCCCGACCCAGATCAACTTTGCCTTCGACAGCGCCCAGTTGGACGAGTCGGCGCGCCGGATCCTCTTGCAGCAGGCCAACTGGATCAAACAGTTCCCCGAAGCCCGGTTCCGCGTCTATGGACACACGGATGCGGTCGGCTCGCAGAGCTACAACTACAACCTGGGTCTGCGCCGCGCGAATGCGGCGGTGAATTTCCTTGTTCAGCAGGGGATCTCACGCGCGCGCCTCGAGGCGTTGGTGTCGTTCGGCAAGACCAAGCCTTTGGTGGCGACACCGAATCGCGACCGCCGCAACCGGCGCACCGTGACCGAGGTATCCGGCCTTGTGGACCGCCATCCCAACATCCTGGATGGGAAATATGCCGAGGTCATCTATCGCGAGTATGTCGAAAGCGCGACCTACCCGAGCAAGTTGAGCCGCGAGACGGCGCTGGGCGAGACCAGCGAACAATAATTGGAAATCGGGCGACATCGTCGCCCGTTTCCCTACAATTGGTTTTTTTGCGCCCCATTCTTGCCCCAGTTCCAAGCGACATTGTGAACAATTGGGTGACCTGCGGCCGAAATTGGCCGCAACAGGGCGACAGCAAACCGACACACGATTCTCGACCGTATCGACGTTTGCTGCGCTCCTACGACGAGGATTGTGTTAATGACGAGCGCCACGCCGCAAAATGATGATACCGCCATTCTGGCATGTACGATCAGCCGGGACGTGCAGAACTTCGACCTGCTGATCGAGGACATGGAAACCGCCCTGGGTGAACGCTGGGGTGATCTTGGTTTTGCCGAAGCGCTTGCCTTTTTCAACCAACCCGAAGCCGAATCCCTTCAATTCGTGGCTCTGGCCATCGATGGCGAGGATGAAGACGATCTGACGCTGATGGGCGAGATCATCACGAAGGCCAAGGACAAAAACATCAAGGTTGTTCTGATCGCCGAAGACGTCACGCCGGCGGCGCTGCATCAACTGCTGCGCAAGGGGGCGGACGAGTTCGTTCCCTACCCTCTGCCGGAAAACGAGTTGCAAGAAGCCATCGACCGGATGAACCAGCCCGATCCCGAACCGGTGCCGCAGCCAAACGCCGTGCCGCTGGCGGCCGGGTCGCCGAAGGAAGGCGCGCTTCTGGTGGTTCAAGGATTGGCCGGCGGCGTCGGCGCCACGACCATGGCGGTGAACCTTGCCTGGGAACTTGCGACCGTTTCGGGCAAGGATGCCCCTCGGGTCTGCCTGATCGACCTTGATCTTCAGTACGGGACCGTATCGACCTATCTGGATCTTCCCCGCCGCGAAGCCGTGTTCGAGATGCTGTCGGACACCGCCGCCATGGATGATGACGTGTTCGCACAGGCGCTGCAGAAATTTGATGACAAGCTCGACGTGCTGACGGCCCCGTCGGACATGGTGCCGCTGGACCTGCTCACGCCCGAAGATATTCAGCGCGTGATCGACATGGCCCGCAAACACTATGACTACGTTCTGATCGACATGCCCAAGACGCTGGTGCATTGGTCCGAAACGGTGTTGCAGGCTGCACATGTGTATTTCGCCCTAATCGAACTCGACATGCGCTCGGCCCAGAACGCGCTGCGTCTCAAGCGGGCGCTTCAGGCCGAGGAACTGCCCTTCAACAAGTTGCGTTTCGCGCTGAACCGCGCGCCGAAATTCACCGATCTCAATGGCAAGAGCCGGGTCAAGCGCATGGGCGAAAGCCTGGGCATTTCAATCGACCTGCAGCTGCCGGATGGTGGCAAACCGGTTCTTCAGGCCGGCGATCACGGATTGCCGCTGGCCAATTCCGCCGCCAAGAACCCGCTGCGTCGGGAAATCGCCAAACTTGCTCAGTCATTGCACAGCCTCGGCAGCAACAGCGCCGAGGCCGCATAATCACAGCCCCCAAGGGGAGGAGCCGCCGTGTTTTCACGATACAAGAAGCAACCAGCCGCTCAGCCGGTGGCCACGCCGACCGAGACCGCCAAGTCTCCGGAAGCACCTGCGAGCTCGGGCCAGCCGTCATCTTCGACGGCCGTCGCGCGCAAGCCCGCGGTCAAAAAACAGGGCGAAGTCAAGGGAATGGACCGCGAGCGCAAGCGCAAAGAGCGTCTGAGCGAAATCAAGATCGAGCTGCATCGCGAGCTTCTGGAAAACCTGAACCTGGCTGCGCTGGAAAACGCGTCCGAGGCGGAACTTCGGGCCGAGATCAGCGCCATCGCAAGCGAAGTCCTGGAAGCCAAGAACATCGTTCTTAACCGCGAAGACCGCTCGCAGCTGAACAAAGAGCTGTATGACGAGGTGACCGGACTCGGTCCTCTGGAAACGCTGCTGCAGGACGACACGGTCAGCGATATTCTGGTCAACGGCCCGCATCAGATCTTTGTCGAACGGTTCGGCAAGCTAGAGTTGAGCGACGTCACCTTCAAGGATGAAAAGCACCTGATGCGGATCATCGACAAGATCGTGTCGGCCGTGGGCCGGCGTGTCGATGAGTCGAACCCCTATGTTGACGCCCGCCTGGCAGATGGGTCGCGTTTCAACGCGATGGTCCCCCCGATCGCGGTGGATGGATCGCTGGTGTCGATCCGGAAATTCAAGAAAGACAAGCTCAGTATCGACGACCTTGTGAAATTCGGCGCCTTTACCGAGGAAATGGCCGCTTATCTTCAGGCCGCGGTGTCCACCCGCCTAAACATCATCGTGTCGGGTGGTACCGGCTCGGGTAAGACCACCACGCTGAACGCTTTGTCCAGCTTCATCGACGATGCCGAACGCATCCTGACCATCGAGGACACGGCGGAACTGCAGCTGCAGCAGACCCATGTTGGCCGGATGGAAAGCCGCCCGCCCAACGTGGAAGGCAAGGGCGAAGTCAGCCCGCGCGACTGTCTGAAGAACGCCCTGCGGATGCGCCCCGACCGCATCATCGTCGGCGAGACACGCGGCGCCGAGGTGATCGACATGTTGCAGGCCATGAACACCGGCCACGACGGCTCGATGACCACGATCCACGCCAACTCGGCCCGCGACGGTATCTCGCGTCTGGAAAACATGATCGCGATGGCCGGGATCGAAATGCCGATCAAGGCCGTGCGCAGCCAGATCGCAAGCGCCGTGAACCTGATCGTGCAGGCCAGCCGCCTGCAGGACGGCTCGCGCCGCATGACCTCGATCACCGAGATTACAGGCATGGAAGGTGACGTGATCTCGATGCAGGAAATCTTTCGTTTTCAACGCGTTGGCCTGACACCCGATAACAAGATCATCGGTCACTTCACGGCCACGGGCGTACGCAGCCACTATTCGGAACGGTTCCGTCTTTGGGGGTATGACCTGCCCGCATCGATCTATGAACCGACGACCATGTAGGAGAGCCGGACATGCAACTGCCTACCGAGGCGCTCATCTATGTCGCGATCTTCGTCGGGGTTCTGGCGCTGGTCGAAGGCATCTATCTGGTGGCTTTCGGCAAGTCCATCAGCCTGAACAGCAAGGTCAATCGCCGTCTGGACATGCTTGACAAGGGTGTCGGTCGCGAACAGGTGCTGGAACAGCTGCGCAAGGAAATGCAGCAGCACATGAAATCGCAGAGCATCCCGCTCTATTCCCTGTTGGCCGACAAGGCGCAAAAGGCAGCGATCGCCTTCAGCCCGCGCCAGTTGATCATGATGATGGCCCTGCTGTCGATCGTTGCCTTCATGGGGCTGAGCATCGGCACCCGCACCGAGACACTGTTGCGGGTTGCGCTGTCGGTGGCGATCGGGGTCGGTGCGGTCTATGCTTGGGTGAACAGCAAGGCCAAAAAGCGGATGGCCATGCTGGAGGAACAACTGCCGGATGCGGTCGAACTGATGGTGCGCTCGCTGCGGGTGGGCAACCCGTTCGTATCGTCCGTCCAGATCGTCGCCAACGAGGTCGAAGACCCGTTGGGTACCGAATTTGGTGTGATCGCCGACGAATGCGCCTATGGCCGCGACGTGGGCGAAGCGCTCAAGGACATGGCCGAGCGTCTGGACATGCAGGACCTTCGCTTCTTGGCCGTTGCGGTGGGTATTCAACAGCAGTCCGGCGGCAACCTGGCCGAAATCCTTGCCGGTCTTGCCAAGGTGATCCGGGCCCGCTTCCGTCTGTTTCGGCGCGTCAAGGCCATCACCGCCGAGGCACAGTGGTCGGGCAAGTTCCTGTCAGGGTTCCCTGTCGGCTGCCTGCTGTTTATCCTGGTGAAGGACCCAAATTATTATGACTCGGTCCTTGATCACCCGTGGTTCATCCCGGCCTGCTTCGTTGTCGGCATCATGCTGACCTTGAACCTGGTCGTGATGCGCATCCTCACCAACATCAAGGTCTGAAGGGGCAAGCATGGAAATCCTGAACCAAATCAATGATTTTCTGACCCAGCAGTTAGGAGAGTTCGGGCCGCTGATCGTCGTGGGCGTGCTGGGCCTGTTCATGATCCTAATCACCATCCCCATTCTGCTGAACCAGCCCGAAGACCCCCTGAAGAAGCTGCAGCGCGCCAACGCGGCGCCCAAGCGCGAAAAAAAGAGCAAAAAGGACCAGCTGCGCAATTCAAGCCGCAACGAACAGCTGGAGAAATTCGCCAACTTTCTTGAGCCGCAGGACCAGGAAGAATATTCCGCCATGGAGCTCAAGCTGCGTCAGGCCGGTTACCGGTCGAAGGACGCGGTTCGGTTCTTCCATTTTGCGCAGTTCGCTTTGGGAATTTCCGGCATCATCATCGGGGTGTTGCTGGTCACCGTGTTCAACAACGGGCAGGAATTTACCGGCCAGCAGATGATGATCCGCGTGCTGGTGCCCGGTGCCATCGGCTATTACATCCCCAAATACTGGATCACGCGCCGCATCGAAGAACGCAAAGAAGCCATCACCGCCGGCTTCCCCGATACGCTTGACCTGATGCTTGTCTGCGTGGAAGCGGGTCAGTCGCTGGATCAGGCGATCGTTCGCGTGGCGTCCGAAATGCAATCATCCTATCCGGAAATCGCCCAGGAATTTGAAACCGTTGCCTACGAAATGAAGGCGGGCAAGGACAAGAACACGGTTCTACGCGACTTCGGCACCCGCTGCGGCGTGCAGGACGTCAGCTCGTTCGTGACCGTGATGATCCAATCGGCGACTTTCGGCACCTCGATAGCCGATGCATTGCGGGTCTATGCGGGCGAGATGCGTGACAAGCGGGTTATGCGGGCGGAAGAGGCCGCAAACAAGTTGCCAACCAAAATGACGCTTGCCACAATGATGCTGACGGTCCCGCCGCTGCTGATCATTCTGATCGGGCCTTCGGCCAAGGGGATCATGGACTTTACGAACATGAGCAAATAGCCGGATGCAGACGTCGCTGCTTCGCGTCACAAGAACAGGGATTTTCATCCTGACAACCACCGCGGCCGCATCCGCGGTGGTTTCGTGTACCGAGACAGGCCTGACCCAAGGCCCCTACCCCCCGGGGATCGACCCCAAGGGCGGCCCGGTCGACGAAGTTGCCGTCGGCAACCGCCTGATGGCCGCCGGAGAATACGAACTGGCGCTGGAGTCTTTCACCCGCGCGGCGCTGGTCGAAGGGATGACCGCCGAGATCCTGACCTCGATCGGCACCGCCAATCTTGGGCTCAGGCGTCTTGGCCAGGCGGAACCGCTGTTGCGCGAAGCCGTGGAGAAAGACCCGGAATGGCCGATCGCCTGGAACAATCTGGGCGTGTTGCTGATGGAAACCGGTGAATATGCCGAAGCCTCGCAGGTGTTCCAACGGGCCTATGCGCTGGACAATGGCGAAAGTGACGCAATCCGGGACAATCTGCGCTTGGCACTCGCAAAAATGGAAAATCCTGTTAATAATACTACGCAAGAACAAGAATTCCGGCTTGAGCAACAAGGGGATGGGGCATTCCTGTTGCGCAGGAACCGATAACAGAGGCACGAGCAGCAAGGGACGCAAAAATGCGCCACAGCTTTCTGATTCCCACAGTCGCGGCATGCGGGCTGATCTTGACGGCCTGCGCCAAGGAAACCGAGCAGGAAAAGGTCGAACGCACGTTCCAGGAAGTGAACGTCATCGACGAGACCAACCTGAACGACGTGATGTTGAATGCGTCGAACCCGGACGAGGCCGTCACCTATTTCCAGGGCGCCGCCAGCAAGAACCCCGACCGGATCGACCTGCAGCGTGGCCTGGCCATTTCTCTGGTTCGCGCCAAACGCAGCACCGAAGCCGCGGTCGCGTGGAAACGCGTGACCACGATGCCCGGTGCCACCAGCGCCGACAGGGTGGAATATGCGGATGCGCTGGTCCGCAGCGGAAACTGGAAAGATGCCAAGGCAGTCCTTGATTCCGTGCCGCCGACGCACGAGACTTTTAAGCGATACCGCCTCGAAGCCTTGGTCGCCGATGCCAACAAGGATTGGAAACGCGCCGATCATTTCTATGAGACTGCCGTGGGTCTGACGACCCGACCGGCCGGTGTCATGAACAATTGGGGGTATTCCAAACTGAGCCGCGGCCAGTATGCCGAAGCCGAGCGGCTGTTCACCGAGGCCATCCGCCAGGACAAAAACCTGTTCACCGCCAAGAACAATTTGGTCTTGGCCCGAGCCGCACAGGGCAACTATTCCATGCCCGTGATTCCCATGACCCAGGCTGAACGGGCCGAGTTGTTGAACACGATGGCGATCTCGGCCGTCAAGCGCGGCGACGTGAACCTGGCAAAGAACCTGTTCCGCGAGGCCATCGCGACGCACCCGCAGTATTTCGACGAGGCGGTGCGATCGTTGCGCGCACTCGAGGAAGCCTGATAGATGACCATCCCTTCTGCCGCGGCACTGTGGTTCTTGCCCTTTGTCCTGCCCATTTGCCTGTATGTCGCCTTTACCGACATGCGTGAGATGCGCATCAAGAACCACGCGGTCGTCGCCTTGGCGGCCGTGTTCGCGGTGGTGGGCCTGATCGCGGTTCCACCCTGGTCGGGCGATTGGCTGCCCGGAACGCTCGGCCCGCTGTCCTTTTCGCTGCCGGTCTACGCCTGGCAGTTGTATCACCTGATCGTGGTCCTGTTTCTTGGCATCCTGCTGAACGCCGCAGGCGTCATGGGGGCCGGTGACGCCAAATTCTGCGCCGCCGCCGCCCCCTATGTTTGGTTGGGCGACCTTCTGTCGGTTGCCGCCATCCTGATGGCCACGGTCTTGGCAGCGTTCACGACCCACCGACTGGCGAAACATACCGGCTTGCGCCGGTTCGCGCCAGAATGGAAAAGCTGGGACCAGGGCAACAAATTTCCTATGGGTCTGGCGCTTGCCGGGGCTCTGGCCATCTACCTAATTCTCGGCGCCATTTACGGTTCTTAAACCATCTTTCCTGCGCCGCGCCCGCGCCATGGTGCTGCCACAAAGCTGCGCCAGATTTTCCACATCCGCCCCTTAACGGGGGACTATCGTGTGACATTTTGATGGACGAGCAGCGCTCATGAATATGCAGACCACTTCCGTGATGGCCCCCCCTTCCCCGAAAGGGCTGGAGGAAATGCAGCTTCCGCTGGTGATGATGCGGGACATCCTTCTCAAGACCATCTTCCGCAAGAACGTCGACACGGTCACACAGATTTCCCAGGCGGTCTGCTTGCCGGCATCGGTCACGCAGGAACTGGTCGATATCGCCCGCGAACAAAAACTGCTCGAGGCGACCGGCACGCTGAACGCCAACAGCGGAAACGAGATGGGCTATCAACTGACCGGTGCCGGCAAGGCGCGGGCGCTGGATGCGCTGAGCCAGTCCGAGTATTTCGGCGCTATGCCCGTGCCGCTGGATGTCTATCGCGAACAGGTCAAGCGCCAGTCGATCCGCAACATCCAAGTCACCCGCGAGCAACTGACCAGCGCCATGGGTCATCTTGTCCTGCCCGACAGCCTTCTGGACCATCTGGGGCCGGCGGTCAGCGCTGGCCGGTCGATCCTGATGTATGGTCCGCCGGGCAACGGTAAGTCCTCAATCTCGAACGGGATTCGCGATGCGTTGGGCGACAATGTTTATGTGCCGCGCGCGATCGAATATGCCGGCCAGGTGATTACCGTCTATGATCCGATCGTGCACAACGCGATCGAAGACGAACCCGACGACCCCAACAGCCTGCGCCGCCGCAAGCGGTTCGACTCGCGCTATGTCAAATGTGAACGCCCCACGGTGATCACGGGCGGTGAACTGTCGCTGAGCATGCTGGACTTGGTCTACAACCCTACGGCACGCACCTATCAGGCGCCGCTGCAGCTGAAATCGACCGGCGGCATCTTCATCGTGGACGACCTTGGCCGCCAGGCCGAGCCGCCGCAGGCCCTGATCAACCGGTGGATCGTTCCGCTGGAAGAAGGCAAGGACATTCTGGGTCTTCAGTCTGGTGAAAAGTTCGAGGTGCCCTTCGACACGCTGGTCATCTTCTCGACCAACTTTCACCCCAACGAGATCTTCGACCAGGCCGCGCTGCGCCGGATCTTCTTCAAGATCAAAATTGACGGCCCGAACCAGGAAAACTTCCTGAAGATCTTTGCCATGGTCGCCCGCAAGCGCGGAATGCCGCTGGACGAGGCCGCGCTGGTGCATCTGTTGAAGGTCAAATACCCGACCATCAACAATGTCTATGCGAACTATCAGCCGATCTTCCTGATCGACCAGATGATCTCGATCTGCGAGTTCGAGGGCATCCCCTATCAGATGAGCCCCGAATTGATCGACCGCGCCTGGGCGAACATGTTCGTCAAGGACGAGAAAATCGTCAAATAAGACGATCCCAAACCGCATTCCGCTTTGACACCGGGCGGGCTAGTCTGCGTCCATGACGCAGACTCCCGCCCGAATAGACGCCTGGTTCTCTGCCAGGGAATGGTCCCTCCACCCGCACCAACAGGCCATGATCGACAGGGCGCAGGCCCCGGCGACGCTGTTGATCGCGCCCACGGGCGGCGGCAAGACGATGGCTGGGTTCCTACCCTCGCTGATCGAACTGGCTGATGGGTATGAGGGGCTGCACACGATCTATGTCTCGCCTCTCAAGGCGCTGGCCGCCGACATCAAACGCAACCTGCGCGGCCCGGCCGATGAGATGGGGTTGCCGATCCGGGTCGAAGACCGCACCGGCGACACCACCCCCACCCAGAGGAAACGCCAGCGCGTGGACCCGCCGCATATCCTGCTGACGACCCCGGAAAGCCTGGCGCTGCTGACGTCCTACGAGGATGCGCCCCGCATGTTCCGGGGCGTCCAGCGCGTGATCGTGGACGAGATACATGCGCTGGCCGACAGCAAGCGGGGCGACCAGTTGATGCTGGCCCTGGCCCGCCTTCAGACGCTGTGTCCCAATCTGCGGCGCGTGGGCCTGTCGGCCACAGTCGAGGACCCGAACGCCATCGCGCGCTTTCTGGCCCGCCACCCCGACCCTTGCAACATCGTTATGGCAGACCCCGGCCCCGACCCCGATATCGCCATGTTGCAAACGGCCGAAATGCCGCCGTGGGCCGGGGGCGGCGCGGCCTATGCCATCCCGGCGGTGCTGGAGCAGGTCCGGCAGCACAAGACGACGCTGATCTTCCACAATACCCGCGCCCAGGCCGAGATCTTCTTTCACAACCTGTGGCTGGCCAATGACGAAGGCCTGCCCATCGGCATCCACCACGGCAGCCTCGACCGGCAACAGCGCGAACGGGTCGAAGCGGCGATGGTCCGTGGAGACCTGCGCGCCATCGTCTGCACCGGCAGCCTCGATCTGGGGATCGACTGGGGCGACGTGGATCTTGTGATCCAGATCGGCGCCCCCAAAAACGTCAAGCGCCTGGTCCAGCGGATCGGGCGGGCCAACCACCGCTACAACGCGCCGTCCAAGGCTCTGCTGGTGCCTGCAAACCGGTTCGAGGTGGTCGAATGTGTTGCCGCGCTGGAGGCCGCGCGCGAACACGACCTGGACGGCGAGCCGCGCGGCTCCGGCCCGCGTGACGTATTGTGCCAACACATCCTGATCGCCGCCTGCGCCGGGCCGTTCGATGCCGATGCCCTGTATGCCGAGGTCACCTCGGCCGGGCCCTATGCCGATCTGTCCCGCGCGGCCTTCGATGCCTGTCTGGAGTTCTGCGCCACCGGTGGCTATGCGCTGCGGGCCTATGACCGCTGGCAGCGCCTGCAACAGCGCCCCGACGGGCTGTGGCAGCTGCGCGACCCTCGCGCGGCGCAACGCATCCGCATGAACCTGGGCACGATCCAGGACAGCGATACCCTGAAGGTCAGGCTGAAGCGCAACCGGGGCGGCAAACCCTTGGGCGAGGTCGAAGAGGCCTTTGCCGCATCGCTGACCCCCGGCGACACCTTCCTGATCGGCGGTCAGATCGTGCGCTATGAAGGACTGCGCGAAACGGTTGTCGAAGTCACGCGCCGTGCGGACAAAAAGCCCAAGGTCGCCACCTTCTCAGGCACCAAGTTCGCCACCTCGACTCAGCTGAGCGATCGCATCCTGCGGATGTTCGCACAGCCCGACTGGCCGCAACTGCCCGAACATACGGGTGAATGGCTGGATCTGCAGCGTCGGATGTCGCGGCTGCCCGAGCGTGACCGGCTGTTGATCGAGAGCTTTCCAAATGACGGCCGCGAAAACCTGTGCGTTTACGGCTTTGCCGGACGCAACGCACAACAGACGCTGGGCCTGCTGCTGACCAAACGGATGGAGGAAACCGGGCTGGCCCCGCTGGGCTTTGTCGCGACCGACTATGCCACGCTGATCTGGGGCCTGGACGCGGTGACCGACCCCAGCCCCCTGTTCCAGATCGAGGCCCTACGCGACGGGTTGGACAATTGGCTGGCGGGCAATGCGGTGATGAAACGGACCTTCCGCGCCTCGGCCACCATCGCCGGGTTGATCGAGCGCAATACAGGTGGCCAACGCAAAAGCGGGCGGCAGGCGACCTTTTCGTCGGACATCCTGTACGACACGCTGCTGAAATACGACCCCGACCACCTGCTGATGCAGATCACCCGCGAAGAAGCCATGCGCGGGCTGGTCGATTTCGGACGGATCGAGGCGATGATCGCGCGTATCGGCGACCGGATCGACCTGGTCCGGCTGGATCGGGTGTCACCGCTGGCGGCGCCGTTGCTGCTCGAGGTGGGAAAGGTTCCGGTCAAGGGCGCGGCCGAAGAACGGCTTCTGGCCGAAGAAAGCGCCCGCCTGCTGGCGGCCGCGGGTCTGTCGCCGGACTGAGAATCAGGTTGAAAATACGCGCGGATCAGGCAAGGACCGGACCATGAACAGCCTCGCGTTCTCGTTTTCCGGCGTGCGCCTGCACGCCCTCGGCTCGGGTGCCTTGTGGTGGCCCGATCATGACCTGCTGTGCGTGTCGGACCTGCATCTGGGGAAATCGGCCCGCATGGCACGGCGGGGCGGCCCAACCCTGCCCCCCTATGACACCCGCGACACGCTGACGCGCCTGACCGCTGACTTGGAGCGGACCGGGGCCAAGACCGTGATCTGCCTTGGAGACAGCTTCGACGACATTGAGGCCGCTGATACGCTGGATGAGGCGGACCGTCTGCGGATCTCGACCCTGCAGGCCGGCCGCCTGTGGATCTGGATCGAGGGCAATCACGATCCGGGGCCCGTGTCCCTGAGCGGCGCCCACCTGGCCGAGTGGCGCCGCGCGCCGTTGGTATTTCGCCACATCGCCCAAAACGATGCGCAGCGCGAAGTCTCGGGTCACTATCACCCCAAGGTGCGGCTGCGGGCCCGGGGCCGTTTGATCACACGTCCGGCGTTTCTCTTCGACGATCAGCGGCTGATTCTTCCGGCCTATGGCACCTATACCGGAGGGCTGCGCAGCAGTGATGCCGCTTTGTCCGGCTTGATGGGGCCCGAGGCGCGCGCGATCCTGACCGGGGTGCAGCCGCGCCTCACCGCCATGCCGCGGTGACCGGTCAGACCAGACCGGCTTCTTCCAGATTCGGTTTGTATTTCCGGCTGACCGGGACAAGATCGCCATTGCAAAGGCGCAGGAACAGCTTGCCACCGGCTTTCTCGACACCCTCGACCGCCGCCTCGGTCACCCAATGAGACCTGTGCGCACAATGGCCGATGACCGGGTCCATTTCGTCTATGGCATCGCTCAGGCGAAGACGCACGGTGTAGACCCCCTGCGTCGTCACGACGTCGACGTGGTGACCCCGAGCGCTGAGCCGAACAATGTCGCCCGAGAAATCCTCGGGCAGGCGCCGAACCAGACGCGGGCATTCCATGGGCCGCTGCTCGGCAGAGTCATTCCGGATGCTTTTGGACACCAGAACAAGGCCTGTTCCCAACAACACCCCATAGGCACCGACCGCGCCGAATCCCGGAGACTGGTAGCCGCAAGCCGTAAAAAGGAGCACGGTGAAGGCCCAGAACACCGGCGTAAAAAACAACATGATCATCAGCGCGACGGCAAAGTCGCGCGTCGTCATTCCCAAATGCCCAAAACGCCGCAAGGCGAATTTTCGCCCACTTCTGACCGCCAGAATCGCCAGAGCCATGAGTCCGGTCCAAAACGCCAACCGCAGAGGGTAGGACAATTCCAGTTCGTTGAACGGATTGACCGTGTAGGCCAACAACGGAACAAAGACAAAACCAGCCACAAGCCGTTGCGGCGTGCACTCGGCCCCGATACCGCGCAACATCGACGTCATTCCAACTCACCACCCCACCCCGATCCCACACCGTTCAGGCCAGGGCTGCCGGGCGCCTTCACCTTTCAACACTCTGATAAGATGGAATTATCATGAAAACGACCGGCATCCAATACGATCGGTCGCCAGTAAACTATTCGTGTGCAATCCGAGCAGTCAGGCTGGCCGGCCATTGCGTCCAGCCGGTCGCCAGGTTGCGGCCATGCTCTGGCCGCAACCTGTGGTCATGCGGTCAGACCTTCGGGCTCGGGCAGACCATTTTCCCGGCAGCAGGCCGTCAGGGTATTCGCCAGCAGGCAGGCGATCGTCATCGGTCCGACACCGCCCGGAACGGGGGTAATCGCACCTGCCCGTTCGGCCGCACTTGCATAGTCTACATCCCCGACCAGCTTGGTCTTGCCATCGCGCTCGATCCTGTTGATGCCCACGTCGATCACAGTTGCGCCCTCCTTGATCCAGTCTCCGGGCACCATCTCGGGGCGGCCCACGGCGGCCACGACGATATCGGCACTGCGCACCACGTCGGGCAGGTTCTTGGTACGGCTGTGCGCGATGGTCACGGTGCAGCTGTCGCCCAGCAGCAGTTGCGCCATCGGCTTGCCCACGATGTTCGACCGACCGATCACCACCGCATCCAAGCCGGACAGCGAGCCATGATGATCCCGCAGCATCATGAGGCAGCCCAGCGGGGTGCAGGGCACCATGGCCTTCTGCCCGGTGGCCAGCAGGCCCACGTTCGAAATGTGGAACCCATCCACATCCTTGGCGGGGTTGATCGCATTGATAACCAGGTCTTCATTCAGATGCTTGGGCAACGGCAACTGCACCAGGATACCATGCACCGCCGGATCGTTGTTCAGCTTGTCGATCAACGCCAGCAGGTCCTGTTCGGAGGTATCGGCGTCCAGCTTGTGCTCGTACGAGTTCATGCCGACCTCGACGGTCTGCTTGCCCTTCGAGCGGACATAGACCTGGCTGGCGGGGTCCTCGCCCACCAGCACCACGGCCAGACCGGGCGTGATGCCGTGTTCCTCTTTCAGCTTCGCGACCTTGTCGGCCACCTGCGCGCGCACCTTTGCTGCAAACGCCTTGCCGTCGATAACCTGGGCTACCATCCCTCGATCCCTTCTGTTCAAACACCGGGCCGGGCGCATGCGGCGCCCGGTTCGTTCAGTTCGGGCCAAGCACACGCTCTTCGCGCGCGATCGACCAATCTATCAGGATGCGCCACAGCCTTTCGGCAAGATCGGGGTCCAGGCCCAAATCGACCGAGTTCGAACGCACCTTTTGCACCACGTCTTCGACACGCTCAGGGATTCGGGCCGGAAGGCCCTCGCCCGGCTTCAGCTCGGACGCGCGGTCGATATAGGTTGCGCGCGTCACCAGCAACTCGATCAGCTGACGGTCCAGCTTGTCGATCTGATTCCGCAGTTCCTGCATGGTTCTACAGTCCTGCGACGGTGTCAGAGTGGACATCGCAATCTCCTCATGGCCCGGGGATTCCCCGGACCACGAGATGTCTTATTCGGCGGCTTAGAACAAGCCCTCGATCTGGCCTGCGTCATTGAGTCGGATCGTCTCGGCCGCCGGTTTGCGGGGCAGGCCGGGCATGGTCATGATCTCTCCGCACACCACCACGATAAAGCCAGCACCGGCGCTCAGGCGTACTTCGCGCACCGGAACCGAATGACCGGTGGGTGCCCCGCGCAACGCCGGATCGGTCGAGAAGGAATACTGGGTCTTGGCCATGCAGACCGGAAGGTTGCCGTATCCGGCGGCTTCCCATTCCTTCAGCTGGTTGCGGATCTTGGCATCGGCCAGCACCTCGTCGGCGCGGTAGATACGCTTGGCTATGGTCTCGATCTTTTCGAACAGCGGCATCTCGTCGGGGTAGATCGGCGCAAAATTCGCGGTGCCGGCATCAGCCAGTTCCACGACCTTGCGGGCCAGATCCTCGGACCCTTCCGAGCCCAGCTCCCAATGGCGCGACAGAACCGCCTCAACCCCATGCTCGGCGCAATAATCCTTGACCGCCTGAACCTCGGCATCGGTATCGGTGACGAAGTGGTTGATCGCGACGACGACCGGCACACCGAAGGATTTCACGTTCTCGATGTGGCGGCCCAGGTTGGCACAGCCCGACTGTACAGCCGCGACGTTTTCGGCGCCCAGATCGGCCTTGGCCACGCCGCCATTCATCTTCATCGCACGCACCGTGGCCACGATCACCACCGCCGACGGCGCGATGCCCGCCTTGCGGCACTTGATGTTCATGAACTTCTCGGCGCCCAGATCGGCCCCGAAACCGGCCTCGGTCACGACATAGTCGGCCACCTTCAGCGCGGTCTTGGTTGCAATGACCGAGTTGCAGCCATGCGCGATGTTGGCGAACGGGCCGCCATGCACGAAGGCCGGATTGTTTTCCAGCGTCTGCACCAGGTTGGGCTGCATCGCGTCCTTCAGCAGAACGGTCATCGCGCCCTCGGCCTTGATGTCGCGGCAATAGACCGGCGACTTGTCGCGGCGATAGGCCACAATGATGTCGCCCAGACGCTTTTCCAGATCCTTCAGGTCGTTGGCCAGGCACAGAATCGCCATCACCTCGGAGGCCACGGTGATGTCGAACCCACCTTCGCGCGGGAAGCCATTGGCCACACCACCCAACGAGCAGGTGATCTGGCGCAGGGCGCGGTCGTTCATGTCGACCACGCGGCGCCAGGCAACGCGGCGCACGTCGATTTCCTGCTCGTTGCCCCAATAGATGTGGTTGTCGATCATCGCCGACAGCAGCGAGTGCGCCGAGGTGATCGCGTGGAAGTCGCCCGTGAAATGCAGGTTCATCTCTTCCATCGGAACGACCTGCGCATAGCCGCCGCCCGCAGCGCCGCCCTTCATGCCGAAGTTCGGGCCCAGCGAGGCCTCGCGGATGCAGATCATCGCATTCTTGCCGATGCGGTTCAGGCCGTCGCCCAGGCCGACGGTGGTGGTGGTCTTGCCCTCGCCCGCCGGGGTCGGGTTGATCGCGGTCACCAAGATCAGCTTGCCGTCCTCGCGGTCCTGAACCGAGTTGATAAAGCTTTGGCTAACCTTTGCCTTGTCGTGGCCATAGGGCAGCAGATCGTCGCTGGAGATGCCCAGCTTGGCCCCTATCTCCTGGATCGGCAGCTTTTTCGCCTCTCTCGCGATTTCAATGTCGGATTTGTAGCTCATTGGGCAAGGTCCCTGATTGAATTCCGTGCAAAACCGACGCCAAGCGCCGGTGCTGTTCAACCCATACCGTCGTGCTCTGCGGGAATGGATGTGGATTCCGACATTTTCGAGCCGCGAAACGGCGTTGTCACCGTTCAGCGGTTTCGAATGGGAAACGCTTGCGCGTCAGGGCGACCAGGGGCGCTGATCGGGAACAAACAGGGTCAGGGTGTCGCCCAGCGTCACGGCCCCCGGTCGTTCGACCCAGGCCGTCACCCCGCGCCGCCCTTGTGCGGCTGGCTTGAACCCAGCGCCATGGCCGGGCGCGTCAGCCTCGATCTCGCGGCCAGGCAGCACGCAGGGGCGGTTTTCCATGTCGATGGTCAGTGTCATCCCGCCGCTGGCCTGCAGGCGAGAGGATGGCGGGACATGGGTAAAATCCGGAATCCCCTGCACAACGACGCTGGCCCCCAGCAGACCCGGGTCCAAGCTGTCGATACCCATTTCGTCGGCGATATCGGCCAGTTCCTCGGCCGACAGGATCGTCAGCTGGCGCACGTTGCGGATCTCCGTGCCCCGTGGATACAGATTGCCGACCCGCACGCAGGAAGGGCGATTGAGCCCTTCGTGGCGCGCACCGCTGTCGCCCGCGAAATCAAGGTCCAGACTGTCTACCGATCGGGCACGCAGAGACTCCCCGGCCGGGACATGCCCCAGCCAGACGACCGTAGCCTTGAAATCGGTTTCGCGCAAAACGGGCATGGGAATTTCCTTGTCTGACGATCTATCCGTCGCAGCCTGCGTCCCATTCCGGGAAAGGCAAGAAAAAACCCGGCGCGTGGGCCGGGTTTTTTGCGTCATGCAGTGGGTTCGGGCTCCATCCCGCCCTCGGGCGGAGATTTCTTGGGCTTGGTCTTCGGAATTGCCGTCACGCTGGCCGCGCCACCCTGATCGGGTGTACCGCTTTCGTCATCGCCTGCGTGCGGTGGCTCGCCCTTCATCACCCGCTTGATCTCGTCTCCGGTCAGGGTTTCGTATTCCAGAAGGCCCTGCGCCAGACGCTCCCATTCCTCGTGATGGTCGGTCAGGATCTGGTGCGCGCGCTCGTATCCCTGCTGGATCAGGCGCTTGACCTCTTCCTCGATCAACTCCTTGGTATGGGCCGAAACCGAGAACCCGGCGGTATTGCCCTGATAGCCCTCATGCGCCTCGGCATAGTCGATATTGCCGACCTTGTCGGACATGCCCCAGCGCATCACCATGGCCCGCGCCAGCTGGCTGGCCTGCATGATGTCGCCGGCCGGGCCGTTCGAGACGTGATCCTCGCCGTATTTGATGACTTCGGCGGCCTTGCCCGCCATGGTCATGGCCAGCTTCTGCTCGCACTCGTCTTTGTGATAGTTCAGCTGGTCCATCTCGGGCAGGCTGACCACCATGCCCAGCGCACCGCCGCGCGGAATGATCGTGGCCTTGTAGACCGGATCGCACAGCGGCAGGGTCATGCCGACAACGGCATGGCCTGCCTCGTGATAGGCGGTCTTTTCCTTCTGGTCCTGAGTCAACACCATCGAGCGGCGCTCGGCCCCCATCATCACCTTGTCCTTGGCGTTCTCGAAATCCTCCATGGTCACGAAACGCCGACCGACCCGCGCGGCCATCAAAGCCGCCTCGTTCACCAGGTTGGCAAGATCGGCGCCCGAGAACCCGGGTGTGCCGCGCGCGATGATGCGCAGATCGACATCCGGGCCAAGCGGCGTCTTGCGGGCATGCACCGCAAGGATCTTCTCGCGTCCTTTGATATCGGGATTACCGACGGTCACCTGACGGTCAAAGCGGCCCGGGCGCAGCAGCGCCGGGTCCAGCACGTCCTTGCGGTTGGTTGCGGCCAGGATGATGACGCCTTCGTTGGCCTCGAACCCGTCCATCTCGACCAGCAGCTGGTTCAGCGTCTGTTCGCGTTCGTCGTTGCCGCCGCCGTAACCGGCGCCACGGTGGCGACCCACGGCGTCGATCTCGTCGATGAAGACGATGCAAGGCGCGTTCTTCTTAGCCTGCTCGAACATGTCGCGCACGCGGGACGCGCCCACACCCACGAACATTTCCACAAAATCCGAACCCGAGATGGTGAAGAACGGCACGCCGGCCTCACCCGCAATCGCTCGGGCCAGCAGCGTCTTACCGGTACCCGGAGGGCCGACCAGCAGCGCGCCTTTGGGGATCTTGCCGCCAAGGCGCGAGAATTTCTGCGGGTTGCGCAGGAACTCGACGATCTCTTCCAGTTCTTCCTTGGCCTCGTCGATGCCCGCCACATCGTCAAAGGTCACGCGGCCATGCTTTTCGGTCAGCATCTTGGCCTTGGACTTGCCAAAGCCCATGGCACCGCCTTTGCCGCCACCCTGCATCCGGTTCATGAAATAGACCCAGACACCGATCAACAGGAGGAAGGGAAGCAGCGTGATCAGGAACGACTGGAAACCCGATTGCTGTTGCTTCTCTGCCCGAACCGGGATGTCTTTCTCGATCAGCAGCTTGGTGACCTCGGCATCACCGGGTTTGATCGTGACATAGTTGCCGCCGGACCCCGTGGTATAGCGGATCTGTTCCCCGTCCAGCGTCACGTTCTTGACGTCGCCCGCTTCGACGGCGCTGACGAAATCGGAATAGGTGCGTTCGTTGCTCTGAAGCGTTCCACCTGGACCGCTGAACAGGTTGAACAATGCAAGGATCAGCAGGAACAGAACGACCCAGAAGGCGATGTTGCGCGCGTTGCCCAAGAAATATCTCCCAAAAGACTTCGGCAGATCACAACCTGCCGTGTTGACCCTTAAAATAGAGATGATTGGCGCAGGTTCAATGCGATAAAAACGCGGCCTGAACCTGGGCCCGCGCGGGGACGATTTCAGCCATCCAGCCATTGGCCAGACCAGCCAGCGGCGCCGACAGCAGGTGATCGCCCCGCCAGACCGCGGGCGTCGAACTCAGCACGACCCGCGGCAATCCCTCGGCGCGCCAGTCCGGTAACTGCCTCAGTCCAACCTCTCCCAGCGCGCGCGTCTCGGCGCCGTAGGTGTCCGGCCCGCGCAGAATCCAGCGCCCATCCCAGAGGTCGCCCGGCCTGGCAACCTTCCCGAACACGGCGTTCAGCTCTCGGCAAATCCACGCAAATTTCCCGGACGGAACGATTTGGCATCCTCCGATCACAGCGGCTTGCCCTGCCGCAATCGCGGCCATCGCGCGCGCGACCGTGGCCTGACGCGGAGGGTAGTCTTCCCCCGCGATCCAACGCACGAACCCCACGACCAGCCGTCGCTGAACTTCTGGCGGAGCGGCGGCGAAGCCCGCCCGGTCCAACTGGATACTACCCGCGTGCTGGGTCGCGATGCTCTGGGCCATTTCCCGCGCATATCGTTGCATGGCTTGATCTGCCCGTCCCATGTTTTCAGCGACGCGCGCCAGAGTTTCGGCAGTGATCCCCAGTTCGGACAAGCCCGCCAGCGCCTGCCGGGCCTTGATCCGGTCGAACCGACGGTCCTGATTCGAAGGGTCCTCTGCCCAGCCGACCCCTTCCGTGTCCAGATAGGCGCGCAGATCGGCACGGGTGGCAAACAGCAAGGGCCGATACAGGGTGACGCCTCCCATGTCCCGCATCATGGGCATGGCCGACAGGCCGGTCACGCCAGCCGCGCGGGCAAGGCGCATCAGAACGGTTTCAGCCTGATCATCCGCCGTGTGCCCCAGGGCGATGGCCGCTATGCCCCGTTCCGCCGCCCAACCGCGCAGCAATTGATACCGCGCCCGCCGGGCCTGATCCTGCAGGTTGCCTGACCCGTCCCAATCCCTCCATTCCAGGATCGTGTGCGGGATATTCATCTGTTCGCACAGCGCAGCCACCCGGGCCGCTTCATCCCCGGCCTCGGGACGCAAGCCGTGGTCCACCGTGGCCGCGAACAGGCGGATGCCCTCACCCCCTGCGACGCGCGCCAGCAAATGTAACAGGGCGGTTGAATCGCTGCCGCCCGAAACCGCGACTCCCAGCCGAGGCGGCAAGGGGCTGGGCAGCCGCGTCCGAAGCCCGGAAAGAAGGCTCTCGGTGTCGCGGGTCAAGAGCAGTCCAGCGACGCCATTTCCTGCGACGCCGCGGAAACGAAACCCGAATCGGGAAAGCGCACCGAAACCTCGCCCAAGGTTATGCAGGCCTGTTCGACCTGTCCCAGACGGCCCAGCGCAGCGCCCAGTTCGTACAGGGCCTCGGGGGCTACGGGACCCTCGGATTCGACGGTAAAACTTGCCAGAAACGCCCGCGCGGCTTCACGCGTGTCCCCCAGCCCTTCCAACGCCTGACCGCGGCGCAGATTGGCCTCGGCGGCCAGCGGGCTGCCAGGATACTTGGCGTCGAATTGCGCCAGCAGGTCGGCGGCCGTCTGGAAATCACCATCGGCCAGGGCCTGCGCCGCCTCGTCGAAATCGGCCTGCTCGCCCACGGCAAGCTCGACCTGGCCGGCACCCTCTGCCATGTCCGGCGCCGGTGGGGTGACGATCGTCGCGGCGTCCTCGCCGCCAAGGGGCGCGGTCGGCTCGCCGCTGAACTCACAGCCCGGCTCCAGCTCGCAAAGCCGAAACTCGAGATCACCGATCCGGTTGGTGCCGTCGCTCACGATGTTCTGGATACGCTGGTTCAACTGCTCGGTCTGGCGGGTCAGCCGCTGCAATTCGGCCTCAATCGCATCAACCCGTTCCAGGATCGAGCTGCCGGACAGGTTCGGCGCGGGCGCGCCGGTGGTCGAAAACTCGCGCTTGAGCCGCTGGATTTCGACATGCAGCACGGTCAGCTCCTGCCGGATATCCGCCAGGGTCTGCTGATCCTGCGCCTGCGCCCCGGTGGCGACGGTCAGGGCCGCCGCCAGCACCAAACCTGCAACTTTCATACCTTCACCCCGCGGTCGAACCGGTCAGCACCGTCACCGCCCGGCGGTTCTTGGAGTAGCATTCCTCGGTGCTGCAAATCTCGATCGGGCGCTCTTTGCCATAACTGATGGTCTGCAGGCGGTTCCCGGCCACCCCGCGCGAAATCAGAAACTCGCGCGCGGCATTGGCCCGGCGGGCGCCCAGCGCCAGGTTGTATTCCCGCGTGCCCTGTTCGTCGGCATGGCCTTCGATGGTGGCGGTATAGTCGGTATTGGCCAGCAACCAGTCGGCCTGGCCCTGCAGAATGGTCTGTGCCTCAGGCGACAGCGTGGACTGATCGACCGCGAACAGAACCCGGTCACCGACCGCCTGCTGGAAATAGGCCGGCGAGCGCGGATCACTGGCCGATCCCGGCACCAGCGTCCCGGCCCCACCTGCCCCGCCCAGGGCCGACGGATCATTGTTGGTACAGGCGGTCACCAGCGCCAGCGCGCCCAGTGCCGCGATCTTGCTCAATACGTTCATTTCAATCGCCTCTGGTTCCATTTTGTTGTTTGACGCCTGTCTATCACAGCCAAGGTACCTTGTGAACGTCGGCATCATTGACAATCAGTTCATTTCAACAACGGCCCCCATGACGGATCGCTGCCCCCGTCCGGTGTGCGGACCGGGCGTAGGTTGCGCCCCGAGATGTCGACCGAATACAGCGTAGACCGCCCGCTGGCCCCCTGTGTTTCGCGGGTGAACATGATGACCCTGCCATTGGGCGACCAGGTCGGACCTTCATCCAGGAACGAGGCGGTCAGCAGACGCTCTTCGCTGCCGTCCACGCGCATCACGCCGATGTGGAAGCGGCCCTTGTTCTGCTTGGTGAAGGCAATCAGATCGCCCCGCGGCGACCAGACCGGTGTGCCATAGCGGCCCTGGCCAAAGCTTATGCGGGTCGCCTCGCCGCCATTGGCGGGCATCACATACAACTGAGGCTGGCCCGACCGATCACTTTCAAAGACGATCCGCGAACCGTCCGGCGAATAGCTTGGCGCGGTTTCGATGGCAGGCGTATTGGTCAGGCGTACGCTCTGCCCCGAGGCCAGATCCATCTTCCACAGGTCGGTATTGCCGCCCTGGGTCAGCGAATAGACGATCGAGCGACCGTCGGGCGAGAACCGCGGCGAAAAGCTCATGGTGCCGTCCTGCGTTTTCAGCTCCTGCTTTTTCACCCGGCCCACATCCAGCAGATAGATGCGCGGGCGGCCGCTTTCATAGCTGGTGTACAGCAGCCGGTCGCCCGCCGGTGAAAAGCGCGGCGCCAGAACGATGGCGGCACTGTCGGTCAGGTACTGCACATTGGCGCCGTCGTAGTCCATGATGGCCAACCGTTTGCGCCGCTGATCCTTGGGGCCGCTTTCCGACACATAGGCGACGCGGCTGTCGAAATAGCCACCCTCGCCCGTGATGCGGCTATAGACCTGATCGGCCACCTTGTGCGCCATCCGCCGCCATCCATCGATCGGGCCCGAAAACTGCAACCCGTTGCCCAGTTCCTGCCCCGAAAACACGTCCCACACCCGGAACCGCACCGTCAGGGTATTGCCCGAGAGGTTCACCGCGCCGGTCACCAGCGCGTCGGCGTTGATCGCCTTCCAGTCAGCGAACTGGATCGGGGCCTCGAAACTGCTGACCTGGCTGATGAAGGCCTCGGGCGCGATTTCGCGGAACAGGCCGGTGCCGGTCAGATCGGTGGCGACCACGCGGCTGATGTCGGTGGCATATTGCGTGGCGGCCGGGGTATCGGGCACGAAGTTCGGCACAGCGAAGGGCATCGGTTCGATGATGCCTTGATCCAGCTCCAGCCTCAGCGGCCCTGTCTGGGCAGACGCCGGGGCCGACAGCAAGGTCAGGCCGACAAGGAGGCTGGTCAGTAGTTTCATCATTTGATCCGCATCCTCTCGGGATTGAAGGTGATCTCAATATCCTTCCAATGCGCGTATTTGTCAGCAGGAAGGTCGTATCCTTTGGCACCACAGCGCAAAATCGCGCGTCGGGCGGCCTCGTATGCCTGTTTCGCGGCGCCCGCCGACCCGCCCGAGCTGTCCAGCATCCGCAGGCTGCCCGCAACGATCGTGCCGTCGCGGTTCAGCGAAAAGCCGACCACGACGACGGTTTGCAGGGCGTCGGTCGACAGGGACCCCACGTTCCAGCACCGCGAAACGGCCAGACGCATCGCGTCTTTCTCGCCGCTTGTCAGGGGCGGGCCGGCCGGTTCCTCGGCGGCACCCAGCGCCTCGGCCAGGGCATCGTTGATGGCGGCCTGATCCTGCGGGGCCGGCTCGGATGGTGTATTGGTCTCGGCCACCTCGGCCTGAGCGGTTGGTTGCGGCCGGCTGGGCCGTACCCGCGGGCGCGGCGAACGTTGGGGCGACAGGTCCTTGCCTTGTTCCGCTTCGGTCACGATCTGGTCGGTCGCCTCTTCAGGGGCGGTCTGATCCTGTTGTTCTTGCTGGGTCTCGGCGCCCTCATCCAATGAAACGGCCGGTGTTTCGATGTCATCGGGCTTGGCATCCGGCGGTGGCGGCGCGATGGGTTCCGGCGCGATCTTGTCGGCGGGGCGCGGCTGAGACTCGGGCAAGGCGGGCAAAACGGCCACCTCGGGTTCGGGCTCCGCCAGAACCGGGGGCTGTTCGATGATTTCCGGCTCGGGCGGTGCCTCGACGGGGACGGGCTGAGGCTCGGGGTCTGGTTCCGGCGGAGTCACGGTTTCGGGTCGCGGTGGTTCCTCATCAACCGGCTCAGGGAGCTGAGGCGCCGGGGGTTCTGCGTCCGGAGTTTCAAGCCCACCAGGCGCCACCGCCACCGCCGGAGCCTCCCGCTGTGCAGTCAGCGCCGCGAATTGCTCGGCCGAGATCACCGACACCTCCTGTACGGCCATCGGCAGGGGCTCGGAGCGGAAGGTGCCGCCGAACAAGGCCCAGCCGATCAGGGTGACGTGGGCAATCGCCGAAATCTTGGTGCCGGTATCCACCGCGCGGCCTCACTCTTGGCCTTCGTCCAGCGACGGTCCGCCGGTGTCGGTGACCAGGCCCACATTGGAAAAGCCTCCCGCGTTCAACGCGCCCATGACCTGCATGACCTGCGCATAGGGGATCGCGCCGTCGGCCCGCAGGAACACGCGGTCGCTGCTTCGCTCGGCCGCGATGGCGCGCAATTTGCCGACCAGTTCGTCACGCGCGACGTCCGTGGTCTGAATCTGCACCCGCCCATCCGCCGTCATGGTCACGGTCAGCGGTTCCTCGTTGTCGCCGGGCAAGGCGCTTGCCGCCGTCTTGGGCAGGTCGACCGGAACACCCACCGTCATCAGCGGGGCGGCAACCATGAAGATGATCAGCAGCACCAGCATCACGTCCACGAAGGGGGTGACGTTGATCTCCGCCATCGGCTGGGCACGGCCGCGGCGGCGTCCGCGGCGACGCCCGTTGCCGCCCGACGATTGCTGCATCGCCGCGCGCATGTCAGCTGTCCAACTGGCGTGACAGGATGGTCGCGAATTCGTCGGCGAATGCCTCGTATCCGCCGACGATGTGGTCGCTGTCCGCGCTCAGCTTGTTGTAGAAGATCACTGCCGGAATCGCCGCCAGCAGGCCCAAACCGGTGGCCAACAGCGCCTCGGCGATGCCCGGCGCCACGACGGCCAGATTGGTGTTCTGCTGCTCGGCGATTTCGATGAAGGCGTTCATGATGCCCCAGACCGTGCCGAACAGCCCGATGAAGGGCGCGGTGGACCCCACCGTGGCCAGGATCGGCAGGCCCTTGTTCAGCTTTTCGGCCTCTTTCGCGATGGCCACGTCCATCGACCGGTCGATACGGGCCGTGGCCCCCGCGATCAGCCCGCCGTCGTTGCGATGCGACCTGCGCCATTCGATCATCCCGGCCGCGAAGATCTTTTCCGATGCGCCATCGGGCTGCGGTCCGATCTGCTCGAACAATTCGTCCAGCGGATTGCCCGACCAGAAGGCCTGATCGAATGCCTCCGCCTCGCGCCGGGCCGCGCGATAGTTGATCAGCCGTTGAATGATGATCGACCACGACCAGAAGGATGCGACGACCAGCATCAGCATCACGACCTTGACGATGAATGTCGCGCGGGCAAACAGCCCCCACATGGAGAAATCGATCTCCTGCGCAAGCGCCAGCGTTTCAGCTTCCATGAACCTGCTCTTTGTTTTTGCCTGGCGGCCGTTGTTTGGCCTTGTTTTGCCGAACGCTAGCGCAGTTGCGTGCAAAATGCCATCAGAACCGCCGGGCCTTAGCAAATTGTTACATCAATGCGCGAATCTCTGCCGGCAACCGGATCGGCTTGCCGTCCTTGTTGATGCAGACGGCGGTGACGGTGGCGCGGAAGATCTCGGTGTCACCCCGATGGATCAGCTGTGCCATGGTCAGACGCACGCCCGAGATCGCGACGACCTCGGTCTCGACGATCAACTCGTCGTCGAACCTGGCCGAGGCAAGATAGTCGGCCTCGACGCGCCGCACGACCCAGACGACACCCGCCTCACGCATTGCGTTCTGGTCATTGCCCAGATTCCGGACCCAATCCGACCGGGCGCGCTCGATATAGCGCAGGTAGTTGGCGTGATAGACGACGCCTCCCATGTCGGTGTCCTCGTAATAGACGCGAATGGGAAAGACGTGTTTCATTGCGGACGCTCCATCCGGGCAAACAGGCGCAGCGCGTGCGAAGGGTCCTGCGCCACCGCCGGCAGAACCGGATCATAGGCGGCGCGGATCAGCCCGGCAATGTCGGGCCGAAGGATCGTCGTCTCGCCCGCCACGGCCAGGGGCGAGCGGTCGCGGAACGCCGTGTCGGACCACAGCAAAATGGTCTGAACGACCTGCGAAAGGGCCAGGGTTTCAGCCGGCACCTTCGACAACTCGCGATCCATCCGTAGAAAGACGAAAGCCGCTCGGATCGCACCGTCTTCGTCGAAGCGGAAAATCCGGTACTGGTTCGCCCCGGCGCCCTCCAGCCGCGCAACCAGCGAGACAAGATCGGGTATCAGACGATCCAGGTCTGGAACCTCGGGCAACTCGCTCCACTCGCGAAAGAAGAACACCATGCAGTTGGCACCCAGTTCGGGGTCGGTCTCGGCCATCTTGTGATCGGCCAGCGCAACCACCGCCTCGAACGCGCCTTTGACCGTGGCCAGGGTTTCATCCTCGACCCCGAACACGACAGGCACGATCGGACGGCCCCAGCGCGCAAACAGGAACGCGCCATCGGATCGGGTAAACAGCGCCTGGATCTCTTCGGGTGTCACGCCCTGCCCTTCGTCTTTTGAAAATTCTCTCGCCCCAGCCTTAAAGTCTGAGGCCGGCGGCTTCAACCAAACAGGTCGCTCTGCCCCTTAGGCGCGGCCATGCCCAGATGCGTCCAGGCCTTCTGTGCCAGCATCCGGCCGCGCGGCGTGCGCTGGATCAAGCCCTGTTGCAAAAGATAGGGCTCGATCACTTCCTCGAGCGAGTCGCGGCTTTCGGAAAGGGCGGCCGACAAGGTCTCGATCCCCACCGGGCCACCGCCATAATTCTCGGCGATCAGTTTCAGATAGCGGCGGTCGGCCCCGTCCAGACCCAGATTGTCGACGCCCAGCCGCGTCAGCGCGCCATCGGCCAGCTCGCGCGTGATGCGTCCGTCGCCTTCGACAATGGCGAAATCCACGACCCGCCGCAGCAGCCGTCCGGCGATACGGGGGGTGCCCCGCGACCGGCGCGCGATCTCGCGGGCTCCGTCGTCATCGGCCGGCGCGCCCAGCTTGCGGGCGTTGCGGGTGACGATCTCGTGCAGCTCGTCCACGGTGTAGAATTGCAGCCGGGTGGGAATACCGAACCGGTCGCGCAGCGGGGTGGTCAGCAGGCCCATCCGCGTGGTCGCCCCGACCAGGGTAAAGGGCTGCAGCTCGATCCGCACGGTGCGGGCCGCGGGGCCCTCGCCGATCACCAGATCCAGCTCGAAATCCTCCATCGCCGGGTACAACACCTCTTCCACCGCCGGATTCAGGCGGTGAATCTCGTCGATGAACAGCACGTCGCGCTCTTCGAGATTGGTCAGGATCGCCGCAAGATCCCCGGCCTTGGCCAGAACCGGCCCCGAGGTCATGCGGAAGTTCACCCCAAGTTCGCGCGCCATGATCTGCGCCAGCGTCGTCTTGCCCAAGCCCGGAGGGCCGTGGAACAGCGTGTGGTCCATCGCCTCGTTCCGCTGGCGGGCCGACTGGATGAAGATGCGCAGATTGGCCCGCGCCTCGGCCTGGCCGATGAATTCGTCCAGCCCCTGCGGGCGCAAGGCGCGGTCGTTGTCCTCGGGCAGAGGCTGCGGGCGCAGGGTCGGGTCGGCATCAACCATTCATTCAGCCTTTCGGAGCCAGCAGTTTCAACGCCGCGCGGATCAATTCGGCCTCGCCGACATCGGGCAGGTTGGCGGCGGCCTCAGCCACGGCAGAGGCTGCCTCGGACGGGCCATACCCCAGGTTCGACAGCGCCGACAAAGCACCCGCCGACGCCGCACCCGCGCCGGGTTTCGGGGACCGCACGGGGGCCGGCGCCGGGTCTGCGGGTTCAACCACCTCGGCCACGGGGCCGTCCATTGCCTCGGTCACCGTGCCGCCCATCGCCATGACGCCGGGCGCCTTGTCTTTCAGGTCCAGCACGATGCGCTGCGCGGTCTTAGGCCCGACACCCTTGGCCGCCTTTACCGCGCCCCAATCGCCTAGCGCGATGGCCCGGCTGACCCCGTCCGGCCCCAGCGCCCCCAGAATGGCCAGCGACACCTTGGCCCCCACCCCCTGAACCGAGCAGAGCAGCCGGTGCCACTCTTTCTCGACCAGTGACAGAAAGCCGTAAAGCTGCATCAGGTCCTCGCGCACCACCAGATCGGTGTACAGCGAGACCGCCTCGCCCACCCCGGGCAGGGCCGCCATGGTGCGGTCCGAGCAATAGACGATGTAGCCGACCCCGCGCACGTCGATCAGAAGGTGATCCGCCGCGCGGTAGTCGATGCGTCCTGTCAGCTTGCCGATCATGAGACCACCTGTTTGATGCGGGCCTGCGGCGTCGCCCCGTAGAACGCATGGCAGATCGCGATCGCCAGCGCGTCCGCCGCATCGGCCCCCTTGGGCTGGCATCCCGGCAACTGAAGTTTGACCATGTGCAGAATCTGCTCCTTCTCGGCGTGCCCTACGCCCACCACGGTTTTCTTGACCCGGTTGGGCGCATATTCGCCCACCGGCAACCCGGCCTGCGCCAAGGTCAGCAACGCCACTCCGCGCGCCTGACCCAGCTTCAGCGTCCCGGCGCCGTCCTTGTTGACGAAGGTCTGTTCGATCGCTGCCTGGTCGGGTTGATGCTCGGCGATCACCTCGACGATCTGGTTGTGCAGCGACAAAAGCCGCTCGCCCAGATCATCCCCGTCGGATTTGCACAGGCCGTTGGCAACGTGGCTCAGCCGGCTGCCATGTGATTCGATGACGCCCCATCCCAGGGTGCGCAGCCCCGGATCGATGCCCAGAATTCGCATGTTGTGCCTCGGCCTGCTCGGGTTTTCGTGATCTTTTTCATCGATTAGCACGAAGCGTGAACATTTTCCAAGCGAATTGACACCACACCCAAAAACGACACCTATGCTCCACCTGCGACACGGCGGCCTGAATCCGACGCCGAAAGGTCTGAAATCGACATGGCTCGGGGGTCATTTTTCACCTTTTTTTCATGGCTTTTTCAGGTATCGGGACCCTTGCAAAATCTGCATGGGACACATGCAATTTTGTGCCTTGCTCGGGCGCACCTTCGTCATTAGCTGCCGCGCAGCATTTGGAATGAAGCACCAACCAGAAGGAAGCAGGATATGGCTGCACTGGAACCCACCCGCGCCGCAATTGGCTCGATCGGCTTTGCAGGCCGTATCGGCGCTTTTCTGGCCTCGATCGTGAACGCCGTTATCGAATGGAATGATGCCCGCATCACCCGCAAGGCGCTGAACGGCCTGAGCGATCGTGAATTGGAAGACATCGGCCTGTGCCGGGGCGACATCGACGCAGTCGCCGAAGGCCGCCGCTGAACGACAGCCACCACCACTCACTTGCTCACTCCAGCCATCGGTTCAGAGGCGGGGGCAAAAAACGAACACCGCGGACCGGAAGGTGCGCGGTGTTTGCGTTCAAGACAGCTTGTAGATGATCGCCTTGAATTGATCGGACATGAATTGTGTCACCGGATCGATCTGCATGACCCATGCACCGGCCTGTTCGATCGCTGTCCCGCCGTTCAGCACGTCGAGCCGGGTTTGGTACCCGGACGGTCCCAGGCTGGACAACAGGAAAGCCTTGAATGCAAACACCCCGACCAGACACATAACAAGAACCTTCAGCGGAACGGCCGAGCGCACCCGTTGGGGTTTCATGACGACCAAACCATCTTTGCGCATGGTCGCGCGATAGCCGCGGCTCATCTTGTTGTGTTTCTTTGTCAGCCGATGAACGCGCTGATCGAATTCAAGTTGTTTTCCTGTCATGGCAGCCTCCAAAAACCGCCCCCCAAATTCATTGGATGACGGTAGAAGGAGAATGCGTCAAAACCGTGGCAAAAATCCACAAAACTCCTGCAAATGGTCTAATTTGAGCCCTGTTTGGTTAAGACTAGCGTCGTCCACTCACCAATCATTGATCGATCCATCGTATTGAACCCGTTTCGTGTATAAACCGATTCCACTTCGTCGGCCTGCTCGTTGAGGATTCCCGACAGGATCGCATGTCCGCCTCCGCGCAGATTCTGCGCGATTTCCGGCGCAAGGGCTACCAGCGGACCCTTCAGAATGTTGGCAAAAATCAGATCGTAAGGCGCCGCCGCTTGGAGGTCGGGATGGTCAAATCCGGCGGCCTCGACACAACGGACGGCCCCGGCCATGCCGTTGGCCTTCAAGTTGGCCTCGGCCACTTCTACGGCAACCTCGTCGATGTCGCTGGCCAGAATCTCGCCCGACCAGACCCGCGCCGCCGCCATCGCCAAAACCGCCGTACCGCAGCCGATATCGGCGACCTTGCTGGCCTCGAACCCATTCTCAATCAGCTTGTCCAGCGCCATCAGACATCCCAGCGTCGTTCCGTGGTGCCCGGTGCCGAAGGCCATCGCCGCCTCGATCAGCAGCGGGATGCGTCCCTCGGGCAGCTTGTCGGCATCGTGGCTGCCATAGACGAAAAACCGCCCGGCCTCGACCGGGGCCAGCTCGCGCCGGACATGGGCGACCCAGTCGGTTTCCGGCAGTTCCGACACCACGAAGGGCTTGGCCTCGAAGGCCGCCGCCAGCAGGGCCAGGGCGGCCTCGTCGGGGCTTTCGGTGAAATAGCCGCCGACCTCCCACAGGCCCGAGCCGTCCTCGACCTCGAAGACGCCCACGCCGGTGGGTTCTGGATCCAGACGCTCCATCGCTTCGCCCAGGCTTTCGGCCGCGGCTTTGCCTGTCAGGGTAGTCAAGGCGGTGAATGTAGGCATGGGAACCTCCTGCAGAAACCGCCTTTGCGCCTAGGGCCGTCAGCCGCCAAGGTCAAGCGTCCCGCGCGTCATTCGGCCGGTGCGGGGGCGTATTTCGAAAAGACGGTCTCGTTCCCCGGCTCGGGATGGCGCGGGATCAGCAGCGACAGCGCCAAAGAGATCAGCGCCATGCCCGCCGCCAGACCGAACACCGCCCCGGGCGACACGACCCACAACAGCCCCAGCAGTGCCGGCAGGAACACCGCCGCGATGTGGTTGATGGTAAAGGCCACCGCCGCGGTGGGTGCAATATCGGCCGGGTCGGCGATTTTTTGGAAATAGGTCTTGAGTGCCAAAGCCAGCGCGAACAGCACATGATCGATGACATAAAGAATGGCCGCCAGCAGCACGCCCCAGCCGAACCAGTAGATGCCGCCATAGGCCGCAAACACGATGGCAAGGCCCAGATATTCGAAGATCAGCGTGCGCCGCTCGCCAAACACCGCAACGGCCTTGCCCAGCAGAGGGGCGGCGGCCATGTTGATGATCAGGTTGATGAGGTACAGGCTGGTCAGGTGATGCACTTCGAAGCCAAAGCGTTCGACCATCATGAACCCCGCGAACACGACGAAGATCTGCCGCCGCGCGCCCGCCATGAACTGCAGCGCATAATACAGCCAGTAGCGGCGGCGCAGCACGATTTTCTTGGTCTGCGGTGTCGGCGCATCGAATTGCGGATAGGCGATCACGCAGAACAGCGCCAGCACCGCGGTCAAACCACCAGCCGCCATAAAGACCGTGTTGTAGGACAGATCGAACCGATCCCAGGTCAGCACGATCAGCCCATAGACCACAAGCGTCGCGGCCGATCCCATCGCCACCAGCCACCCCAGCACCTGCGGGGCGCGGTCCTTGGGCAGCCATTGCAGCTGAAGCGATTGATTGACCGTTTCGTAGTAGTGAAACCCGATCGAGCTGAACAGGGTCACAAACAGCAGCCCGCCGAGGCTGGGAAACCAGGCCGTCACCGCCGTGGCCACGCCCAGCAGCATCAGCGAAATCATGGCCAGCACCTGTTCGCGCACGAAAAGGATCACCGCGATCACGCCAACGGCCAGAAAGCCCGGGATTTCGCGTACTGTGTGCAGCAGGCCGATGTCTGCCCCGTCGAAATCCGCGACTTCGATCACGAAGTTGTTCAGCAGTGCGCTCCATGCATTGAACGCAATTGGCATGGTCAGCGCCATCACGAACAGCAAAGTGACGGGGCGGCGCCAGAACGGCAGGCTCTGGGCCTGGGACAGGGGCATCGGTTTCAGCATGAGAGTTCTCTACGCCCAATCCGCCCGGCTGGCGAGAGGAAATCCCCCGTGCACATCGGGTCTGCGCTGATGCAGGGTCAGTAGAAGCTCTGCGGGTCGATATCGACGGTCAGGCGGATGTCGCCCTTCAGGCGCAGCGGTGCGATCCAGCGGGCGATGGCGTCCTGGATCGGCGCCCCCTTGGGCGCCTTGACCAGCAGCCTTACCCGGTGCCGCCCGCGGATGCGGGCAATCGGCGCCGGGGCCGGCCCAAATACCTGTGCCCCGATCTGCCGCAGCGGCGCGTCATTGCGCGCCAATATGTTGCCGATGTCAAAGACGGGCCCGACCTCGGGGCCGGACAGCACGATTCCCGCCATCCGGCCATAGGGCGGCACCCCGGCCGCCTGCCGCCCGGCGGCCTCGGCCCGCCAGAATCCTTCCTCGTCCCCTGACAGGATCGCGCGGATCACCGGGTGTTCGGGCTGAAAGGTCTGCAGCAGCGCCGTCCCCGGCTTGTCGGCCCGCCCGGCCCGGCCGGCCACCTGCCGCATCAGTTGAAAGGTCCGCTCGGCTGCGCGCAGGTCGGACCCGTGCAGGCCCAGATCCGAGTCGATCACCCCGACCAGCGTCAGGTTCGGGAAATTGTGCCCCTTGGCCACCAGCTGCGTACCGATGACGATATCGGCGTCGCCCTCGGCGATCTCTTCGATCTTGGCCTTCAGCGCCCGGGCCGAACCGAACAGGTCGGAACTGAGCATGGCGATGCGGGCGTCGGGAAAGGTCGCCTCGGCCTCTTCGGCCAGACGTTCGATGCCGGGGCCGACCGGGGCCAGCTTGCCCTCGACCCCGCAGGCGGGGCAGGCCTCGGGCATGGGCTTGGTCTCACCGCACTGGTGGCACATCAGACGTTTGAGGAACCGGTGTTCGACCATGCGCGCATCGCAGTGGTCGCAGGCGATCTGTTCGCCGCAGGCCCGGCACAACGTCACCGGCGCATATCCCCGGCGGTTGATGAACAGCAGCGACTGTTCGCGCTTCTCGATGCGCGCCTGCACCGCCTGGCGCAGGCTGGGGGAAATCCAGGTGCCCGGCTGCATCTTCTCGGCGCGCATGTCGATGGTCTTCATGTCCGGCAGCACCGCCGCCCCAAAGCGCGAGGTCAGGTCCAGTCGGTCATACTTGCCGGCCTCGGCATTGGCCCAGCTTTCCAGCGACGGTGTCGCGCTGGCCAAGATCACGCGCGACCCGCAGATCGCCGCCCGCAGAACCGCCATGTCGCGCGCATTGTAATGCACGCCGTCTTCCTGCTTGTACGAGGTGTCGTGTTCCTCATCCACCACGATCAGGCCCAGATCGCGGAACGGCAGAAACAGCGCCGACCGCGCGCCCACCACCATCTGCGCATCGCCCTGCCCGACCATGCGCCAGACACGGCGGCGTTCAGTCATCGTGGCACCGGAATGCCATTCGGCCGGGCGCGCGCCGAACCGCTCCTCGACCCGTGTCAGAAACTCGGCGGTCAGGGCAATCTCGGGCAGCAGCACCAGCGCCTGCCGGCCCATGCGCAGCGCTTCGGCCACCGCTTCAAGGTAGACCTCGGTCTTGCCCGACCCGGTCACGCCCTTCAGCAGCGTGGTGCCATAAGTTCCGCTGCGCAGTGCCGCCCGCAACGTGTCGGCGGCAGCGGTCTGGTCGGGGGTCAGAGCTTTGCCGGGCCGGTCCGGATCCAGCGTCGGATAAGGCAGGTCGCGGGGGCTGTCCTCCTCACGCACTGCGCCCTGCTTGACCAACCCTTTGACGACCGACGAAGTGACCCCGGCCATCTCGGCCAGTTCTTTCAGAGTAAAGGCCAGGCCGCCATAATCACGCAGCACCTCCAGCACCCGGGCGCGGGCGTCGGTCATGCGGTCGGGTGTGCCGCTGCCCAGCCGATAGATCTTGCGCATCGACAGCGGGTCGCCCAGCCCGGGCGCGCGGGTGGCCAGCCGCAGCATGGCCGGCATCGGCGTCAGCGTGTAGTCTGCCGCACGCTGCAGGAACAGGCGCATCTCTTGGCGCATGGGCGCCACGTCCAGCACCCGGATGACCGAGCGGATCTTGCTGCGATCGAAATCACCGCGCCCGGCCCCCCAGACCACGCCCAACACCTTGCGCGGACCCAGCGGCACCTCGACGAAGGCGCCCAGGAAACACCCCCCCTCGGGCGCCTTGTAATCCAACGTCCGGTCCAGAGGCTGGGTCGTCAGAACCGCCACCAGCTCACCTTGGTCGAATTGCACCGGTTCGCTCAATGCGCGCCTTTCTTCAGCAGGGGTTTCAGCACGGGTCTCTTTGAGGTAAAGGCATCCGCGAGCAAGGCCAACCCATCAAAGGACTGCCCCGATGAAATTCTTCGTAGACACAGCCGAAATCGACGCCATCGCCGAGTTGAACGACCTGGGCATGGTGGACGGTGTCACCACCAACCCCTCGCTGATACTGAAATCGGGTCGCGACATTCTGGAAGTGACCAAGGAAATCTGCGACCTGGTCGATGGCCCGGTTTCCGCCGAAGTCGTCGCCACCGAGGCCGATGACATGATCGCCGAAGGCCGCAAGCTGGCGCAGATCGCACCGAACATCGCCGTCAAGGTGCCGCTGACCTGGGCCGGTTTGAAAACCTGCAAGACGCTCAGCGACGAGGGCCAGATGGTTAACGTCACCCTGTGCTTCTCGGTCAACCAAGCGATTCTGGCGGCCAAGGCGGGCGCGACCTTCATTTCGCCCTTCATCGGACGTCTGGACGACATCAACCTCGACGGCATGGACCTGATCGCCGACATCCGTCAGGTCTATGACAATTACGGGTTCGAAACCGAAATCCTAGCCGCCTCGATCCGCAGCGTGAACCATGTGGCCGACAGCGCCCGCATCGGCGCCGACGTGATCACCGCCCCGCCTGCTGTGATCAAGAAGCTGGCTGATCACCCGCTGACCGACAAGGGGCTCGAGGCCTTCCTGTCGGATTGGGCCAAGACCGGTCAGAAAATCCTGTAACCCGCTAATCCCAAGCACCACCGCGCGGCCCCCGCCAGGGGCCGCGCCTGGCCCAACTGCACGGGCCTGATCAGCGATCAGGCCCGTGCAGGCGGGAGCCAAGTTCCCACACTCGGCACCTAATCCACCTAAACGTGCATTTTTCCCAAGGTATTTCCGGGCACCCGTGCTATAACGCACCCAACAAAAAAGACCGGACAGGATATGAGCAGCAACCCCAAACTCGAGGACAACCTCCGCGCAGCGATTCTGGCAAAACCGGATGCGGTGCTGGACGACAAGGACCTGATGCAGGCGCTGGTCGCCGCGAACGAACGCGCCCGCGGAGACAACATCATCGACCTGCGCGGAATCGCCATGCAGCGGCTCGAGGCGCGGCTGGATCGTCTGGAGGACACGCACCGCTCGGTCATCGCCGCCGCCTACGAGAACCTGGCCGGCACCAACCAGGTGCACCGCGCCATCCTGCGTCTTCTCGAACCGGCGGAGTTCGAGGATTTCCTGCGCACACTGGGCACCGACGTCGCCGACATCCTGCGGGTCGACCGGATCACTCTTGTTCTGGAAACTACGGCCGCGCAACACGATCCGGGAATCGCCAGGCTGGACGGTATTCTAACGGTGGCCGAACCCGGCTTCATCGACCGCTACCTGAGCCACGACCGCGGCGGCCCGGCCCGCGACGTCGTGCTGCGCGAGATTCACCAACCCAACCGATTGGTGCACGGTGATCAGGCCGGCGAACTTCAATCCGAAGCCTGCATGCTGCTGGACCTGGGTACGGGCCGCCTGCCGGGCATGATCGTGATGGGCGCGCGCGACTCGCGGCATTTCTCTCCGCAGTTGGGCACCGATCTGCTGGCGTTTTTCGCCGGCGTGTTCGAACGGTCGATGCGCCACTGGCTGTCATGAGCCTGATCTCTCCGGCCTGCCGCGATGCGCTACAAGTGTGGCTGGAGAGTCTCTCGGCGCTTGCGGGCCGGTCGGAAAACACCACCAACGCCTATCGTCGGGATGTCACCGATTTCCTGGCCTTCATGACCCTGCATCACAGCGAACGTCAGGGGTTGGCCGCGCTGGAACGGATCAGCGTTTCGGACATGCGGGCCTGGATGGCGCAACAGCGCGACACCGGCGTCGGCGCCCGGTCCCTGGCGCGCAAGCTGTCGGCCGTCAAAAGCTTCTACCGCTGGCTGGCCGAGCGCGAGGGGTTCGAGCCCACCGCCGTCCTGTCCACCCGCGCGCCGAAATTCACCAAAAAGCTGCCGCGCCCCCTAGCCGAAGACGCCGCCCGCGCCGTGATCGAGGCGGTCGAGTTGCAATCCAGTTCGGATTGGGTTGCGGCCCGCGACGTGGCCGTGGTGACCCTGCTCTATGGCTGCGGACTGCGCATTTCCGAGGCCCTCTCGCTGACCGGCGCTGACGCGCCCCTGCCTGAGACGCTCAGAATCGTCGGCAAGGGCGACAAGGAGCGAATCGTTCCGGTCATTCCCGCCGCACGGCAGGCGGTGGATCGGTACCTGGAGTTGTGCCCGCACCCGCAAAGTGCAACCGCCCCACTGTTCCGCGGTGTGCGTGGCAAGGCGCTGAACCCACGGGCGATCCAAGGCGTCATGGCAAAGGCGCGCATGCAGTTGGGCCTGCCGGCAACGGCCACGCCCCATGCCATGCGCCACAGCTTTGCCACGCACCTTCTGTCGGCCGGTGGCGACCTCCGAGCCATTCAGGAACTGCTGGGACACGCGTCTCTGTCCACAACGCAGGCTTATACCGCCGTCGATACCGCGCGGCTGATGGAGGTCTACAACCGCACCCACCCCAAGGCCTGAACGCAACGGAATCGCCACGACCGCCTGCATAGACCCTTAGGGGTGGGATTTTGCTTTGCATCTCGGGCGCGCATCGTACATGACACGGGCCATGACACTCAGATTCAAAGCCTTAGCCGTCCATTTGTTCACCGCGACTGGTGCCGTTTTTGCCATGCTGGCCATGCTGGCAGCGGTCGAGGAAAAATGGAGCCTGATGTTCCTTTGGCTGGTGGTGTCTTTCATTGTCGACGGAATCGACGGACCCCTGGCGCGGCACTACCACGTCAAGAAAAACGCGCCCGAGTTCGACGGGGTGCTGCTGGACCTGATCATCGATTATCTGACCTACGTGTTCATTCCGGCCTATGCGCTGTTCAAATCCGGCCTGATGGACGGTTGGACCGGCTGGTTCGCAATTATCGTCATCACCTTCGCTAGCGCGATGTATTTCGCCGACACGCGGATGAAAACCAAGGACAATTCCTTTTCCGGCTTCCCGGGTTGCTGGAACATGGTCGTGGTGGTGATCTTCGCGCTGAAACCCGATTTCTGGTTCAGCCTGATCCTTGTGGCGCTGCTGGCCGTGGCAATGTTCCTGCCGCTGAAATTCATCCACCCCGTGCGTACGGAACGCTGGCGCAACCTTTCCCTGCCCATGGCCTTCGCCTGGACGTTTTTCGCCGGATGGGCCGCCTGGGTCGATTTCCACCCGCAAAGCTGGGCGCATTGGGGCCTTGTCGTCACCAGCCTGTATCTGGTGTTTGCTGGTATTGCCCAGCAACTGATCCCGCAAAGGACCGGATGACCCCGCCGCGCAGGGCGAGGCCGAAGCTCACAGGATTTCCTGGATCTCGAATTCGGTTCCGTTGTGGGTGAACACGTCGCCCTTCTGCAAACCGGCCATCGCCAGGTAAATCGGGCTTTGGGGTGAAATCCCCATATAGGTGTCTCCGTCAACGTCGAATCGCGTGGTCGAGACGCAGACGACGAAATGCCGGTCATTCAGCTTGACCACCGCGCCCGGCTCGACCGTCTGTTTCGGACCGAAATCGGTGTTTTCGATCACGTCGATCTTGGCATGATGTGCATGCACCGGCCCGTCGAAAGCCGCCGCCAGATCGGCGCTCTCGCGCGAGGCGGCGATGTCGTCCTTGTCATGCACCTCGCGATCGTCCAGCTGCGACTCTTTCAAAAAGGCCTCGTGATGGGCCTGCGCGACTTCAAGCTCCTGGGCTTCCAGGGCCATCAGGCGGTCGATGATGGCTTTCTTGCGGGCAGCCGGGTCTGTCTGAGCGGTCATGCAATGCGGTCCTTCGCTGTCGAATTCCATCTCAGGTTGGGACGCTTTGCGGGGGATTGCAACTGGATTCCGGTGATCAGATCAGCAGGCTCGCGGCGCCTTCGTGGCGCAACAGGGCCACCTTGCTCTCGATTCCGCCCTGGCCGGAAAACCCGCCCAGCCCGTTCGCAGCCAACACCCGGTGGCAGGGGATAATCACCGGAATCGGATTGGCTCCGCAGGCCTGTCCTACGGCCTGTGCGGGGTGCCCCAGTTCGCGCGCAATGTCGCCATAGGTGCGGGTTTCACCGAAAGGAATCACCGACATCTCCGCACAGACCGCACGCTGAAACTTTGACCCGTTGACGTGCAGCGGCAGGTCGAAGCGGCGCAGGCTGCCTTCGGCGTAGGCCATCACCTGCGAGGCGGCTTCGGCAAGCAGCGGAGTCGTATCGCCCTCCGTTTGGCCGCCCCAGACCAGCCGAGTGATGGCGCCGCCTTCTTCCTCGATCCCGAGGCATCCGAACTGGGTTTGAACCGCAATCATCGGCATGGCTGCAGGGTTTCAGATCAGCACGCCGCCCGCAAGTCGCAAAAAAAGCCCCCGCGCTATGGCGGGAGGCTTTCGGGGTTTACGTTCAGCTCAGGGCGGTGTCGCAGCGACCGCAGACACCGGGATGCGCGTGGCGCCCCACATCCGGCAGGATCTTCCAGCAACGCTGGCACTTGGCCCCTTCGGCCTTTTCGAACACGACGCCGACGCCTTCGACCTCGGGCAGGCGGAAGGCCTCGGCCGGGGCCGGGTCGGCGGTGACAGTCAGGCCCGAGGTGATGCACAGGTCATCCACGTCGAAAGTGGCCAGCAGGTCACGGGTTTCGGCATCCTCGACATGCACGACCGGCGCGGCTTCGAGGCTGGAGCCGATGACCTTGTCGCGGCGCTGCACTTCCAGCGCGGCGGTCACCGCACGACGTACACGGCGGATCTTGGCCATGTTCTCCTCAAGCGCGGGGTCGCGCCAATCGGCAGGCGTGTCGGGGAAGTCGACCAGATGCACCGAGCTGTCCTCGCCCGGGAACCGCTCCAGCCAGACCTCTTCCATCGTAAACGGCAGGATCGGTGCCAGCCAGGTGGTCAGACGGTGGAACAGGATATCCAGCACCGTGCGCGCGGCCCTGCGGCGCGGGGTGTCCCCATCGCAATACAGCGCATCCTTGCGCACGTCGAAATAGAAGGCCGACAGGTCGACCGTGGCAAAGTTGAACACCGCGCTGAACACGCCCTGGAAGTCGAACGCGGCATAGCCCTTGCGGACCTGCTCGTCCAATTCGGCGAGGCGGCTGAGCACCCAACGTTCCAGACGCGGCATCTCGGCCGGGTCGATCCGGTCGGCCTCGGTGAAATCGGCCAGCGAACCCAGCATAAAACGCATCGTGTTGCGCAGACGGCGATAGCTGTCGGCGACCCCTTTCAAGATTTCCGGCCCAATCCGCTGATCGGCGGTATAGTCGGTCTGGGCCACCCACAGGCGCAGGATGTCGGCACCATATTGCTTGATGACCTCCTCCGGCACGATGGTATTGCCGAGCGATTTGGACATCTTGTTGCCCTTCTCGTCCAGCGTGAACCCGTGCGTGACCACGTTGCGGTAGGGCGCGCGGCCGATCGTGCCACAGGCCTGCAACATCGAAGAGTGGAACCATCCGCGGTGCTGGTCGGTGCCCTCCATGTAGACATCGGCGATGCCCTCGGGCGCACCATCCTCGCGATCGCGCAGAACGAATGCGTGGGTCGAGCCCGAGTCGAACCACACGTCCAGAACGTCGAACACTTGGTCATAATCGTCAGGGTTGACGATGCCGTCCAGCACCTGCTGTTTGAACCCGTCGGTGTACCAGACATCGGCACCGTGTTCTTCGAACGCGGCCTTGATGCGGGCATTCACTTCCGCGTTGCGCAGCAGATAATCCGGGTCGGTGGGCAGAGCGCCTTTCTTGGTGAAACACGTGAGCGGCACGCCCCAGGCACGCTGGCGCGACAGAACCCAGTCGGGGCGTGCCTCGATCATCGAATACAGGCGGTTGCGGCCCGACGGCGGCGTCCATTTCACCAGTTCGTCGATCGAGCGCAGGGCGCGTTCGCGGATGGTGTCGCCCATCTGGTTCATGCCGTCGTCCAGCTTGCGGTCGACGGACACGAACCATTGCGGTGTGTTGCGATAGATGATCGGCGCCTTGGACCGCCACGAATGCGGATAGCTGTGCTTGATCTTGCCACGCGCCAGCAGCCCGCCGACCTCGGCCAGCTTGTCGATCACGGCCTTGTTCGCGTCGCCCTCGCCGCCCTTGCGCGACAGGATGTACTTGCCGCCAAAGAACGGCATGTCAGCGCGGAAGCTGCCATCGTCCATCACGTTGTAGGTGATGACCTGCTCGAGCATGCCCAGATCGCGGTACAGCTCGAATTCCTCCATCCCGTGCGAGGGCGCGCAATGGACGAAGCCGGTGCCTTCCGTATCGGTCACGAAATCGGCCGCGCGAAAATCGCGGATGTCGTCCCATTCGCCGTTGGACCCTTCGGCCCCTGCCAGCGGGTGCTGCAGCTGGATCTTGGCCAGATCGTCCTGCGTGACGTCACACAGGCGGCGGTACATGGTGTCGTCCAGTCGCGCGCGCGCGAACACGTCGGCGGCCAAGTTGTCGGCCAGCAGGTACCGGTCACCGATCCGAGCCCAGCATTCCTCGGGGCGGCCGGTCACTTCGTACAGCCCGTACGAGATATCCTTGCCATAGACCACGGCCTTGTTCGACGGCATGGTCCAGGGCGTCGTGGTCCAGATCACAACATAGGCGTTGTCCAGCGTGGTGTCGCCGGTGTTCACCACCTTGAACTTCACCCAGATGGTGAAGCTTTCCTTGTCGTGATACTCGACCTCGGCCTCGGCCAGAGCGGTCTTCTCGATCGGCGACCACATCACCGGTTTCGAGCCTTGATACAGCGTACCGTTCATCAGGAACTTCATGAACTCGTCCGCGATCACCGCCTCGGCGTGATAGTCCATGGTGACGTAGGGATCGGCCCAGTTGCCGGTGATGCCCAGGCGCTTGAACTCTTCGCGCTGTATATCGATCCAGCCTTCGGCGAACTTGCGGCATTCCTGGCGGAAGTCGATGACCGGAACCTCGTCCTTGTTCTTGCCCTTCTTGCGGTACTGTTCCTCGATCTTCCATTCGATCGGCAGGCCGTGGCAGTCCCAGCCGGGCACATAGCGCGCGTCAAAGCCCATCATCTGATGCGACCGCACGATCATGTCCTTGATCGTCTTGTTGAGCGCGTGGCCGATATGCAGGTGCCCGTTGGCATATGGCGGGCCGTCATGCAGGATGAACGGCTTGCGCCCCGGCTTTTCGCGCAGTCGGTCATAGACGCCGATCTTCTCCCATCGGTCCAGCCATGCGGGCTCGCGCTTGGGCAGGCCGGCGCGCATGGGGAATTCGGTTCGGGGCAGGTTCAGCGTGTCTTTATAGTCGGGTGTCTGGGTCGTGTCGGCGCACATGGAGAGGCGTCCCTTGGATGATCTTGGCGTGTTTGGATCGAAGCGGTCGGTGCGATGAACTCAAGCACCTTTGCCCGGCGTCTCGGAAACTCAGAGCGCCGGGGAAATAATTCGAATGATAATGGCCAAAACGTCTTGCATGGCCGGGCTTATAGGCCGGTTGTGCCTATTGGTCCAGAGCTTCCGGCCCCTGCGGCGAATGGCGCAGCTTGGCCCAGCGGTTCAGCCAAGCCAAACCCGCCAGCGCCAGCCCCAAAGCCAGCAACGAAAACACCCGAATCAGGCCGCCCAGGCCTGAGATGTCGATCAGGAACACCTTGGCCACCGCCAGCCCGATCACCGCCAGCCCGGCCTTGCGCATCAGGTTCGAACCGCGGGCCAACGACTGATAGAACAGCGCCGCGCCGATCACCAGCAGCGCGAGCGTGTAGGTATAAAGCTCGGGCTGGGACACGCCGTTGCCTTCATACATTCCTGCCGCACCCTGCCAGAAATGCCGGATGGTCAGGCCCAGCCACAAGGCACCCAGCGCGATGGACACCCCCTGGCAGACCAGCCGCAACTGGGCCGGCATCGTGGGGATTCGCCACGCGAACAGACCGATGACAAGGGCCGGCAGCAAATAGGCAATGGCAAGCGTGTTCACGATCGGAGGTCCCAGAACAGGATCTGCGCCAAAACGCAAAACAGGGTTGGCCACTGTCGCAGCCAGCGCCAGCCACAACAGGCCATGCGCGGCGAAAAACACGCCCAATGCGACCCGCACCCAGTTCAATCGCCCGCCCAGCGCAAACCGCTGCACCTGCGCAAAGGCCAACACCAGCCAAATGGCCGACAGCAGGCCCAGCCCCCAATGGCTGTCGTCGGCACCGCCCTCGCCCAGCCCTTCCAACCAGCGCAGCAGCAGCAGCGACACCAGAACGCCGCCCGTCGCCCACGCTGCGCTGTCCAACATGACCTCGGCGACAGGTCGCTCCAACGGGCGCAGCATCCACCATGCCGCGACGTAGCCTGCAACCGCAGTTCCATAGACCAGAGCCATTTCCGCAACCGGCGCGTCCAGCGCCCAGCCCAGGCCCGGGTTCAGGATCAGCCGGAACGTGACGGTGACGACTCCGGCCCAGATGAACCAGCTCATCGGCGGCAGGGCAAACCGCCGGTCCAGCGCCGCCGCCGCGATGATCGTGACCACGAATGCGATGGTCAGCGCCGCCGAGCTGAGCACGATCACGCAGCCGAAGGCCAGGCAGGACAGGGCCGACAGCGTGGCCAAAGCCGGACGCATCCGGGCCTTAACATCCACACGCGCAAAGCGCTCGGCTAGCACCACCATCAGCGCCGCAAGCGCGACCGCATGCAGGGCCCAGGGGTAGGCTCCGATAACGCTGGCCGGGCGCCAGCCAAGCTCAAGCGCGATGGCCAGCGCCGGGGCGTACAGCGCAGCGGCACCGGCCCAGACCAGCGGGTACCGTCCACCCCGGAACGACCGCCATGCCGCCAGAAGAGAGATCACCGCGCCCAGCGCAACCAGCCACGTCACGGCCAACGGAAAATCGACCTCGGGCGTTTCGGAGTAGGTCTGCCAGAACCCACGCGCCACCGCGCCGCCATCAAACCCGTGCGTGAACACGAATCCACCCAGACCCAGGGCGGGAAGCGCGGTCATGTCCTGCAGGGCCGGTGCATCCTTGGCCCAGATCAGCAGGGCGAACGTCAGGACTGCCAGCAGGATCACACCCAGCCAGAACTCACCGCTCGTATCCGCCCATTGCAACACCAGAATGGCCGAGCTTGCCAGCACCGCCCCAAAGGCCAGACGCGTCGGAAATTCGGGCCACGGACCACTGGCTTTTCTGACAAAGATTTCGCTGAACATCGCGCCGTCATGATCGGGCCAGATCCGGCGCACGGGAATGGCAATGGCGATCACGGCAACGGCGGCCACGTAGATGAGGAAAGCCGGTTCTGTGATCGGCGAACCAGCCACAAGCAAAAGGCCCGCCAAATAGGCTCCTATCAGCGACAGCACCGACACCCAGGCCCAACGCTGCACCGTGTCGATCCCAAGCCCAAGCCCGGTGATCACAAAGAAATATCCATACAGCCAAGACGGGTCGGCCGACTCTCCACCTACGACGAATGGCGCGGCAAAGGCGCCGATCAACCCGATCGCCGCCAGCAGTGGGCCGTGGAACCAGCCCAGAACCAGCCCGACAAGGGCGATGGCGATCATGCCCGCCAAAGCCGCCTCGGGGCCGATCAGGTCATAGAGCTGGCGCGCCGCCAGCACACCGCCGAACAGCGTGACCAGCCCCGCGCCTGCAAATACCGAAGGCAGGTAGGCGGTGGCCGACGACTCGTCATCGCCGTATCGGCGCCGCACGACTTCACCCGCCACGATCAGCAGCGCGCCGAAGCCCAAGGCCGCCACCACGCGCGCGGTGGGCGGCAGCAACCCGTTCTCGACCCCGTATTGCACCAGAAATATCCCCGCCAGCGCCAGCGACAGGGCGGATACGGCATAGAACCAGTTCTCGCGGAGCCACGCGCCCAGATCGTCGAAGCGCTCGGCGCGGAACACGACTGCGGCCGGAGGGGATGCGGTCTCGGCAACAGTTGCCGATTTTTCAGGCTCGGGCTGTTGATCCGGCGTGGGTGGGCTTTCCTGTTTCGGCGGGCCCCAAGGGGCCGGTCGGGGTTTTGGCTTCAACGCTTCTGCTGGCGCGGGCGGCGTCTGCGCGGGCCGCGCCATGTCGGGCTGCGGCTCGACACCCGACCTGATCTCCAACTGCTCGACCCGCCGCCGCAGTCGGGCATGGCCGACCAGCAAGACGACAATAGATACCGGCATCGCCAAAACGACCAAGCCAACAAGAACAAGCAGAGATTCCAAACCGCACCTCCGGGCAAATCTGCATTATAGGCTATCCTGTGCAGGCGCGGTAAGACAGCCGGGAAATCCCAAATGATTTCAGCCTGTTGTGGTCTGACGCCAGTGATCTAAGGATGGAACAGAGACCCGACGAGATAGGCAATTGCCGCCGCTGCTCCACCAATCGCCAGCGTCTCAAGCCCCGAGCGCCACCAGGGCGCCAGCGACCACCGGCTTTTCATCGCGCCGATGGCAAAGAACACGCCCAGCGTCATCAGGACCGAGGCTGAAAACGCGCCCTCGACACCCAACAAGAACGGCACGAGCGGAACCATACCGGCCACGACAAAGGCCGCGAACGTGGCTGCGGCGGCCTTGAGCGGATGCGGATCGACGCTGCCCAACCCGTACTCGCCCTCGATCATCAAGTTGATCCAGGTATCCCGATCGGCGGTGATCGCATCGGTTGCCTGTTCCAACACCCGGCCCGACAAGCCCTTGCGGGACAGGATTTCCAGCACCTCGCCGCGCTCGCCGTCGGGGTAGAGGCGGATGTGGCGCTCTTCGATGGCGCGGATTCGTCGGATATTGTCCAGCTCGGCCTTGGTCCCCGAGTAGTTGCCCGCCGCCATCGAGAATCCGTCGGCCAGCACGTTGGCCAGGCCCAAGGCCACGATGACGAAGGGCGACAGCCCGGCCCCGGCTACGCCCGCCACGATGGCCAGCGTGGTCACCGATCCGTCGATCCCGCCATAGACCACGTCGCGCAGGAACCCGCGCCCGGGTGGGGCGTCGATCCGGTCTGCGATTTCCTGTTGGCTGTGGCCGTGATCCGCCATGGCTGGTCTCCCTTCCGGAAGATTTTGCCCTGCGCAGCGGCCCGTTGGCTTTGCGGCAGATCAACCCTTGGAAAACAGCCCGCCCAGCGCGCGCGAGACCATGCCGCGGGTCGACGGCCTGTGCCGGCCCGAGAAGGGCAGCGGACGGCAGACCTCCATCGCGGCCACGCCGACGCGGGCGCTGAGGGCACCGTTGACCAGTCCTTCGCCAAAGCGGCGCGACAGCTTGCTGAGGACTGACCCGCCCAGAACCGGTTCGAGCAGGTCGTCACCCACGGCAACCGCACCGGTGGCCACCAGGTGAACAAACACCGCACGGGTCAACCGCCAGCCCCCCAGAAACCCGGCCCGCCCGCCATATATCTCGGCAATCCGGCGGATCATCCGCAGCGAGGCAAGAAGCGCCGTCGCAACATCGGCCAGCGCCAGCGGAACCAGCGCCGTCACGGTCGCGACCTGACGCGCGGCGGCCTCGACCTCGCGGCTGGCAGCAGCATCCAGCGGGGCCAGCAATTCGTCCTCGACCAGTCCCAGCAGGCCCGAGGCGTCGAACTGATCCTCGATCCGTTCGGCCAGGCGGTCGCGGCCCCAGCGCGTATCCTCGCGCCCGCGATAGAACGTGATCAGGCGCTGGGTCACGGCCCGGGCCTGCGCCAGATCAGCATCGGCCAGCGCGGCATCGGCGGCGCGGCGCATCCCGTCCACCCGCGACAGCCGGCCCAGCGCGGCCAGTTCGCGCAGGGCGATCAGCAGAGCCACTAGCACCAGCGCGCAGATCAGGCCGGTCACGATCCAGCCCAGCACCGGCACGCTGGCGATCAACGAGGTAGCAAAATTCCAGGCAGCGACAGAGACCGCCGCCCCCACGACCGCAACCGCCAGCCCCCAGAACCACCGCCCAAGAACCGACGGCTTGCGCGCGGCCAGCCGGGCCGCGGCCTGCATCGCCTGCCCTTGGGGCGGCGCGATGTCCGGCACCGGCGCGGCCTTTGTCACGTCGGCGGCCGGGGCATCCTCGTCAAGCTCGATCAGAACCGGACCCTTGGCCATGCGTCACTCCTTCTGTTGCCAGACGAACCGAATGTCCGGCAGCTGTTCATCATTGTCGACCCCGTCGCTGCGGGCCACTTCGACAAAGCCGTGCCGTTCATAGAACCGGCACGCGCCCGTATTGGCCTGAAAAGCATACAGCACCAGTTCGCGGCGACCTGCCTTGGCGCTGTCCAGCAGTTGTGCGCCGATCCCCTGACTTCGCGCGGCGGGGCTTAGGTACAGGCAATGAACCTCGGTCCCGTCCACGGCCAGAAAGCCTGCGACCTTGCCGCCCTGTTCGGCAACCGTGACCCATCCATTGTCGATCATCCGCCCGCAAAAGGCGATGGCTTCGGCCCCGGAATGCAGCTCGGGCATCCAGTCGTTTTCGCGTGCAAAGCCGTGCAGGATCTCTCCGACCGCCCCGGCGTCGAGGCTGCGCGCGGGCCTGAGGGTAACGGTCACAGCCGGTCTCCGATCAGGAACTGCGCAGCGCGGTCCAACCGGATATGTGGCGGACCGTCGCCGGGGCGCAGCGACAGATGCGCCGGGGCAAAGGTCATGAACCCGTAATCCTCGCCCAACCAAGTGTCGGCCCCCTTGCGCGCGGGGCCCAGCAGATGGGCGGGGTCTTCGGGCAGCTCTCCGGGATAGAAGGCCGCCTGCTTGCCGGTGTCCAACGTACCGCGCACGCAGGGCAGTTCGACGCCGTTGTGGGTGCGGATTTCTTCGGTCGTCACGCGCAGCGCGGCGATGGACATGGCAGCGGTCTCGGCCCCGGCGAACCTGGCGCGGTCGCGCGCCTCGCGCGTCAGAGCCTCCATGATCGCGGTCAGGCGCGGGTGCTGCAGGTGGTGCAGGTGATCGGCCTTGGTGGCAGCGAACAGGATGCGTTCGACCCGCTTGCCCAGCAGCATCTGGCTGAGCCACGCATTGCGGCCGGGCCGGAAGGCAGACAGGATATCACCCATGGCGCGGCGCATGTCCTCGACCGCCTGCGGCCCCTTGTGGATCGCGCCCAGCGCATCCACCAACACCACCTGCCGGTCGATCCGGGCGAAATGATCCCGGAAAAAGGGCTTCACGACCTGCGATTTGTAGGCCTCGAACCGGCGCTCCATCTCGCGATGCAAGCTGCGGCGGCGCGAGGCGCCATCGACCGGCAAAGGCGCAAAGGTCAGCACCGGCGACCCGGCCAGATCACCCGGCAGCAGGAACCGGCCCGGCGTACAGTCATAGAAACCCGCATCCCGCGCGGCGGTCAGATAGTCGGCAAAGCCCCGCGCCAGGGCCTGCGCGGTGGGTTCATCATGGGGGTCGGCCGGGTCAACAGATTTGATCTGGGCCAGGAAATCGGCCGCGGCCGGACGCTGCGCGATCCGCTCCAACGTTTCGCGCGACCAATCGTCATAGGATTTTTCGAGCAGGGCCAGATCCAGCAGCCACTCACCGGGATAGTCGACGATGTCCAGATGCACGGTGCGCGGCCCCTGCAGGCCGGCCAGCAGCCCGGCGGGGCGGACCTTGAACGACAGACGCAGCTCGGACACGGCGCGGGTGCTGTCGGGCCAGTGGGGCTGCGGCCCGGTCAGAGCCGACAGGTGCGATTCATAGTCGAACCGAGGCACGGTGTCGTCGGGCTGCGGCTGCAGGTAGGCGGCGTTGATGCGCCCCTCCTGCTGGGCGACCAGGCCGGGCATCCGCCCCCTGTCCAGCAGGTTGGCCACCAGCGACGTGATAAACACCGTCTTGCCCGACCGCGCCAGCCCGGTGACGCCCAGCCGCACGACCGGTTCGAAAAACGTCTCGGACACGCGGTCGCCGACGGATTCGACGCCGCGCACAAGACTGTCTGCCAGTGATGAGATGACCAAACCGCCGCCCCGCATTTCTTGTTTGTCCCAAGATAGGTAGCCGCTGCCCCGGTTGCCAGCGCTTTTGCCGCCTGCCCTTGCCCGGGCGCGTCCGGCAAGGTACCAGCAGCCCATGCCCAGATACGCGTTGAAAGTCGAATACCAAGGTGCGCCGTTTGCCGGATGGCAGCGGCAGAAAGAGCTGCCCTCGGTCCAGGGCGCCATCGAGGCGGCTTTGTCGAAACTGCAGCCCGGTGCGCACACGATCGCGGCCGCCGGGCGTACGGATGCGGGCGTTCATGCGCTGGGGCAAGTGGCCCATTGCGACCTTGAAAAAGACTGGGACCCGTTCCGCCTGTCCGAGGCGCTGAACTATCACCTCAAGCCGTTGCCGGTGGCGATTCTCAAGGCCGCGCGGGTGGCGGATGACTGGCATGCGCGGTTCTCGGCCATCGAGCGGCAATACCTGTTCCGCATCCTGATCCGCCGTGCACCCGCGACCCATGACAAGGGCCAGGTCTGGCAGATCGGGCACCCGCTGGATGTCGCCGCGATGCAGGCCGGGGCCGACATGCTGATCGGGCGGCACGACTTCACCACCTTCCGGTCCTCGATCTGCCAGGCGGCCAGCCCGGTCAAGACGCTGGACGAGCTGCGCGTCGAACAGGTTCAGGGCTTTTCCGGCCCCGAAGTGCATTTCCATGTCCGTGCCCGGTCCTTCCTGCACAACCAGGTACGCAGTTTCGTCGGCACGCTTGAACGGGTCGGCGCGGGCGCCTGGACACCGCAGGACGTGCGCGATGCGCTCGAGGCCGCCGACCGCGCGGCCTGCGGGCCGGTCTGCCCGCCGCAAGGTTTGTACCTGGCGCGGGTGGGCTACCCCGATCCTGTTTTCGACTGACGTCAGAGCGCGCGCAGCAGCAATCCACCGGCAATCACCGCGATCAGCAGCCCGGCCACCAGTTCGATCGTGGGCGCCAACACGGCCGCAAACCGCGTGGCCGAGGCCGAGGCCAGCAACCCGCCCCGCAACCCGAACGACGTCCAACCAACCAGGGTGGTAACGGTCGCGGTGCCCAGCGCCATGGCAAAGGCCCCGGCGATACCGACCATCGCGATGCCCATCTGCCAGGTCAGGATCAGCACGAACAAAGCTCCGGTACAGGGTCGCGCGGCGATGCCTGCGATCAGAATCAGCGCCTCGCGCAGGCTGCCGACCTTGGCTACTTCTTCGGCGGTGGGGCCGTGACGATGCCCGCAATCGGAACAGACCTCGCCGTCGTGGTGGTGATGCCCGTGATCATGATGATGGTGATGGTCGTGCGGAGCACTGTCCGCACGGCCGCGCCGGGCGAAACTGCGCAGCGACCGCAGAACCAGCCACAGCCCGATGGCCGCGATCGCGCCATAGCTGACCGGGGCCATGACCTGCTCGGTGGTGCCGACCAAGCTTTCCCGCGACATCTGGAACACCAGAACGCCTGCATAGACCAGAACGATCGCCGTCACGGCCTGCCCCAGCGAGGACAGTATGCTGATCGCCGACAGGCGCAGAAAGGCGACATTGCGGCCCAGCCCGTACCCTCCGATCAGCACCTTGCCATGGCCCGGCCCCACCGCATGGAAGAACCCATAGGCAAAACAGACGGCCAGCAGCGTGGCCACGGCCTCGGGCTGTTCGGCCCGCGCGGCCCGCAGGGCACGGGCGATCTGGTTCTGGAATTCCCGCTGCTCGCCCGCGGCCCAAGACGCGAGGCTGTCAAACCCTCCGCTGCCCCAGAACCACAGCAGCAGCGCAATCGCCAGGCTGACCGGCAGGATCAGGTAGCGGGACATGAAACGCGGATCTCGGTGGCAAAGCGTTCACCGACCAGAGGGATGTCGTTCTCCTCGAGGTCATAGTCGGCGTCCAGGGTCAGCAGAAAGGCCTGCATCTGGGCCAGTTCGCCGTCGATATCCGGCTCGAACCTGTCGATCCGGCAGGTTTCAGGCCCGGAAACGGTGACCGGACGCGTCACCTCGTAGGCGGTATAGAATGTCTCGTCATAGGGTTTGGCCGACAAAGCCTGCGCGGGTACTGGCTCGCCCTCGACCTTGCGCAGATGGGTGGTCACGATACGGCCATCCTCTGTCGTCGCGCGCGGCTCTAGCGGTCCAGACAAGGCAACCGGCTTATCGGCTGCCAGGATGACCAGATCGCCGTTGTATCCTTCGACCCATTGCGCGTCGAAGCCAGCAAGGCGCTGTTCTTCCGCCTCGGATAAAACGCCGTCGCCGTCCTGATCCAACCTCATATCCTCGAGCACCAGCAGCGAGTAGAATTCGTCATAAGCCCAAGTGACGCGGACATGGGTCAGGTTGCCCGACTCGTCCACGATGAATTCCAACCCGGTGTCGATGAAGACATGCGGGTGCGCCACTGCAGAAAACGGCAGGCAACAGGCGATCACGGCGGGAATCCAGCGCATGAACGCGAAGATAGGGTGCCCGACCGGCGCTGGCAACACAGTTCGGCGGTGAGCACGGATTTTGCCGCTCATTTCGGCGGAAACAGGACCAGCGTCTGCAGCGCCGTGCCAATCGGGCCTTGAGTATCGTACAGAACCGACTGCGACATCCCGATGCCGCTGGGCTGCCAGTGTGACACGGATTCCGAGGCGAGCCAGTCAGACACCGGCTCGCGGTGGATCTGCACCGTCAGGTCGGTGTTCATGAACCCCATTTCCGAGGTCGGCGCATTCCACGAAATGCCGTTGCCGCAATCGGCCAGCGGGCACAGCGACTGGATCGGCGAGGGGGTTTCGCCCTGCAGCAGAGGCGGGGTGCGCATCCAGATGGTTTTCGGCCCCGCCCCTTGGTTGCCGCCCTTGGGATAAGCCACCTCGGAATGATGGGCAAAGCCGGGCAGGTCATGCCGCATTTCGCCGATGGGAAACGGGCCGTCTTCGATCTGCGACAGGTCGGGGCCTTGGATCGCCACATTCGGCACCGGCCCCAGATCCCGGCGCGCCAGATGCATCGTGGTGGCGGTGGCGCACAGCGTATCGTCCAGGTCATGCACGGTGACGCGCGTGGTGGCCAGCGTCTTGGTGTGGCGCACGGTCTCGGCGGCCACGCGCAGACCGTACAAAGGCAGCGGGCGCAGCAGATCGACCGTCAGGCGGGTCAGCATCTTGTCGAGGCCGACCTCGATCTCGGCCGCGCGCACGATCAGGCCCGCAACCGGGCCGGCATGACAGTGATCGGCCGACCACGGCCCGCGCGCCGGGTCATTGCCGACAAAGGCCCCGTCGGGCGCGACCCGAAAATATGCGGTCTCACCCACCACTGGCTGCATCGCCGCGTCCTGCATGTCAGATCTTTTCCTGGGTATGCTTTTTCAGTTCGGCCCGCGCCACCTGACGGCGATGCACCGCATCCGGGCCATCGGCTAGCCGCAGCGTGCGCACATGTGTCCAGGCAGTGGCCAGCGGCGTATCCTGGCTGACGCCTTGCCCGCCAAACATCTGCACCGCCTCGTCGATCACCTTCAGCGCAACACGCGGCGCGACGACCTTGATCTGGCTGATCCACGGGGCAGCCGCGCGCGCATCGCCCTGATCCATGTACCACGCGGCCTTCAGACACAGCAAGCGGGCCATCTCGATCTCCATCCGGCACTCGGCGATGATGTCGAAATTGGCACCCAGCTGCGCCAGCTTCTTGCCGAAGGCTTCGCGCTGCAGGGCGCGTTTGCACATCTGCTCCAGCGCCATCTCGGCCTGACCGATCGCGCGCATGCAGTGATGGATGCGACCGGGCCCGAGGCGCCCCTGTGCGATTTCGAACCCGCGGCCCTCGCCCAGCAGGATGTTCTCGGCCGGCACCCGGACATCGGTGAACCGGATATGCATGTGCCCGTGCGGCGCGTCGTCATGGCCGTACACTTCCATCGGGCGCAGGATCTCGATCCCCGGCGTGTCGGCGGGCACCACGATCATGGACTGGCGCTGGTGCTTGGGCAGGTCGTCGCCGCCGGTCTTGACCATCACGATGTAGACCTTGCAGCGCGGATCGCCCGCGCCGGACGACCACCATTTCTCGCCATTCAGAACATAGTCATCCCCGTCCCGCACGCAGGACATCGAGATATTCGTGGCATCCGACGAGGCTACATCCGGTTCGGTCATCAGATAGGCCGAGCGGATCTCGCCCGCGAGCAGCGGCTTGAGCCACTGCTCTTTCATCTTCTCGGTGCCATAGCGCTCGAACACCTCCATGTTGCCGGTGTCGGGGGCGGAACAGTTAAACACCTCGGCGCCCAGCGGGGTCTTACCCATCTCTTCGGCGAAATAGGCGTACTCGACCGTAGCGAGGCCAAATCCCTTGTCGCTGTCGGTCAGCCAGAAATTCCACAGACCCGCCGCCTTTGCCTTGGCCTTCAACCCCTCCAGGATCTCGGCCTGGCGGTCGGTGTACTGCCAGCGGTCGCCCTTGTTGATCTCGGCCTGGTATTCCTCTTCCAACGGCATGATCTCGTTGCGGATCATGTCGCGGACCCGCTCCAGCAGCGCCCGGTTCTCCTCGCGCAAGACGAATGACATGTTCATGGATGGTCCCTCCCAAATGGCCCGGCGCAGGGCCGAATTTCTGACGCGAGGATGGCGCAGGGGCACTGACCCTGTCCAGCCGGGTGACGGGACGTCACGCGCAATCATTTGTTCAAAGGACTTGGGGACGTTTGGCCCGGATCGAGCGTTTCCCAGGCAATCAGGGTGTCATGATCCAGTTTCCGCCAGCGTCCCTGCAACGCCGCGTCCGGATTTCGCGGGTTTTATCACCGCCTTCGGCTTGGATGAAATGCTGCAGATGTACACAGTTTCCCCGCACGTCGCGTACCCGGATCGTCCCTTTCGAGCCGGTCTGTTCATTTTCCCAGCTGCGTTCCTGCCCGACGCTAGGCGTCCCGCCCGACAGCAGTGCCGTCGAGGCCGCGTCCAGAATCTGAAAATCAGCCGGGCTCAGGCCCATTTCAGCAATGATCCGCGACAGGGGTTTGGCCTGCGCCGTGCCGATCAACCCGACCAGAACCGCTGCGCAGAAGAGGAAGAAAAACCGGGGCATGCCTTGAAACTCGCTTTCGTCGAAATGGGTCCGGGGCCAAGCCTATACCGCGGGTGCGGTGCGGCCAAGCCCCGGGCGGGGTGCACCTTCAAATAATCCCGAACAAACCTTTTGCATCCGTGACGCTATCGGCCCCCGCTCGATCGACACATAGTGGCCGCGACACCTACCCGAGGTTTTACGATGGCTCATCCCACCTATTACGCGCCCTATGGCGGCCACCCCGGTCAGGATCAGTTGCTGACCGATCGCGCCATGTTCACCGAGGCCTATGCCGTGATCCCGCGCGGTACGATGCGCGACATCGTCACCAGCTTTCTGCCGTTCTGGGAGAAGACCCGGCTGTGGGTCCTGTCCCGTCCGCTCAGCGGCTTCGCCGAGACCTTTTCGCAATACATCATGGAGGTTCAGCCCGGCGGCGGCAGCGACCGCCCCGAGACCGACCCGGCGGCGCAAGGCGTCCTCTTCGTGGTCGAAGGGACCGTGGTCCTGACCCTCGCCGGGCAGAAGCACGTGCTGGACCCCGGCGGATACGCCTATGTGCCGCCCGGATCCGACTGGGCGCTGCACAACCGGTCCGACGCGGTGGCGCGGTTCCACTGGGTGCGCAAGGCCTATCAGGCGGTGCCCGGCCTGCCCGCCCCCGACCCGATCATCACCAACGAGCGCGACGTGGCCCCCACCCCGATGCCCGGCACCGAGGGTCGCTGGGCCACCACCCGCTTTGCCGACCCGGCCGACCTGCGTCATGACATGCATGTCAACATCGTCACCTTCGAACCCGGCACCGTCATTCCCTTTGCCGAGACCCATGTGATGGAACACGGGCTGTATGTGCTTGAAGGCAAGGCGGTCTATCGGCTGAACCAGGATTGGGTCGAGGTCGAGGCCGGCGACTACATGTGGCTGCGCGCGTTCTGCCCGCAGGCCTGCTATGCCGGCGGGCCGGGGCGGTTCAGGTACCTGCTGTACAAGGACGTCAACCGCCACATGCCCCTGTCCGTGGCCGGGCGATAGCGAGAAATTCCCTCCCGAAACCGGCTTTCCGGGGCCGAGACTTCCCTCGGGGGCCGAAATTTGCTCTGATCGGGGCAGATTTCATGTGTTCATTCCCGGAGATTGCCCAATGAAACTGCGTAGATCCATTTTGACTCTGGCCACGATCGCGCCTCTCAGCGTCGCTGCCCCGGCCCTTGCAAACGAAGAAACCCGAACCGTATCGGTGATGAGCCGCACCTGGGCCGTCACCCAGGTGGCCGACGAACCGGTCGCGTACCGCGCCACCCGCGACAACAACAACCTTAACCCGTTCGGTCCGCCCCCGCGCCTGCGCACGCTTCAGGCCATCGCGGCCATCCAGCAAGCGACCGGGTGCAAGGTGATCCGGTCCAGCATGTACCAGAACATCTCGGGTCAGTTCTTCTCGCAAGTCAGCTGCGGCTAACATCCCCCCGAACGGGCATTGAGGTCGCCCCGGCGCCCTGCCATAGCTTGCGCATGAAGATTGCGATCAACGGATTCGGCCGCATCGGCCGCACGATCCTGCGGCAGGTCATGGCGCTGCCCGCCGGGTCGGATGTTCAGGTGGTGCTGATCAACGACATCGCGCCGCTGGAAACCTGTGCCTATCTGTTCCAATACGACAGTACCTTCGGCCCCTATGCCGGGACGGTCGCGGCCCGGAACGCCGCGCTGGTGGTGGATGGCGTAGAAATCCCCGTCACCAACAGCGAAGATGTGGCGCGGGTCGATCTGTCGGGGGTGGATGTGCTGCTGGACTGCACCGGCATCGCCCGCAGCTCGGACGTGGCCACACGGGGGTTGCAGGCCGGGGCGGCAAAGGTTCTGATCTCGGGGCCGTCACCGGCCGCCGACACCACCATCGTTCTGGGCGCCAACGAAGACGTCTTGGGCGATGCTCGGATCGTGTCGAACGCGTCCTGTACCACGAATGCGCTGGCGCCGCTCGTCAAGGTGCTGGACGGCATCGGGGGCATCGCATTAGGGCACATGACCACGATCCATTGCTACACCAACAGCCAGCCGATGGTGGACGCACCGCGGGGCGATCTGGCGCGGTCGCGCGCGGGGGCGCTGTCGATGGTGCCCACGACCTCGAGCGCGACGCACCTTATCGACGTGGTGCTGCCGCATCTAGCCGGGCGCATCTCGGGCGCGGCGGTGCGGGTGCCGACGGCCAGCGTCTCGGCCGTGGACCTGGTGGCGACGCTGGAAACTCCGATGGACATCGACACCTTCACAGAACGGTTGCGCCATGCGGTTGCCGAGTCGGCCGTTCTTGGCTGGACCGACATGCCCCTGGTGTCGTCCGACCTGCGGGCGCGGCCCGAGTCGCTGGTGATCGCCAGCCCCGAGATCCGCATGGTCGGCGACCGCCAAGTGCGGGTTTTTGGCTGGTACGACAATGAATGGGGGTTCTCGGCCCGGATGCTGGATGTGGCCCGGCTGATGGCGGGCTGACCCGGTCAGGGCAACCGCACCTCGTAAGGGGTGTCGAACCAATGCTCCTGAAGGTTGGTGCCGTCGCCGATGCGGTCGACCACGGCGAACAGGCCGGGCGCGTGCAGCGGCGTCAGCACGCCGTGCCATGTGCCGCGATGATAGTTCACGGCCTGCCCCGGCTGCGTCACGAAGGCCAGCGGCCTGCCCGGAACGCCATCTTCGTCCGGCGCGACGATCACCAGGAACGGCTGGTGGGTCATCGGAATGAAGGCCTGGCTGCCCTGAGGGTGACGTTCGACCATGTCCAGTTGATAGGGCAATGCCCGCGGGTTGGCGTCGAACAGGCTGATCCCCGCGCGCCCGTCCGCAAAATCCAGAACCGCCCGGTCATGGTATCGCCCGCACTGACCCTGGTTGATGATCTTGTCCGGCGCGCCGGAAACCTCGAGCACGTCGCCGAACGGCGCAAAGGCCTGGGCCGTCAGCGGCGCGATATGGATGACCCGGGTCATGAGGGCAGCAGGTCGCGCAGGCGGAACTCGGCGATGCGCTCGACCTGACGGCAGGCTTCGGCGAGCTCGGTCTCGCGGTCATTCTCGATGCGTCGCTGAAACGCCTGCAGGATCGAGGCCTTGTCGTGGTCGCGCACCGCGATGATGAAGGGAAAGCCGAATTTCCGGGTGTAACGCGTGTTCAGATTGGTAAAGGCGTCGCGCTCGGCGTCGGTCAGGGCGTCCAACCCGGCCGAGGCCTGTTCGGCGGTGCTTTCAGCCGTCAGGCGTTTGGCCTGTGCAAGCTTGCCCGCCAGATCCGGATGCGCGGTCAGAACGCCCAAGCGCTCCTCGGGCGAGGCCGAACGGAACACCCGCGCCAGCGCGTTGTGCAGCCCGCCCGCCGTATCGTGCGCCGGCCCCAGTTCCAGCGCCCAGGCGCGCTCGGCGATCCAGGGCGAATGTTCGAAGATGCCGCCATAGGCCGCCACGAAGGAGTCGCGGTCCATCTGCGAGGGGCGCGGGCGGTCCTGCGGCGGATGATGCGCGGCCCAGTGTTCGGCAATCTGTAACCGGGTCGCGAACCACACATCGGAAAAGCCGCGCGCATAGTCCAGAAACCGCTTCAGCGCCATCACCCGGCCCGGTCGGCCGATCAGGCGGCAATGCAGACCGATCGACAACATCTTGGGCGCGCCGGCCTGCCCCTCGGCATAGAGTGCATCGAAACTGTCGCGCAGATACGCAAAGAACTGATCGCCCGAGTTGAACCCCTGCGGCGTGGCAAAGCGCATGTCGTTGCAGTCCAGCGTATAGGGCACGATCAGCTGGTCGCGCCCGCCGGTGTGCACCCAATAAGGCAGATCGTCGGCATAGCTGTCGGCCACATAGGCAAACCCGCCTTCCTCGGCGACAAGCCGCACGGTGTTGTCCGAACACCGCCCCGTGTACCAGCCGCGCGGGCGGTCTCCGACCACCTCGGTGTGCAGGCGGATCGCCTCGGCGATCTGGGCGCGCTCCTCGTCTTCGGGCATGTCCTTGTGTTCGATCCATCTCAGCCCGTGGCTGGCGATCTCCCACCCGGCGGACTTCATCGCCGCCACCTGATCGGGCGAGCGCGCCAGCGCGGTGGCCACGCCATAGACGGTCACCGGCAGGTCGGCCATCAGGCGATGCAGCCGCCAGAACCCGGCGCGGGCGCCGTATTCATAGATGGATTCCATGTTCCAATGCCGCTGGCCGGGCCAGGGCGCGGCGCCCACGATTTCGGACAGAAACGACTCGGACGCCGCGTCGCCATGCAGCACGCAGTTTTCGCCGCCCTCTTCATAGTTCAGCACGATCTGCACTGCCAGTTTGGCGCCGCCGGGCCAGTTCGCATCGGGCGTGGTGGCGCCATATCCGATCATGTCGCGCGGGTATCTGGGGGGCTGCATGTTGGGTTCCGCCTTTTGTTGCGACCATTCACTGGCTTTTTATTGCATGAAACCGCAAGGGATTATCAAATCAATCCGAACGCTGTTTCGGTTATTTGGCCGTTTCCTCGGGCATGGGTTTCGCCTCAGAATGCGGTCTATCCGTTTGCCAAATCCGCTGACGACCGGCAAGACAGCACCACGCAACAGGCAGGAGAGACCCGTGACAGGATACCTGACGACCCACGTTCTGGACACGGCCCGCGGCTGTCCGGCCCAAGGGCTGAAAATCGCGTTGTACCGCGTGTCGGGCAATTCGCACCGCAAGCTGGTCGAGATGCAGACCAACGCCGATGGGCGCACCGACAGCCCGATCCTGCCACAGGACAAGTTCCAAACCGGAACCTACGAGTTGATCTTTTTTGCCGGCGACTATCTGCGCGCCACCGGCCAGGCGGGAGCGGACCCGCTGTTCCTGGATCAGGTGCCGATCCGGTTCGGCATGTCCGATCCGCAGGCGCATTACCATGTGCCGCTGCTGCTGTCGCCCTACGGCTATTCCACCTATCGCGGCAGCTGAGAGCCTAGGCCTCGGCCCGGCGGACGACCGCGCCGATCCGGGCGATCACGAAATCCATGAACAGGCGCGCCTTGGGGTCCTGATGGCGGCGATGGGTGTACAGGCACGCCATCTGCACTGGAACGGGCGGCGTGTCCTGCGCCACCGGTACAAGGCGGCCGGCCTTCAGATGCTCGGCCACTTCGAAGACCGGCTTCATCGCGATCCCCTGCCCCGCCAGTGCCCAATCGGTCAGCACGTCGCCATCATCGCACTCAAACCGGCCGGACACGGCAAAGCGTTTGGGGCCGTCGGGCGTCTGCAACAGCCATTGAAACTCGGTCGCGCCGGGATAGCGCAGGTTCAGGCATTCGTGCCGGTCCGCGATCAGATCAGCCCCCGATCGCGGCATGCCCCGGCGCGCGACATAATCCGGGGCCGCGCACAGAATGCGCTGACAATCGGCGATCTTGCGGATGCGCAGGGTGCTGTCCTCGGGCAGGCCGATGAAGAACGCAAGATCCAGCCCCTCGGTCGTCAGGTCCACCGAGCGGTCGGTCAGGCGCAGCCGCACGTCGATCTCGGGGTATTTGTCCAGAAATTCCGGCACTTGCGGCGCGATCAACCGCCGCCCCACCCCAAGCGGCGCCGCCACGAACAAGGTGCCGCGCGGGGCCTCGGTCAGGTGCATAACCTGCGCCTCGGCCTGATCGACCGCGTCCAGCACAGCAACCGCGCCGGGATAAAAGGCCCGGCCCTGCTCGGTCGGCGACAGGTTGCGCGTGGTGCGCTGGAACAGACGCACGCCCAGATGATCCTCGAGCTGGGAAATACGCGCCGATGTCACCGCCGGTGAAATCCGCAGATCGCGGCCCGCCGCGGACATGCTGCCCAGATCATAGACCCGGACAAAGGTGCGAATGTTGTCGAGATAGGACATCTTATCGTTTTTTTTGATACAGTTTGACAATATGCGGGAATACCGAAGAAACCATCACTTGCCTAGTGTGCAGGCAAACAATCGGAGAGCCATGGATGTTTGAGTTTGCCGTGTTCTGGGACTGGTTGGCCTTTGGCGTGCGCTGGCTGCATGTGGTCACCGCGATCGCGTGGATCGGGTCGTCATTCTATTTCATCGCGCTGGACCTCGGCCTGAACCGCGACATTCCCGGCCCGGCGGATGGCGAGGAATGGCAGGTGCATGGCGGCGGGTTTTATCACATCCAGAAATACTTGGTGGCGCCCGAACGGATGCCCGATCACCTGACCTGGTTCAAATGGGAAAGCTATTCCACATGGCTCAGCGGCGCGGCGCTGCTGATGATCGTCTATTGGGTGGGTGGAGAGCTGTACCTGATCGACGCGCAAAAGGCCGATCTGGCGCTGTGGCAGGGCATCCTGATCTCGGCGGCGTCGCTGACCGTGGGCTGGCTGATCTATGATTTCCTGTGCAAATCTGATCTGGGCGAGCGTCCGACCCTGCTGATGCTGCTGCTATTCGTTCTGCTGGTGGCAATGGGCTGGGGATACAACCAGATCTTCACCGGCCGCGCGATGATGCTGCATCTGGGCGCCTTCACCGCCACGATCATGACGGCCAACGTATTCTTCATCATCATGCCCAACCAACGGATCGTGGTGGACGACCTGAAAAATGGCCGCACCCCCGACCCGAAATACGGCAAGATCGCCAAGCTGCGCTCGACCCACAACAACTATCTGACTTTGCCGGTGGTCTTCCTGATGCTGTCGAACCACTATCCGCTGGCCTTTGCGACCAAGTACAACTGGATCATCGCGGCGCTGGTCTTTCTGATGGGCGTCACCATCCGCCACTATTTCAACACGCGCCACGCCCGGGCCGGCAACCCGACCTGGACCTGGCTTGTGACGGCCCTGCTGTTCATCGCCATCATGTGGCTGTCCACCGCCCCGATGCACGACCCGCTGGAAGAGGCCGAGGCGCAGCCGCTGACGCCCTATGAACAGAGGTTCGCCGAGGCCCCCGGCTTCGAGGCCGCCCATGACGTCGTTCTGGGCCGATGTTCGATGTGCCACGCGCGCGAGCCGGTCTGGGACGGCATCCTGTGGGCGCCCAAGGGCGTTCTGCTGGAAACCGAGGCTGACATCGCGCGCAACGCCAAGCAGATCTATCTGCAGGCGGGGATCAGCCACGCGATGCCGCCCGCGAACGTGACCTACATGGAGCCCGAGGACCGCGCGGCCATCGTCCGTTGGTTCCGCAACGCCGGGTCATGACAGCCGGCTGAAAATCCAGCTTGTCCACCCAATATTTCTGTCCCTTTCCCGCACGCGATGTTCTAACATGCCGATCAAGGACGTTGCGGAGGCCGCATTTCGGCTGAAAAACCGCAATGCAGAACGGGTGGAGCCAATTGATGCGGGCAGGCAGGCGGAAGTGCAGTCTGAGGGGCTGGTTCATTGGCGCGGTGCTGGCCGTGGCCCCGCACAGCCTGCTTGCACTGGAAACCTCCCTGTCGGCGCCGGGCCTGCCGCCGGACGTTGTCAAGAAGATCGAAAACACGTCCTCGGTCATCACGGCCGAATCCCGGGGCCTGGACACACCTTTGGAGGTCTTTTCGGCCGCCCTGTCCGATTATCGCACCATCGTGCAGATCCTGTATGACGCGGGGTATTTCGGGCCTTCGGTCAGCATCAAGCTGGACGGGCGCGAAGCCGCTGACCTCAGCTCGGTGAACGTTCCGGCGCGGATCAACCGTGCGGTGATCTCGATCAATCCCGGGCCCGCGTTTTCTTTCGGAACCGCCGTCATCCGCCCCGTGGCCCCCGAAACCGACCTGCCCGAAGGCTTCGCCACCGGAAAGCGCGCCACTACCGGCGCGATCCATGATGCGGCGTCGGCCGGGGTGCAGGGCTGGAAAAACGCGGGCCACCCCAAGGCCGCCCTGTCCGATCAAGAGATCATCGCCCGCCACGCCCAAGCCCGGCTGGATGCTCGGATCAGGCTGGACCCGGGCCCACGCCTGCGGTTCGGCAAGATGCATATCGCAGGCGACACCGATGTCAGACACAGGTCAATCGAGAAAATCGCTGGTTTCCCTTCGGGCGAGGTCTATTCGCCGGACAAGCTGCAGAGAGTCGGCACCCGGTTGCGTCGCACCGGAACATTCAGCAGCGTTTCGATCGTCGAGCGTGAAACACCCAACCCCGACGGCACGCTGGATTTTGACGCCACCTTCGAGGACCTGCCCAAGCGCCGCCTGACCTTCGGGCTCGAACTCGCCTCGCGCGATGGGCTGGATCTGGCGGCCACCTGGACCCACCGAAACGTTTTCCGACGCGCCCAGCGTCTGCGGCTCGAAGCCGCGATCCGCAACATCGGCGGGTCCGAAGACGTCGATTACCGCCTGGGCCTGCGCCTGGACCAGCCCGACAGGCTGGGCCCCGACGACAGCACATTCTGGAGCGCGTTGCTGGAACGGCGCGACACCGACAATTACACCGTCTCGGCAGCGTCGCTGGTCTTCGGCGCACGTCGGACATTTTCAGACCGTCTCTATGCCGAAGCCGCCACGGGTTTCTACTACTCCGAAGCGGATGACGCCTATGGTACAGACCGCAAGTTCCGGTATTTCATCCTGCCGACCCGATCCGAATGGGATCTGCGCGACAGCAAGGTCAGCGCCACGCGCGGTTATTACCTTGACGCCCAGGTTATGCCGTTTGTCGGGCTGTCTGGAACCGATACGGGGATTCGGCTGTTTGTCGACGGGCGTGGTTATGCCAGCTTGGGCACCGGCGGACGGCTGGTGCTTGCCGGGCGCATTCAGCTGGGTTCGGTGATCGGCCCGCCGGCCGACGGGGTCACGCCCGACTTCCTGTTCTTCTCGGGCGGCGCGGGCACCGTGCGCGGCCAACCGTATGAAAGCCTGGGCGTGCCCGTCGGAACCGGAATCGCCGGTGGCAAATCCTTCCTGGGCCTGTCCGGCGAAGTCCGCGGAAAGGTGACCGAGAAACTGTCGCTGGTCGGGTTCTACGACTACGGTGCCGTGGACATCTCGTCCTTCGTTGGCAGCGGCGCCGAATCCCATTCGGGCGCCGGCTTGGGGGTTCGGTATGATCTGGGTGGGTTTGGGCCCCTGCGGCTGGATCTGGCCGTTCCCGTCCAGGGAGACACTGGCAACGGGCTGCAATTCTACATCGGGATCGGGCAGGCATTTTGACACGTCATCTTTCATATCCGCTTGCGATCGCCGCCCTGTCACTGACTTTGTCGGGTCCCGTTGCAGCACAGGACTCGGACGGCGGTGGCATGCTGTCGGATTTCCTTCAAAACACCCTGTCAGGCGACAATCGCAACGTGCGCGTCGTGGGGCTGCAAGGCGCGCTGAGCGCCCGCGCCACGATCGAGGAGATCACCGTCGCCGATGACGACGGCGTCTGGCTGACGATCCGCAACGCCGAGTTGGACTGGAACCGCCTGGCCCTGATCCGCGGACGGTTTTCCGTGAACGCCCTTACGGCGGAGGAAATCGAAATCGCCCGCGCGCCCGGCAAGACGACGTCGGATGAACCGACCGCCACAGCCGAGGCCCAGCCCTTTCAACTGCCGGAACTGCCTGTTGCCATCGAAATCGGAGAACTCCGGGTGGACAGCCTGTCGCTGGGTCAACCGCTGATCGGCGTCGCGGCCAAGTTGTCGGTAGACGGCAACCTGACGCTGGCCGACGGCACCCTTGACACCAAGCTGGGTATTGACCGACTGGACCGCCAAGGCGACCGGATCGCCCTGACCGCCGGGTTCCAGAACGAAAGCCGTCAGATCGACCTTGATCTGACCGTGTCCGAGGCGCCCGGCGGCCTGATTTCCCAAGCCCTGAAAATCCCCGACAGCCCGGCCATCGGGTTGACGGCCAAAGGGTCTGGGCCGGTCACGGATTTCACCGCCGATATCGGTCTGGGCAGCGACGGGATGGACCATGTCAGCGGCCAGATACGTCTGCGGGGACTCGAACAAACGCAAACCTCCGCACAGGACGGCATTGTCTTTACAGCGGATCTGGGCGGCGACCTCAGGCCGTTTCTTGCCCCCGAAATCGACCCGTTCTTCGGCGCGCGCACACGCCTGTTCATCGACGGACGGACATTGCCGGGCGGTGGGATGGAGGTCTCCAAGGCCGAAATCACCTCGCAGGCGCTGCGCTTCGAGGCGCAGGTGAACCTTGCCGCAGGCAACGCCTTGCAGATGGCAGCCATTCAGGGCCGGATCACTCCGCCTGCCGGCGATGAGGTGGTTCTGCCCTTCGGCGGCGGGGATACCTCGGTGGGCGCAGCCCAGTTCTCGGCCCTGTTCGACCAGAAGAACGGCAACTACTGGGATCTCAGCCTGACCGCCAACGCAATCGATACGCCGCAGTTGCGCGTCGCTCGGGCGCGGCTGACGGCACAGGGCACTCTGACGCAAACCGCCGGCCTGGACCTCAGCGGCGATCTTCAGGCCTATTTGGGCGGTGTCGATCCAAACGATCCCGCCTTGAAGGCGGCGGTTGGCGACCAGATCACCCTGGATGGCCGGTTCGACTATGGCGCAGACCAGACGCTTGGGTTGTCGGGGTTCGAACTGGTCGGAGCCGACTATGCCATGCGGGCCGACGCACAGATCAGCGGGTTGGCGAGCGGGTTGAAGGTCGACGGGACCGCCACCGCCGATGTGACGGACCTGTCCCGGTTCTCGGGCCTGGCGAAACTGGACTTGGGCGGACGGGCCAGCCTGCGTGTCGAAGGCGCGGGCTCGCCGCTGGAGGGGAGTTTCGACGGCAAGCTGACCGTTGAAGGGTACGACCTGTCCACCGGCCGCGACGACATCGACCCGGTGATTGCCGGAGAGACCGACATCGCGCTGGACGCGCGGCGCGATGCGGGCGGCATAACGATCCGCGCGCTCACCATCAACGGCGAGACCTTGACCGCGCAGGCCAGCGGAGACGTGACGACCCCCGGCGGCAATCTGACGCTCGACGGACAGGCCGAGGTGAGGGCTACCGATCTGTCAATATTTTCAGGCTTGGCCCAGCGCCCGCTGGCCGGCGCGCTGTCGGCGCGGGTGGATGGCAAGGGCGCGGTCCGGACGCTGGCGTTCGACGGCACCGCCAGTCTGGACGCCCGCGATGTCCGAACCGGGCTGGACCAGATCGACCCGCTGTTGACCGGCCGCGTTGAGGCGGCGTTCGACGGGGCGTACGGCCGCGACCGAATCGACATCCGGCAGGCCAGCCTGAACAGCGCCGCCGTGCAGGCCGAGATCGCCGCCACCATCGACGACCCGACCGGGACATTGGCCGTTGATGGCCGGGCCAAGGCCGAAATCCCGGACCTGTCGTTGTTCGCGGCATTGGCGGGTCGCCCCGTGGCCGGGGCCGTTTCGGCAGAACTGTCGGGCAAGGCCGCCAGAGACAGCCGCACCTTCGACATTCGCGGAACAGTCAAGGCCGACGACATCCAGACCGGGGTCGCATTGGCCGACGCTCTGGTACCGGGTCGCACGACCCTGACCGTGGACGCGGCGAACGACGACCAGGGCCTGAACATCCGCACATTCCGGCTGGCAGGCACCGCGCTGTCGGCAAATGCCTCGGGTCAGTTGGACCGGGCATCCGGCGGGCTGAGTTTCTCGGCCGGTCTGGACGATCTGGTACGCATCTCGAACACGATTTCGGGGCCATTGAAACTGGATGGTAACGTGGCGCCCACGGCTTCGGGGCTGGAAGGGTCGGCGCGTCTGCAAGGGCCTGACAGCTCATTCGCGGCGCTTGTTGGCGCGGTGAATACGGATGGGTCCGCCGATCTGGACTTTGACGCCAGGTTCGACCGTATCGAGCGTTTCGCGCCGGACTTCCCGGGCAGCGTCACCGCCAAGGGAAATGCCCGGCGTGACGATGGTGTCTGGACGATCGACGCCGCCGCAACCGGCCCGGCCGAGATCAACAGTACCGTCAAGGGCACTTATTCCGAGGCAGCAGGCACGGCCGACATCACCGCGCAGGGCGGCGTAAATCTTGGCATCGCCAATGCGTTCATTACCCCGAACAAGATCGAGGGCTCAGCCCAGTTCGATCTGGCCCTCAATGGCCAACCCTCGCTGGACGCGCTCAGCGGCTCGGTCACGACCTCGGAGACTTCGTTGGCCATACCAACCGCCGGTCAAACCATTACCGGCATCACCGGCCGGATCGACCTTGCCCAAAGCCGCGCGACGATCGCGTTGAACGGCGGCATGCGGGCAGGCGGCGGGTTCACCGTCAGCGGCCCCGTCGATCTGACACCGCCCTTCAATGCGCAGATCACCACCGCGATCAACAACCTGGTGGTGACCGACAACCTGCTGTACGAAACCACGTTGAACGGACAGATCGCTATGACCGGTGCGCTGGCCCGCAACAGCACGCTGGCCGGGCAGATCACCTTCGGGGAAACCAACATCAACCTGGCAGCCGCCTCGGGGGCCGTCGGCGCCGCACCCATCCCGGTGATCGAGCATGTGGGTGAAAGCGCCGCCAGCCTCGTCACGCGCCAGCATGCCCAATTGGTCGAAACCGAGCGCACCCAGAAAGGCGAGTCCCGCATCGCGCTGGACATCAGCCTGCTTGCGCCCAAAAGCGTCTTCGTGCGCGGGCGTGGCGTCAACGCGGAACTTGGCGGCGCGATCTTCATCAGGGGCACCACCGCCTCCGTTGTGCCTTCGGGCCAGATCGACCTGATCCGGGGCAATCTGGACATCCTCGGGCGTCGGCTGGCCTTGACCAAAGGGATCGTCAGCCTGCAGGGCGACCTGAAGCCGTATATCGAATTCGTGTCCTCGGCCAGCACCTCGGACGGAACCGCGACCATCGAGATCGCCGGGCCGCTGGACGCCCCCGCCGTCGACGTGTTTTCCGACCCCGAACGCCCGGCCGAAGAGGCGCTGGCCATGTTGCTGTTCGGCAACCGGTTTTCCGAGCTTTCGCCCTTCGTGATCGCGCAGATGGCGGCCTCGCTGGCGCAGCTCAGCGGTGCGGGCGGCGATGCCACCAAAGGCGTGCGCGACGCGACAGGGGTTGATACCGTCGATGTCGGCGCGACCGAAGGCGGTGGCGGGCGGCTGGGTGCCGGCGCCTATCTGAGCGACAACCTCTATACCGATTTCACCGTGAACACCGAGGGCGATACCGAGGTGAACCTCAACCTGGACGTCACCGACAATATCACCGTGCGCGGCACGGTGGATGGCAAAGGGGAAACCGGGATCGGCATCTTTTTCGATCGCGATTACTGAAGGCCAGTATCGCGGGGCCCGTCAGGATCTTCGGATGCCGATCGGCTGCCCGATTTGCGGCGCGGCCTCCAGACCCGCGTGATCGGCCACCATCCGGGCCAGACGCGCTACGGCCCAGTCCGGGTAGGGTTCCGACCGACCTGTTGTGTGGCTGACATTCATGAACAGGGCCTCTTGGGTGGCACAGACCGTGCCGTCACCGGCCCTGACCATCTGTGCAAAATAGTGACCACGCTTGTAATCGGCGTCCAGCATCCGAAACCGGAACACCAGTGCCTCTCCCTCGCGAACCTCGCGCAGGAAATGCAGATGCGACTGCAGGATGTACGGCCCCTGCCCCAGCGCCGCGACCTGCGGTTCGCCCAGGCCCAGATGATCGACCAGCAGACGTTCGAAGGCCAGATCGAACACCACGCCGTAATACCCCACATTCATGTGGCCGTTGTAATCGATCCAGTCGGGCCGGACCGAAAAACCGGTGATTTCGACTGGTGCGGGGTACGGGCCGTCATGGCCGCCCAAAGGCTCGGATTGCGGGGTCATTGCGCGCTGTCCTCCTCGAAGATCGCCACCGCGCGGACGAACCCGGCCGAGGCGCCCTTGATCTTGAACGGAAAGCACGAGATCTCGAACCCCGTGGGCGGCAGGCTTTCCAGATTGGTCATCTTCTCCATGTGGCAATAGCCGATCTCCATCGACGCGCGATGCCCCTCCCAGATGATCGAGGGATCATGGGTTTCCGCGTATTCCTGCGCGGTCAGCGGAAAGGGCGCGTCCCAGCTCCAGGCGTCGGTGCCGGTCACACGTACGCCGCGCTCGGTCAGGTACAGCGTGGCCTCGCGCCCCATTCCGCAGCCTTTCATCAGGTAATCCGGCTGGCCATAGCAGGTGCCGGCGGAGGTGTTGACCACGACGATATCCAGCGGTTGCAGGTCATGCCCGATCCGCTTCAGCTCGGCCTCGACATCGGCGGCGGTGACGACGTAGCCATCCTCGAAATGCCGGAAATCCAACTTCACGCCCGGGTTCATACACCACTCCAGCGGCACCTCGTCGATGGTGATCGCCCGCTCGCCCCGGTTCATGGTCGAGTGGTGGTGGTACGGCGCGTCCAGATGGGTGCCGTTGTGGGTGGCGATCTGCAGCCGTTCGATGGCCCAGCCCTCGCCGCCGGGCAGGTCCTCTTTTTTCAGGCCGGGGAAAAAGGCCATTACCTGCTCGGCCGTCTGGTCGTGGCTCATGTATTCGATCTGCGGCAGCATGATCGGTGGGTCCGACACGATGCCGGTTTCCAGCGGGACGGACAGATCGACGAAACGGCGGGACATGAACTCCTCCGGGATTGCGCGGCTCAAGGGTTGGCTGGCTGCAAGCATCTGTCAAGCCAAGAAAAAGGCGGGCACGCTGGCCCGCCTTTTCAGGGTTTTGGTGAGTGGTTGCAGGCTCTACTCGGCCGCGATGGCGTCCTCGATCTTTTCGACACGGATGGCCGAGAACTTGAACTCAGGGATCTTGCCATAGGGGTCGATGGCCGGGTTGGTCAGGATGTTCGCCGCCGCCTCGACATAGGCGAAGGGGATGAACACCATGTCCTCGGCGATCGCCCGGTCGGCGCGCACCATGATCTCGATCGAGCCGCGCCGGGTGGTGAGACGCACCATCTCGCCCGGCTCGATCCCCATCAGCTTGAGCGTTCGCGGGTTCATCGAACAGTTCGCTTCGGGCTCGACTGCGTCCAGAACCTTGGCGCGACGGGTCATGGACCCGGTGTGCCAGTGTTCCAGCTGCCGCCCTGTGGTGGCGATCATCGGGAATTCCTCGTCCGGGGCCTCATCCGGGGGGATGATGCTGGCCGGAGTGAATTTCGCACGGCCATCGGGGCGCGGGAAGCCGTCGCCGAACACGATGGACTGGCCCGGATCGGTTTCGGACAGCGACGGATAGGTGATGCTCTCGGTCTCGAGCCGCTCCCATGTGATGTTGTCCAGCGACGCCATGGTCAGCTTCATCTCGGCAAAGACCTGCGAGACTTCCGTGTAATCCCAGTTCAGCCCGATGCGCTTTGCCAGATCGACGGTGATCGCCCAGTCCTCGCGCGCATCGCCCGGCGGCGGCACCGCGGGGCGCACGCGCTGCACTTGGCGGTTGGTGTTCGACACCGTGCCGTTCTTTTCATACAGCGCCGAGGCCGGCAGGATGATGTCGGCATAGTTTGCCGTTTCGGTCAAAAAGATGTCCTGCACGATCATCAGGTCCAGCTTGGCCAGCGCCTCGCGGGCGTGGTTCACGTCGGGGTCGGACATGGCCGGGTTTTCGCCCAGGATGTACATGCCCTTGATCTTCCCCACATAGGCGTGGTCGATGATCTCGGTCACGGTCAGGCCCTTCTCGTTCGAGAAATCGCCCGAATTCCAGACCTGACTGAACTTGGCTCGAACAGCGTCGTCGGTGACCGACTGGTAGTCGGGCAGGAACATCGGGATCAGGCCCGCATCCGAAGCCCCCTGCACGTTGTTCTGCCCCCGCAGCGGGTGCAGACCCGCGCCCGGTTTGCCCACATTGCCCGTCATCAGCGCCAGCGAGATCAGGCAGCGCGAATTGTCGGTGCCGTGTATATGCTGGCTGACGCCCATGCCCCAGAAGATCAGCCCCGCATTCGCATTGGCGAAAATTCGGGCCACGCGGCGCAGCTGGTCCGGTTCGATGCCGCAGATCGGCGCCATCTTCTCGGGCGTGAACTGGCGCAGGTGCTCCTTCTCGGCCTCCCAGTTCTCGGTCCAGCGGTGGATGTACTGGCTGTCATACAGCTCTTCCTCGACGATCACGTTCATGATCGCGTTCAGCATCGAGACATCGGCACCGGGCCGGAACTGCAGCATCTCGGTCGCGAATTTGCGCATGCCCACGCCGCGCGGGTCCATCACGATCAGCTTGCCGCCGCGCTTGGCGAACTGCTTGAAATAGGTCGCCGCGACGGGGTGATTCTCGATCGGGTTGGCGCCGATGATGATCGCCACATCGGCATTTTCGATCTCGTTGAAGGTCGCGGTCACTGCGCCCGAGCCCACGTTCTCGATCAGCGCCGCCACCGACGAGGCGTGGCACAGCCGCGTGCAGTGGTCCACGTTGTTGTGGCCAAAGCCCTGCCGGATGAACTTCTGGAACAGATAGGCCTCTTCGTTGGTGCATTTGGCCGAGCCAAAGCCCGCCACGCTGCGCGGATCCTCATCCCGCAGCTTCATCAGCCCCTTGGCGGCCAGGTCCAGCGCTTCGTCCCAGGTCGCCTCGCGGAAATGGGTGCTCCAGTCGGCGGGATCGACGTTCAACCCCTTGGGCGGCGCATCCTCGCGCCGGATCAGCGGCTTGGTCAGGCGGTGCGGGTGGTGGATGTAGTCGAATCCGAACCGACCCTTGACGCACAGGCGGCCTTCGTTGGCGGGACCGTTGATGCCCTCGACATATTTGACCTTGCCGTTCTTGACCTTGAGGCTGACCTTGCAGCCCACGCCGCAGAATGGGCAGACGCTTTCGGTCTCGGAGTCGTAATCCTTGCTGTCGCCGCGCTGCTGGTCGTCCAGCACGGTGGCGGGCATCAGCGCGCCGGTCGGGCAGGCCTGAACGCATTCGCCGCAGGCCACGCAGGTCGACTCGCCCATCGGGTCGTTCTGGTCGAACACCACCTGCGCGGTATGCCCGCGGCCGGCCATGCCGATCACGTCATTCACCTGCACCTCGCGGCAGGCACGGACGCAGAGGTTGCAGTTGATGCAGGCATCCAGATTGACCCGCATCGCCACATGGCTGTCATCCAGCAGCGGGATCTTCTCGGGCTCTTTCGCGGGAAAGCGGCTGTCGCTGACATCGTTCAGCTTGGCCATGTCCCAGAAATGGCTGGAGGTATCATGCGGCTGCTCTGGCTGGTCGGCCACCAACAATTCCATCACCAGCGCGCGCGATTTCTCGGCGCGGTCGGTGTCGGTTTTCACAACCATCCCTTCAGCCGCCGGGCGGATGCACGAGGCGACCAGCGTCCGCTCGCCCTCGACCTCGACCATACAGGCGCGGCAATTGCCGTCAGGGCGATAGCCCGGCGCGGGCTTGTGGCACAGATGCGGGATGACCAGACCCTTGCCGTTGGCCGCTTCCCAGATCGTGGTGCCCTCGGGTACCGTCACGTCTTCGCCGTTCAGGTTGAAGGTGACGGTCTTGGTTTCGCTCGCGTCAAGCATAGCTGTCTCCCTCAGATCTCATTGGCGAAATGTTTCATGACCAGGCGGATCGGGTTCGGAGCCGCCTGCCCGAGACCGCAGATCGAGGCATCACCCATCACCTGGCACAGGTCTTCCAGCAGGTCGGTGTCCCATTTCTCGGCCTGCATCAGCTTCACCGCCTTTTCGCAACCCGCGCGGCAGGGCGTGCACTGGCCACAGCTTTCGTCCTCGAAGAACCGCAGCATGTTCAGCGCCGCGTCGCGCGCGGTGTCCTGATCGGACAGGACCACTACGGCGGCGGACCCGATGAAGGTGCCATGCGGTTGCAGAGTGTCGAAGTCCAACGGGATGTCGTCCATCGACGCGGGCAACAGGCCCGAGGACGGCCCGCCCGGTTGATACGCTTTGAAAACGTGACCCTCGGCCATGCCCCCGGCGGCATTAATCACGTCAAGAATGGTCGACCCTGCCGGCAGCAGGTAGACCCCCGGCTTGGCCACCCGGCCCGAGACCGAGTAGCTGCGCAGGCCTTTGCGGCCATTCTTTTCAACCGAATTGAGGATTTCCGGGCCTTCCCGGCAGATCTTGGACACCCAGTAGAGCGTCTCGACATTGTGCACCAGCGTCGGGCGGCCAAACACGCCGACCTGCGCCACAAAGGGCGGGCGGTGGCGCGGCAGGCCCTTCTTGCCCTCGATCGACTCGATCATCGCGGATTCTTCGCCGCAGATATAGGCGCCCGCACCGCGGCGCAGGTCGATATAGCCTTTCTCGACGATCCCGGCCTGTTCCAACGCTGCAATCTCGCGCCGTAGGATTTCCAGCACCGCCGGGTATTCGTCGCGCATGTAGATGAAGCAGGTCTCAGCCTCGACTGCCCATGCGGCGATCAGCATCCCTTCGAGGAAAACATGCGGCGTGCGTTCAAGATAGTAGCGGTCCTTGAAGGTGCCGGGCTCGCCCTCGTCACCGTTGACAGCCAGGTAACGCGGGCCGTCGTTCATGCGGACAAAGCCCCATTTCTTGCCCGACGGGAAACCGGCGCCGCCTAGGCCGCGCAGACCCGAGGCCAGAACCTGTTCCTGAACCTCTTGCCAGTCGCCACCTTCGCGCAGTTCTCTTAGTTTGGCGTAACCACCGTTTTCGACATAGGTCGCGAAGGTCTCGTAGTCGGGCAGATGGGCGTGGGTATCGCCCGCCGCGATGGCGGTCTGCACCTTTTCTGGGGTGGCGTGGTCGATGTGGTTGTGCCCGATTTCCAGCACCGGCGCGGTGTCGCAGCGCCCCATGCAGGGCGCGCGCAGAACGCGCACTTCGGACGGGTCCAGCCCATCTTCCAGCGCCTTCTTCAGCTGTTGTGCGCCGGCCAATTCGCAGGACAGAGAATCACAAACGCGGATGGTCAGCGCGGGGGGCGGCGTTTCACCTTCTTTGACCACGTCGAAATGAGCATAGAAAGTCGCGGTCTCGTAGATCTCGGCCTGACCGACCCGCGCCTCAACGGCCAGCGCGGCAATGTGGTCGGCGCTGATATGGCCGTGCGTGTCCTGGATCAGGTGCAGAAACTCGATCAGCAGGTCGCGGCGGCGCGGGCGATCGCCCAGCAGGCGCTGAATCTCGGCCTGCGCTTCGTCCGTGAACTGTCGGCCCTTGGGCGTGTGCCGCCCCTTGCCTTTACCTGACTTCCAGACGCCCTTGGGCGCGCCTGATGGCTTGGTGTCCAATGGTGCCATGATGCCCTCCGAATTGAGGTCCCGTTTCTCATCAGCAATTCATATCGTCAAATCGCAAAACCGAATGGCACGATAACGACGGTTTATCACCGCAAAGACGTCACCACCCGTCGCAAGGCATCGACCGTCGGCAGTTCCGGGTCGCGCGCCAGCGTCGCCAGACAGATCGGCTTGCTGACCACCGGATCGACCAGAGGCAGGACCCGCGTCCCCTCAAGATCGCCCAGCGCCCGCACCAGAACGCGCGGTACAACCGTCGCCGCCAGCCCTTCGCGTGCCATGACCATCGAGGCGGTGAATCCGCTGGTTTCGGCCACTACATGAGGATGTAGACTTTGTTCGGCGAAAATCCGGTCGAGAATGCGCCGGTTCTGCATCTGCGGCTCCAGCAGGCTGAGCGGGAACTCGGCCACGCGTGCCCAAGGGATCGGGCCGGTTTCCTGCGTCATGTGCTGAGGGACAAGCAGCACATAGGTTTCTTCATACAGGGGATGAACATGGCGCAGGTCGGTGCCGATGCTGTCGCCATAGGTGATCCCGGCATCGATGCTGCCCTCGTCCAGCCGGTACTGGATCGCGGTGGCCGACATGGTTTCGATCCGCGACAGGATGCGGGGATGCGCCGCCTGCAACCGTTTGATCAGGCGTCCGGTAAAAGCGATGGCGGTCGGGATCACGCCAAGGATCAGGGTGCCGGTGATCTCGCCCTTGATCGCCTGCACCTCCTGCTCCAGCGCCTTGGCGTCATCCAAGATACGGCGGGCGCGGCGGACGATCATCTCGCCCTCTTCGGTCAGGCCCTGAAACCGGTTGGCCCGGCGCACGATCGACACGCCCAGCCGATCCTCGAGGTTGCGGATGCGCATCGAGAACGCGGGTTGCGAGATGCCGCATTCCTCGGCCGCCTTGGCGAAATGGCGATGGCGCGCAAGCGCGGACAGCAGGTGCAGATCGCGAAGGTCGAACACGGGCGGGCCTCGGGGTTGCGGAGGATGCCCGAAGGATACCGGGTTTGCCCGCCGGGAAAAGACGTTTCGCGATCAGGTGTTGAACAGGAAGTGCAGCACGTCGCCATCCTTGACGACATAGCTTTTGCCTTCGGCCCGCATCTTGCCGGCCTCCTTCGCGCCCTGTTCACCGTTGCAGGCGACAAAGTCGTCATAGGCGATGGTCTCGGCGCGGATGAAGCCCTTTTCGAAATCGCCGTGGATCACGCCCGCGGCCTGCGGGGCCAGCGTGCCGCGACGGATGGTCCAGGCGCGGGCCTCTTTCGGGCCGACGGTGAAATAGGTCTCCAGCTTGAGCAGGTCGTAACCCGCGCGGATCAGGCGATCGAGGCCGGGTTCTTCCAGCCCCATCTCCTGCAGGAACATCTGTGCCTCGTCCGGCTCCAGCAGGCTGATCTCTTCTTCGATCTTGGCGCTGATAATGACGTGGGCGTTACCCTGCTCGGCCGCCATCTTGGCCACGCGTTCGGAATACTCATTGCCGGTGGCCGCATCTTCCTCGGATACGTTGCAGACATAGAGAACCGGCTTGGTCGTCAGCAGTTGCAGATTTTTCCAGGCCTTCGCATCCTCGTCGCTGACCTCGACCAAGCGGGCGGGCTTGCCGTCCTCCAGCATCTGTTGTGCGGCGGCCAACAGGCGGTCCTGCTGCTGGGCCTCCTTGTCGTTGCCCTTGAGCTTGCGCACCAGGTTGGCGCGTCGCTTTTCAATGCTTTCCAGATCGGCCAGCATCAGCTCGGTCTCGATCGTCTCGGCATCGGCAACCGGATCGACGCGGCCCTCGACATGGGTCACGTCGCCGTCTTCGAAACACCGCAGCACATGGGCGATGGCGTCCACCTCGCGGATGTTGGCCAGGAATTGGTTGCCCAGCCCTTCGCCCTTCGAGGCGCCTTTGACCAGGCCGGCGATGTCGACGAAGGTCATCCGGGTCGGGATGATCTGCTTGGATTTGGCAATGGCGGCCAGCTTGTCCAGGCGCGCATCCGGCACCGCAACGTCACCCACATTGGGTTCGATCGTGCAGAACGGGAAATTCGCCGCCTGCGCGGCCGCGGTCTTGGTCAGCGCGTTGAACAGGGTCGACTTGCCGACATTCGGCAGACCCACGATACCCATTTTGAAACCCATTGCGGCCTCCTGATGCCATTCGACGGCTGCTTCTATGCATGTCACGAGGAATCCGCAAGGCGCTGGTCCGCCGCCCGACTGAGTCCCATCCGCAACATCACGATATTTCGCGGAATCGTGCGTCTTCTCGTGTTGAACTCACCGACATACGGTTCCTATCTACGATCCGAGTTCCTCAACGTTGATGATTTGACATGAAAAACCTTCTTGCCTCAGCCGCACTTTCAGCCTTTGCGACCATGGCTCCCGCTCAATCCGTGATCTTTGGGGCCGGTTATGCCGATTTCTCGGACAGCCTGTCGGTGGACCAGGCGATTTTTTCGCTGGAATATCAGCACCGGCCGTTCCACCAGGCCGAACGGTTCAGTGCGACCTGGGGTGTGGCGATTTCGTCGGACAAGGACGGCGACAGCCATATCGGGGCCGGACTGATCGGAACCTACCAGTTTGCCAACCGATGGTTCATCGAAGGCAGCGTGATGCCCGGCTATTACAACGAGTCGCTGGCGCTGAATGACCTGGGCGGCAGCTTTCAGATCCGCAGCCTGCTGGGCGTCGGCTATACGCTGAACGGCGGCAACGACGTATCGCTTGCGATCACCCACAAATCGAACGCAAGCACGCAAGAAAAAAACCCCGGCATGAACGCCCTTATGCTGCGGTATCATCTGAACTTCTGACCCCGGCGGTCAGGACGGGATTGATTTTCGGCCAAACTTTCTGCACATCGGGTCCAAACCTGTATGCAAGGATCGTCCATGACCCGTATCGACGCCAAGTTCGCCGCCCTGAAGGCCGAGGGTAAGAAGGCCTTTGTCGCCTATGTCATGGCCGGGGATCCCGACTATGACACCTCGCTTGAAATCGTCCGCGGCCTGCCGGGGGCCGGCGTCGACGTGATCGAACTGGGTCTGCCCTTCACCGATCCGATGGCTGACGGCCCGACAATTCAGGCCGCCGGTCAAAGGGCACTGGACGGTGGCATGACGCTGCAGCGCACGCTGGATCTGGCCAAGGCGTTCCGGGAAACCGACGACACCACGCCGATCGTGCTGATGGGCTATTACAACCCGATCTACAGCCGCGGCGTGGACAAGTTCCTGGCCGACGCCAAAGAGGCCGGCATCGACGGACTGATCGTCGTTGACCTGCCGCCCGAGGAAGACGACGAGCTGTGCCTGCCCGCGCAGGCGGCCGGGCTGAACTTCATCCGGCTGGCCACACCCACCACCGATGACAAGCGCCTGCCGCGGGTGCTGCAGAATACCTCGGGCTTTGTCTATTACGTCTCGATCACCGGCATCACCGGTGCGGCCGAGGCCGAGGCCACCGATGTCGGCCCCGAGGTCGCGCGCATCAAGGCGGCGACCGATCTTCCGGTGATCGTGGGGTTCGGCATCAACACGCCCGAGAAATCACGCGCCATCGCCAGCGTTGCCGACGGGGCGGTGGTCGGCTCGGCCATCGTCAGCCAGATCGCCGCCGGAAAACCGGTGGCCGAGGTTCTGGACTTCGTGAAATCGCTGTCAGACGGCGCCCACAGCGCCTGACGGCAAAATCCGAAACGGATTTCAGCCGCTGCAGGCCGCACGCCTGCGGCGGTTTATCTTTGCGTCTTTGACCCATCTGACCACATGCGCAACTGGCCGTTGCGCCTTGGCGGAAGAATTGGTAAAGAAACCTAACCAATCTGCAGAAGGGCGCGGCCATGCCTGTCATTACCAATATCGACGACCTCAAACGCATCTATGAACGCCGGGTGCCCCGGATGTTCTATGACTATGCCGAAAGCGGCAGCTGGACCGAGCAGACCTTTCGCGACAACAGCGCGGATTTCCACGACATTCGCTTGCGCCAGAAGGTTGCGGTGGACATGTCCGGCCGTTCGACCGCGTCGCAGATGATAGGACAGGACGTGGCCATGCCGGTGGCCCTTGCGCCCGTGGGCCTGACCGGGATGCAGCATGCGGATGGTGAAATGAAGGCCGCCAAGGCCGCGCTGGATTTCGGCGTGCCCTTCACGCTGTCGACCATGTCGATCAACTCGATCGAGGATGTGGCCGAACATACCGGTGCGCCGTTCTGGTTCCAGCTGTACACCATGAAGGACGAGGACTATGTCCGCCGCCTGATCCAGCGCGCCAAGGATGCCAAATGCTCGGCCCTGGTCATCACCCTTGATCTGCAAATCCTCGGCCAACGGCACAAGGACTTGAAGAACGGCCTGTCCGCCCCGCCGAAACTGACCGCCAAGACCATCGCCAACCTGATGACGAAATGGGCCTGGGGCATCGAGATGCTGGGCGCGAAACGGCGCGAGTTCGGCAATATCGTGGGTCATGTTCAAGGCATCTCGGACGCCTCGTCGCTGGGTGCGTGGACCGCTGAACAGTTCGATCCCAGCCTCGACTGGAAAAAGATCGAGAAACTGATGGAGCAATGGGGCGGCAAGGTGATCCTGAAGGGCATCCTTGACCCCGAAGACGCCAAGATGGCGGCCAAGTTGGGCGCCGACGCCATCGTGGTCTCGAACCACGGCGGGAGGCAATTGGACGGAGCAGTCAGCTCAATCCGGATGCTGCCGCGGATCATGGATGCGGTGGGCGGCGATGTCGAAGTGCATCTCGACAGCGGTATCCGCTCGGGGCAGGACGTGCTCAAGGCGCTGGCGTTGGGGGCCAAAGGCACCTATATCGGGCGCGCTTTCGTCTACGGGCTGGGCGCGATGGGCCAAAAGGGCGTGACCACAGCGCTGGAAGTGATCCAGAAGGAACTGGACACCACCATGGCCCTGTGCGGCGAGCGCAACGTGGCCGATCTGGGGCCGCACAACCTGCTTGTCCCGCAGGATTTCTGCGGCCGCTGGCAGGAATGACGCGGAAATCGTTTTTACCCCTTTCCAAATGGCCGGATTCGGTCTAAGGACGCCGCTTCACGCGGGGTGACAGCCTTGGAGGCACCCTGCCCTAACATTGGAGATTTATCATGGCTGGTGAGATTCCTGATCTCGTAGCTCTGGAACGGACGGGGACGGGCAAGGGCGCCGCTCGTCAGGCACGCCGCGACGGCATGGTTCCGGGCATCGTATTTGGTGGCGACAAAGACCCGCTGCCGATCCAGATTCCGTTCAACGAACTGTTCAAGCGCCTGAAGGCAGGCCGCTTCAAGTCGACTCTGTGGAACCTGAAAGTCGAGGGCCACGAAGACGTCCGCGTCATCTGCCGCGACGTGCAGCGTGACGTGGTCAAGGACCTGCCGACCCACCTGGACCTGATGCGTCTGCGCCGCACCAGCAAGATCGCGCTGTACATCCCGGTCGAGTTCATCAACGAAGACGCGGCCCCCGGCATCAAGAAGGGCGGCGTTCTGACCGTCGTCCGCCCCGAGGTCGAACTGGTCTGCACCGCCGGTGACATTCCCGAAAAGATCACCGTCGATCTGACCGGCCTGAACATCAACGACGTCGTGACCATCTCGTCGGTCGATCTGCCCAACGGCACCAAGCCGACCATCGATCGTGACTTCGTGATCGCCAACATCTCGGCCCCGACCGGCTTGGTCACCGATGACGAGGACAGCGAAGAAGAAGTAGCTGCCGATGCAGTCGAAGTCGTCGGCGAGGATCAGGAATAAATCCAGTCCCGGATTGTTCCGAATTCAAACGGGGTGTCGCAAGGCGCCCCGTTTTTCGTTTGAACCGCAGACCGCGCTTGTTTACCTGATCGGTGCAACCAACATGCAGTGCAATGCAAGGAACCAAGGATGAAACTGTTCGTCGGACTGGGCAACCCGGGCGCGAAATACGCGAGGAACCGGCACAATATCGGCTTCATGGCCGTGGACGCCATCGCCGACGCGCATGGCTTTGGCCCCTGGCGGTCCAAATTCCAGGGCGAGGTTTCCGAAGGCCGGCTGGGCCGCGAAAAGGTTCTGCTGCTCAAGCCGATGACCTTCATGAACCGGTCGGGCCAGTCCGTGGGTGAGGCGATGCGGTTCTACAAGCTCGACTCGACCGACGTGACCGTGTTCCACGACGAGCTGGACCTTGCCCCCGGCAAGGTGCGTGCCAAATCGGGCGGCGGACATGCGGGGCATAACGGCCTGCGGTCGATCCATGACCACATCGGGGCGGCCTATGACCGGGTGCGTCTGGGCATCGGGCATCCCGGCCGCAAGGAACTGGTCTCGGCCTACGTACTGGGCGACTTCGCCAAGGCTGATTCTCAGTGGCTGGAGGACGTTCTGCGCGGGGTTTCCGATGGCGCCGTGCATCTGGCCGAGGGCGATACGGCCAAATTCATGAATGCCGTCGCCCTGCGCACCGCGCCGCCGCGCAGCTCGACCACGGCAACCAAGCCCGCGCCCAAACCGGCTACCCACCCCACCGCGCCCGAGGCCGACACGCGTTCGGCGATGCAGAAGCTGCTGGACAAGTTCAAATAGGCCCCGAAGCCTGCCGCAACGTAGCGATTGCGGATTGAACGGCATCGCGCTCCAATGCCGTCAACAGCGGAGGGAAACATGAAAACGGTCCTGAAATGGCTGCTGCGCATCGTGCTGATGCTGGCGCTGGCCGCCGTCGTCGTCGGCGTTTGGAAACGGGAAGAGATCCAGCGGTTGCTGGCCGTGAACTCTCTGTTTTCCGAGGAAAAGATCGTCCACAACTTCTCGCACATGGATCAGGCTTTTCTGACGACCCCCCTGCCCCGCGGAGATGGCCCGACCTGGGAGTTGCCCTACGGCCCCGCGTTTGACCTGCCTGAGGGCAGCCAGGACTGGATCGAGGAGAGGGCGGTGACATCCCTGCTGGTGATGCAGGATGGCCAGATCCGGTTCGAGGAATACTATATGGGCACCGGGCCGGATGACCGGCGGGTTTCATGGTCGATGGCCAAAAGCTATCTGTCGGCGCTGTTTGGCATCGTCATGAACGAAGGGGCCATCGAGTCACTGGACGATCCGGTCGTCAAATATGCCCCCAAGCTAAAAGGCAGCGCCTACGAACCCGCCACGATCCGCAATGTGCTGAACATGGCCAGCGGCGTGACCTTTGACGAAGACTACCTGGACCCCAATTCCGACATCAACCGGATGGGGCGCGTGGTGGCCCTGGGTCGAGAATTGGACGATTTCACTGCCGCGCTTACCGAGAGTTTCGCCACCCCCGGCGAAGTCTGGCAATATGTCTCGATCGACACCCATGTCGTGGGGATGGTTATCCGCGGCGCCACCGGCCGCAGTATTCCCGACCTGCTGACGGAGAAAATCGTACAGCCGCTGGGATTGGCGCGCGATGGCTACTATGTCACCGACGGGGCTGGCGTGGCCTTCGTGCTGGGCGGGCTGAACTTCACCACCCGCGACTATGCGCGGTTTGGGCAGATGATCCTGCAGAACGGTGTACACGACGGCCGCCAGATGGTGCCGGCCGACTGGATCGCGGAATCGACCTGGCCCACCGCTCCGACCGAACCGGGAAAAATCGGCTATGGCTATCAATGGTGGATCCCGGTTGGGGCACATGAAGGCGAGTTTCTGGCCCGCGGCGTCTATGGGCAGTACATGTATTTCGACCAACCTCGCGGCGTCCTGATCGTGGCCACGGGGGCTGATCGAAAGTTCCGCGAGTCCGGCGTCAACGAACAGAACATCGAAATGTTCCGCAAGATCGCCCAAAGCCTGTAAGATGGAGTCATGCAGAAACAGGACAGCATCAACGTATTGGGCGGGGTTCTGGCCCCGTGTTCGCGGAAACCGCTGACAGGGTTCTTCCGTGACGGGGCCTGCAATACCTGCCCCGAAGATCGTGGCAGCCACACGGTCTGCGCGGTGATGACGGCCGAGTTTTTGGCCTATTCGAAATATGTCGGCAACGACCTCAGCACACCGCGGCCCGAGTTCGACTTTCCCGGTCTAAAGCCCGGCGACCGCTGGTGCCTTTGCGCCGGCCGGTTCCTGCAGGCGCATGACGAGGGCTGCGCGCCCCTCGTGCATCTCGAAGCGACCCATCAGCGCGCGCTCGAAATCGTGCCGCTGAGCGTGCTTGCATCCTACCGGGCGCCAGCCGACTGACAGCGAAGCGATACCCGACCAGATACGTCAGAACGCCATTCGCCACATCACGTTGACCGCATAGCTTTCGAAACCGCTTTCGCCGATACCGTCATAATAGATCCCGGCTGACAGTGTGCTGCTGTTTTCCAACCGGTAGTCGAGCCCAAGATCGGCCCGGCCGCGTGTGGTATCCCCGATCGGAGCCACTCCGACGGCGGTCCCGGCGCCCGAGGTGCTGCTCCAGACCCCCGACAGGCCGCCGGTCAGCGTCATCTCGCCACGCGACACCACAATGGGGCGACTGAAATCCAGACCCAGCCTGGCCGTCGTCAGGCTGAAGTCCTGATCCGGGATCCGGTTTCCCAACCCGTCGGAATAAGCCTTCTGGTCATCGGAGGCATAGCTGACGTCCAGAAGCGGCATCAGGGTCAGGTCCCCATACTGCATCTGACCGGTCACGCGCGATTGCACCAGCCAGCGATCGCTGTCGAACTTGTCCGTGTAGGTGCCGAACGGCGAAATTTCGTTGCTGGCTTGCCCATACAGCGCACGGCCTTCGAAGAACACCGGCTGCCCGGGCATCTTGGCCACGACGTAGGGGCCGATCAGCCAGCCCGTCCCATCGACATCGCCCACACCGTCCTCGGTCTTGGCATAGTCGATCTGCACCATGCCCCCCACAAGCAAATTCGGATTGATCTGCCGGTGCGCGCCCATGACCGCCAGCGCATAAGAGCTGTCGAAATCGTCCTGTGAACTCCAGTTCCCGGTCAGGTTGAACCAGATCGGATAGGCCCGGCTGCTGGCAAAGTTCAGATATCCCGCCCCTTGCGTCGCCGCGGCATCCAGAACGCCGCCTCCGGGTTCCAAGAGGAACGGCGTCAGCTTGGGCTGATTGGAAACCAGGCTGTTTGCCCGCGCATTCTGAAAGGCCTGAATCAACCGTTGGGTATTCACCACGGGCTGGACCGAGCTGACCCGGTTCGAAGCTAAGTTCGGGTTTCCGGCTGCATCGGTAAACACGTTTGCAGGCACGAACAATTCGATCGGCCCGTTGCTTTGCGGCGTCAGCGTCGCCACGTAATTTGCTCCTGAACCCGTCATCGCGGCGGTGGCATTGGTAGCCGACAGATCGCCCACCACGAAATTCGTGCTGGGCTCGCTGAGCGTGATCGTCGCCTGATACTGCCCGCCGGAAGTCGCCGACAAGGGGCTGATCGTCACTGTCGGGCGTGTGGTGTCCACGGCAGTTCGGGTGTTGATGATCTGCGTGGTGGTGACGCCAGACAGCGCGATCTCGTATCGGTAGAGTTGGCCGCCTGGTGTTTCGCGGGCGGTGAATACCACCCCCATGTAGCCATCGGTGGAATAGGTCGCATCGGCTCCGTTCTGGCTGAGGATGGTCACGTCCACCCAGCCCAAAGCTGTCAAGCCGGCAGGCGTTACCGCCGGCAAAGGAAAGATGAAACCCCCGCTGTAGATGGCCCCACCCGGCACCTCGCCCGAACCGCCAAGCGAGACGAAAGCTGTCGAAGTTCCCTGAAGATTAGTAAAGAAGATGTTGCCGCCATTCGGCGTCGTCACTGTCGATCCGATGAACTGTGGCGGACCGAAGGCCCGGGCCTGCCGCCACTCGCCAATTAACACGAACATGGCCGCCAACAGCAGAACCAAAGACTTGCGCAAGACCGACCAAACCATCCCAATCTCCTAAGTCACCACCGCGGGCGGCCAAGGTTTGCCAAGCCGCGCCGTGCAATCGTCAATCATGCTTGGGGGTCTGTTCCCACCGCACCCACATACATTCTTGACTTGAGGCTAATTGAACCGAAATCCGCTGTACAGATTCCGCAAGCGAGTCACCATTCGTCTGCTGCCTCTGCGACACAAGGGTTGATTTCCACACACGGGCGCGCGGGATCGATGGACCGGCTAGGATATTGAAAAATGTAGTTTCTATGGCAACCGGCATCCCAACGCCGTTGCCCGGATACGCGACCACCCTGGTGTTGGCCGACCATCGGCTTAGGCCTGAGCTGTCAACAATTTGAACGACTAATGCGCACTCGACCCGCACCGGAAACAAGGTCGGCCAAAGGCTGCGGTTCCGGGGCTGCAAGGCCCCGAGAACGCAATCTTCCGACGCTAGGAGTCCGGTCAGCCCGCGTCGCGCCCTTCGGTGTCGGACATATCGAAGTTCAGATACTTGGCGACTGTTTGCACGTCCTTGTCGCCGCGTCCGCACATGTTCATGCAGATGATGTGATCCTTGGGCAGCTCCGGCGCGATCTTCATGACATGCGCCAATGCGTGGCTGGGTTCGAGCGCGGGAATGATGCCCTCGGTCGCGCAGCACAGCTGGAACGCCTCAAGAGCCTCTTTGTCGGTGATCGACACATATTGCGCGCGCCCGATATCGTGCAGCCATGAATGTTCAGGGCCGATGCCCGGATAGTCGAGCCCGGCCGAGATCGAATACCCCTCGAGGATCTGGCCGTCGTCATCCTGCAGCAGATAAGTCCGGTTGCCATGCAGCACGCCGGGCCGACCGCCCGTGAGCGAGGCGCAATGCTCCATCTTTTGGTTGACGCCCTTGCCGCCCGCTTCGACGCCGATGATGTTGACCGAAGGATCATCCAGGAACGGATAAAACAGCCCCATGGCGTTCGAGCCGCCGCCGATCGCCGCGATGATCGTGTCCGGCAGACGACCCTCGGCCTTCATCATCTGCTCCTTGGCTTCCTTGCCGATGATCGACTGGAAGTCGCGCACCATCGCCGGGTACGGGTGCGGCCCGGCGACCGTACCGATGCAATAGAACGTGTCGCGCACATTGGTCACCCAGTCGCGCAGCGCGTCGTTCATCGCGTCCTTCAGGGTACCGCGGCCCGAGGTCACCGGAATCACCTCAGCCCCCAGCAAACGCATGCGGAACACGTTGGGCGCCTGCCGCTGGACATCATGCGCACCCATGTAGACCACGCATTTCAGACCAAACTTGGCGCAGACCGTCGCGGTGGCGACACCGTGCTGCCCGGCCCCGGTTTCGGCGATGATCCGGGTCTTTCCCATGCGACGCGCCAGGATGATCTGACCCAGCACGTTGTTGATCTTGTGCGCGCCGGTGTGGTTCAGCTCGTCGCGCTTCATATAGATCTTGGCACCACCCAGATGCTCGGTCAGGCGTTCGGCATGATAAAGGGGCGACGGACGGCCGACATAATTGGCCCACAGATCATCCATCTCAGCCCAGAAACTCGGGTCGGTCTTGGCCTTCTCGTACTCCTCCTCCAGCGACAGGATCAGCGGCATCAGCGTTTCGCTGACGAACCGTCCGCCGAAGATGCCAAAGCGGCCGTTTTCATCCGGGCCGGACATGAAGGAATTGAACAGATCATTGGCCATGGTGGTCTCCATCATCTTGCCCAACGTTCATAGGTGCTGGCGGCGGGATTTGCCATCGCAAATCGCGGCAATCGGGGCGAGGCAAACCGTTCAGCCCGGCACCAACAGCCCTGGGCGGTCATCGCGTCGCGCGAATGAAAGCGTCGATCAGAGCCGGGTCCTTGACGCCCGGCGCTGATTCCACGCCCGACGAGACATCGACCTGCCGTGCGCCGGTCATCCGCACTGCTTCGGCCACGTTGTCAGGCGTCAGCCCTCCGGCCAGCATCCAAGGCCGGCGCCAATATTTACGCCCGGCCAGCAGCCGCCAATCGAAGGCCAACCCATTGCCCCCCGGAAGATCGGCGTTCTTGGGAGGCTTGGCGTCGATCAGCAACTGGTCGGCCACGTCGGAATAGAGGTCGATCGCCGCCAGGTCCGCCTCGTCGGCAACGCCGATGGCCTTCATCACCGGCAGGCCGAAACGGCTACGAATCTCGGAAACGCGCGCGGGGTTCTCCTTGCCGTGAAGCTGAAGCATGTCCAGCGGAACCATGTCCAACAGCCGGTCCAGCTCGGCATCGGTGGCATCGACCGTCAAAGCGACCTTGGCCACCCCCACGGGGACATGGCTTGTCAGGTCGCGCGCTGCGGCGGGTTCCAGATGCCGCGGAGATTTCGGAAAAAACACGAACCCCACATAGCGCGCGCCCGCATCAACGGCGGCACGCAACGCATCCGGTGCGGTCAGGCCGCAGATCTTGACGCTGATTTCGCCGGGCATCAGTACGCTCAGCTGGCCTCGTCCAGCAGGGCAAGCACATCGTCCTCACCCTCGCTCTGTTTTTTCTTCAGCTTTTTGACCTCTCGCTCAAGCTTGCGCACCTCGGTGGATTTCACCGACGCATCGCGGCGATGCTTGTGCTCGCGCAACCACTCCCACAGAAAACCGATGACAAGACCGGCGACCACGCCGCCCAGGACCACAAGAAACAGGGGCAGATTTGTCGAAAGATTGAAGCCCAGCAACTCGGCCAAGGCATCTGGCATCAGCTTTAACTGTACCATTTGCCGGTTGGCCAAGGAGACTGAGACCAGGACGATTCCCAGCGCCGCCAGGAACCCGTATCGAATGTAGCGCATCATGAGATCACGCCTTACCGTTCAAACGGTCCCTTAGCAACTTCCCTGTCTTGAAAAACGGCACGCATTTTTCCTCGACCTGAACGGTTTCACCGGTGCGCGGGTTGCGGCCAACGCGTGCATCCCGTTTTTTCACCGAAAATGCGCCAAAACCGCGCAGCTCGACACGGTCGCCACGTGACATGGCGTCAGTGATTTCTTCAAAAACGGTATTCACGATCCGCTCAACATCGCGCTGGTACAGATGCGGGTTTTCATCGGCAATCTTCTGAATCAGTTCTGAACGGATCATGCGTGCTACCCTCCCAGGTCACCGTGTCGTCTCGTCTACTGGTTTGGACAGTATAGGAAAAAACGCTGGCATGGGGAACGCAAACTCTGACCGTCCGGGGCGCAATTTGCAGAAAAGAACGCGAAATTCGCGCAGCGACGTGTAATTTCGGGGAAACAAGCATGAACCTAATGCCGATTAACCCGGATTTTCCGAACGCGTTGATTCGAAAAAGAAACGGCCCCGCACGGATGTACGGGGCCGCCAATTCGGGTTTATGCCGTTGGGCCGGGCTTAGTCGCCCGACTTCAGCGCGGCGCCCAGAATGTCGCCCAGCGATGCGCCCGAGTCCGACGAGCCGTACTGTTGAACGGCTTCTTTCTCTTCGGCGATTTCGCGCGCCTTGATCGACAGGCCCAGACGGCGGGTCTTGCTGTCGACGTTGGTCACGCGGACATCGACCTTGTCACCGACCGAGAAACGCTCGGGGCGCTGTTCGGCACGGTCGCGGCTCAGGTCCGAACGGCGGATGAAGGACTTCATGCCTTCGTATTCCACCTCGATGCCGCCATCTTCGATCGCGGTCACTTCGACGGTGATGACCGAGCCACGCTTCACGCCGCCCACGGCTTCGGCGAACTTGTCACCGCCCAGGGCTTTGATCGACAGCGAGATCCGCTCTTTTTCAACATCAACTTCCGAAACGACCGCCTGAACGACGTCGCCCTTGCGGTAGTTCTGGATGGCATCTTCGCCACGCTCGTCCCACGACAGGTCGGACAGGTGCACCATGCCGTCGATGTCGCCTTCCAAGCCGATGAACAGACCGAATTCGGTGATGTTCTTGACTTCGCCTTCGACCTGAGTGCCCTCGGGGTGCGTTTCTGCAAACACTTCCCACGGGTTGCGCTGGGTCTGCTTAAGGCCCAGAGACACGCGACGCTTGGCGCCGTCGATTTCCAGAACCATGACGTCGACTTCCTGGCTGGTCGAAACGATCTTGCCGGGGTGGACGTTCTTCTTGGTCCAGGACATTTCGGACACGTGCACCAGACCTTCGACACCGGGCTCGAGCTCGACGAACGCACCGTAGTCGGTGATATTGGTGACGCGACCCTTGTGCACCGAACCCAGCGGGTATTTGGCGGCAACCAGATCCCACGGATCTTCCTGCAGCTGCTTCATGCCCAGGCTGATGCGGTGGGTTTCCTTGTTGATCTTGATGACCTGAACCTTGATGGTCTCGCCGATCGACAGGATTTCCGACGGGTGGTTCACACGGCGCCATGCCATGTCGGTGACGTGCAGCAGGCCGTCAACGCCACCCAGGTCAACAAAGGCACCGTATTCGGTGATGTTCTTGACGACACCCTCGACGGTCTGGCCCTCGGACAGGTTGCCGATGACTTCGGCGCGCTGTTCGGCACGCGATTCCTCCAGGATGGCGCGGCGCGACACGACGATGTTGCCACGGCGGCGGTCCATCTTCAGGATCTGGAACGGCTGCTTCAGACCCATCAGCGGGCCAGCGTCGCGCACGGGACGCACGTCAACCTGGCTGCCGGGCAGGAACGCAACTGCGCCACCCAGATCCACGGTGAAGCCGCCCTTGACGCGGCCGAAGATGGCACCTTCTACGCGCTCGTCGTCGGCATAGGCTTTTTCCAGACGATCCCAGGCCTCTTCACGGCGGGCCATCTCGCGCGAGATGACGGCTTCGCCACGGGCGTTTTCCGCGGCGCGCAGGTACACTTCGACCTCGTCGCCAACAGCGATTTCGGGGGCTTCGCCGGGATTTGCGAATTCTTTCAGATCGACCCGGCCTTCCATCTTGTAGCCTACGTCGATGATGGCCTGGCCCGCTTCGATCGCGATGACCTTGCCTTTGACAACCGAACCCTCTTCGGGGGTGTCCATTTCGAAGCTTTCGTTCAGGAGGGCTTCGAATTCCTCCATGGTTGCGTTAGCCATGTGGCGTTGTTTTCCTTTGCATAACGTTTTTTCTGGCCGAGCGGTTGTCTCCGCCGGTCTTGGAGTTGGTCCGGCAACCTGAAACAGTGCCACAAAACAAAGAGGGCCGGTTGTGTCCGACCCTGCTCGTCTCATTGTTTTATGGCTCAAATTGCCTTGTCGACGGGCGCTCTGTAGCAACTTGGCGGCCGCACCGCAAGGGTTTCCGGACGATTCCGGCGCATTCGGCGATGCCATGCAGGCTCGGGCGGTCACTCCAGCGCCCGGGCGGCCACCCTGCTGTTCGCGGCCCGGCATTTTCAAACGGTTTGTCCGCGGCCTCACATGCCCGAGGACAGCTTTTCCTGAATGACGGTGATCGCCTTTTCCAAAGCGGCCTCGATGCTCAGGTCCGTGGTGTCCAAAAGAACGGCATCGTCGGCCGGTCTCATCGGGGCTGTGCTGCGTTCGGCATCCCGCGCGTCGCGCTCGCGGACATCGGCCAAAACCTGCGCGCGGGTCACATCCGCGCCCTTCCCCACAAGTTCCAAATAGCGCCGCTCGGCGCGCACTTCGGGGCTGGCGGTGACGAACAGCTTCACCTCGGCCTCGGGGCAGATCACCGTGCCTATATCGCGCCCGTCCAGCACCGCGCCGCCGGCCCGCCGGGCAAAGCTGCGCTGGAAATCGACAAGGGCTGCGCGCACCTCGGGAATCACCGCCACCTTCGACGCCGCCTGCGCGATCTCGGCAGTGCGCAGATCGCCCTGTTCCAACTCCTCGGCCGTCAGGGACCGCGCAGCCTCGACCGGGTCGGTGCCGTCCAGCGTGCGCCGGCCGACCGCACGATACAGCAGCCCCGTATCCAGGTGCGCCAGCCCGAAATGCGCGGCCACGGCCTTGGAGATCGTGCCCTTTCCCGCAGCGGCCGGGCCGTCGATGGCGACGGTAAAGCTCATGTGCGCTCGACCTTGGCGCCCAAGCCGTTCATCAACGGCTCGAAGATCGGGAACGAGGTCGCGATGGGGCTGCCATCATCGACCGAGACCGCCTGTTGCGCGCCCATGCCCATCACCATGAAAGACATGGCGATGCGATGGTCCAGAAAGCTTGCGCAGGTGCCGCCGCCGGGCACGCCGCCAATGCCCAGCCCGTCGACCGACCACCAGTCATCGCCCTCGTCAACCGTGACGCCGTTGGCCCGCAAGCCACGCGCCATAGCGTCGATGCGGTCGCTTTCCTTGACGCGCAGTTCCTTGACGCCGCCCATCATCGTCTTGCCGGTCGCGTTGGCCGCAACCACCGACAGCACCGGATACTCGTCGATCATCGAGGCCGCGCGTTCGGGCGGGACGTCGATGCCCTTCATGTCGGGCGAGTAGCGCGCACGCAGATCGGCAACCGGCTCGCCACCTTCCTCGCGCATGTTTTCATAGGTCAGATCGGCACCCATCTCGCGCAGCGTGGTGAACAGGCCGGCACGCGTGGGGTTCAGGCCGATGCCCGGCACCAGAACGTCCGAGCCCGGCGTGATCAACGCCGCACAGACCGGGAAGGCAGCGCTGGACGGATCGCGCGGCACGGCGATCACCTGCGGCTTCAACTCGGGCCGGCCGGTCAGGGTAATGACCCGGCCTTCGTCGGTGTCCTCGACCGTGATTTCGGCGCCAAACCCCGCCAACATCCGCTCGGAATGGTCACGGGTGGCTTCCTTCTCGATCACCACGGTCTTGCCGGGCGCGTTCAGGCCGGCCAGTAGAACAGCTGATTTCACCTGGGCCGAGGGCACCGGCACTTCGTACCACACCGGCACCGGATCGGCCGCGCCGACGATCGTCATGGGCAGGCGCCCGCCCGAGCGGCCCACGGCCTGTGCCCCGAACAAAGCCAAAGGATCGGTCACCCGCGCCATCGGGCGCTTGTTCAGGCTGGCATCGCCGGTGAAGGTCGCGCTGATCGGGCTGGTGGCCATCGCGCCCATGATCAGGCGCACGCCCGTGCCCGAGTTGCCGCAGTCGATCACCTGATCCGGCTCGGAAAAGCCGCCCACGCCGACGCCGTGCACCGTCCATTCGCCATTCCCGTGCGAGATCACCTCGGCTCCGAACGCGCGCATCGCCTTGGCAGTGTCCAGAACGTCTTCGCCTTCCAGCAGACCCGAGATCCGGGTCTCGCCCACGGCCATCGCCCCAAGGATCAGAGAGCGGTGCGAAATCGACTTGTCGCCCGGCACTTCGGCCGTGCCGGTCAGCGGGCCGCAGGGATGCGAGGTCATCGGGATGGGCGTGCCGTGTCCGGACATGAGGGCTCCTTTTGCGCTATCAGTGCCCCTGCCGATTAGCGAATTGGCGCCGCAGCGTCCAGCCGCAATCACCCGTTGCGGCGGAAGGTCAGGTAGTGCGGCGTGCGGCCTTCACGCAGGGCTTTCTGCTCGTAGCGGGTGGAAATCCAGTCGTCCCACGGCTTGCGCCAATCTTCGGGCCCCTCGGCCAGCCATTCGAAACCGGCGCGGGGCACCTCCTCGAGCGTCTGGCGGACGTAGTCCGGGATGTCGGTCGCCACGCGGAAGATCGCGCCGGGTTTCAGCACACGCGCCAGCGGCTCCAGATGCTCGGGGGTCACGAAGCGGCGGCGGTGGTGCCGCTTTTTGGGCCACGGATCGGGATAGAGCAGAAACGCGCGCGAAATGCTGGCATCGGGCAGCACGTCGAACAGGTCGCGCACATCGCCGGGATGCACCGCCAGGTTGGTCACTTCGGCCCGGCGGATCTTGCCCAGCAGCATGGCCACGCCGTTGATGAACGGCTCGGCGCCGATGATGCCGATATCGGGGTTCTGCTGCGCCTGGTGCACCAGATGCTCACCACCGCCGAACCCGACCTCAAGCCATACCGGCTTGCCGCCGAACAGCGCGTCTAGGTCGATAGGGGTGCGGTCGGGGTTGCTGTCCCAATCCACCGCGCCCGGCGACAGGGCGGCCAGGTCCTCGGACAGATAGGTCTTTTGGCTGGGCTTCAGGGTCTTGCCCTTGAAGCGGCCGTAGAAGTTTCTGCGGGGGCGTTCGGGTGACTGGGTGCTCATGCCGGTGCCCTTACTGCGGCGGCGTTTGCGTTGCAAGGGTCGGGCCGCGCCGGAGGGGCGCCCTTCGAAACGGAAACGGCGCGCCACATCGGACGCGCCATGCCGTGTTTTGTTTCCCGATGCCGGCTCAGACAGCCTTTTTCAAGGCCTCGACCAGATCGGTCCGCTCCCAGCTGAAGCCGCCGTCGGCATCCGGTTCACGCCCGAAATGCCCATAGGCCGCGGTGCGCTGATAGATCGGCCTGTTCAGTTGCAGATGCTCGCGGATGCCGCGCGGGGTCAGGTCCATTACCTGCCCGACGGCCCGTTCAATCGAGGCGTCGTCAACCTGTCCGGTGCCGTGGGTGTCGGCGTAGATCGAAAGCGGCTTGGACACGCCGATCGCATAGCTCAGCTGGATCGTGCAACGCTCGGCCATGCCGGCGGCCACGACGTTCTTGGCCAGATACCGCGCGGCATAGGCCGCCGACCGGTCGACCTTGGTCGGGTCCTTGCCCGAAAACGCCCCACCCCCATGCGGGGCCGCACCGCCATAGGTATCGACGATGATCTTGCGCCCGGTAAGGCCGGCATCGCCGTCGGGGCCGCCGATGACGAACTTGCCGGTGGGGTTCACATGCCAGTCGGTCTGGTCGGTCAGCCAGCCTTCGGGCAGGATCTCTCGCACATAGGGTTCGACGATCTGGCGGATGTCGTCCGACGTCAACGCTTCGTCCAGATGCTGCGTGGACAGCACGATCGAGCTGACGCCCACCGGCTTGCCGTTGCGGTAGATCACCGACAACTGCGACTTGGCATCGGGTCCCAGCGCAGGCTCGGCGCCGCTTTTGCGAACCTCGGCCAGGCGGCGCAGGATTGCATGCGCATACTGGATCGGCGCCGGCATCAGGGCCGGGGTTTCCGTTGTGGCGTAACCGAACATGATGCCCTGATCGCCTGCGCCTTCGTCTTTGTCGCCCGACGCATTCACCCCCTGTGCGATATGCGCGGATTGCTCGTGAAGCAGGTTCGTCACCTCGACCGTTTCGTGGTGGAACTTGTCCTGCTCGTACCCGATATCCTTGATACAGGCGCGCGCGATCTCTTCGATCCGGCCCATGTAGTCATGGAGCCGCTCCTGATCCGACAGCCCGACCTCACCCCCGATCACCACACGATCGGTAGTGGCAAAGGTCTCACACGCTACGCGCGCTTCGGGTTCTTCGCTCAGAAAGGCATCGAGGACTGCATCGGAAATACGGTCACAGACCTTATCGGGATGCCCTTCGGAAACGGATTCCGAAGTAAAGGTGTAGTTCTGTCGGGACATGAAAGCGCTCCATTAAGATTTCCCCCGTCACGCCAGGAAGCCGTTGTGACGGGCATCCGACGGGATACGCCCCCAGAAACAGACGGTCAATCGGTATTTATTCGCCAACAGGCCGAACGTTGCGCCCAAGCAGCACGAACAGGCCCACCAGAAGCACAAACACCGGAAAATCCCCGAACCGCGAATAAGGGGACGGCGGCAATGGCAGCGGCAGGCCGGCATCGACATGCCCCGCCTGGCCCAGCGGCAGCGCAGCGGTCACGTTGCCCAGCGGGTCGATCATCGCCGAAACGCCGGTATTGGCAGACCGGGCCAGCGGCAGCCCCTGTTCGATCGCACGCATTCTGGCCTGGGCCAAGTGCTGGTACGGGCCCGACCGAGTCCCGAACCAGGCATCGTTGGTGACCTGCAACAGCAGGCTGGGCCGTTCAGGTCCGGCGGCGGCAATCTGCGGGAAAATGGCCTCGTAGCAGATCAGCGGCAGAACGCTCCCCAGATCTCCGGCCCGCAACAGGCGCGGACCGGGACCGGCGCTGAATCCGCTTCCGGTCGTGGCGGCCAGGCCGCTCAGCCCGAACCGCTCCAGCAGATCGCCCAAGGGGATGTATTCGCCAAACGGCACTAGATGATGTTTGTCATACAGGCCTGCCCGCTTTCCGGATTCATCCAGATACACCACCGAGTTGTAGATGCGCAGCCCCTCGGCCCGCTGAATTCCCAGAACCATCGGGGTGCCCTGCGCGGCATCGGCAATGGCGTCGAGATAGGGCTGCGCGCTGTCCAGCCACGCCGGCACCGAGGTTTCGGGCCAGACGATCAGGTGGGGCCTGGGTTCGGCGGCCGTGAACTCGATCTGGCGCGCAAAGAACACGGGCGTGAAGGCTGGGTCCCATTTCTGGTGCTGGGGGGCATTTGGCTGGTTCAGGCGCACGGTCTTTCCGGTCTGCGCAACCGGTGGCCGCATGGCGGCATAGGCCGTAGCCAGCCCGGCACAGACCGCAATCGCGACCAAAGGTCCCACCGCATGCCGCGCCGGACGATCGCCAACCAAAGCAGCGCCCAGCGGCAGAAACAAAATCAGGGTCAGCGCACCCAGACCATAGGGGCCGACCAGGGCCAATACCTGCGCGACATACGTATCCACCCAGATCTGCGCCAGACCCGCCCAAGGGAACCCCGTCAGAGCATATCCGCGCGCAAACTCGGCCAGGGACACGGCCAGCGCCAGCAACATGGCCCGGCGGATCGCCGTTCCCCGCACCCGATGCGCCAGCCCGAACGCCACCGCCCAGAACAGGGCCAGCCCGCCCGCCATGAACACGAGCGCAAACGGCGCCATCCAGCCATGGCGTTCGGGCTCAACCAGAAACGGCTCGATGATCCACAAGAGCGCATGCGCGAAATAGCCGGTCGCAAAAAACCAGCCGACTGCGGCCGCGCCCGTGCGGGTCTCGCTGGCCAAGAACAGCGGCGTCAACAGAACCAACGATACAGCAGTGGCCCACCAATACCCAAATGGCGCCAGACCAAATGCCGCAACCACACCCAGCCCGGCGGCCGCCAGGTACCGCACAGCGCGCGACCACCGCTTCGCTGGGTTCATGCAGCCATATCCGGCACCATCACGCGCAAACGCTTGATCCGGCGCGGGTCGGCATCGATCACCTCGAATTCCGGCCCGTCGGGATGTTGGACCACCTCGCCTCGCGCCGGCACGCGCCCTGAAAGCATGAAGACCAGACCGCCCAGAGTTTCGATTTCTTCCTCGTCCACGTCCTCGTGATTGGTCAGAGACCTGCCGATCTCGGCCTCGAAATCCTGAAGCGGCGCCTTGGCCTGTACGATGTAGCAGCCGGGCCGCTCCTGGACCCACATCTGGTCTTCGTCGGCGTCATGCTCGTCTTCGATCTCGCCGACCACCTGTTCGATCAGGTCTTCGATGGTCACCAGACCGTCAACACCGCCATATTCGTCGATCACCAGCGCCATGTGGCGCCGCTCGGTCTGCATCTTGGCCAGCAAAACGCCAATCGGCATGGACGGTGGCACGAACAGAAGCGGCCGAAGCATCGAGCGCAGGTCGAACGGCTTGGTACTGCCATTGAACCCGTGGGTCAGCGCAAAATCCTTCAGGTGGACGAAGCCAAGCGGCGTGTCCAACGTGCCCTCATAGACCGGAATGCGCGACAGTCCGCTCTCGCGGAAGACCTGCGCCAGCTCATCCTTGCCGATCGTTACTGGAACCGAGACGATATCTGCCGACGGTATGGCCACGTCCTCCACCCGCATCCGCCGCAGGTTGATCATGCCACGAGGCTGCACTGTTTCGGCCGCATGCCCGTTGACCGCGCCGCCCGTGTCTTCGCTGTTTGGAGAGAACGCTTCCAGCAAGCGCGAGAAAAGCCCGCTTTTCTCTTTGGTTTCGTCGCCGTTCCGTGAATGCGCGCTTTGCGCTGCCCCAGAACTGCCGTCTATGTCGCCCATTTTCCTGTTCCAGTTGATCGGGCACAAGGCCCCATGTCACGCATTATATGGGTTACCGATACCCATTTTGCCAAGTATTTCGATTTCGCACCGCTCCATCACAGTGGCGTCCTGGTCACGAACGTGGTCATAGCCCAACAAATGCAACATTCCGTGAACGATCAGATGCGTGACATGGTCGTCCATCGGTTTTCCGACCTCCTCCGCCTCGCGCCGGCAGGTATCGAACGAGATCGCGATGTCGCCCAACGCGATCTCGCCGGTGAAATCCGGTTCCGGTAAGGGCGGCGTGGCACCGGGATCTTCGGGGGCCAGATCCTCGGCCGGCCAGCTCAGCACGTTTGTGGCTGCGGGCTTGCCTCGGAATTCGGCGTTCAGCTCGGCGATTCGGGCATCGTCGCAGCCCAGTATGCTGACCTCGCACAAGTCGGGGTCCAGCCCCAGATGCGCAAGCGTTGCCGAAACCGCCTTGCGGGACAGCGCCTCCAACCGCTGCCAGCGGGCATCCTCGATGGAGATCTCCAGGTTCATGTCGCACTGCTCCACGGCCGACGGGCTGTCGGATTTCAGCCGGCCTCCCGGCCTGAATCGGCCTCATACGCCTCGATGATCGCGGCGACAAGCGGGTGGCGCACGACGTCCTTGGATGTGAAGTAGTTGAAACCGATGTTCGGGATCGTCTTCAGCAACCGTTCCGCATCGGCAAGCCCCGAAGCGACGCCCCGCGGCAGATCGACCTGCGACCGATCCCCCGTGATGACCATCCGGCTGCCTTCGCCCAAGCGGGTCAGGAACATCTTCATCTGCATGGTCGTGGCATTCTGCGCCTCGTCCAGAACGACGAAGGCATTCGAAAGGGTCCGCCCGCGCATGAAGGCCAGCGGCGCGATTTCGATCCGCTTTTCTTCGATCAACTTGGCCAGTTGCTTGCCCGGCAGAAAGTCGTTCAGCGCATCATAAAGCGGCTGCATGTAGGGATCGACCTTGTCCTTCATGTCGCCCGGCAGATAGCCCAGCTTTTCGCCCGCCTCGACGGCCGGGCGGCTGAGGATGATCCGGTCCACATGCCCGCCGATGAACATCGAAACACCGACCGCCACGGCCAGATAGGTCTTGCCCGTCCCGGCCGGCCCGATGCCAAAGGCAAGCTCGTTTTGGAACAGGGACTGAACATAGGCCTTCTGCGCGTCGGTCCGGGGTTCGACCAGCTTCTTGCGGGTCTTGATTTCGACCGGTCCGCCCTTGAACATCTCGAGCTGATCGCCATCACGCGAGCCGGTGCCGGCCTCGGAGTTGCCCATCCGCAATTCGCGATCCACATCGGCGGCTGCGACATCGCGGCCACCTTCCAACCGGGCGTACAGGGCCTGCAGAACCTCAATCGCCTGTTTCTGCGCCTCCTCGTCGCCCATCACAACCAACTGATTGCCGCGGCGGACGATCTGAACAGTCAGCTTGCTTTCGATGTCGGCCAGGTTGCGGTCATATTCACCGCAAAGGTCAATCAACAGCCGGTTGTCGGGAAATTCCAGAAACGCCTCGCCGTGGGGCATTTCGTTTTGCGGTGGGGTCAGGGCACCGATGGCCAATCCGTTCTCCTGTCTTGGCGTTGTCATCCCAAGCGTAGACAACAAGGATCGGTGGGCGCAAGCCACAGTTTCAGGAATTTGCTTGGGTGTGAACAAATCCGCCAATACCAAATGCGCGGGCACAATGCCCAACGCGGTTTCAGAACCGATAGTTCAAACCAAACCTCAGCCCCTTGTAGCTGGGTGTGGATTTCGTCGAGAAACCCGAACCGAAATCGATGACTTCCGACTGGAATTGAACATACTCGAACTCACCGGTGATGGACCAGTTGTTGCCCAACTGGTGTTCGGCTCCGATGCTGGCCGTGAAACCGTTGCGGCTGTCGTCGTTGTCGAATGATTGCGTGGTCCCACCGCTGGTGATGCTATTTGTGGTGGTGATATCGCCATAGACCAGCCCAAGCGTAAGGAAGTAAAGCACAGTACCATTGGGATTGGTCAGGCCGTTCTTGAAACGAACAGACATCACGTTGTTGATTTCAGAGCCGCCGCGAACCACCGTGCCCGCAATATCGGTCACCACGTCATCGTCCAGACCGGACCAGTCGTACCCCAATTCGAATCCGTAGACATAATCTCGGCCCCCCGTGGCGGGAACGACACCGCGCCAACCGCCGCGGACCCCGCCATAGTACCCTTTCAGATCCAGTTCTCCGATGGGGAAGGTGCGGATGGGCGTGGTCAGACCGAACCGATCGGAACCACCAGACCCATAGGCCCCGCTGATCCCGACATAGAAGGCGCTGACATCATCCGCGTACCGCTGAGGCCCGACCACCTGAGGATCGCGAACATTTCCACCCAAGTCACTGGCCGTTGTCGATGTTCCAGCCATTGCCGCCACAGCCGCGCCTGCAAGAGTCATCCGCACCTGCCGCGCGTGCGCACCCCATACTCGTTTCACTCGTCACCTCCTTCGCCCCGTGACGGACACCATCCGAGAGCGCCTGATCCCAAACCGGGCCATGCCAGCCCAAAACTCGACTGGGCCCCTCGGACCATAGGAGCAAACACTAAATCAAGGGTAAATTTGGAGACTGCGCGTCAATTCGTGGGGCGCGACAACCATCCAAAGCGAATCAGAGCAGCTCACCCGCAAGCGAGTTCGCCCCCGACGCCGTGATCCGGACTGGCCGGAGATCGCCGGCGGACAGCTCAGCTCCGCTGACATGCACCGCGTGCAGGTACTCGGATTTCCCAACCATCTGCCCCGGCAGCCGGCCGGGTTTCTCGAACAGGACGTTCACGGTGCGACCGACCATGGCGTCCTGAACCTCGCGCTGATGCCGCGTGATCAGGGCCTGCAGACGCTGCAGGCGATCATCCGCCTCCTGCGGATCGACCTGCGGGCGCTCGGCTGCGGGCGTGCCCGGCCGGGTCGAATACTTGAACGAATACGCATAGCCATAGCGAACCTGCTCGACCAGATCCAACGTGGCCTGAAAATCCTCTTCGGTTTCTTCCGGGAAGCCCACAATGAAATCGCCCGACATCAGGATATCGGGGCGCGCTTCCCGAATCCGCTCGATCAGACGCAGATAGCTTTCGGCGGTGTGGCTGCGGTTCATCCGCTTGAGGATCTTGTCCGACCCCGACTGCACCGGCAGGTGCAGATAGGGCATCAGCTTTTCGCAGGTGCCGTGCGCCTCGATCAGATCGTCGGTCATGTCGTTGGGGTGCGAAGTGGTGAACCGGATGCGTTCCAGCCCGTCGATCTTGTTCAACTCCCAGATCAACCCGGCCAGGGTCATGTCGCCATCGGGACCGGCCCCGTGATAGGCGTTGACGTTCTGGCCCAGCAGCGTGATCTCGCGCACGCCGCGCTCGACCAGGTCCAGCGCCTCACGCAGGATGCGGTCGGCCGGACGGCTGACCTCGGCCCCTCGGGTATAGGGCACGACGCAGAAGGCGCAGAACTTGTCACAGCCTTCCTGCACGGTCAGGAAGGCCGTCGGGCCGCGCTTGGCCTTTGGGCGGTTCTTGAGCTTCTCGAACTTGTCCTCTTCGGGGAAATCGGTATCCAGCGCCTTTTCGCCCGCACGCGCCTTGGCTTCCAGTTCGGGCAGGCGGTGATAGCTCTGCGGTCCGACAACCAGATCGACCAGCGGCTGCCGGCGCATGATCTCTTCGCCCTCGGCCTGCGCCACACAGCCCGCCACGCCGATCTTCAGATCGGGTTTTTCGGCCTTCAACCCCTTGAAGCGGCCCAGTTCGGAATACACCTTCTCGGCCGCCTTTTCGCGGATGTGGCAGGTGTTCAGCAGGATCATGTCCGCATCTTCGGGCGACTGCGTTTCCACATAGCCCTGCCCGCCCAGCGCCTCGGACATGCGTTCGCTGTCATAGACGTTCATCTGACAGCCATAGGTCTTGATATACAGCTTTTTCGGTTCGGACATGGGCTGGGCCTTCTACGTTCGCTGGACCGGCGTCGTCTATACGCATCGAACGCCGCTTGCAATGCCGGCGCAATTACCCGAATTTGACCGAGAATTCCAGCGAGGCAGGCAGCAAACAGGCGATGCAGCACGATTCTCTCGATGATTTCCTCAGATCCGGGCGGGCGGCCCTGTCCAAAGGGCCGGTGGCCCTGATCTTTGCCGAGGACGACTTGGAAATCGACGGCACGCTGCGCCATCACCTCGACCTCGGATTCAAATCGGTGATCGCTTTCATGCCGCCGGATTTCGCGATGGCGCCCGACCTTACCCAGCGCGTCCACCGGGTGTCCATGCGCTGCACCCCGCGCGAGGCGGTCTTTGACGCCATCAACCGCATCATCCGCGCGGCGCCGTCGATCTGGATGTATTACTGCTACAACTCGGAATACCTGGTCTTTCCCTTCTGCGAGACGCGATCGATCGGCGAAATGCTGACCTTTCACGCCGAAGAACGCAGAGATGCGATGCTGTGCCATGTCATCGACATCTATGCCGACGACCTGACCGCACATCCGAACGGGGTCGCCCCCGATCACGCCATGCTGGATAGCACCGGATACTACGCCCACAGCCGGCACGACCGGGATGGCACCCCGCTGGAACGCCAACTAGACATGTCGGGCGGGCTGCGCTGGCGGTTCGAGGACCGCATCCCCTACGAACGGCGACGCATCGACCGCATCGGCCTGTTCAAGACCCGCAAAGGGTTGACGCTTCTGCCAGACCACAGCTTCAACGAGCCCGAGTACAACACCTATGCCTGCCCCTGGCACCACAACCTGATCGCGGCCATCTGTTCGTTCCGCGCGGCCAAGGCGCTGTGCAGCACGTCCGGGCCGGGCGACCCGATCACCAGCTTTCGCTGGCCCAACTCGGTTCCGTTCCAGTGGAATTCCAACCAACTGCTCGAACTGGGCCTGATCGAGCCGGGCCAGTGGTTCTGAAGCCGCGCCTTCAGCGCCTCAGCAGTATCGGAAACCAGTCCTCGCGCAGACGCTGACCCGGCCGCATGTCATGGCCCGGAAAAGGTGGCGAGGTCCGCCCCGGACGCTCGACATAGCGCGCGTCGTCACCCACCAGACGCACCGAAAACGCCCGCCTACGCCGGTCCGAGCGGTTGCCCCGGGCGCCGTGCAGGGTGCGGAAATGAAAGGCGACCGCGTCGCCCGGCTCCATCTCGAATTCGACGATCCGCATCCCTTCGGCCTCAGGATCGGGCACCGGGATGTACTGGCCTTCGTCGGGAAAGAACCCCTCCTCCGAGACCCAGCGCGTCGGCAGAACCTCTTTTTCCCACAGATGCGAGCCGGCGACGCACCGCAGCGTGGCCTCGCGCACCAGATCCAGCGGCGACCAGAAACTGATCGTCTGCCGCCCCTCGACGAAATAGTAGGGCCCATCCTGATGCCACGGCGTGGCCATCGAGGTGCCCGGCTCTTTTACCAGCACATGGTCGTGGAACATCTGCACGGTTTCGGACTGCATCAGGTCGGCGGCGACCTCGGCCAGAGGCGAAGACTGGATGACCTCCTGAAATTGCTGAATGCGCGACCAGTTGCAGTAATCGTCGAAGAACCGGCCCGTCTCGCCCTTTTTCCTGTTTTCCGAGGCATAGGGGCCGGGCTGTTCCATGTTCAGGGCCACCCCGTCACGCAGGGATTGAACGTGATCAGCGAACAGGCCTTTGACAAGAACCACGCCGTCCTTCTGAAAGGCATCGATCATCTGTGGAGTGACAAGGGGGTGTGGCATGATGAACTCCGACTGACGTGCCCGGCGATCTGTGCACGATCGACGACTCAGTTCAACCGGAAGTTCCGACGTGAAATGCCGCAGACACCAAGGGGGAAAAGGCCGCGCCTGTCAGGCCTTCTTGCGCAGGCGGATGACCACATCGACGGATGCGATCTCGACCCCGTCGGGCGCCTGGGGCAGACGCTGGATCACCAGCTGATCCGAGGGCGCATCACTCAGCCGGCCCTCGTCTTCCCAGAAGAAATGGGGGTGGTCATGGGTGTTGGTGTCGAAATAGCTTCTGGACCCGTCCACCGTGATCTCTTGCAGTACACCCGCATCGCAAAAGGCGCGCAGCGTGTTGTAGACGGTGGCCAGCGAAACGGCATCACCTCTCTTTTTGGCCGACTCGAACAGGCTTTCGGCGGTGACATGGCGGTGCCGCCCGTCTCCGACAAGCAGTTCGGCCAAGGCAACCCGTTGACGCGTCGGGCGCAGCCCGGCGTGCACCAACCAGTTCGTCGCAATGTCCCGGCTTTGATCCGTCATGAATTCGCAATCCGATTGTCTGACCCAATATATAAGTGCCGTCCGCCGGCAATTTCAATTGAAATTCATTCGCAATCCGATCGGCCCCATCCGCCCGATGTGTTCGGCTGCTCTTGCAGGACCTTGCAAACGGGTGCTAGACGAGGCCAGATTGAACCAACAGACCCCAGGCAGGAGACGCGGCAGAATGGCCCAATTCCCTAGCAGCTTTGACAAGGACGATCTGCTGAAATGCGCCCGCGGCGAATTGTTCGGCCCCGGCAACGCCCAGCTGCCCGCGCCGCCGATGCTGATGATGGACCGGATCACCGAGATCTCGGCCGACGGGGGCGCGCACGGCAAGGGCCATGTGGTTGCCGAGTTCGACATCACCCCGGACCTGTGGTTCTTTGAATGCCACTTCCCCGGCAATCCGATCATGCCCGGCTGCCTGGGCCTGGATGGCCTGTGGCAGCTGACCGGGTTCAACCTGGGCTGGCGGGGCTGGCAGGGTCGTGGCTATGCGCTGGGTGTGGGCGAAGTCAAGCTGACCGGCATGGTGCGCCCCGACCGCAAGATGCTGACCTATTACGTCGATTTCACCAAGGCCGTGCAAACCCGCCGTCTGACCATGGGAGTGGCAGATGGCCGGGTCGAGGCGGATGGCGAAGTCATCTATCAGGTCAAGGACATGAAGGTTGCATTGTCAGAAAGCTGACCTCAGCTGATCGGCAACAAGCACAGAACGGAATACAGGAGTACGCTTATGCGTCGCGTCGTCGTAACCGGATTGGGGGTCGTTTCCTCCATTGGGAACAATGCCGAAGAGGTTCTGGCCTCGCTCAAGGCAGGTAAATCCGGCATCGAGGCCAACGAACAGATGGTCGAACACGGCTTTCGCAGCCAGGTGGCCGGTTCACTCAAGATCGACGTGGCCGAGCACGTGGACAAACGCGCACTGCGGTTCATGGGCCCCGGCGCCGCCTATGCGCATATCGCGATGAGCCAGGCGATCGCCGATGCCGGCCTGACCGAAGATCAGGTCGTGAACCCGCGCACCGGCCTGGTGGCGGGTTCGGGCGGGCCGTCGACCAGCGCCATGCTGACGGCGCATCAGACCGTTCTGAAAACCGGCGCGACCAAGCGGATCGGCCCGTTTGCCGTTCCGAAGTGCATGTGCTCGACCATTTCGGCCAACCTGGCCACCGCCTTCAAGATCAAGGGCATCAACTATTCGATCACCTCGGCCTGCTCGACCTCGCTGCACTGCATCGGCAATGCGGCCGAGCAAATTATGATGGGCAAGCAGGACGTGATGTTCGCCGGCGGCGGCGAGGAACTGGACTGGACCCTATCGTGCCTGTTCGACGCGATGGGCGCGATGTCGTCCAAGTACAACGACGCGCCCGAGAAAGCCTCGCGCGCGTTCGATCAGGATCGTGACGGCTTTGTCATTTCCGGCGGCGGGGGCATCGTCGTGCTGGAAGATCTGGACCACGCGCTGGCGCGGGGCGCCAAGATTTATGCCGAGGTGACCGGCTTTGCCGCGACGTCCGACGGCCATGACATGGTCGCCCCGTCGGGCGAAGGTGGCGAGCGGGCCATGCGCCTGGCGCTGCAGACCCTCCCCGAGGGCCGGAAGGTCTCTTATATCAACGCGCACGGTACCTCGACCCCGGTCGGAGACGTGGGCGAAGTCGAGGCTGTGCGCCGCATTTTCGGCGAGGGCAGCGTGCCGCCGATTTCTTCGACCAAGTCGATGACCGGCCATGCGCAGGGCGCGGCGGGCGCGCTCGAGGCGATCTTCTGCCTGCTCATGCTCGAACATGATTTCATTTCACCGTCGATCAACGTCGACACATTGGCCGAAGGCATTCAGCCCGGCGAAATTGCCACGCAAGTGGTTGAAAACGCAGGCTTGGATAGTGTCATGACCAACAGCTTCGGCTTTGGCGGCACGAATGGCTCCATGGTTCTGTCCAAGTACAACGGGTGATCGAGATGTCAAACTGTCTGAAGGGAAAACGCGGTCTGATCATGGGCGTAGCCAATGACCGCTCGATCGCCTGGGGCATCGCCAAGGCCATGCACGAGGCCGGGGCCGAGCTGGCCTTCACCTATCAGGGCGAGGCCTTCGGCAAGCGGCTCGAGCCGCTGGCGCAAAGCTTGGGCAGCGACTTCATGGTCGATGCCGACGTGACCGACGACGCCTCGCTGGACCGGGCCTTTGGCGAATTGTCCGCGCGCTGGCCGACGATCGACTTTCTGGTCCACGCAATCGCGTATTCAGACAAGACCGAACTGACCGGCCGGTTCTTGAACACGACGCGGGCCAACTTCAAGCACTCGCTGGATGTGTCGGCCTATTCCTTCATCGAAGTCGCGCGTCGCGCCTATCCGATGATGAAGGACAATGGCGGCACCCTGCTGACCCTGACCTATCAGGGGTCGAACCGCGTGGTTCCGAACTACAACGTGATGGGCGTGGCCAAGGCGGCGCTGGAATCGGCGACCCGCTATCTGGCCAACGACCTGGGGCCCGACGGCATCCGGGTCAACGCGATTTCGCCGGGCCCGATGAAGACGCTGGCCGGTGCGGCCATCGGCGGTGCGCGCAAGACCTACAAGTTCTGCGACCAGAACGCGCCGCTGCGCTCGAACGCAACGCTCGAAGCGGTGGGCGGCACCGCTGTTTATCTGGCTTCGGATGCCGGCGCCTGCACCAGCGGTGAAATCATCCGGGTCGATGGCGGGTTCCACGTTCTGGGCATGCCTCAGCCCGATTTTATGTGACTCGATCTTTCCCTGTCGCCGCCAAGATTTGACCAATTTTCGGCGGCAGGTTTCGGCACATGAGCAAACTTGACCGAATAATCGCCAGCAGCCCGCGCGTGCAACAGGCCCGTCGAAAGGAAAGGTTCCTCAGCGAGCGTGCGCGCAAACTGCTGCTGACCCTCACGACACTGTTGATCTTGTGGGTGTTCTATACCCAACCGCAGCTGCGGTCCGCAGTTGGGTCGTTGTTGGATCTGGTGCCCGGGCTATAGGCCCGGACCGGTCAGTTGACCGAAACGACCTCGATATCAAAGGTCAGATCCTGCCCGGCCAGCGGATGGTTGGCATCCAGCGTAACAGTGGTGTCGGTGGCCTCGACCACGGTGACCGGCAAGGCTTGCCCGTCCGGGGTCTGCATCTGCAACTGGGTGCCGGGGTCCAGCGGAATGTCGGCCGGAATGCCTTCGCGCGGGATGTCCTGACGCATCGCAGGATTCACCGGGCCATAGGCGTCTTCGCACGCCACTTCGACCCGTTTCTTGTCGCCGACTTCCATCCCCGGCAGGGCCGAATCCAGCCCTGGAATGATCTGGCCGGATCCGACCGCGAATTCCAGCGGCTCGCGCCCTTCCGAGCTGTCGAAGACTTTGCCGTCCTGCAAAGTGCCGGTGTAGTGAATGCGAACGGTGTCGCCTTGTTTGATTGCGGTCATGGTGGCCTCCGGCCTTGAAGTAGAAAGAGCCGCCCAACCTAGAGCCTGCCGCGCCGTTGTAAACCCTTTTGCGCTTTTCCCACTGGGGCAGTTGTGCAAACCTGCGCGCAATCACGGCGGAGGATCACATGGCAATCACGACCTGCGTTTTCGACGCATATGGCACCCTGTTCGACGTGACCGCCGCGGCGCGGCAAGCGGCAGCCGAGCCCGGCTTTGAAGCGTTGCAGGCCAAATGGCCCGAGCTTGCCAATCACTGGCGCCTGAAGCAGTTGCAATACACATGGCTGCGCGCCGTGGCCGACGCCCATGCCGATTTCTGGGACGTTACGCAGGACGGGCTTGACTGGGCGCTCGACGCGACCGGCCTTCAAGGCGACCCAAACCTGCGCCAGCGTCTGCTGGATCTGTATTGGGAGCTTCAGGCCTATCCCGAAGTACCCGCGATGCTGAAGGCCTTGAAATCCGGCGGTCTGCAGACCGCGATCCTGTCGAACGGCTCGCCACCGATGCTTGACGCCGCCGTCAGGTCGGCGGGCATCGGCGCGTTGCTGGACGATCTGCTGTCGGTCGAAAGCGTCGGCGTGTTCAAACCCCATGCCAAGGTCTATGATCTTGTCCCCGCCCGGTTCGGTTGCGACCGGTCCGAAGTGCTGTTCGTCAGCTCGAACGGCTGGGACGCGGCCGGCGCCAGCGGATACGGCTTCGTCACGGCCTGGGTGAACCGAGCGGGTGAGCCGATGGACCGGCTGCCTTGGGCACCCGCCCATGTGCTGTCCGACCTGACGCGCATCCCCGAACTGGCGGGCCTGTGATGCCGCGTTTCACGACCACCGATGGACTGAACCTTTACTACGCGGACACCGGCCAGGGGCAGCCGCTTCTGTGCTTGGCCGGGCTGACCCGCAACAGTCTCGACTTCTCGTTCCTGGCACCGCATGTCGCCGATCTGCGCATGATCGCGCTGGATTATCGCGGCCGGGGGCAATCGGCCCGCGACCCCGACTACCGCAACTATACCGTCGCGCACGAGGCGCAGGACGTAATCGCGTTGATGGACCATCTGCGCCTGGACCGGGCCAGCATCCTGGGTACCTCGCGCGGCGGACTGATCGCCATGACGCTGGCAGCCACGCATCCCGACCGTCTGGCCGCCGTGATTCTCAACGATGTCGGCCCGGTGATCGAGCCGCAGGGCATCTCCCGGATCATCGACTATGTGGGCCGCAAACCGGTGTCGAAAACGCTTGATCAGGCGGTTGCGATCTTGAAACAGATGATGGAGCCGCAATTCCCCGGCGTTCCGCTTGCGGTCTGGCGCAAACAGGCCGCGTTCCAGTACGAGGAAACGGCCGATGGTTTGGCCCTGCGCTATGACCCGGCCCTGCGCACCGCCTTGCTGGAACAGATCGAAGCCGGCGAAACCCCGGACCTGTGGCCCCTGTTCGATGCCTTGCGCGCCGTGCCAACAGGCGTGATCCGCGGCGCCAACTCGGACCTTCTGAGCCGCGACACGGTCGATGCCATGCGCGCGCGCCATCCCGGCCTGATCACGGGCGACGTGTCCGATCGCGGCCATGTCCCGTTTCTGGACGAGCCACAATCCCTCGACATCATCCGCAAGACATTGGAACTGGCATGAGCACCATTGACCTGATCGAAGCCGCCGCCGACCGTCTGGCTGACCATGTGCGCAAAACGCCGCTGCTGACCTCGCCCTTTCTGGACCAGATCGCGGGGCGCCGGGTGCTGGTGAAACCAGAATGCCTGCAGCACACTGGCAGCTTCAAGTTCCGCGGGGCCTGGTCGGCCATTTCCGCGCTGGACGACGCGGCCCGCAAACGCGGGGTTATTGCCTATTCCTCGGGCAATCATGCGCAAGGGGTAGCCCATGCCGCAACTCTGCATGGCACCAGGTCGATCATCGTGATGCCCTCGGACGCGCCCCGGCTGAAGATCGAGAACACCCGCGCTCTGGGGGCCGAGGTGGTGCTGTATGACCGCGCCTCCGAAAGCCGCGAGGATATCGGCGAGGCGCTGGCGGCCGAACGTGGCCTGACCCTGATCCGCCCCTATGACGAACCGCAGGTGATCGCCGGGCAAGGCACCGTCGGCCTGGAACTGGCGCAGCAAGCCCGCGATCTGGGTGTCGAGACTGCCGATGTTCTGGTATGCTGCGGCGGCGGGGGTCTGACTGCCGGCGTCGCCCTGGCGCTGGACCGCCACGCGCCCGGCCTGCGCGCCCGCCCCTGCGAGCCCGAGGGGTTCGACGATGTGAGACGCTCGCTGGCCGCAGGCAGCATCCAGGCGAATGCGGCTACCTCCGGCAATATCTGCGACGCGATCCTGACGCCGCAACCCGGAGAGATCACCTTTCCCATCCTCAACCGCCTGTGCGGGCCCGGTCTGGCGGTCTCCGAGGCCGAGGCGCTGCAGGCGATGGCCCAGGCCTTTCTGCGCCTGAAGATCGTGCTGGAACCCGGCGGTGCGGTTTCGCTGGCGGCGGCGCTGTTCCGAAAGGACGAGATCGCGGGCGATGCGGTGATCGTCGTGGCCTCGGGCGGGAATGTCGATCCGCAGGTCTTTGCCGGGGCATTGGAATTCCTGACCTGACAAGCGGTCGGGCTAGGTGCCATAAGGTGCGGCAAACGCTGCAGAAACCCAATAAAAGAAAAAGGTCGCCCAGATGCACATCGCGGATTTCGGAGAGGTCAAGCTGCACTATCGCGAGGACGGAACCCCTGACGGGGCACCCGTCGTCTTTGCAAACTCGCTGGGGACCGATATGCGCCTGTGGGACCCGATCCTGCCGTTGCTGCCCGACGGTCTGCGCATCATCCGCTATGACAAGCGCGGGCATGGATTGTCTTCGCAGCCGCCAGGCCCCTATTCGATGGGCGCTTTGGTGCGCGATGCCGAGCGATTGCTGGATCACCTTCAGGTCCGCGACTGTGTCTTTGTCGGACTGTCCATCGGTGGTATGATTGCACAGGGTCTGGCCGTGAAACGACTGGACCAGATCAGGGCGATGGTGCTGTCGAACACGGCAGCCAAGATCGGCACTCCGGCGATATGGGCCGACCGGATCGCGGCCGCGCGCAAAGGCGGGATCGAAGCCCTGGCCGACGCGACGATGGAGCGATGGTTTTCCAAGGCGTTCCGGTCCTCGCCGGACGTCCACCTGTGGCGCAACATGATGGTGCGGCAGCCGTTGGAAGGGTACCTGGGCTGCAGCGCCGCGATATCGGGAACCGATTTCTTCACGCCGACCAGCGGATTGCGCCTGCCGACGCTGGGCATCGCCGGGTCCGAGGATGGATCAACACCCCCGGACCTTGTGCGCGAAACGGTCGATCTGATCCCCGGCTCGCGGTTCGAGTTGATCCGCAAGGCCGGACACCTGCCCTGCGTCGAACGGCCCGGCGACTACGCGGCGCTGCTGTCGGATTTTCTGGCCGAAACCGGGCACGTCTGAGAAGGAGGAACCGGTGGCGAATTTTCTGTTGATCCACGGGTCGTGCCATGGCGCCTGGTGCTGGCGCGACCTGATCCCCGAACTCAGATCGCTGGGGCACAGCGCGCGCGCTATCGACCTGCCCAGCCACGGCGCGGACCCGACGCCGGTGTCGGCCGTCACCCTTGACGATTGCCGTGACGCGATACTTGCGGCGTCCACACCCGACACCATCCTGGTCGGGCATTCCTGGGGCGGCTATCCGATCAGTGCCGCGGCCGACCATGCGCCCGACCGGATGCGGGCGCTGATATACCTGTGTGCCTACGTGCCCCGGCCCGGCCTTTCGATGATCGACATGCGCCGGCAGTCTCCGCGACAACTCATTGCGGATGCCGTTGAAAAATCGGCCGACGGCCTGTCCTACACTGTCCTGCCGGAACGGGTGGAGGGCCTATTCTATCATGACTGCGCGCCTGAAACGGTGCGCTATGCCCTTGCGCGGTTGTGCCCCCAGGCCATCCGCCCCCAGGACACGCCTTTGGACCTGAGCGGCGGTTTTGCCCGCGTTCCCAAGGCCTATATCCGCGCCACAGACGATCGGACCATTCCCCCGGAATACCAGGAGGACATGAGCCAGATCGCACCACCGGATCTGCGCCTATCCATCGACAGTTCGCACTCGCCCTTCTTTTCGCAACCCGGACATCTTGCACAGCAACTGAGCGGATTGGCCGCCCGGCTCTAGCGGTCGGGAAGTGACCGCACGTCACACGCCGTTTGCCGCCACAAACCACCGCGAGCGGGTTCATAGACCGGCATGGCCTCGCTAAGCTCGGCCCGAAAAATAACAGTTGGCACAGGCATGCGGCTTCCTTTTCTTTTTGCGTTCGGAACCGTGATGATCGATGCAATGGGCATCGGTTTGATCATGCCGATCATGCCGCAGCTGATCGTCGAGGTGCAGGGCGGGTCTCTGGCCTCGGCCGCCATCTGGGGCGGCATTCTCAGCACCGCCTTCGCGGCCATGCAATTCCTGTTCGGGCCGGTTCTGGGAAATCTGTCCGATGCCTATGGGCGCCGGGTCGTTCTGCTGGTGTCGCTGCTGATGATGGCGCTGGACTATGTCGTGATGGCGATTGCGGGCAGCATCTGGCTGCTGCTGGCCGGACGCATTCTGGGCGGCATCACGGCGGCCACGCATTCCACCGCCGCGGCTTTCATCGCCGACGTGTCGAAACCCCACGAAAAGGCGGCCAATTTCGGGCTGTTGGGCGCGGCGTTCGGGGTTGGCTTTGTGCTGGGGCCGTTGATGGGCGGGCTGCTGGGCGAATATGGCACACGCGCACCTTTCTGGGCCGCCGCGGGGCTGTCGGTGCTGAATTTCTGCCTTGGATTTCTGGTCATGCCGGAAACGGTGACCGACAGAAACCGCCGCCCGTTCCAGTGGCGGCGCGCCCGGCCCGACAGCGCCCTGCGCGCGATTGCCGGCCTGCCCGGTATCAGGCCGCTGCTGTGGGTCTATTTCCTGTATTCGGTGTCGATCTATGTCTACCCGGCCATCTGGTCTTATTTCACGGTCGAGCGGTTCGGATGGTCGACCCAGATGATCGGGCTGTCTCTGGCCGTTTACGGGCTGGGCATGGCTGCCGTTCAGGGCGGGCTGATCCGCCCGGCCACCCGGCATCTGGGCGAGCGCAGAACGATCCTGCTGGGCATGGTATTTGAGATCGTCAGCTTTCTGCTGTTGGGCTTTCTGACCAATGGCACCATCGCCCTGATGCTGATCCCGATCACCGCCTTGGGCGCGATGGTCACCCCGGCGCTGCAGGCGCAGATGTCGCGCGCAACGCCGGATTCGCAACAGGGCGAGCTGCAAGGTGTGCTGGCCGCCCTGCACGCCTTGTCCATGATCCTTTCCCCACTGGTCATGACGGCAGTGTTTGCGCAGTTCGCCCGGCACGATGCCGCGATCTATCTGCCGGGGGCGCCTTTCCTGCTGGCTATGGGCCTGATGCTGGCGGGCTTCGCGTTGTTTTTACGGGTCCGGGCTTCCGATATGTAACAACGACATGGGAATGACGTTTTCCGTCTTGCAGCCCACGGTTTCAAACGCCACCGTGACCCAAACCAAAAGAGGGATCCATGCAGACCATCAAAGCCGCCGTATGCCGCGCCTTCAACCAACCGCTTGTCATCGAAGACATCCAGATCGCGCCGCCCGGCATGGGCGAGGTCGAGGTCACGCTGGATGCGGTGGCGATCTGCCACTCCGACATCACCTATGCCAGCGGCGCGTGGGGCGGGTTTCTGCCCGCCGTCTACGGGCACGAGGCCGCAGGTGTGGTCTCGGCCGTCGGAGAAGCCAGCGGCGGATTCAAGGTTGGCGATTCGGTCGTGGTGACCCTGATCCGCGCTTGCGGGTCCTGCCCGTCCTGCGCCAGCGGCAAGCCGGTGATCTGCGAAACGCCCTATGACACGGTGAACGGGCCGCTGCGCACGGCGGACGGTGGGCCGCTGGAACAGGCGATGGCCTGTGGCGCATTTGCCGAAAAAGTTGTGGTCAGCCATCGCCAGATCGTAAAGATCCCCGACGCGATGCCTAAGGACGTGGCCAGCCTGCTGTCCTGCGGGGTGATCACCGGCGTGGGGGCGGCGGTCAACGCCGCGCAGTTGCGCCCGGGTCAGGATGTCGTGGTCATCGGCGCGGGCGGGGTGGGCCTGAACGCCATCCAGGGCGCGCGGCTGGCCGGGGCCCGGCGGATCGTGGCCGTCGACATGACCGAAGAAAAGCTCGAGATCGCCAAGGAGTTCGGCGCCACGCACGGGGTTCTGGCCACGCTGAAAGAACCGTGGAAAGCGGCGTACAAGGCCCTGGGCGGTCGGGGGGCCGATGCGGTTCTGATCACCGTTGGGGCCATCCCCGCCTATGATCAGGCGCCCCGCTATCTGGGTCGTGGTGGCAAGGCGGTGATGATCGGCATGCCGCATTCCGGCGCGCAATCCAGCTATGAGCCGGTCATTCTGGCAGCACTGGGTCAGAGCATGGTTGGGTCGAAGATGGGCGACGTGGTGATCCAACGCGACATTCCGTGGATGATCGATCTGTATGAACAGGGGCGGCTGAAGCTGGACGAGCTGATCTCGGGTCGCTGGACGCTGGAACAGATCAACGAGGCCATCGAGGACACCAAGACCGGGTCGGCCAAGCGCAACGTCATCGTATTTGACCGGGGCTGACGGCCCCGGACCACCGGCGGGAGGAGACCGGATGAAACTACAGGATCTCGACATCATCGTGACCGCTCCGCCCGCGCCGGGCTGGGGCGGGCGCTATTGGATTCTGGTGAAGGTCACCACCGACACCGGCATCACGGGCTGGGGAGAATGTTATGCCTCCTCGGTCGGCCCCGAGGCGATGAAACACGTCATCCGTGACGTGTTCGACCGCCACATGGCCGGCGAAAACCCCGAGAATATCGAGCTGATGTTCCGCCGCGCCTATTCCAGCGGCTTCACCCAGCGCCCCGACCTGACTGTGATGGGGGCATTCTCGGGGCTGGAAATCGCGTGTTGGGACATTCTGGGCAAGGACCGGGACCGCCCGGTATACGCTCTGATCGGCGGCCGGATGAACGATCGCATCCGCGCCTACACCTATCTGTACCCGCTGCCGCAGCACAATCTGACCGATTTCTGGACCTCGCCCGAACAGGCCGGGGAAAGCGCCGCCGAAATGGTCCGGCGCGGCTTCACCGCGGTCAAGTTCGACCCGGCCGGTCCGTACACGATGCGCGGCGGGCATATGCCGGCCATGTCCGACATCTCGATGTCGGTGGCCTTCTGCAAGGCGATCCGCCAGGCCGTGGGCGACAAGGCCGACCTGCTGTTCGGCACCCATGGCCAGTTCAACACCGCGGGCGCCATCCGCCTTGGGCAGGCAATCGAACCTTACTCGCCGCTGTGGTTCGAAGAGCCCACCCCCCCGGACATGATCGAGGACATGGCCCGCGTCGCGCGCAATGTCCGCATTCCCGTGGCCACAGGCGAGCGGATGACCACCAAGGCCGAATTTGGCGCGGTCCTGCGCTCCGGTGCGGCCGAGATCCTGCAACCCGCTTTGGGGCGGGCTGGTGGCATCTGGGAGATGAAGAAGGTCGCCGCCATGGCCGAGGTCTTCAACGCGCAGATGGCGCCGCATCTCTATGCCGGGCCGGTGGAATGGGCCGCAAACATCCATCTCGCGGCCTCGATCCCGAACCTGCTGCTGTTGGAGACCATCGAAACGCCGTTTCATGACCGGCTGATTAAGGGCTCGATCCGGGTCGAGAACGGCTTTGTCGAACCGCCTTTGGCCCCTGGTCTGGGTATTGAGGTCGATGAGGATCTGGCCCGCGCCCATCCCTATTCCGGCGACGGTCTGCACCTGCAGATGCAGGAAGACCCCTGCGATTATGTCAACGGCAATGCCTTCCAAGGCGGCGCCCCTGCCACCGAGGGGTGACAAGGCCGGGCGGCTTGGTGCATACAGGCCCGGCCCGATCTTCAGCGCTGCAAGGTGTATCTTGACCCGTCCAGACACTGACCGAACATTTCAGCCCGCCAAACCAACGTTGGACATGGCCGCAAGCGCGACCCAAGCCGCCGCGTTCCTCAAGACCCTCGCCCATGAAGGGCGGCTGATGATCCTGTGCCACCTGAGCGCCGGCGAAAAATCGGTGGGAGAGCTGGAGAAACTGCTGAATCTGCGCCAGGCCGCAGTCAGCCAGATGTTGGCGCGGCTGCGGGCTGAAGGGCTGGTTTCGACCAGACGCGAGGGCAAGGCGGTCTTTTATTCGCTTGCGGACGGGAACACGGCGCAGGTCATCGATCTGCTGTATTCGCTGTACTGCAAGCCGCAAAGCTGACCCGGATCAGCGCGAGACATACCCCGCGATCACCTGCATCAACTTGAACGCCGTCGCCGCGTCGTTTTCGACCACGGCCAGGAACTCTTCTTCGCCGATGCGCAGACAGGTCAAATCGGTTTCGGCCACCATGCTCAGCGCGCGGGGCTCCTTGCGGATCAGCCCCAATTCGCCGACCAGGGTGCCCGGCCCGACGCGGGTCACCAATTGGTCGGGGCCGCTCTCTTGCGGCAGGTACAATCCCGCCTCGCCCTCGATGATCATATAGGCCCCGTCGGTGGGCTGATCGTCTTTCAGGAAAACGACCTCTCCGGCGCTGGCGCGATACCATTGCGCCCCGAAGGCCAGCAGGCGCAACTGCCGCCGGTCCAACCCCGAAAACAACGGCGTCTGTTCAAGTGCGCGCAGCTTGCGGACCAGATCGGCCGAGGCTGCGCCTTCGCCTTCGGATTCGGATGCGATTTGATCTGACACGACCCGACCTTGCCGGATTTCGACATACATGTCGAACACGCCCGGAGTCTGGAACTGATCGTTCAGATAGATGATCGTGGTGTCGGGCAGCAGCGCCCGCAGGTTCCGGAACACCGCGATCTGGGTTTCCATGCCATAGCTGGCAAGCGCGTTTTCCAGGATCAGAATGTCGGGCTTCTTAATCGTGGCGCGGGTGAAGGCCAGCGGCTCGGACAGGGCCGCCGGCAGGTTCTGCCCGCCCAGCGCGACCGGGATGTCGTAGATCAGTTCGATCACCATCGGGCGCGCGCCGTTCTCGGCCAGCACATCGGCGACCAGTTTGCGCACCTCGTCCGAGCGGGCGCCGCCGATCTGGCTGACCTTGCCGAACAGCGCGTTCTCCAACACCGTCAGGCCCGGGGCGAATTGGTTGGGATCCAGCGGCGCGAATACGTCGTTCAGCCGCTCCATCAGCTTGTGAGAATGGCTGTGGCGCAATTCCAGAATGCGGTTCTTCAACTCGTCGGAAAAGGCCGGCCCGATCTGCTCGGCCGAGATCACGAACGGCACCGCCAGCAAGCTGGCCAGTTGCTCGTCATCCAGCCCGGCAGCCCCGGTCTCGCGCGTCCGCTCGACCAGTTCGACCGCCGCCTCGTAGGTTGCGGCCTCGAGCCCCAGTTTCCGGAACAGCGGGTGGTCGGTTCCATCCAGCCCGAAGATCTGCCGCAACATTTCGATCACGTCGCGCGTCAACGCCACCAGCGTCTCGTCCAGCCCCAGCTCTCGCAACTGACCTAGAAAAACGGTCTGCCGCGCCAGCAACTGCTGGGTCACCGGAACGCGCGGAACCGCAAACAACAGATTTTCGGCTACAGGCAGCGCCGGATTGTAGGACGCACGGTCAAACAGCAGCGCCTGCTGTTCAAGACCGGCCGTCCGAATGGCATCCTGCACCACCGGCCGCAGTTCGATCAATCGGGCGGCCAGTTCGGGGTGCAGGTCCTGATCGAACACCTGCTCGGCCCCGCGCTGAAACAGGGTCGGTCCCGAACCCATCCCCTCGATCAGCTTCAGCCACCAGTCCCGCAGGTCCTGGGTGGTTTCAAACCCGGCCAGCAACGGTTCGAGCCATTCGGCGTCGAGCGGATCGGGGCTGTTGCCAGCGCGCAGCGTTTCCTGAAAGTCCGGATCGTCGGGCGGTGGGGTCAACGGGCGCTGCCGCAGCGGTATCATCACGTTGTCGCCGATGGTTCCCTGAAACATCACCGGGCGCGAGGTCGCATGCCCGATCCGGGCGGCGATCACCGCCTGATGCAGGCCCGACAGATCCTGCCCGGCGACCTCGACCTTGCCCGATCCGGGCAGGATCTCGCGCGTGAGCAGATCGGCTAGCGCGCGGCGGTCTTCCTCGCTGGGGGCGGCGATGCCGATGGTCCGGCCGGCACCGAAGGTCAGGTTCAGATCGTCCAGAATCTGGTTCCCGTCCAGATCGCGCACCGTCACCTGATCCAGCACGATGTCGCCCTTCAGGTGCGGAACGTCCTCGGGCGTGCCCTCGAACAGCCTTTCATCCAACATTCCTTGGGGGGCAAAGCGTTCGATCACCACCTCCCACCGCAGCGACATGTCCTGGGTCTGGTTGTAGTAGGTCAACAGTTCCTTCCAGGGCGAGCTGAGATCCTTGTACGCGGCCAGGGCGGCCACCAGCGCCCCCAATGACACCGACCCCTGCAGCACCAACAGACCGCCCACCAGGTAGAACATGAACGGCGTCAATTGGGTGATGAAGTTGTTGATGAACTTCATGAAGAATTTCTTCTGGTAGATCTCGAACCGGATGCCGAACAATCGGCCCAGCTGCGCCGAGATCAACGCCAGACGATAGCGCCATCCGCCGTTCTGGCGCAGGGTGGCCGCGCCGACCGCGTTTTCGCCGATCTGGGCGGCCAGAACGCGGACCTCTTGAATGCGACGCTTGTTGAGCAGGTTGATCTGCCGTTGCAGCCGCGGAATCAGCCAGGCCTGCACTGGTATCAGCGCCACAGCGGCCAGGCCGAACCAGACGCTTTGCAGGAACAGGAAGGACAGGATGGTCAGCATCTGCCCGGCCTGCAGAACCGGCTGGCTGATCGCGTCGCCCATCAGGCCGCCCATCGGCTCGCTTTCGGCGGTGATCATCGAAACCAGCTCGCCTTGGCTGACCCGTTCGAAATAGGGCTGCGGGAACCGCACCGCCCGCCGGATCAGCTGATAGCGGAACCGACGCAGCATGCGCTCGCTCAGAACGCCCTTCATGGTGTTGATGCGCATTTTCATCAAGCCATGCGCCAGGACGGCGGCCAAAAACGCAAAACAAAGAATGATTAGGAATGTCGTTTGTTCCAGGGCAAAGCCCCAGACATCGACCACCTCGCTCGAGGCGCCGATCGCATCGTTGATGATACGCTTGGGCAGTTCCAGCGTCAGATACAGCAGTGGGAAAAGGGTCGCCGTCACGGCCAACAGGATCAGCTGATCGCGTTTTGAGTACTTCCAGATAAACCCGAAAATCGAACGTTCTATGGCGCCTGCCCCTGCTGATGAACCAAATCTCAAAACTGGCAACGTTCGAATGAACAAAGCAGGCCGACGGTACAGCATTCGCAATCGGCGACGCAAACGGATTCAGGTGGCGGGAAACTAATTCGGCTTGTGTGAACTAGTTCATTTGCGAACGCGGGAATTTGCACCTAATCTGTGCTGGGGATGATATCGGGAGGGTTCATTTGCCTGCCACACTGGGCACAGTGCTGCTTTTGGTTGCGTTGCTTCAAGTCAAGCACATGTTTGCCGACTTCTATCTCCAGACCCCCAAGATGTTGTCGGGGCGCGGGGTGTATTTCCATGCTGGGCGTGCCCAGCATGCGCTGGTGCATGTCATCGGCTCGGTCATCGTATTCGTGATCTTCGGTGCCCCATTGTCCTTCATTCTGATGATCGTGGCGCTGGAGTGGATCATCCACTTCAACATCGACTTCGCCAAGGCCAGCTATTCCGACAAAAAGCAGTTGCAACCGAACCAGGCGGCGTATTGGCGCGCGGCGGGGCTGGATCAGTTTTTACACAACCTGACCTATGTCGGCATGGCCTGGGCATGGGTCGAGTTCGTGCCCAGATGATCACAGCTCGACCGGCCGGTTGCGCTTGACCGGACGCAGGACGACATTCGTCTGCGCGCTGGCAACTGCCGGCAGTCGAAACAGGAAATTCTCGAGAAACTCATTGTAGGTAGCCAGATCCCGGCACAGGACCCGCAAGTGGTAGTCGGCCTGGCCGGTGGTGGAATAGCACTCCTGCACTTCTTTGCATGTCTCGATCGCGCGGATGAATTCCACGATCCGGTCCGGGTCGTGGCGGGTCAGATGCACATGCACGATCGCCTCGAACGCCAACCCCATCGCGGCCGGGTTCACGACCGCGCCATAGCGTTCGATGACACCGGCCTCTTCCAGCGCGCGCACGCGCCGCCAAAGGGCCGAAGCCGACATGCCCACCGCATCCGCCAGATCGGCATTCGACATGCGACTGTTCTTCTGCAAAAGCGCCAGGATGCGGCGATCTCTGTCGTCCAGCTCCAACATGCGCCCAGATTATTTCAAAAATCGCATATTTGTGAACAAATTTTTCGGAAAATACCTATTTTCTCGGAGAAATTGGAACGATTTTTCACGCAGATCGGTCCAGAATTCTCGGGTTCAAAACTACGCGCGGACCCCAGCCATGAGCCACCACGACAGCGCACTTCGGACCTATCAACTTGCAGACCGCTATGAACAGACCACCGGCCGGGTATTCCTGACCGGCACGCAGGCGCTGGCACGCATCCTGATGGATCAGGCTCGGCGCGACCGCGATGCCGGGCTGAACACGGGCGGGTTCGTCTCGGGCTATCGCGGCTCGCCCTTGGGCGGGCTGGATCTGGAACTGTGGCGCGCGCGCGAACGGCTGAAATCCGACAACATCACCTTCATGCCCGCCGTGAACGAAGATCTGGGCGCAACCGCCGTTCTGGGCGCGCAGCAGGCGACCCTGGACCCGCAGTGCGAATTCGAAGGCATCTTCTCGATGTGGTACGGCAAGGGGCCGGGCGTCGACCGCTCAGGCGACGCATTGAAACACGGCAACGCCTATGGCTCGGCCCCCAAGGGCGGCGTGCTGGTCGTGGCCGGCGACGACCATGGCTGCGTCAGCTCATCCATGCCACACCAGTCCGACGTGGCCTTCATGGCATGGTTCATGCCCACGCTGAACCCGGCCTCGGTCGAGGAGTATCTGGAATTCGGCGAATACGGCTTTGCTCTGTCGCGGTACTCCGGCACTTGGGTCGGGTTCAAGGCGATTTCGGAAACCGTCGAAAGCGCCCGTTCGGTCGAGCTGCGCCCCGACCGACAGTTCATCCTGCCCGAGATCGACCTGCCCCCCGGCGGGTTGCATGTGCGCGCCGCCGACCTGCCCTCCCCCGAGATCGAGACCCGCATCCAGCACAAGCTGCGCGCCGTGCGCGCCTTTGCCGAGGCCAACCCGATCGACCGGCGCGTCTATGACATCGACAACGCCAAGTTCGGCTTTGTCACCACTGGCAAGGCGCATTTGGACCTGATGGAGGCCTTGCGCCTGCTGGGACTGGACGAGGCCGCCTGCCGCCGTCTGGGCATCGACATCTACAAGGTCGGCATGGTCTGGCCGCTGGCGCGGCGCAACGCGCTGCGCTTCGTGAAGGGCAAGGCCGAGGTGCTGGTCGTCGAAGAAAAGCGCGGCATCATCGAAAGCCAGTTCAAGGAATACTTCTACGATTGGCCAGGCGACAAGCCGCACAAGATGGTGGGCAAATACGACAGCCATGGCGAGCCGCTGATCCCGTGGACGGGCGAGTTGAACCCGCTGATGCTGGTCCCGATCGTGGCGGCCCGGCTGGACAAGTTCTTCCCCGAAGAAGGCCTGCCCGCCAAAGCCAAGGCGCTGACCGAACGGCCGCCGCAACTGATCAACGTGCCCGGAGCGACCCGCACGCCCTATTTCTGCTCGGGCTGTCCGCACAACACCTCGACCAAGGTGCCCGAGGGCTCGATGGCGGCCAGCGGCATCGGCTGCCACGTCATGGCCTCGTGGATGGATCGCCACACCGTCGGCTATGCCCAGATGGGCGGCGAAGGTGTGCCGCATGTGGTGGCGTCCAAGTTCAACGGCGGTAAGCACATCTTCCAAAACCTCGGTGAGGGCACCTGGTATCACTCGGGCTCGCTGGCGATCCGGCAGGCGGTCGCGGCCGGGACCAACATCACCTACAAGATCCTCTACAACGACGCCGTGGCCATGACCGGTGGCCAGCCGGTGGACGGGCCGGTCAGCGTGGCCGGCATCGCCCAGACCTGCCGCGCCGAGGGCGTCGAGCGGATCGCTATCGTTTCGGACGACATCTCTAAATTCCACCACGCCGATTTCCCGGCGCAAACAACCTTCCACGACCGCGCCGAACTGGACACCTTGCAACGCGAGCTGCGCGAGACGCCGGGCGTGACCGTCCTGATCTATGAACAGACCTGCGCCACCGAAAAGCGCCGCCGCCGCAAGCGCGGCACGATGGAGGACCCCCAGCGGTTCGTCTGGATCAACGACCTGGTCTGCGAAGGCTGTGGCGACTGCTCGGTCGAATCCAACTGCCTGAGCGTCGAGCCGCGCGAAACCCCGCTCGGCCGCAAGCGCAAGATAAATTTGAGCTCGTGCAACAAGGACTTCTCGTGTCTCAACGGATTCTGCCCCAGCTTCGTGACCATCGAAGGCGGCGAACGCCGCAAACGCATGGCAAAGCTGGATCTGGCAAAACTCGAGGACGGGCTCCCCGACCCTACCCTGCCACGCCTGGACAAACCGTTCGAGCTGCTGGTCACCGGCGTGGGTGGCACAGGCGTGGTGACAGTTGGTGCGCTGATCACGATGGCGGCCCATCTCGAGGGGAAAGGCGCCTCGGTCCTGGATTTCACAGGCTTTGCTCAGAAATTCGGAACCGTTCTCAGCTATATCCGTTTGGGAGACACTCCAAACGCGCTGAACCAGGTCCGCATTGATCAGGGCGCGGCCGATGCGGTGATTGGTTGCGACGTCGTCGTCAGTTCGGCCCCCAAAGCCTCGGCGCATTACCGCAAGGGTACGCGCGTGGTCCTGAACCGGGCGGAAATGCCGACCGGCGATATCGTTCTGCGCCGCGACGCTCAGTTGCAGGTAAAAGCCCGTGAACAGGCAATTCAGAACGTGGTTGGGGCGAAAAACCTGTTCGGTTTCGACGCCAATGCGGTGGCGGAAAACCTGCTGGGTGATGCCGTGTTTGCCAATGTGATCATGCTGGGTTTTGCGTGGCAGCACGGTCTTGTGCCGGTATCGCATGTCGCGCTGGGTCAGGCGATCCTGCTGAACGGTGTCGCTGTCGAGAAGAACCGTCTGGCTTTTGCAATCGGGCGCAACATGGCGGTTCGTCCGGACGTTCTGGCGCTGCCTTCCGACGACTTTGGTTCGGACGAAACACTGGATCAGATGATTGCGCGCCGCACCGCCTACCTGACCGAGTATCAAAACGCAAAATACGCGCAGGCCTATGCCGATCGTTTCGCCGCCCTCCGCTCGGCGCTGCCGCAGGCTGACGAGACCCTGCTGCGCAGCGTCGCTCGCAACCTGTTCCGCTTCATGGCCTACAAGGATGAGTTCGAAGTCGCGCGGCTGATGACTTCGGACCATTTCGCCCAGGACCTGGCCAACCAGTTCGAGGGCGATTTTGCGGTCCGCTTTCACATGGCTCCGCCCCTGCTGAGCCGCAAAACGGACGCACGGGGCCGACCGCTGAAAAAGGCGTTCGGACCTTGGATGCAGCCGGTTCTGCGGGGCCTGTCAAAGATGCGGGCGCTGCGCGGAACAGCTCTCAATCCGTTTGGCTATCACGCCGAAGCGCGCCTCCACCGCGATCTGCTGAATTGGTATCAGGGGCTGTTGGACCGCGTTGTGGCCGAGTACGGCGATCGGGATGCCGAAACGTGGCAAAGCATCCTGGCGTGCGCTGACGAGATCCGCGGTTATGGCCCGGTTCGGATACAAGCGGCCGAGACTGCCAGACGAAAGGTCGAAGACTTGTTGCGCGCGCCGCGCGCTCAGGCCGCCTGATCCAGCACCGAGGCCTTGTAAGCTGCGAGCCAAGCCGCATCCAGCCGGTCGACAACGGCTGGATCGAACCGGTCTTCGACCTCCCAATACCGGCCGGATGGCACCACGTAACCGACCTCACACTCGGCCTGCAGCAGAGCATCGACGTGTTCGGTGCTCGGCAGGGCCTCGGGGATCACTTCTGTATGCGAAACGGATGGATAGACCAGCCGGCTGGGTCCGGAGGACAACCGCACCACATTGCAATCCTGACGCGCCGCCAGCAGCGCCAGCCGTGCCGATTTCGCCTCGAGCGAGCGCAAGGTGACGTCGGCGCGCAAGGGATCGGCCGTTCCCTGGCCGTAGAAATGGGTATTGCCCGAGCGCGGATAGACCATGTCGCAGCCAAAGTAGGCCAGTACCGATGGTTTGAGATCGCCCAGCGCCCAGTACCCGGCGGTAAAGGCCATGGTTCCACCGGCATAGACGAAGCCGCCGTAAGCGTTCTGGATCGGGACATAATCCTGCGCCGTCACGATGCGCTGCGTCGCTGTCAGACAGTCGGGGCGGTTCTCGGCCGGAAAATCCTCGGGATGGATCAGGAAATCCCAATCTTCGCGGATGCGCCAGGCGTTGTTGATGGCCACGATATGAGTGAACGCCCCGCGCGTCCAATCCCGCGCAGCCAGTGCTGCGGGCGCACTTCCCAAGATAAGAACTCTGGTGTCATTCTCCGCCATCGAACACGCCCTCTCTCAGTGTTTCCCGAGAGCTAGCGCATTTGTCCGGCATGGCTAGCCAAGGACCGAAAAGCTGCTTTCCTCGTTGATGGGCCGCTTGCGGGAATAGAAACCCACGTCGATGGTACGTTTGATATAGGGCAGCTCGAATTGCAGGGGCTGGGCGTCGTGATCCGCACCGCCCTCACAATACTCCACCAGCGCGGCCATCATCTTGCCCGCGATCGGCGCGTTCTTGTACTGGTTCCCGCTGGTGCCGCAGGCCATGTAAAAGCCCGACAGGCTGGATTTGTCATAGATCGGGATCCAGTCGGTCGAGGCGTCATAAAGATCCACGACCCCCCGCATCCGCGAGGGGATGCCCAAGCTCGGCACCCGCTGCGCATAGCGCATCGCCTGCGTCGTCCACTGGTCGGTGAAATCGCGGTTGTAATGAATGTCATCCTCGCACCACTGATGCGGGTCGCAGTCCGGGTCCTCGGATCCGATCAGGATGTGATTGCCATGTTCTGGCCGGCAGTAGCAGGCAATGTCGCTGTCCGAGACGATGGTTCCCTGACGCTCGAAATCGAACCCTTTGGGCGCCGGCACATGCACCACCTCCTGCCGCAGCGGGCGGGTTTCGATGGTCATGTCGTCCAGCACACCCGCCATGCGGTTGATGATCGACGATCCCGGCCCGGCCACGTTGATCACCACCGGCGCATGAATCTCTTCGCCCGAGGCCAGCCGGACGCCTTTGACCCTGCCACCTTCCTGCAAGATTTCGACGACCTCGGCCCCGGTCCGCACCTGCGCGCCGCGCTGCGTGGCCGCTTGCATCAGGTTCTGCGCGGACAGGGCCGGGTCCGTTACATAGCCGGCCTTGGGCCAGAACACCGCCCCCTGCATCCTGCTGCCATTGGGCTGACCAAAGGCTGGGTCATCCATCCGTTTGGCCGGGGCAAAACTGTCCAGAGAATAGATCGGCAGGCGGTCGAGTATCTGTTCTGCCGACCATTCCTCGAACGGGCAATCCAACTCGGCGCTGTATTGCTTGTGTTTTTTCAGGTGGCCGTTGGCCTTGGTTTTCATGACAAGGCAGCCCGTCTCGCGGAACTGCGCCAGATCGGCCCCATCGGGCAGGCCCAGATAGTCGGCCCAGTCGCGCCAGTAATGATAGCCCTCCCACGCAAAGGCGGTGCCGTCGAAGGTTGAATAGTGCATCCGGATGATCGCGCAGGACCCGGCGGTCGAGCCATGCCCCACCTGCGCGTTGCGGTCCAGCGAGAGGGTCTTCCACCCGGCCTTGGCCATCTCGAACGCGATGGCCGCGCCGATCACGCCGGTTCCGATGATGATTGCGTCAGGCTGGCTCATGGCTTGATCCTCCCTCCCAGCAGCGCTTGGCATAGGCGCTGAATTCCTCGATTTCCTCGGGCCGCGGTTCGACCCCGGTAAAGACGTACAGGTAATGCGGCACCAACGACAGGCGCGTCGCCAATGGCTCGTTCAACTGCGCCAGATCATAGCCGATCTGCATGTAGTACAGCACCCGCGCACGGGTTTCGGCCTCGACCGCCTCATAGCCATGGCGGGCAAACATGGCCCGCAGCGCGGCCAGGCGGCGGGCATCGGACTGGTCCAGCATGCGCCGCACCTTGCCTGATCGCCGCGCCCAGTCGCGCACGGCAAAATCCAGCGCCGTGTCGAACAAGGCGGTGTTGACCACGCAGCGATGCACGTTGCAGACGGCGGCGGTGATGGTCTTTGCCGGGGCCTCGGCCTGCGCGATCAGGGCGGCGGTGTTGGTGGCCTGCCAGCGATCCAGCAGCGCATCCAGCAGGTGCTGCCGGGACTTGAAGTACCAGTAGAACGAGGACCGCGACACCGCCATGCGGTCAGCCAGGTTCAGCACCTTGACCTGCTCGACCCCGTCCGAGATCAAGACATCCATCGCCACGTTCAACCAGTCATCGCGCGTGACCTTGACGTTGCCGACAAGCGGCTCGGCCTTGGGGTCGTCACGATGCAGGATGGGTTTGCTGTTCATCTCAACTCTCCGGCGGCGCGCCGCCCTCGGCGGTTCGGCGCGCGATGAAGTCGCGCATGGCGTCCAGCCCCGGCTGGTCCTGCGCGGGTGGTTCGAAATTTTTCAGAATGTCGCGCCAAACCGCAGTGGCCCGGTGGTTCGCATCGACCGATCCGCGTTCGGTCCAGGTGCCGAAATTGGCATAATCATGCAGGCGCGGTTCATAGAATTCGGTGGTGTAGCGCTCCATAGTCTGACTTGTGGCAAAGAAATGGCTTCCGGGCTCGACCTCGCGCAATGCAGTGTCGAACCCGATCTCAGCTTGGCCTGCCTGAGCCCCAGCACACAGCTCGGCCACCATGTTCAGCACCTCGGCATCACAGACCAGCTTTTCGAAGGACACGGTCAGCCCCCCTTCCAGCCAGCCGGCCGAATGGATGATCACCGTGGCCCCCGCCATCAGGCAACCCCACAGCCCGAACTGGTTTTCATTGGCGGCCTGCACGTCATTGGCGTTAGAGGCCGACCCGGCCGCCGACCGCCACGGCAGGCCCAGATGCCGCGCCAGTTGCCCCGCCGCCAGTGAGGCCTGGAAATGCGAGGGCGTGCCAAAGGCCGGGGCGCCTGATTTCATGTCCACGTTACTGGTGAAGGTGCCATAGCAGACCGGCGCGCCGGGATTTGCCAGTTGGGTCAGGGTCAGGGCGGCCAGCGCCTCGGCATGGGACAGGGTGATCGCGCCCGCAACCGTGATCGGCGCCATCGCTCCCATCAGCGTGAACGGCGTGATGATCGACATCTGCCCGTGACGGGCAAAGTCGATCAGCCCCTGCGCCATTGGAATGTCCAGCGTGCGCGGGCTGTTGGTGTTGATGATGGTGTAGCAATGCGGCCGGGCGCGAAACTCGTCATCCGACAGGCCCCGCGCGACGGCCAGCATCTGGAAACAATCCATCACCTGCGGCGTCCCGCGCGAGAAGAAGAACGGAAACTTGTCGGTCAACTCCATCTGCGCCTGCGTGGTGAAATAGTGGCGCAGGTGAGTCGGCACGTCCTGCGGCTCGACCTGCGGCGAAATCATCTGGAACACGTCGAAATGATGGGTGAGCTTCAGGAACTCGAGGTAATCCTGCCCGCTGGCCGGGCGGCGGCCGCGTTCCAGATCGGTGGCATTGGGCGCGCCTGCGCCGGGTTGAAACACCAGGCTGCCCAGCTCCAGCGTGAAGTCGCGATGCCGCGCCCCTGCCCGGCAGGCGATGGATTTCGGGGCCGAGTCCACCGCAGCCTCGACCAGATCGCGACCGATGAACACCATTTCGCTGTCTTCATCCACCCGCGCCCCCGCGGCGGCGAACAGGCGCCGCGCCTCGGGCAGCAGGACCTTGACGCCCAGTTCCTCCAGCGTGCGGAGAGCGGTTTCGTGCATGTCGGCGATCTGGTCGGCGGGAAAGACCTCCATCACCGGAAACGGGTTGCGCAACTGGCGATAGTTAACATCCCGATGGGTCGCGGGTACGGCCTCAGCGCCCCGGCCCCGCCGTCGCCGCTCCCTGCCCCGCGCCGCCACGATCAGCCCCGCATCGCCTTGCCCTCGGGATCATAGGGCGACGGCGCGATCACTCGCGCGGGCCGCTCCACCCCGACCACGTGCACCGACAGTTCGGTTCCCGGCTGTGCCTTGTCGCGGTCCACCAGCGCCATCGCCAGCGACTTGCCGATATAGTGGCCATACCCGCCCGAGGTCACGAAACCCACGCGCTGGTCGCCCGCCCAGACCGGCTCGTACCCGCTGGCATCCGCATCCAGCGCGTCCACCTCGAGCGTCACCTGAACCTGCGCCGGGCCGTTGCCCTCACGCTCGGCCAGAGCTGCGTCCTTACCGACGAAATCCTTGTCCCAGTCAATCCAGCGGTCCAAGCCGGTCATGCCGGGTGTGTAGGCCTGGGTGAATTCGGCCGACCAGATGCCAAAGCTCTTCTCAAGCCGCGTGGACAGCATCGCGTTGAAGCCGCATTCGCGGATGCCTTCGCTGGCTCCGGCCTCAAGCAGCGCGCGGCGCAGGGCGATGTGGTCGCCATAGCGGCAGTTGATCTCATAGCCCTTTTCGCCGGTGACCGACATGCGGGCCACGCGGGCGCGCACGAGGCCGATGTCGTAGTCACCGCAGCCCATGAATTTCAGGGTTGAGATATCCTGCTCGGCCAGTTTCTCGACCACCGCCTGCGATTTCGGGCCAACCACGGCAAAGCCGCAGACCTCCTCGCCCAGGTCGCGCACGGTGACCCCGTCGATCATGTGATCGTCGAACCAGCGCATGTGCCAGGCACGCAGGTAATAGCTGCCCATGATCCACCAAGTGCCGTCGCCCCAGTTCAGAACCGTCAGGTCACCCTTGAGCCGCCCGTTCTCGCCCAGCATCGGCGCCAGTTTCGCGCGGCCCGGTCCCGGCAGGTTCGAGGCCATCACCTTGTTAAGCCAGATTTCCGCATTCGGCCCCGAAACCTCGAACCGTGAAAACCCGGTGATGTCCATCAGGCCTACGCCTTCGCGGATGGTGCGGCATTCCTCGGCCACGATGTCGAAGGCATTCGAGCGTTTGAGCGTCGGCGTTTCCTCGAACCCCTTGGGCGCGAAATAAAGCGGCACCTCGAGATCCCAGCTGACCCCCCATTTGCAACCCGCCTCGGTCATTGCGTCATGGGCCGGCGACATCTTCAACGGGCGTCCGGCGGGCAGTTGCTCGTTCGGATAGGTCATCACGAAGCGTCGGGAATAGAATTGGCCGGTGGTTTCGCGGATGTAGCGCTTGTTCTGGGCAAAGTCGCCATAGCGCGCCACATCCATCGGCCAGGCGTCGGCCTCGGGCTCGCCATGGATCATCCATTCGGCCAGCGTCTTGCCGACGCCGCCGCCCTGCAGGAACCCGGCCATCACCGCGCAGGCAGTCCAATAGCCGCGCTTGCCCGGCACCGGACCGACCAGAGGGTTGCCGTCCGGCGAGAAGGTGAAGGCGCCGTTCACCCATGTCTTGATGCCCACATTCTGGATCGCCGGGTAGCGCTGAAAGCCTAGCATCAGTTCGTTCTCGATGCGGTCCAGCTGCTCCTGGAACAGCTCCTCGCCATAGTTCCATGGCGCGCCGTCCATGGCCCAGTGCTCGTGATCGACCTCGTAGATGCCAACCAGAACGCCCTTCTGGTCCTGCCGCATGTAGGTGAAGCCCTCCAGATCCACGGTCATCGGCATCTCGAAATCGGCCGCCGCGACCTCGGGCACCGTGTCGGTGATCAGATAGTGGTGTTTCAGCGGAGATACCGGCAGCTCGACCCCGGCCATGCGCCCCACCTGCTTGGCCCACAGGCCGGCAGCGTTGACCACATGTTCGCAGGTGATCGTGCCCCGGTCGGTCACCACCTGCCAGCCATCGGCGGTCTGGATCAGTTCCTCAACCTTGGTTTCCTCATAGTATTCTGCCCCGCGCTTTTTGGCAGCGGTGGCATAAGCCTGCACGGTGCCCGTGGTATCAATATAGCCTTCGCGGTCGGCCCACATCGCGCCCAGAATGCCGTCGGTGGACATGATCGGGCAACGTTTCTGCGCTTCTTTCGGACTCAGCAATTCGCAATCGTCTATGCCGATGGACTGGAAGATGCGGTAATTCGCCTGCAACCACTCCCACCGTTCGGGGGTTCCGGCCAATGTCAGACCACCGGTCATGTGCAGGCCGATATTCTGGCCCGATTCCTTCTCGATCTCGCTCAGAAGGTCGATCGTGTAAGCCTGCAGCGCCGCCATGTTCGGATCGGCGTTCAGCGCGTGGATGCCCCCCGCCGCATGCCATGACGACCCCGACGCCAGACGCCGTCGTTCCAGCATGACCACATCCGACCAACCGAACTTGGCCAGATGATACAGAACCGAGGCGCCGACGACGCCACCCCCGATGACCACAACGCGATACTGCGATTTCATCCCGACCTCCCCTGGACGATTCCCAAAGGACGCTAGGGGCACTGTTCACTTCTGTCTAGACATTTCTGTACAGTGCTGTCAGGCACTGGCGCTGGGCCGCGCCTGCACGCTGTCGAACCAGGCTCGGGTTGCCGTGTTGCCCTCGGGGATGCGCATCTTGATGACACGGGCGAAATCCACGAAAACGAAGGTCGAGATATCGGCCAGCGAGAACGCCTCGCCCGCGATGAAGGGGCTGTCTTGCAAGCGTTCTTCGAGCAGGTCGAAGAACGCCCCGACGCGCGCGATGCCGCGTTCGGCCAGTTCAGGGATCTGCGCGTGGTTCTGCGGGCCGGGAATGGCGCGGTCCTTGAAGGCCGGATGCGTGTTGCGCAGCGCGTCGGCGATGGGCGCCCCGCCCTGTTGTTCGACGATCGCGTTCCACATCAGCACCAGCCCTTTCTCGTCCGGCGTCCGCCCCATCAAAGGGGGCTCGGGGAAGCGCGCCTCGAGATAGGCGGCGATACCGAGGTTCTCGGTCAGAACGGCGCCCTCGTCGGTAACCAGCACCGGAATGGTGGCGCGGGGGTTCACCTTGCGAAACGCCTCGCTCAGTTGCTCGCCCTTGGCGATCGAGATGTCGCGGGTTTCGATCTGCAGCCCTTTTTCGGCGATGAACATGCGGGCGCGGCGCGGGTTCGGAGCGGTAGAGCAATCGTAAAACAGCATGGGCGGTCCTTTGCGTGAACGTCACGCGAAGGTTAGACCGCCCGCCGTGCCGGGATCGAGTCCCTGCGCAAAGTGACCCTGCGGAACGCCGCTCAGCGCCGGTAGATGAAGCAGCGACCCGGAACCGCGCCTTCGGGGAGGGGCTGTTCCGCCAGCGTTTCGAAATACATCCGGTCGCTCGAGACCATCAAACCGCCTTCGGCCAGCAGTGGTTCTATCAGCGGCGACACGAAGCGGGCGAAGGCATCGTTCTTTTCCCTGTTGTGGCCGCCCAGATCGGCGTGAATCAGGCTGGCGGTTGCGCCGAACCGATCCAGCGCGGCGGGCAGCGTCTCGCGCACGTCGCCCAAGATCAGACGATCTTCGGACGGGGTTGAATCCGGGTGCGAGGCCACCGCGCGCTCGAACACATAGACCGGACGATCCTGGATGCGCTGGATCATGTGATGATAGGTCCGCCCGTTGCCCAGCCCCAGTTCGAACACCGGACCGGCCATGCCGGACGTCTGGGCGATGGCGGCATCCAGGCAGGCCCGCTGCGAAACCATGCGGTCGATGAACAGGTCCAAGCGGCTTTGTTGATGTGGCACGATCTGATCTCTCCGTGATACCTTTGCAGGCCCGTTGGCGCGGACCGGTCGGGCCTTGGATGACAAAAACTCAAGGCTTTGTGTAGGGACAATGCACCAAGGGACGCGAGTCCGCGACGTTTTCCCCCAAGAAGGTGTTTGACTAGTTGCCCCCGGGCGCGCGAAACTGCGTCCAAAAAACAGGGAGTTGATCAAAGCCATGCCCACCGGCGGCCAAACGGGCGGAACCTCCGCATGACGGCCTTGCTGTCTGTCCGAGACCTGAGCATCGGTTTCGGGGACGGAGACTCCGTCGTCAAAGATGTGAGCTTCGATGTCGAGGCCGGACAAACGCTGGCTTTGGTCGGAGAGTCCGGGTCGGGCAAGACCATATCATGCCGGGCGGTGCTGCGTATCCTGCCCCGCGCGGCGCAGATCCGGAAGGGCACGATCACCTTCGGCACCGGGCAGGATCAGCTTGATCTTGCCACGCTCGGCGAGCGCAGGATGCGCGACATCCGGGGGAACCGGATCTCGATGATCTTTCAAGAGCCGATGCGGTCGCTGTCGCCGCTGCACAAGATCGGCAACCAGGTCAGCGAAGTCTTGTGGCTGCATCGCGGGGCCTCGGAATCCGAGGCCCGCAAGGAAGTGCTGAAACAGTTCGAACGTGTCGGCTTTCCCGATCCCGTGCGGGCCTATGACTCGTATCCTTTTGAAATGTCGGGCGGGATGCGACAGCGGGCGATGATTGCCATGGCCATGGTGGCCAAGCCCGACCTGCTGATCGCCGACGAGCCCACCACCGCGCTGGACGTGACGACGCAGGCGCAGGTTCTGGGGCTGATCAAGGACCTGCAGCAGGAAACCGGGCTGGCGCTGATCCTTGTGACGCATGACCTGGGCGTGGTGGCCAACATGGCCGAACAGGTGGTCGTGATGCACAAGGGCCGCGTGATGGAGGCGGGTCCCGCCGCGCTGATCCTGAGCGAACCGGCGCATCCCTACACGCAGCAATTGTTCGAGGCCGCGCCGGAAATCCCAGACGAGGACGCCGTGGGCATCCCCATGCCGGACGAGGATCTGATCCTCGAGATGAAGGGCGTTTCCAAGACCTACACGATGCGGGCGGGCCGCGGGTGGAAGGCCGACAAGCTGATCCACGCCTGTCGTGGCATCGACCTGAAGCTGGCAAGGGGCAAAACGCTGGCCGTGGTCGGCGAAAGCGGGTCGGGCAAGACCACAGCCGCGCGCATCGCGTTGGGCGCAGAACTGCCCGATCCCGGCGGCGAGGTTCTGTTTCGCGCTACGCCGCAGGACGATCCGATCCAGGTGCATCAGATGACGCGCGCCGAACGTACCGTGTTCCAGCGCAAGGCGCAGATGGTGTTTCAGGACCCTTACAGCTCGCTCAGCCCGCGGATGCGCATTCAAGACGCGATGACCGAACCGCTCGAGATTCACGGGATCGGCACCTCGGCGGAGCAACGCGAAAAGGCGGCCGAGATGCTCAAACGCGTCGGGCTGAACGCCGACATGTTGAAACGCTATCCGCATGCCTTTTCCGGTGGCCAGCGCCAGCGACTGTCGATTGCCCGCGCGATGATGTTGGACCCCACGCTGATCATCTGCGACGAACCGACCTCGGCGCTGGATGTTTCGGTGCAGGAACAGATCCTGACACTACTTGAGGAACTGCAGGACAGCCTGAACCTGTCCTATTTCTTCATCTCGCACGACCTGGCAGTGGTGGCCCGAATCGCGGACGAGGTCGCCGTGATGCGGCAGGGGCTGGTGGTCGAACAGGCCCCGCCCGAGACGCTGTTCTACAATCCCCGCCACCCCTACACAAAGGCGCTGATCGCGGCCCAGCCCGAGCCCGACATCAACCGCCCTATCGACCTGAAGCTCGTTGCCCTAGGCGCCGGATCACCGGACAGTTGGGATGACGCCTTTCGTTTCTCGGACACCGTGATACCTTCACTGGTAGAGATGGAGCCCGGCCATAAGGTACGTTGCCATGTTTAAGACCCCTCGATTACTGACGCTGGCCACCGTTCTGGCCTCTGCCTTCGGGCTTGCCGCACAGGCGGACACCCCGCCCGATCTGCAGGAAAGCACATTCTGGAAAACCGAGGTCGATGCCGGGAACCTGCCACCGATACAGGACCGTATCCCGCAAGAGCCGCTGATCGTGGATCTGGAGGCCAAGGGCCGCGCCTTTGGCAAACAGGGGGGCACCCTGCGCACCATGGTCACCCGGTCCAAGGACATCCGCCAGATGGTCGTCTATGGCTATGCGCGGCTGGTGGGCTATGATGCCGATTACAACCTGGTTCCCGACCTGTTGGCCAGCTACGAGAACGAGGATAACCGCAAGTTCACGCTGCATCTGCGCAAAGGCCACAAATGGTCCAACGGCGAGCCCTTCACGTCGGAAGATTTCCGGTACTGGTGGGAGGACGTCGCCAACAACGAATTGCTCAGCCCCTCAGGCCCACCCGATTTCCTGCGGATCGAGGGCAAGTTTCCCAAGGTCTCGTTTCCCGATGAAACGACCGTGATCTATGAATGGGAAGATCCCAACCCGAACTTCCTTCAGTCGCTGGCGCAGGCGCGCCCGCCCTTCATCTATCGGCCGGCCGAATTCCTAAAACGCTATCACGAGAAATACGCCGACAAGGAAGAGCTTGCATTCCAGGTTGACGATGCCCGCGTCAAAAGCTGGGCCGCGCTGCACAACAAGCTGGACAACCTCTACAAGTACGACAACCACGAACTGCCGACTCTTCAGCCTTGGTTGAATGCCAGCTCGGGCAAGAAGATCCGGCACAATTTCGTACGCAATCCCTACTATCACCGCATCGACGCCAAGGGCGTGCAACTGCCCTATATCGACGTGGTCGAGATGGAGATCGTCGCGCCCGGCCTGGTCGCCGCCAAGGCCAATGCCGGCGAGACCGATCTGCAGGGCCGCGGGCTTGACTTCCGCGATGCCTCGATCCTGAAAAAGGGCGAGGCGCAGGGCAACTACAAGACCTTGCTGTGGAAGACCGGTGTCGCCTCGCAGATCGCGATCTATCCCAATCTGAACTATGAAGACGCAGTCTGGCGCAATGTGCTGCGCGATGTACGCGTCCGCCGGGCGCTGTCGCTGGCGATCGACCGGCAGACCATCAATCAGGCCCTGTATTTCAAACTGGCGCATCCGGCGGCCATGTCGGTCCTGCCGGCCTCGCCCTTCTACAGTGAGGAGAACGCGCAGGCCTGGGCGCAATTCGATGTCGACCAGGCCAATGCCCTGCTGGACGAAGCCGGCTTGGACAAGCGGGACAGGAACGGCATCCGTCTGCTGCCCGACGGCCGCTCGATGGAGTTGGTGATCGAAACCGCCGGCGAAAGGCAAGAAGTCGAGAACGCGCTGCAGATCGTCACCGACACTTGGCGCGAGATTGGCGTCAAGCTGGTGATGCGCCCGCTGGACCGGGACATTCTGCGCAACCGGGTGTTTGCCGGAAACACGATGGCGTCGGTCTGGTACGGATGGGACAACGGTATTCCGCAGGTCTATACTTCGCCGCTGTATGTGGCGCCCACCGACCAGGTGTTTCTGTCCTGGCCGAAATGGGGTCAGCACTATCAAACCGGCGGCGGTTCCGGCGAGCCGCCCGATCTGCCCGAGGCGCAGCGCCTTCTGGAACTGGCCCATGACTGGCAGGTCGCCACCGACGACGACCAGCGCCGCGCGGCTTGGGAAGCCATGCTCAAAATCCACGCCGAACAGGTCTATGCCATCGGCATCCTGAACGGAGCGCCGCAACCGATCGTGTTATCCAACCGCCTGCGCAACGTGCCGGAACAAGCCATGTGGGCATGGGAACCCGGCGCACATTTCGGAGTGCACCGGCCCGACGAATTCTTCTTGGCGGACTGACGAGGGCTGACCGATGATCATGCTCCGCTATGCGGTGTATCGCTTTTTCACGATGCTGCTGACGCTTCTGGTGGTGTCGGTGATGATCTTCGTGATCATCAACCTGCCGCCCGGCGACTATCTCAGCAACCAGATCGCGGAATTGCAGGCCTCGGGGCAGTCGGCGGGCGTGGCCAAGGCCGAGTTCCTGCGCAAGGAATATGCGCTGGACCGGCCGATGTGGCAACAATACCTGATTTGGATGGGGTTTATCCCCGGCCCCCACGGGTTCGAGGGGCTGCTGCAGGGCAACTATGGCTGGTCTTTCGAATTCGACCGCCCCGTGGCCGAGATCGTGGGCGACACGCTGTGGCTGACGGTCGTGGTCAACCTGGCGGCCATCCTGTTCGTCTATGCCGTGGCCCTGCCGTTGGGCGTGATGGCGGCGGCCAAATCCCGGACCTGGGTCGATTACACGACCGCTTTCGTGGGCTATCTGGGGCTGGCCACACCCAACTTTCTGCTGGCGCTGATCCTGTTCTACTACGGCCACCGCTATTTCAACCTGCCCATCGGCGGGTTGATGGACCCGATCTACGAAGGCCAGCCGATGAGCTGGGACAAGATGAAGTCGATCCTGGTGCATCTGATCGTACCCACCTTCGTGATCGGTACCTCGGGCGCCTCGGCGATGATGCAGCGCCTGCGTGCCAACATGCTGGACGAACTGGGCAAGCCCTATGTCGAAACCGCCATCGCCAAGGGGATGGCGCCGTCGCGGATGCTGACGAAATACCCGCTGCGCGTGGCATTCAACCCCTTCGTGGCCGATATCGGCAACCTGCTGCCCTCGATGGTGTCGGGCTCGGTTCTGGTGTCGGTGGTGCTGGGTTTGCAGACCATCGGCCCCACTCTGCTGACGGCGCTTAAAACACAGGATCAGTTCCTGTCGGCCTTCATCCTGATGTTCGTGGCCCTGCTGACCCTGATCGGCACCATGATTTCCGACATCCTGCTGGTCATGCTTGACCCGCGCATCCGCTACGAGGGGCGTGAGGCATGAGCAGACTTCCCGATGGCCGCTATGTCGATGACGCCCCGTTCGACCCGCAGGCCGCCCTGCAGGAGCTGGAGCGCAAGGACCTAGACGCTCCCAACTGGGTGCTGGTTTGGCGCAAGTTCAAGACGCACAGGCTGGGCCTGATCTCGGGCATCTTCCTGCTGTTGTGCTACCTGATGCTGCCCTTTGCCGGGTTCATTGCGCCCTACGGGCCGAATGACCGCAACGGAGAGCACCTGTACGCCCCGCCTCAATCGGTGAACTGGTTTCACGACGGAGAGTTCATCGGGCCCTTCGTCTATCCGACCGTGGCCGAGGCCGATCTTGAGACCTTCCAGTGGAAATTCGTGACCGACACGGACGACCCGCGCAAGATCCGGTTCTTCTGCGAGGGTTCGGAATACAAACTGGCTGGGTTGATCCCTTCCAACACGCACCTGTTCTGCCCGCCCGAGGGCACGACCCTGTTCCTGTGGGGGTCCGACCGGCTGGGCCGCGACGTGTTCAGCCGCATCCTCTACGGCGCGCAGCTGTCGCTGACGGTGGGCCTGATCGGCATTTCGGTCTCGTTCTTCCTGGGTATCCTGTTCGGATCGCTGGCCGGCTATTTCGGCGGGCGGATCGACTGGGTCATCAACCGCGTGATCGAGATCCTGCGGTCGCTGCCCGAACTGCCCCTGTGGCTGGCGCTGTCGGCGGCAGTGCCGTCGAACTGGTCACCGGTGGCTGTGTTCTTCATCATCTCGATCATCCTCGGCATCCTCGACTGGCCCGGCCTGGCCCGTTCCGTGCGCGCCAAATTCCTGTCGCTGCGCGAAGAGGAATATGTCCGCGCTGCCGAGATGATGGGCGCCAGTTCCGGCCGGGTGATCCGCAAGCATCTGCTGCCCAACTTCATGTCGCATCTGATTGCCTCGGCCACGCTGTCGATACCGGCCATGATCCTGGGGGAAACGGCGCTCAGCTTCCTGGGCCTCGGCCTGCGGGCACCGGCGGTCAGCTGGGGCGTGATGCTGAACGACGCGCAGAACCTCGCCTCGATCGAGATCTACCCTTGGACCGCCATCCCGATGCTGCCGATCATCGTGGTGGTGTTGGCTTTCAATTTCCTGGGTGACGGGCTGCGCGACAGTCTGGACCCCTATCAGCAATGAGCCTGCTGGCGGCGCTTCCGCCGGCCGGGGCCTATCGGGTCAGCGGGTCCGGTGCGCTGCCAAGCGCCTTTGCCGTCTCGGACCTGGCCACCGCCAGTTTCGCCGCCGTCGGGTTTGAACTTGCCCGGTTCATGCAGGCGGCCAACCTTGCCGCAGCGACGCCGGCCGTGTCGGTCAATCGTCGTCTGGCGTCCCTCTGGTTCGGGTATTCCTTAAAGCCCGACGGGTGGGAAATGCCGAACCTCTGGGATCCGATCGCCGGCGACTATCAGGCTGCCGACGGCTGGATCCGGTTGCACACCAACCTGCCCCACCATCGGGCGGCCGCGCTCAGGGTGCTGGACACCCTGGCCGACCGCACTGCGGTGACGCAGGCCATCCGCAACTGGTCGATCTCGGATCTGGAGACCCGGATCGTGGCCGAAGGCGGCGTTGCGGCAGCCATGCGCAGCCGCACCGAGTGGCTCGACCACCCGCAAGGCCGCGCCGTCGCCCGCGACCCCTTGATCGGCTGGCACGGTCCGCGCCGGATCACGCTGCGCGACCGGCCCCGGGCAACCGCTGCCCGCCCCTTGTCGGGGCTGCGGGTGCTGGACCTGACCCGCGTTCTGGCCGGGCCAGTCTCGACCCGGACACTGGCGGGTTTCGGGGCGCAGGTGTTGCGAATCGACCCTCCGGACTGGGACGAGCCCGGGGTGATCCCCGACATTTCACTGGGCAAGCGCTGTGCCTATCTGGATTTGAAATCGCCGGCAGGAATGGACCGACTGCAGGAGCTGTTGGCCCAAGCCGATGTGTTCGTGCACGGCTATCGCCCAGGGGCGCTGGACGCACTGGGCCTCGACAAGGCCAAACGCGACGAGATTGCACCCAACCGCATCGAGGTCACGCTGGACGCCTATGGCTGGCAGGGGCCTTGGGCGGCTCGGCGCGGATTCGACAGCTTGGTACAGATGAGCGCAGGCATCGCCGATGCCGGCCGTCTGTGGGCCAAGGGCGAAAAGCCGACCCCGCTGCCGGTTCAGGCTTTGGACCACGCGACCGGCTACCTGATGGCCGCCGCCGTCCTCTCGGCCCTGACCGAGGCCACCTTGGGCCGTTCCGTCATGGATGCCCGGCTGTCGCTGGCCCGCACGGCCGAGCTTCTGGCCAGCCTCGCCAAGACCGAGACCACCGAAGACATCACCAAGCCGACCCCTGCGGACTATGCCCACGACACCGAGCAATCGGGGTGGGGGCCGGGTCATCGTCTGAAGCCCGCACTGAACGTCGGGCCGGCCGGCATGCAATGGCCCCTGCACGCGTCCCGGCTGGGCACCTCCTCCCCCGTGTGGGAGCCGTCCTGACCCCACGCGCCACCGCCGCTCGGTCAGCGGTCATCGCCGCCCGGCCCGATATCGTCCAGATAGTCTTCGTCGATCGCGGCCTGAACCGCACCGGTCACCGCCTCGCGCTGCTGCGGCGTCAGGTCGCCGGCCTCCTTGCCGTCGGCCAGTCGCACAGTCACTTCACGGTGGGCGAACTGGATGCCTTCGCGCGCAAACAGTTCCCTGATCTCCTGATAGACCCGCTTGCGCACCAGCCATTGATCGCCCGGCTTGGTCATAAACTTGACCCGGATGATCATCGCGGAATCCTGCATCTCGATCACGCCCTGCGATTTGAGAGGCTGGATGAAATTGTCGCCGATCACCGGATCGCTCAGCAATTCCTGCCCCAGCTTCTTGATCAGCTTGCGCACCTTTTCGACATCGGTGTCATAGGTCACCCGCAGAGGAAGCTTCATGATGACCCAGTCGCGGGAATAGTTGGTCAGCACCTTGATCTCGCCGAAGGGTATGGTGTTCAGCGCCCCCAGATGGTGGCGCAGCTGCATCGACCGGACCGAGATCTTTTCGACCGTCCCCTTCACGTCGCCGATATCAACATATTCGCCCTTGCGGAACGCATCGTCCAACAGAAAGAACGCGCCCGAAAAGATATCCCGCACTAGCGTCTGCGCCCCAAAGCCCACCGCCAGGCCGACGACACCGGCGCCGGCAAACAACGGGCTGACATTGATGCCAACCTCCATCAGGGCGATCAACCCGATCGAGACCACCACGATGGCCAGAATGGCGCCGCGGAACAGCGGAAGCAGTGTTGCCAACCGGCTCTGGCTGGCTTCGCCGCCCTCGTCGCCCAATTCGGCCTGACCGCCACCATCCTCGACTTCTTCGGCGATTTTCATATCGATCCAGATCCGGAAGAAATGGAACAGGATATACCCGATGAACAGGATCACCATCACGTCCAGCGCGCGCCCGACGGGCAGATCCTCGCTCCAACTGGCTTCGGGATTCCAGATGACCACCAGCGCATAGATGCCGACCACGAAGGCCAGAATGCCGGCCACCCGCCGGGCCAGATCCTCGTAGGTGACCATCGTGTGGCGCCGCTGCTCGGCCTCGGGCGTTTCCGAAGTCTCGCGCGCCTCGTCATCCGTGTCTGCCTCGGCGTTTATCGCCTCGATCTGGCGATTGCGGTCGAAATACCGTTCCAGAACATAGTTCATGGCCCCGTAGGCGATGACCACGGACATGAAGATCAGATAGCTGCTGGCCACGATCGGAATCGAATCCTCGGTTTCGAGAACCAGATCCACCGCCAACTTGAACCAACTGAACACCAGGTAGACGATCAGCACCGGCGCCCAGCCGAAGGATACGAAACGCAGCAGCCACGACACCTGATCCGGCCTGCGCCCGCCCCGGATCGCGTTCGAGATCGCCCGCGCGTTGAACAGGATCATCAGGATGTTTCCGACCAGCCCGATCAGGGTCAGGCTGCCATATACCATGGCATAAACGTTGTAGTTGAGGCCAAAATCCGCCACCCAAGTCGAAAACAGAACCGCGGTGATGTCGTAAGTCGCCAGCGCTGAGGCCCAGATGTAAAGCCGCTTGGCGTCCCGGTCCGAAAACGGCGGCAGGCGATATTGACTGAGATAGGGTGACAGCACCATGCGCCACAGGTCCGAAACCGTACGCGACAGGAAAAAGGCCGTGAAGATGGCGGTCACCGTGAACTGGATCGAGACGTCCTCAGACTGGCCGAAGAACAGATAGCCCACCAACAGCGCCATCAGCATGGCAAAGACGGTGGCCCCGATTCCCATCAGGAACCGGAACACGAGGAATGGCATCTTTTCTCGATACCCTTGCGGGTTTTCCTTGATCCGGGCGACGACCCACCGTCGGGCAAAACGCTTGCCGTACAGCTCGATCGACAGCCACCGACCCAGCAGCAGGAACAGGATGTTCCAGCCCAGAACCTCGACATAGGTCATGATCCGACCATCGGGGCTGGTCTGTTCCAGAATGTATCGCACCTCGAAGATCGAATAGGGCAACGCCTCGAACCGCGAACGGACGGCCTCGCTGAATTTGGCAACGCGCTCCTGCGCCTTCATCAACTGCGAGCTTTCCGACATCGGATCATGCGGCGCGTCCTCAGCCAGAGCGGTGGACCCGGCACCCGAGGGCACCACCTTTCCGGCACTGTCAATCACGATGACGCTGGCCCCTGCCTCGGTTGCCGCGCGTATGGCGGCGGCAATATCCGAGTCGCTGCTCGTCCCGACCTGGTCGTCCGACCCCGTCGGATACCCCGGAATCAGCGAGGTCTGGGCCGGCGCCTGCATCGCACCTGCGACCATCATCGCCCAACACAGGCACATCACGCGGACAAGAATTGTCAGATTCATAAGGCTTGGCACCCAATTTCATATCGGCTGTCCGCCAGCCTACAGGCGCGCGCGGCCCTGTTCAAACCGTCCGGCCGGGATTTCCCGACAACGTGTAGTGGCGTGTTTTTTTCCAACATTCCTGACGGCCGGCATATTTTCAAATGCCTGATTTCCGAGTAACACATCCGAGACCGGCCATCCCGCGCCAGCAAACCCGTTTCGGGTCCACGTCGGCAAATGCCCTAGGGCTGTTGCCGAATCGCAATGCCTGACGCATTTGCGGCGCTGAAACAGCGCCTTTGGCAAGCGGACCCGGAAAAGATACGCTATCAGGTGCGAACGCGCGGAAAATGCACCGAGACCAATGAAACGGGCGAAGGCATGGGCCTAGGCACAAAAGACCAAATAACCGGCCGCGCGCCGCGCATCCTGTTCTACAGCCACGACACGTTCGGTCTGGGCCACCTCAGACGATCACGCGCGCTGGCGTCCGCGATCACGCAGGCCAACGCGCAGGCCTCGGCGCTGATCCTGACCGGATCCCCGGTCGCCGGTCGGTTCACCTTTCCACGACGCGTCGACCATGTGCGCCTGCCCGGCGTGACCAAACGCGCGGATGGCTCCTATGCGGCGCAGACCATCGGCATGGGGATCGACGAAGTGACCGAATTGCGGTCAGGCCTGATCCAGACCGCCGTACGCCAGTTCGCCCCCGATGTTCTGATCGTCGACAAAGAGCCCACTGGGTTCCGTGGCGAACTGCTGCCGACGCTCGAGCAGTTGCACGAAACGGGCCATGCCAAGCTGGTTCTGGGCCTGCGCGACGTGCTCGATGAACCCGAAGTTCTGGCCGCCGAATGGGCCCGCAAGGATGCGGTTACCGCCACCGAAAAATTCTACCACGAAATCTGGGTCTATGGTCTGCGTTCGGTCTATGACCCGACCCGGGGCCTGCCGCTCAGCCCCGCGACCCAGGCCCGCATTCACTGGACCGGCTATCTGCGCCGCGACCAGGGCCCGGTCGGCACTCCGCCGGAACAGCCGTACATCCTGATCACGCCCGGTGGCGGCGGGGATGGCAAGGCCATGGTCAACCTTGTGCTGTCGGCTTACGAGCAGGACCCGGACCTGTCGCCGCGCGCCGTTCTGGTCTATGGCCCCTTCCTGTCGGGCGAATTGCGCGACGAGTTCGAAGCCCGTGTCGCGGCCCTGAACGGGCGGGTGACCGCGGTGGGGTTCGAATCGCAGATCGAGACCCTGTTCGCGGGTGCGGCGGGAGTTGTGTGCATGGGCGGCTACAACACCTTCTGCGAGGTGTTGTCGTTTGACAAACGTGCCGTGATCGTGCCGCGCACCACGCCGCGGCTGGAACAATGGATCCGCGCCTCGCGCGCCGAAGACCTGGGCCTCGTCCGCATGCTAGACGAAACCCGCGATGGGTTGACTCCACAGGCGATGATTGCTGCCATCCGAAACCTGCCGAACCAGCCGCTGCCGTCGCAGGCGATCCGCGCCGGCCTGCTGGACGGGCTCGACTATGTTACCGGCCGCGTCGATGCCCTGCTGTCGCAGGAACGGGAGCGCGCCACCGGATGAGCAGAACCGCGCCTAGGCTGGCGGTGTTGGTCAAGGGCTGGCCACGCCTGTCCGAGACGTTCATCGCCCAGGAACTGGTTGCCCTGCAAGAGGCGGGCCACGACTTCGACATCTGGTCGCTGCGCCACCCGACAGACACCAAGCGCCACCCGCTGCACGACCGGTTCGCCGGCACGGTCCATTACCTGCCGGAATACCTGTTCGAAGAACCCGAACGGGTCTGGGCGGGGCGCCGGGCCGCGCAAGCCTTGCCGGGATACGACCGCGCCTATCGGCAGTGGCGGCAGGATCTGCGGCGCGACCCCACGCACAACCGCATCCGCCGGTTCGGTCAGGCCTGCGTTCTGGCCGCCGAACTGCCCGCCGAAACCCGCGCACTGTATGCGCATTTCATGCATACGCCGTCCTCGGTCGCGCGCTATGCCGCGATTATGCGGGGTCTGCCGTGGAGCTTTTCGGCCCATGCCAAGGACATCTGGACCTCGCCCGACTGGGAGAAGCGCGAAAAGCTGCAGGCCGGCACCCATGGCGCGGCCTTCGGCGCCACCTGCACTGCGGTCGGCGCCCGCCACCTGCGCGAGCTGGCCGACGATCCGGCCCGGGTCGAGCTGATCTATCACGGGCTGGACCTGTCCAGATTCCCGCACGCGCCAGACCGCCCATTGCGAAAGGTCGGCGCGCCGTTCCGCATGCTCTCGGTGGGCCGGCTGGTCGAAAAGAAAGGCTTTGACCGTCTGTTGAAGGCGCTGGCGCTTTTGCCCGCGCAGCTCGACTGGCACTGGACCCATATCGGCGGCGGTGCCTTGTCGGACGGCCTGCGAGACCTGGCCACATCCCTGGGTCTGTCGGGCCGCATCACCTGGCGGGGTGCCTGCGACCAGCCCGAGGTGATCGCGGCCATGCGCGCGGCCGACCTGTTCGTTCTGCCCAGCCGCATCGCGGCGGATGGCGACCGGGATGGTTTGCCCAATGTGTTGATGGAGGCCGCTTCTCAGAAGCTGCCGATCCTGTCCACGCCGGTTTCGGCCATCCCCGAATTCATCGAAAATGGGGTGCACGGGGTTCTGTCCGCCGACACGCCTGACGCACTGGCGGGTGCGATCTCGGCCCTGGCGGCAGAACCCGCGAAAGCCGCGGCTATGGCCGACGCGGCCCATGACCGGTTGATTTCCGAATTCCGCATGGAACCCGGCATCGCACGGTTGTCGGCCCGGCTGCGGGCCTTGTGCGCGGATCAGGGGTGATGACGCGGGTGGCCTTCTACGCGCCGATGAAAGCGCCGGACAGTCCGATACCGTCGGGCGACCGGCAGATGGCTCGTAACCTGATGGCCGCAATCGGGGCCAATGGAACCCCGGTCGATCTGGTCTCGCGCCTGCGCATCTATGACAAGACGGGGGACGCATCGGTCCAGGCCACGTTGCGTCGGGCCGCCCGGTCCGAGGCCGAACGGCTGATCGCCGACCTTCCCGGCGATACCGGGCTTTGGGTAACCTACCACAACTATTACAAGGCGCCCGATCTGCTGGGGCCGGTTGTGGCCAAGGCCCGCGGCCTTCCTTACGTGCAACTTGAAAGCACCCGCGCCCTGTCGCGCCTGACCGGGCCATGGGCCGGGTTCGCCCGCGCTGCCCATGACGCGTGCGATGCGGCCCGGGTGATCTTCTATCACACGGCGAACGACCTGATCACGCTGAAGCGGGAAAGATATGGCGACCAGGCGCTGATCGAGCTGCCCCCGTTCCTGCCGCGCACGGATCTGCCGTCCCGGTCGCGCTGCGACGGACCGATGCTGGCCGTGGGCATGATGCGGCCCGGCGACAAGCTGGCGTCGTATACGATCCTGGCCGAGACGCTGGCCCTGCTGCAAGGCGACTGGTCGCTGGACATCGCCGGCGACGGCCCGGCCCGGGCGCAGGTTCAGGCCCTGATGGCCCCTTTCGGCGCGCGGGTGCGCTTTCTTGGGCAATTGGACGCCCCCGCGATGCAGGATGCCTATACGCGCGCCGCGCTCTTGGTCTGGCCGGGCGTGAACGAGGCCTATGGCATGACCTATCTCGAGGCGCAGGCCGCCGGAGTGCCGGTGGTGGCGCAGGATCGCCCAGGTGTGCGGGACGTGCTGGCGCCCTCGTGCTATCCCAAGCCGGAGGAAGGGCCGCAGGCGCTGGCCGCCCGTATCGACAACTTTCTGGCCGATACCGACCTGCGACGAACCGAAGGCGGGAAGGCTCGCGCTCATATCGCCGAACGCCACCTGATGCCTGCGGCCTCGGACCGGTTCTGGGCTGGCGTCGCGCCCCTGCTGGAGGACCGCACATGACACGTCTGGCCCTGCTGCGACACGGTCATACCACCTGGAACCGCGCCGGACGCATTCAGGGCCGCAGCGACATTCCTCTGGACGACGAAGCCCGCGCCCAGCTGTCCGGCCTGTGTCTGCCGCCCCCTTGGGACGAGGCGGAGTTGTGGTCAAGCCCGCTGAGCCGCGCGATCGAAACGGCGCAATTGGTCACGGGGCGCGTGCCGCGCACCGATCCGGCCCTGACCGAGATGGACTGGGGCGACTGGGAAGGAAAGCGCGGGCGGGACCTGATCGCCGACCCCGACAGCGGCTACCGCCACATCGAGGATTGGAGCTGGAATTTCCGCCCCCCCGGCGGCGAAAGCCCGGCTGAGCTCTGGGCCCGGCTCGAGCCCTGGCTGGCCAGTCTGCAAACCGATGCGGTCGCCGTTTGCCATATCGGGATCATGCGCGTCATTCTGGCCCGGGCCTGGGGGTGGGGGTTTGCCGGCCCTGCGCCATTCCGTATCAAACGCAACCGCCTATATGTTGTCGATCTGGACCGGATGCAGCCCGAACCCGAACCGGTCCGCCTGACCCCGCGCGAGGACATGTCATGAAGGTCATGATCGCCGTCACCCATCTGTTGGGAACCGGACATCTCAGCCGGGCCCTGACGCTGGGGCGGGCTTTTGCCCAGGCCGAGCACGCGGTCACGGTCGTCTCGGGCGGGATGCCCGCGCCGCAACTGGATCGTACCGGCCTGAGCCTCGTTCAACTGCCGCCGCTGCGCTCGGACGGCACTGATTTCACGCGGCTGCTGACCGAAAGCGGCCAGCCCGCTGACCCCGACTATCTGGCGAAACGGACCGCAATGCTAGCGGACGCGGTGCAAACCGGTCAGCCCGACATTCTGATTACCGAGTTGTTCCCCTTCGGCCGCCGCAGCCTGAGCGCTGAGTTTCTTGCCCTGCTGTCGGCGGCAAAGGACCTACCGGCGCGACCGGTTGTGCTGAGTTCGATCCGCGACATCCTGGCACCCCCTTCCAAGCCCGCGAAGGCCGAACGGGCCGACGAGATCGTGGCCGAATTCTTCGACGGCGTGCTGGTGCATTCCGACCCACAAGTCACACCCCTTAGCGTCAGCTGGCCGGTGTCTGAGCGGTTGGAAAGCCGCCTGCACTATACCGGTTTCGTCGCACCGCCGGCGCCGCTGCCCCATTGCGACGGCATCGGGACAGGCGAGGTTCTGGTGAGCGCTGGTGGCGGTTCGGTGGGGCAGCCGATCTTTCGCGCGGCCATCGAGGCCGCCCGAAAGATGCCAGACAGCCGCTGGCGGCTGCTGGTCGGCGGCGGCGATGCTCAAACCCGCATGGATGAACTGCGCACACTGGCCCAAGGCTGGCCGACTACGATCGAGCCGGTCCGGCCGGATTTTCGCAACATGCTGCCTCTGGCGGGGGCGTCCGTCAGCATGTGCGGGTACAACACCGCAATGGACCTGTTGCAAGCGGGTACACCGGGCGTCCTGATCCCGTTTGATGACGGCAAGGAGGTGGAGCAGACCCTGCGAGCCCGTAGCCTCGCCCATTTGCCGGCGATGCGCGTTTTGTCCTCGGCGGAGCTGACCGGAGACGCTTTGGCCCGTTCGGTCGCAGCAGTCATGGAACAGGGCCCCCGCATTCCGGCCACGCAAGGCTTTGACGGTGCGCATCGGACGGTCGAAATCGCCCTGCAGCTGCGGGAGGCGCGCGGATGACCTGGGACTGGACCCCGTTGGCGGACGAACTGCGTATCTGGTCCCAGGCCGGGCATACATTGCCGCTGTGGTGGCGCGATGATGATGCCGTGGCGGCGACGCCGCAACTCCAACGCCTGACGGACCTGTCGCGGCGGCTGGGCCTGCCGGTTCATCTGGCCGTCATTCCGCAGGCGGCCCAGCCGGATCTTGCCACCCTGATCGCCCGGACGCCCGAGCTGATTCCGGTGGTTCATGGCTGGGCCCACCACAACCACGCGCCCGCCGGTGAGAAGAAGGCCGAATTCCGCCTGCATCGGCCACTTGAGGCCATCAAGGACGATGCCCGCCGCGGCCTTGCGCAATTGCGCGACCAGTTCCGAGACCGGCTGCGCCCGATGTTCGTGCCGCCCTGGAACCGGATCGCGCCCGAAGTCGCAGCGACGCTGCCCGAACTGGGCTATCGGTTCCTGTCGACGGCAACCCCGCGCACTCAAAGGCTGGCGGCGCCGGAGCTTGAGCAGGTGAATACCCATCTGGACCCGATTGATTGGCGTGGCACGCGCGGGCTAGCCGACCCCGATGGGCTGATCGCCCGAACCACGGTGTTGCTGCGCGACCGCCGGCTGGGCCGCGCGGACCCCCAGGAGCCTTTTGGCGTGTTGACCCACCATCTGGTCCATGATCAACAGATCTGGGATTTCACCGAAGCACTGCTGACGCACCTGCTGCAGGGTCCAGTCCGCATCTGGACAGTACCCGCGCACTGAACGACCAAGGGAGACCCCGATGAGCCGACTGGATTCCATGCTGCGCCGTCTGACCGCCCAGCGCGACGGACTGAACTGGGCTGCGGCGCAGATCGCGGGCCTGGACGGCGACGTGCTGGACATGGGTCTGGGCAATGGCCGCACCTATGATCATCTGCGCGAAATCCTGCCCCAAAGGCGCATCTGGGTGATGGACCGGGTGCTGCAATGCCACCCCGATAGCACGCCCCCCGCCGAGGATTTCCTGCAGGGCGAGGCCGAGCCGATGCTGGCCAGACTGGCCGATCGCGGCTCGTGCGTGGCGCTGGCGCATTACGATTTCGGACGCGGCATCAAGCACGAAGACGTGGCCGAAGCCGCCCGGCTCAGCCCGTTGATCGCCCGGGTCATGGTACCCGGCGGCTTTCTGATCTCGGGTCAGCCGCTGGTGGGGTTCGAACAGATACGCGGCCCCGACAGCATCGCGCCCGACCGCTATCTTTTCTATCGCGCCTGATCAAGCCACGCGGCGCCCGCGTAACCACACCGCGCGTAGGGCCGGCACCGCGTCCCGCATCCGGAACCGGATCAGATCGCCGCGCATTCCGGCTTCAATCGCACCCCGATCCATCAGTCCGGCGGCCCGCGCCGGGGCCAAGGTCACGGCCTTCAATCCGCGCGCCATGTCCCCCCACATTCGGCCCAGTTGTACGGCAGACAACAGCAAGGCCGAAGGCACATAGTCGGACGACAGGATGTCCAGGTATCCGTGTCGGGCCAGGTCGCGCGCCGCCACGTTGCCGGAATGCGATCCGCCTCGGATCACGTTGGGCGCCCCCATCATCACTTGTATGCCGAGGTCATGGCAGGCCCGGGCGGCCTCGACGGTGGTGGGAAACTCGGCCAGGCGAATGCCGTGACCCGCCGACACCCGCACCTGCTCGGGCGTGGTGTCGTCATGGCTGGCCAGAACCGCCCCAAACCGACGCGCGGCCCGCACGACTTCGTGTTCGTGCCGGTCTCCGTTGCGGTCCCGCAAGGCCTTCAATTGGGCAACATGTTGCAGAAACATGTCGTCGTTCATCGCGTATTTGCCCTTCAGATAGGCCTCTAACTTGGACAGGTCGCGGAACTGGCGCTGCCCCGGCGTGTGATCCATCAGCGAAACGATGCCGACCCGGTCCTCGGGGCCGAAGTCGGCCAACTCCTCGATCAGGGTTTCCGAGCAGAGCTCGGCCCGCAGATGTAGAAAATGGCTGATCTTCAGCGCGTCCTGCGCCCGCAAGTCCCACAGTTCGCGCGAGAGCCCGCGCGCGTAGGGCAGATACCGCCGCGCACCCGACGGGATCGACCCGACCCGCATCGCATCGAACACCGTGGTGATGCCGGTACCGGCCAGTTCCGCGTCATGCGCGATGATCGCGGCGGCGTGGGGCCAGTCAACACCCGGCCGCGGCTGGATGTGACGCTCGAGATTGTCGGTGTGCAGTTCGACCAGACCGGGGCCGACGAAATCTCCCTCGCAATCGATCGCACCCCTGGGAACCCGAGGGCCGGGATCGACCGCGGCGATGGTTCCGCCGGCGACCCGGACACAGCCGCGTACGATCTCGTCGGGCAGAACCAGCGCGGCATTGGCAAGGATCAGTTCATCTGTCATCGGAATTTCACACGGTTTGTTCTAACAAGAGGCCACGCAACAGGAGGCCAAGGTGACATACAGGCGCTACGCGATCTATTTCGTTCCCCCCCGCAGCGCGGATTGGGCCGCATTCGCAACGGCTTGGCTGGGCTGGGACGCCGAGACCGGAACCGAGGTTGGGCATCCTGCGGTCGATGGCCTCGATATTGCCAGCATCACCGAGGTTCCGCGCAAATACGGCCTGCACGCGACGTTGAAGCCGCCCTTTCGCCTGCGCGCCGGGCAGACACTGCCTGCACTCGAGGCGGCCTGTGCGCGCCTCGCGGCGGTACAGCGCGCGCTGACACTGGACGGGTTGGAAATCGCCCGGCTGGGCCGGTTCCTGGCCCTGCGCCCCTTGGGTGATACCGACGCGCTGAACGCGCTGGCCGCGGCCTGCGTCCGCGAGCTGGACGGGTTTCGGGCACCCTTGACCGATGCGGATCTGGCCCGCCGGCGCGCGGCCCGCCTGACGCCCGCGCAAGAGGCCAACCTGGCGGCCTGGGGTTATCCTTACGTGCTGGACGCCTTTCGATTTCACATCACCCTGTCGGGCAAGCTGGACAAAGACACCCTCGGCCGAACCCAGGCGGTTCTGGAGTATCACCTTGCCCCCTTGTTGCCTGCCCCGTTCCACATTGCGGATCTGGCGCTGGTCGGCGAGGCCGAGGACGGGCGGTTTCACGTGATCCATCGCTATGCCCTTTCGCCCTGAAGCTGCCGCAGGATCTGATCGACGGTCCGCGCGAGCGGGCCAGAATTGTCCACGGTGATCACCCGCCGCAAACCGTCCGGCAGCGGGGTCCTGGCCCGCCCCAACCGATTGGCCTGCGCGGACGTGCTTTCCCGCCCGCGATCTCTGAGCCGTCGCGCCAGAACCTCGGGGGAGGCAGTCAACGAGACGACAACCAGATCTCCGAACACTTCCTGCGCCGGCAGCAGGACCGAACGGGACAGGTTGACCAGAATGCCACGGGCCGCGCGCCGCTGGTCCAGGATCGAGGCCGGGATTCCGTAGAGCAACCCATGCGCGGGCCAGTGCAGCGCAAAGGCACCATTGGACGCCAGCAGATGGAACTGCGCCTCGGTCACGCGTTCGAAATCCTCGCCTTGTTCGCCCATGGGTCGGGTGATCACCCGCCGAACGCGGCAATATCCCGGTTCCCGGTCCAGAAGCGCCTGGATCACGCTGTCCTTGCCCACGCCAGACGGCCCCACCACGGCAATGACCGGCGCCAGACTCATATCATCCGCTCCGGCGCGAAGCCCGAAACATCCACCGCCCTGTCACAGACCCGATCGCGCGCCTCGGCGTCGTGGAATATGCCGACGATGGCGGCGCCACGCGCCTTGGCCTCGCCGATCAGCGACAACACGGTTTCGCGGTTCTCGGCATCTAGGCTGGCGGTCGGCTCGTCCAGCAACAGCGCCGGATAGTCATGCACGAAACCACGGGCGATGTTCACGCGCTGTTGCTCGCCGCCCGAAAAGGTCGTCGGACTCAGCCCCCAAAGGCGTTCCGGGATGTTGAGCCGGCGCAGCAGTGCGCTGGCCCTCCCGCGTGCGGCCTGCCGATCCACGCCCAGCGCCAGCAACGGCTCGGCCACGACGTCCAGCGTCGGCACCCGCGGCACCACGCGCAGAAACTGACTGACATAGCCCAGAGTTTCGCGGCGCAGCTGCAGGATCTCGCGCGGTTGGGCCCGTGCGACGTCCAGGCCACCCACCCGCACCTGACCCGAGGCCGCCAGGTAATTGCCGTAGATCACCCGCATCAGCGTGGACTTCCCGGCCCCGCTGGCCCCGGTCAGGGCCACGCATTCTCCGGCCTCGACCCGCAGCGACGCGCCAGCCATCACCGGGATCACGGCGTCGCCCTGATTGTGGAGGACGAAACTCTTGCTCACATCTGTCAGTTCGATCATCGCGGTTCACCCTTTCGCACGGTGTCAGACCTGCAGAACGCTGGACACAAGCAGTTGCGTATAGGCATGCTGCGGGTCGTCCAGCACCTGATCGGTCAGCCCCGCCTCGACCACCTCGCCATCCTTCATTACCATCAACCGGTCCGCCAGCAGCCGGACCACGGCGAGATCATGGGTGACGATGATGGCGCTCAGCCCCATCTCGCGCACCAGACCGCGCAGCAGGTCCAGCAGCCGCGCCTGCACCGAGACATCCAGCCCGCCGGTCGGTTCATCCATGAAGACCAGCCGCGGACCGGTCACCAGGTTGCGCGCGATCTGCAACCGTTGCTGCATGCCGCCCGAAAACGCGCTGGGTCGGTCGTCCACACGAGATTCTGCAATCTCGACCCGGCCCAGCCAATCCAGCGCCTGCCCGCGGATCTGACCATAATGCCGGCTCCCCACGGCCATCAGCCGCTCGCCGATATTGCCACCGGCGCTGACCGACATGCGCAGCCCGTCGCGGGCATGCTGATGCACAAAGGCCCAGTCGGTGCGCCCCAGCATCCGGCGGGCCGGTTCCGACATCGTGACCGTGTCCACCGGCCCATCGGTGCGGGTGTCGAAGATTACCTGCCCGGCATCCGGTTTCAGATGCCCGGCCAGACAGTTCAGCAGGGTCGACTTGCCCGACCCGCTTTCGCCGACGATCCCCATCACCTCGCCGGGGTAGAGGTCGAAACTGACATCCCGGCACCCGATCCGCGCGCCATAGCGTTTCTCGATGCCTTTGACCTGCAACAGCGGGGTCATGCCGCGCCCTCCTGCGTCAAACGCCCTTGGTGTCCGGCGTCGCGGCGGGACCGGCAGTAATCGGTGTCCGAGCACACGAACATCCGGTTGCCTGCATCGTCCGTGATCACCTCGTCCAGATAGCTGTCTTCGGCCCCACACAGATCGCAGGCATGATCGGCCTTGGTGGCCTCGAACGGGTAGTCCTCGAAATCGAGGCTGACCACCCGCGTATGCGGCGGCACCGCATAGATCCGCTGCTCGCGCCCGGCCCCGAACAGCTGGATCGCGTCCATTTCCAGTTTCGGATTGTCGAATTTCGGGATCGGAGACGGGTCCATCACATAGCGCTCAGCCACCCGGACCGGATAGGCATAGGCCGTGGAAATCGCGCCGTGCTGGCTGATGTCTTCGTAGAGTTTCACATGCATCAACCCGTATTCCTGCAGGCTGTGCATCTTGCGTGTCTCGGTTTCGCGCGGTTCCAGAAACCGCAGTGGTTCGGGGATCGGGACCTGATAGACCAGGATCTGATCGGCGCGCAGCCGGGCCTCGGGGATACGGTGGCGGGTCTGGATGATGGTCGCCTTCCCGGTCTCTTCGGTCGTGACCACGCCCGCCGTCTTTTCAAAGAACTTTCGGATCGACACGGCATTGGTCGTGTCATCGGCACCCTGATCGATGACCTTGAACGTATCGTCGGGGGTCAGCGTCGCGGCCGAGACCTGAACCCCGCCCGTGCCCCAGCCATAGGGCATGGGCATCTCGCGGCTTGCAAAAGGCACCTGATAGCCGGGCACCGCCAAAGCCTTGAGAATGGCCCGACGGATCATCCGCTTGGTTTGTTCGTCCAAATATGCGAAGTTATACTCATTCATTTGATGTATCACTTTCGGTTTTTGGTGTTGTTGTGGACGGTTATCTGGTTGCCTCGGCCTTCGCGGTCGTCATGGTGTACTTTCTCTGGCGCAGGATACACTCCCGGCGACGGCGCCGGGCCATGCGACGCGACCAACATGGCGAATGGGCCGCGATCGGCTCGGAAACCGCCACTCGGCCGTTTGCTGCCGACAAGACAACCCATCAAGCGGACAGGATGAAGGCAGGTCACGGAAGTCATTCTGCCGCCACCGGTGATGCCACGCGTTCTTGGGCCTCGCGGCGCAATTTGCGCACCAGTTCCAGTTCGGACTGGAAATCGACGTAATGCGGCAGCTTGATATGCTCCAGAAAGCCGGTCGCCTGAATGTTGTCGGCATGGCTTAGGACGAATTCCTGATCCTGCGCCGGGGCACCCAGATCGTCTTCGCCCAATTCCTCCCAGCGCAAGGCGCGGTCCACCAGCGCCATGGCGATGGCTTTGCGTTCGGACTGGCCAAAGACCAGCCCATAGCCGCGCGTAAACTGCGGCGGCTCGGTTTTTGATCCCTTGAACTGGTTCACCGTTTCGCATTCGGTCAGGGCGATCTCGCCGATCTCGATCGCGAAACCCAGTTCGGGGATTTCCATCTCGACCGCGGCGGTGCCGATGCGCAACTCGCCCACGAAAGCGTGGTTGCGGGCATAGCCGCGCTGGGTCGAATAGGCCATGCCCAGCACGAACCCTTCGTCCCCACGCGTCAGCGATTGCAGGCGCAGGGGGCGGTCGGCCGGGAACTCCATCGGTTCGCGCGTAAGGTCGCCCGGCGGTTCATCGCTGGCGGGTTCATCTTGAATTAGGCCTTCGTCCTTGAGGAATTCGGTGATGCGCGGGGTCGGCTCATGGCGCGGCGCGGCGGTGGGGGCTGCAGGCACCGGGCCATCGGCGGCCAGTTTGAAATCCAGCAGACGGTGCGTGTAGTCGAAGGTCGGGCCCAGAACCTGCCCGCCCGGTGCGTCCTTGAACGTGGCCGAGATCCGGCGATCGCAGGCCATGCCGCCGGTATCGACCGGGGTCGAATAACCGAACCGCGGCAGGGTGGAACGGTAGGCGCGGATCAGGAAGATCGCCTCGATCAGATCACCGCGCGCCTGCTTGATCGCCAGCGCGGCCAGATCGGGATCGTACAGAGAGCCCTCGGCCATCACGCGGTTCACTGCAAGGCTGAGCTGTTCGCGGATCTGCGCCAAGGACAATTCAGCCACGCTGGGATCGCCCCGGCGTTCCTCGGCCAGCCAGGCATGGGCGTTTTCGATCGCTTTTTCGCCCCCTTTGACGGCTACGTACATGGCCTAACCCTCGGGCTGGATGCGGGTGCTGCGCGGCAAGGCCGCGACCGTATCCCCGCAGGTGAAGAAGAAATCGCACCCCAACGGATACAGGTCCGAATTGGCCTGCAGCGCCGCAACGTCGGGCACGGAAAGGCGTGCGGCGTCGCGGATGCCCGGACCTCGCAGGACTGCACCGGAAAGGTCCAGCGCGTCGCACTCCACGATCAGGGTGGCGGATCGGTCCGGATATTCCGGTGTGCCGATCCGGTATTGGTCCAACGGCACCAGGTCCGGCCAGCAGCCTACGGCGAAATCCGCCTGCTCGGCGGGCACGAGGGGCGCACCGGTATGGAAGGTCAGCCATTGGCGAATGGCCGAACTATCGGCCCCGCCCGCCAGATAAACGCCTGTATCCGGGTCGCATAGCGTCAGCAGAAGCGTTCCCGCGGCGACCGACAGGCCGTCGGGCGGGGTCGCGCCGACCAGCTGCCGCAACTCGCCCGGCCGGGCCATCACGGTCATGACCGCACGAAAGGCGTGGGCCGCCTGAACCGGCGCGTCGGTGAAACCGCCTGAAAAACGGGTCTGTGGGGTCATTGATCCTCTCCCCGAACCATCGTGAAAAACTCGACCTTGGTGGCCGCGGCCTTCGCGGCCCGGGCCGATCTGGCCGCCTGGACCTGGCGGGTCAGCGGCTCCAGAATTTTCGCACGCACCTCGTCCGCGTCCCCGGTCTGCATCAGCGCGTCGATCAGAGCGGCGGTTTCGGCATGGGTCTTGTCGCGCCCCTGCACATATCCGTGGCCCTCGGTTCCATCGGCCAAGACCAGAGCGCAGCGCGTGACCGTCATCTCGCCCAGATTGAAGGGCGCGCCCGTGCCGCCTGCCCGCCCCCGCACCATGACGCCGCCAATCTCGGGCGTGCGCAGCCACTGGAACTCGGGACGCGCGCTATAGCCGGACCACAAGGCCGCCAGCGACTCGGCCGGCGCACGTGCCAGAAGGCCCAGCCAGGCCCGTCGATCACCTGTCGCAATTTTTGTCTGTTCCGCCATCAAAGCCTCTTGGCCAAGTTGTCTACAACTACTATACAACTAGACAAATCATAGTGAGGCAATGGGTGACTCGCAACGAATATGCTGTGAAGTTTTGATGACATGAGCCAAACACCGATCTGGAAGACCATCGCGCTGGCGCTGACCGCCGACATCGCCGAGGGCCGCTTTGCCACCGGCGACCGCCTGCCGACCGAGGCGCAGCTGGCCGCAACCCACGGCGTGAATCGCCACACGGTGCGCCGGGCCCTGGCCGAACTGGCCAAGCAAGGCCTGGTGCATCCACGCCGCGGGGCCGGCGTGTTCGTTTCGGCAGCAGCGACCGATTACCCGATCGGCAAACGGGTCCGGTACCACCAGAACATCTCGGCCAGCGGCAAGATTCCGGGCAAGCGGGTACTGTCGCTGATCACCCGCGCCGCCGACAAGACCGAGGCCGAGGCGCTGAACCTGACCCCCGGCGACCCGGTGCATGTCTATGACGGGTTGTCGCTGGCCGATGGACAACCGATCGCGGTGTTCCAAAGCGTCTTTCCTGCCGCCCGCCTGCCGGACCTGCCCGAGGCGCTGGCCGAGAACGGCTCGATCACGCGGGCGCTGCGGTACTGCGGCGTGGCGGATTATACCCGCATCTCGACCCGCCTGACCGCCCGCGCGGCCGACGCGGTTCAGGCCCGGCACCTGCAACTGATCGAGGGCGCGCCGGTTCTGCATTCGGTCGGCATCAATGCCGATCCGCAGGGGCATCCGGTTGAATACGGCAAGACCGTCTTTGCCGGTGAGCGGGTCACCCTGACGCTGGATGACGACTACGGGTGATGCCGGTCAATCTTCGTATTTTTCCAGGAACGCCTCGGCGGGCAACGCGCGGAAATCCGGCAGCGCCGCGCGCAGGCGGGCATTGTCCCAGTCCCACCAGGCCAGAGCCATCATCCGCTCGGCCACCCGCTCCGGGAACCGGCGTCGGATGGGTTGGGCAGTGACACCGCCGACGATGGTATAAGGCGGCACGTCCTTGGTCACGATCGCCCCAGAGGCGACGACTGCCCCGTGCCCGATCGTCACCTCGGGCTTGATGATGGCAGCGTGGCCGATCCAGGTGTCGTGCCCGATATGCGCCAGCCGCCCCGCGCGCAGGGCGAACCAGTCCGCATCATCCTCGGCATCGTCCCAATAGTCGGCCGAGCGATAGTGGAAGTGATGCAGAGACGCTTTCTCGATCGGATGGTCGGTGGCCCCGATCCGGGTGAAACTGGCGATATTGGCGAATTTTCCAATCCGGGCATTGGCGATGTCGCAGGTCCGGTCGCAATAGGAGTAGTCCCCGATAACCGAATTCGTCACCCGCGTTCCGGCACCGATTTCGACAAAGGCGCCAAAGCTGCTGCCGGTTATCTGGCAATCCGGGTGGATGACGGGCTGGTCCGGTCGCAAGCGCGCCATGGTCTGCAAGTCCTCGTATGCGGTTCAGGGCAACATCAGGGGCTTGACTTGCGGGTCGCACGGTTTTCGCGCCTTGGGTGGCCCGCCCTGGATCAGCCGCCTGCGCAGCCAGCCCGAGAACCAGTCCATCAGCATGACCATCAGGATGACCAGCACGATGTAATAGGCCACCTCCTCCCAGTCTTTCTGGGTGATGATCGCCTGTGTCAGCAACAGACCGATCCCACCGCCGGTGATCGCCCCGATCACGGTCGCGCTGCGGGTGTTGGATTCCAGGAAGTACAGGACTTGGCTGAGCAGAACCGGCGTGATCTGCGGGATTACCCCGAAACGATATTTCTGCGGCGCATTGGCCCCGGTGGACTGTACGCCTTCGATCTGCTTTTGGTCGACGTTTTCTAGCGCCTCGGAAAAAATCTTGCCGAAGGTGCCGGTATCAGTGACGAGGATGGCCAGCGCCCCAGTCAGCGGCCCGGGCCCGAAGGCGCGCGCCAGCACCACCGTCCAGATCAGGCCATCCACCCCGCGCAGAAAATCGAAGACGCGACGCACGATGAACCGGACAGACCGCAACGGGTTGAAGTTCCGCGTCGCCATGAAGGCCAGCGGCAGGGCGATCAGCGCTGCGCCAAATGTTCCCAGAAAGGCCATCAGGATGGTTTCGAAAATCGCCCAGGCCACGTCCTGATGGCGCCACATCTTGTTGGTCCAGAAATCGTTGAATATGGCCCCTGCCTGACCGCTGGCGGCCAGCCCGACCAACTGGGCAAAGGACTTGCCATGATAGGGGCTGTCCAGCGTGAACCAGAACAGCTCCCAGCCAGTGAAGTATCGGAACACCTCGGCCCGGTTGCGCGTCACGGTCAGGCGCCCGGCTTCGGTGGTGATCGCCAGCCGGTTTCGCGACAGGCTGATCCACTCGGGCACCGCGTCCGAAGGCAGCTGGGCCTGCACTCCCGCCGATCGGCTGGGCGTGGCGCGCACCGTTCCATAGCCGGGGATGTCATATTCGACGGTATCCGGCCCGAAACGAACGACATGGCCGCCCTCAAGTTCGATCACCGTGGTTTCGCCGAGGGTCACCCAGTCGGGCGCCTGACCCTCGGGATAGGCGCCCTTGCGCTCGCCCTCGATTGCGACCGAGACGTCGCCAGTGCGGTTGTCGCGGGTCACATGGGTCTTGTAGCTGAAGCTGTCCGAAATCAGAGTCCGGCCGTTTTCCCAGTTCGCCCGTCCGGCAAGACCGGGCATGTCGAAGGCAAAGAACACATAGATCAGGTAGACCAGAACCAGACCGGGCAGCGCGAGACTGGTCAGGCGTTTGCGCGCGAACAGGCGGTCGGCCCGGGCCTTCAGCGCCTCGCGGGGCAGATCGGTGGCAAAAGTCGTCATGCGGCGGTTCCTTTCTGCGTGCCCTCGGTCAGGCGGGTTCGCACCGATCCCGAAACCTGGTCGACGATCACGATCGTAACGAATAGCAGCAGAAAGATTGCCGCTGCGTCGTCATACCGCCCCTGCCCCCACGACATCGCATTGCGCAGCTCGTAGCCAAGGCCACCCGCGCCTACGAAACCCAGGATGGCCGAGGCGCGGATGTTGATCTCGAACCGCAGCAGGGCATAGCTGACATAGTTCGGGCCGACTTGTGGGATCACGCCCAGAACCATCCGCTGCGTCCAGGTGGCACCGACCGACTGCAGCCCCTCGACCGGCTTCAACGACGCGTTTTCGTTGACCTCAGAAAACAACTTGCCGAGCGCACCGGCGGTATGGATGGCGATGGCGATCATGGCCGGAACCGGACCGCCACCCAGCACGAAGATCAGAACCAGCGCGATCACGATCTCGGGGACGGCCCTGCAGATATCGGCGAGGCGGCGAAACAGCGGGATCAGCCGAGGCCAGGGCGCCAGCCCCCGTGTCGAGACCAGCGCCAGAAATGCTCCTGCCAGCGTGCCGACCAGTGTGGCCGCTGCCGCGATGTTCAACGTTTCGACCAGGGCCGGAAAATACGCGACAAGGTTCGCGGGCATGTCCGCAATCTTGTCCCACGCCTCGGACAGCACCTCGGCCGGATAGTCCAGAACGCGGTGCAGGCCGTCGGTGAAACTGCCGGCATTGCGCCTGTCGGCGGTGCGGAACCCCGCAGCCATCAAGGCCACGAACAGGATCAGAAGAATTCCGCCATAGACCCGCTTTCGGCGGGTCATCGCGACATAGTCGTCGCGGACATCGTCTACGCTTCGGGCGCTGGCGGTCAGATCTGTCATGGAATTCTCCCGGATGGACGGCGAGGCCCGGCCTCAGGCCGGACCCCGGGGCGGCAAGGCTTGGCGTCAGTTCGACTTCAGCTTGCGGGCCTCGATGATGCTTTCATAGGCCGCATGGGTGATCGGTTCGAACCCTTTGGCTTCTCCCGCCGCCACGCCATAGAAACAGTCACGGTCCTTTTCGGCCAATCCGGCCATCAGCGCCGTCATCTTCGCCTTGATCTCGGCCGGCAGCGCCTTGCGCAGCACGACCGGGCCTTCGGGGATGGGCTTGGACCGCCAAATCTCGACCAGATCGTTCATGTCCACCAGACCGGCATCGACCGCCTTGCGCAGGGCACCCGAGTTGTATCCGTCTTCCCATTCACCCAGACCGTCGGCCCAGGTCACGCCGGCATCCACGTCGCCATTGCTGACGGCCACGATGGTCTGTTCGTGCCCACCGGTGAACTTGACTTGGCCGAAATAGTCACCCGCCTCCATCGTGGCGCCGATGGCCTGAGGGATCTCGATCGACGGGATCAGGTAGCCCGAGGTCGAGTTGGGATCGCCGAAGCCGAAGACCTTGTCCTTCATGTCGGCCAGCGACGCGATGCCGCTGTCCTTGCGGGCGAAACCGATGGAATGATACCCGAACCCGCCGTCGGTGTTGACCTTGACCAAAACCGGCTCGACCGCCTCGGGGTCGCTCAGATAGGTCTTGGCATAGGCCGAGGCCCCCAGCCAGGCCATATCGATCGTGCCGCCCAGCAGTCCCTGGATCACGCCGTTGTAGTCCGCCGGGGCGAAAAGCTTGGTTTCGACGCCCAGCGCGTCCTCGGTGTACTCACGCAGACATTCGTTGTTGTTCAGCCGGTCCTGTGCGTTTTCTCCGCCCAGGATGCCGATACGGAATTCCCCGATCTCCTCGGCCATGGCAGGCGCGCTCAAGGCAGTGGTCGCGACCAAGGCGGCAACAAGTTTCTTCATCTGTGTTTCTCCGTGTTGATTGGCCCACCCCGTTCATCGGGCCGGGCGATGAATGAGGTAGTTGGGGCTCAGATCGTGGCCTCGGCTTCCATCAGAGCCTTCCGGGTGGCATCCAGCGTTTCGATCTCGGTCGAGGTCGCGGTCTCGGAGAAGCTGGCATCAGCTCCGTAGATCTCGCGGGCGACGCCGGTGGTCAGCTGCTCGGGCAGGCCGTCGAACACGATGCGTCCGTCGCGCATGCCGACCACGCGGTCGCAATAGCGGCGCGCGGTGTCCAGCGTGTGCAGATTGGCGATCACGGTGCGGCCATCCTCTTCGTGGATGCGGCGCAGGGCCTGCATCACGACCTGCGCATTCATCGGGTCCAGCGAGGCGATGGGCTCATCGGCCAGGATGATCTTGGGGTCCTGCATCAGCGCCCGCGCGATGGCGACGCGTTGCTGCTGCCCGCCCGACAGCGCCTCGGCTCTTTTGGGGGCATGTTCGGCGATGCCCAGACGGTCCAGAATGTCGATGGCGCGATGGATGTCCGCGGTCGGGAACAGGTTGAACAGGGTCGCCAGCGTCGAGTGCCGGTTCAGCGTTCCATGCAACACGTTCGAAACCACGTCCATGCGGGGCACAAGGTTGAATTGCTGGAAGATCATCGCGCAATCCGCCTGCCAGGCGCGTTTGTCGCGCCCCTTCAGGGTGGTCACGTCGCGCCCGTGAAACAGGATCTGTCCGGCGCTGGCATCGGTCAGGCGGTTGATCATGCGGAGCAGGGTGGACTTGCCGGCACCCGACCGCCCGATGATCCCGATCATGCACGGTTTATCGACGTCCAGCGTTGCGGTGTCGACGGCGGTAATGTCGCCGAAGCGCTTGGTCAGGTTTTCGATGCGCAGCACGGGCCACCCCCAGTTGTTGATGGCGGTCAGCTACTGACCCTGTTCAACGTCTGTGTGTCGGTCTGGTAAAACTTTTGCAAAGGCGCGACATTGATGCGGTACGGTGGGGCTGGGCAATGCCACTCGTCCCGTCTATACGCGGGCCCAACACCTGAAACGTCAGATCTGTCACATGAGGCCGCCATGAGCTTTGACCGCAAGATCAAGATCGCACCGTCGATCCTATCCGCCGATTTCGCCAATTTCGGACAGGAGATCCAAGCCATCGAGGCCCAAGGCGCTGACTGGGTCCATGTTGACGTGATGGACGGGCATTTCGTGCCAAATCTCACCTTCGGCCCGCCGGCGGTCAAAGCGTTCCGGCCGCATGTCAAGACGGTGATGGACGTGCATCTGATGATCACGCCGGTCGACCCCTACATCCAGGCCTATGCCGATGCCGGCGCGGATTATCTGACGGCCCATGTCGAGGCCGGCCCACATACGCACCGCACACTGCAAGCGATCCGAGCGGCCGGGATGAAGGCAGGCGTGGCGCTTAACCCGGGCACTCCGGCCGAAGCAGTCGAGCATCTGCTGGATCTGGCCGATCTGGTCTGCGTGATGACGGTGAACCCCGGCTTTGGCGGGCAGAAATTCATCGACATGACCGCGAAGGTGCGCCGCCTGCGCGAGATGATCGGCGACCGCCCGGTGCATATCGAAATCGACGGGGGAGTCGACCCCTCGACCGCCCCGCTGGTCGCAGCGGCCGGTGCCGACGTTCTTGTTGCCGGTTCAGCGGTCTTCAAGGGCGGGTCGGTTGCGAACCCGGACGTTTATGGCCAGAACATCCGCGCCATTCGCGCCGCAGCCGAAGACCACGCGGTCTGACGGCCGCTCCCGCCAGTCGTCGACGTTTTTTTGACAAAACGCCTCCTCCTGTTTGGCCCGGCGCAGCAGATGTCGCGCGGGCGCGAAAGCGTTTTGCCGGCCCTGCCCCTAGGCCAGTTGATCCGCGAAATGCGTCAGCAGCTTGTGCTTGAGGATCTTGCCCGTGGGCGCGGCGGGCAGAGACGTGGCCAGCACGATCCGGCTGGGCCGTTTGTAGCCCGCAAGACGTGCGGCCACGAACTCCGCCAACTCTGCCTCGGACACAGCGCCGATTTCAGGCACTTGAACAAAGGCCAGTACCTGTTCGTCGCCGCCCACCCGATGCCCGATCACCGCAGACTGGATCACCAGCGGGTGGTCGTTCAGCGCGGCCTCGACCTCAGGCGGATAGACGTTGAAGCCGCCGTGAATGATCAGTTCCTTGGCGCGGCCGACGACGTGTAGATTTCCCTGCGCGTCAAGACGGCCGAGGTCGCCCGTGCGCAGCCACCCCTGGGCAAGCACCCGGCCCGTTTCCTCGCCGTTGCGATAGTACCCCTTCATCACATGGGGGCCGCGCGTCAGGATCTCGCCCACGCCATCTCCGCCGCCTGGTATGGTTTCGTCAATGCGCAGTTCGACCCCCGGCAAAGGCGGGCCGACCGAGATATCTGGATCCCCGATCCGGTTGTGCGAGGCGCAGATCCCCGCCGTGCTTTCGGTCATGCCATAGCCATTCTGCAGCGCGACGCCATAGAAGGCCTCGGCCTTGCGTTTCCACGCCGGGTCCAGCGGGGCGGCCCCGGACGAGGTATAGCGCAGGGCGTCCGACGGCAACCGCTCCAACCCCTGTTCCTGGGCATATTGCATCAGCAGGGCATGCATCTGCGGCACACCCGAAAACACCGTGACGCCCGCGTTCAACGCGGCAAAGGCGCGGTCCGCCGCGAACCGGGCATCCAGTTGGACGAAGGCCCCGGCCAGCGCCGATCCGGTGACGATCGAGGCCAGCCCGAAGATGTGCGAAATCGGCAGTACCCCATAGACCACGTCATCCTGCGTCAGTCCTCGAAAATTTGCCGATGTCAGCCCGCCGAACCGCAGGTTTTCATGGGTCAGCATCACGCCCTTGGGCGTTCCGGTCGTGCCGGTGGTGAACAGCATCGCCGCGACATCCGCCAGATCGGGGTCGGGCGCGCTCGGGTACGGCGCGGCCAGGTGCAACTGCCCGAAGGCCCCGGAAACAGGCTGGGCCCCGGCCCTGTGCGCATGGCGTCGCGCCTCCGAAGACGCCGCCGATGTGAACAGGATCACTGACGGAGTGACGTGATCCACAATGCATGCCAACTCAGCCGCGGTCTGACGGGCGTTCACCGGCACCACGCAGGCGCCGATTCGGGAACAGGCAAACAACGCGGCCACCGCCGCACAGCAATTCTCGAGCACCAGCATGACCCGATCGCACGGGCGCACCCCCGAGGCCAGCAGGATGTCTGACAGCTCGGAAATCGCGCGGTCGAGGTCAGCAAAGCTCCAATCGGCGCCGAACTCGTCGGCAAAGGCGCGGGCCCGCGGACGGGTCCGGATCTGGGCATCCGGATAATCGTGCCACTTGTTCATGTCCCTTCGCCCTCCCCTGCGCCGGAACCGGTTTTGCGCTCAGCGTTTCATGGTGCGCTTGAACACTCCCGCCGCCGTTGCGATCAGGGTTCCGTCGTCGCTGTGCAACTCTCCGGTCACATAGGCCAGCGTGCGCCCGCCACCCGTTGCGCGCCCCGTGGCCGTCACGCGCCCCTGACGCACCGCCGCCACATAGCTTGTGTTCAGCGACAGGGTCAGAACCAGCGGATGTTCGTCCCGGTCGAACCAGGCCGAGGCGGTGTTGCCGCAAGCCACGTCCAGAAGCATGGCGATGATGCCGCCATGCAGGATGCCCTGGCTATTCAAGTGATCCGCCCGGATGGTCAAATGACACCGGGCACGGCCGTCGGGGTCGGACAGATCCACCTCGAACCCGATCGCGTTCTGACAGCCCGATCGCCGGACCCTTGGGTCGTCTTCAGGCCGCGCCGAGTGCAATGAACCGCTCCAAATGATAATCCGCGTCGCCGAACCTGTGATCCGACATGACGATCCGCTTGGCAATATGCGCCAGCTCATATTCCTGCGTCATGGCGATGCCGCCATGCATCTGGATCGTTTCCTCGGCCACCAGCCGGCCCACCCGCGACACAAGGTTGCGGGCCGCGGCGATCTGCCGGTCGCGGTCAGGTGCTTCAAGGTGACCGGCCGCGTTGATCACCGCCGAGCGCGCCTGCTCCAGCTCGATCAGCATATCCGCGAACCGGTGCTGCAGGGCCTGAAAGGTCCCGATCGGGCGGCCGAACTGCTTGCGCGTCATCAGATATTGCCGTGTCAGTTCCACCGCACTTTCCATAGCGCCCAGAACCTCGGCGACCAGCGCGCAATTGGCTGCGGCCACAATGTCCATCAGCGGATCGAACCCCTGCCCCGCGGCGCCCAGACGCGCGCTTTCCGGCAGGCGCACATCGTCCAGAGTGACCTCGGCCGCTCGGCCTCCGGCCAGCATCGGATACCCGCGCAGACCCAGCCCCGGCGTATCAGCTGGCACCAGGAACAGAGATATGCCGTCCAGATCGAACGGCCCGCCCGTTTCGCGCGCGGATACGATCAGCTGCCCGGCGGCCTCGGCATTCACGACCACGGCCTTGCGCCCGTTCAGGATCAGATCCGTGCCGTCGGTCCGCACGGTGGTCTCGACCCGGCTCAGGTCATACCGGCTGGCAGGCTCACCATGCGCCAGCGCCAGATGCAGCGCGCCCGAGATCACCTGATCCAGCAACACTCGCTGATCGGGGGTGCCCGCCTGCGCGATCAGCCGGCCGCCCAGAATGCAGCTGTCCAGAACCGGCTCGACCACCCCGGCCCGGCCCAGTTCCTCGAACACGGTGGCGATGTCAAAGCCCGCCCCGCCGAACCCGCCATCCGCTTCGTCGAACAGCGCGCCCAGAACGCCCAGATCGGCCAGTTCGCGCCAGATGTCGGCGCTGAATCCCGCCGCGCTGTCCAGAATGTCGTTACGCACCGGAGTCGTGTAGCGGTCGGCCAAATAGCGCCGCAGAGTGTCCTGCAGCATCTGCCGTTCTTCGGTCAGGTTGAAATCCATCTCAGCCCCCCATCTTGACCTTGGCGATGATACCGCGCTGGATCTCGTTCGACCCGCCGAAGATCGACAGTTTCCGGTTGTTGAAATACTGGGCGGCGACCGGCGCGGCATAGTCCGGCCCGATCGGGTCGTTGTCGCCTGCCACCGCCTCGGAGGCGAAAGGCATCGCATAAGGCCCCACCGCGCGGCGGGCCAGGTCGTTGATCTCTTGCCGGATGATCGTACCCTTGACCTTCAGCATCGAGCTTTCCACCCCCGGTGCCTGTCCGGCCGAAGCCTGGCTGATGATGCGCATGTTGGTGGTGGCCATGGCCATCAGGTCGATCTCGACCCGTGCCAGCCGGGCGGCGAAATGCGGGTTCTCGATCAGGGGGCGGCCATTCGCGGTTTCGATCCGGGCAATCCGCTTGACCATGTCCAGCCCCGCCTGGCTGAAGCCAACCCCGGCGATGTTGGTGCGTTCATGCGTCAGCAGATACTTGGCATAGGTCCAGCCCTTGTTCTCCTCGCCCACCAGATTTTCGACCGGGACGCGCACATCGTCAAAGAACACCTCGTTCACCTCGGGCGTTCCGTCCAGCAGGACGATGGGGCGCACTTCGATCCCCGGCGTATTCATGTCGATCAGCAGGAACGAGATCCCCTCCTGCGCCTTGGCATCGGGGTCGGTGCGCACCAGGCAGAAGATCCAGTTGGCGTATTGCGCTAGCGTGGTCCAGGTCTTCTGGCCAGTGACGACATAGTGGTCGCCATCGCGCACCGCCCGGGTCTTCAGCGAGGCCAGGTCCGACCCGGCGCCCGGCTCGGAATAGCCTTGGCACCACCAGTGTTCACCATTCAGGATGCGCGGCAGAAAATAATCCTGCTGCGCCTTCGAGCCGAATTTCTGCAGCACCGGGCCCAGCATCGACAGGCCAAACGGCACGATGCGCGGCGCATAGGCGGCGGCGCATTCCTCCTCGAAGATATGGCGCTGAACCGCGTTCCACTCGGCGCCGCCAAACTCCTTCGGCCAGTTGAAATTCAACCAGCCGCGCTCGTTCAGCGTGGCATGCCACCACTCATACCCTTCCTTGCCGATGTTCCGGCCAGCCCGGATCTTGTCCGAGATCTCCTTGGGCAGTTTCTCGGCCAGAAAACCGCGTACCTCGTCGCGAAAGGCCTTCTCCTCGTCCGTATAATTCAAGTCCACAGCCGCCCTCCTCCTCGACGCGATCGGAACCTTGCCTGCTCGGCCCTATGGGCCGGGCTGCGCTGGGCCGGCCCTCAATGGGCTGGCCCGGCGCCCCTTTTCTTCAATAGATCTCGAACAGACCGGCCGCGCCCATACCGCCGCCGATGCACATGGTCACGACACCCAGCTTTGCCCCGCGCCGCCGCCCTTCGCGCAGCAGATGGCCGACCATCCGCGCGCCGGTCATGCCGAATGGATGCCCGATGGCGATCGAGCCGCCGTTCACGTTGCATTTCTCGTCATCGATTCCCAAACGGTTACGGCAGTACAGCGCCTGCGAGGCGAAGGCCTCGTTCAGCTCCCACAGGTCGATGTCTTCAACGCTCAGACCATGCCGTTCCAGCAGGCGCGGCACAGCAAAGACCGGGCCGATACCCATCTCGTCGGGCTCACACCCCGCCACGCAGAACCCCTTGAACGCGCCCATGGGCTCCAGACCCCGGCGCTCTGCCTCGGCGCTGTCCATCACGACAACCGCGGCTGCGCCGTCCGACAGCTGGCTGGCATTGCCGGCAGTGATGTAGTTTCCGGGGCCACGCACAGGCTCCAGACCGGCCAGACCCTCCAGCGTCGTGTTCGGCCGGTTGCATTCATCCCGGTCCACGGTGACCTTCCGGTGCGAGACCTCGCCCGTCTCTTTGTCCTTGACCGCCATGGTGGTCTGCATCGGCACGATCTCGACGTCGAACTTGCCCGCCGCCTGCGCCGCCGAGATGCGCTGCTGCGACCGCAGGCCATAGGCGTCCTGTTCTTCGCGGCTGATACCATAGCGCTCGGCCACGATGTCGGCGGTCTCGATCATCGTCATGTAGATCGCGGGCTTGTGCTCCTGAATCCACGCCTCGGGCACGGGGCGGGTTTTCGGCTGGACCAGCGAGATGCTCTCGACCCCACCGGCCACGATGGGGCCCGCGCCGCCCTCGGTGATGGCCTGCGCCGCCAGCGCCACGGTCTGCAGCCCCGACGAACAGAACCGGTTCACGGTCATACCCGAAACGCTGACCGGCAGCCCGGCCCGGATGGCGATCTGGCGGGCGATGTTGCTGCCGGTCTCGCCTTCGGGGAAACCGCAACCGATGATGCAATCCTCGATCTCGGCGCCATCCAGCCCCGAGCGCGCGACCGCGGCCTGAACCGCGTGGCCGCCCATCGTGGCGCCGTGGGTCATGTTGAACGAGCCCCGGAACGACTTGGCCAGCCCGGTGCGCGCGGCGGATACGATTACGGCTTGTTTCATCACTCGGCGCCCTTGTTCAGATCATCAAAGCTGCGGCCCTCGGCCACCAGTTTTTCCAGCAGTGGCGCGGGCTGCCAGAAATAGTCGTCCTCGGCCGACCAGGCGCGGATATCCTCCAGAATACCCGGCAGACCCTGCAGATCCGCCCATTTCAGCGGCCCGCCGCGATAACGCGGGAACCCATAGCCATAGAGCAGCACCACATCCACGTCCAAGGGGCGGCGCGCGATGCCCTCGCCCACCACCTTGGCGGCCTCATTGACCATCGCCACCATATATCGCCGCACGATCTCGTCATCCGTGAATGTGCGCGGGTTGATGCCCTGCGCCGCGCGGTCGGCCGCGATCAGGTCCAGAACCTCGGGGTTGGTCGTGCCACCGCGCTTGCCCTTTTCATAGACATAGAAGCCCTTACCGGTCTTCTGTCCGAAATGCCCGGCCTCACACAGTTTGTCGGCATAGCTGCTGTCGCGGGCACGCGGGTCCAGCCCCTCGGCGCGTTTGCGTTTGCGCACCGCCCAGCCGATATCCAGCCCGGCCAGATCGGACACCGCGAACGGCCCCATGGCAAAGCCGAAATCGGTCAGCGCCTTGTCGATCTGGAACGGGCTTGCCCCGTCCAGGACCATGTGGTCGGCGCAGGTGCGATAGGTGCTGAGGATCCGGTTGCCGATGAACCCGTCGCACACCCCCGCCCGCACCGAGACCTTTTTCAGCCGATGCCCCAGCGCAAAGCCGGTGGCGACCACCTCGGGCGCGGTCTTGTCGGCCACAACGATCTCGAGCAGCTTCATCACATGGGCAGGCGAGAAGAAATGCAGCCCGATCACGTCATGCGGGCGCGTAGTGGCGGCTGCAATTTCGTTGACGTCCAGATACGAGGTGTTGGTCGCCAGAACCGCCCCCGGTTTGCAGACCGCATCCAGCTGGGCAAAGACCTGTTTCTTGACGTCCATATCCTCGAACACGGCCTCGATCACCAAATCGACGGCGCTCAGCGCGTCATAGCCGGTGGCAAGCTGCAACTGGTCCGACAGGATCGCGTCATGCTGTTGTTGGCTGATCTTGCCGCGCTTCAGGGCGCCGGCGATGTTTCCGGCGATCCGGTCCTTGGCGGCATGGGCGGCCTCCTGCGTCATCTCCAGCAAGGTCACGGGCAGACCCGCCAGCAAGGCGGCGGTGGCGATCCCCGCGCCCATCGTGCCGCCGCCGATGACCCCGATCTGATGCACCGGACGCGGCTCGACACCCTTCAGTTCAGGCAGTTTGCCCACAGCGCGTTCGGCGAAGAAGGCGTGGATCAGGCCCTTGCGCTGATCCGACTCCATCAACTGCATGAACAGTTCCCGCTCGCGCGCCATGCCCTCGGCAAAGTTGGGCGCCTCGCAGGCGGCTTGCACCGCACGCACGGCAACAGCTGGGGACAGCTGGCCCCGGCCCTTCTTCAGAACGGCCTCGTAGACCTCATCGAAATCGACAGAGTCCGGCGCAGGCATCTCTCCGACTGCGCGACGGGGCGCGCCCGAGTCAAGCAGCTCCTGCGCATAGGCCAGCCCGATCTCGCGCGGGTCGCCATCCTGCACCTTGTCGATCACGCCCAGCTTCAGCGCCTCGTCGGCCTGGACATGGCGGCCGGTTGTGATCATATCCAGCGCGGCCTCGACCCCGGCCACGCGCGGCAGACGCTGAGTACCGCCGGCACCGGGCAGGATGCCCAGATTGACCTCGGGCAGACCGACCTTGGCTGAGGGGAGCGCGATGCGGTAGTGGCTGGACAACGCAACCTCGAGCCCGCCACCGAGCGCCGTGCCGTGCAGCGCCGAAACCACCAGCAGGGGCGAGGCTTCGATCCGGTCGCACAGGCCCGGCAGCCAGGGCTCTTGCGGGGGTTTGCCGAACTCGCGGATATCGGCCCCTGCGAAATAGGTCCGCCCCTTGCCGTAGATCAACACCGCCTTTGCGCCCTCGGCCTCGGCCCGTTCAATTCCGGCCAGCAGGCCCCGGCGCACGTCCACGCCCAGCGCATTGACCGGCGGGTTGTTCGCCGCCAGCACCGCGATATCGCCAATCCGTTCGTATTCCACCGCCTCGGACATCACACTTGGTCTCCTCTTGCCAACCAGAGCTTGTTCCGCATTGCGGAACAATATTCCGCAACAGATTGAACCCGTCCGCGCGCGGGTTCAACCCCTTATACCCGACTACGCCTCCGGGCCGCATTTGTTGTCGGCGAGCGGGGTCAAAACAACTTGTGAACCGGATCGCGGAAAACCGTGCTAGGCTTTGCCCACCCGGCCAATGAATTCGGCCGGGAACGAAAACAGATTGCAGAACAGGGAGTTTTGAAATGTGTGACGTTTGCGTAATAAACGCGGTGAAAGACCGGATGCTGTCCCGCCGTTCCTTTTTCAAGGCTGGCGCGGCGATGGCGGCAGGCACGGCGCTTGGAACGGTGGCAGCACCCCCGGCACTGGCCGCGGGTCATGGCGAGGTGCTGGACATGACCCATGTCTACGACGCCGATTTCCCCACTTATTTCGGCCAACCGGGGATCGAGGCGACCCAGGCCTTCAATTTCAAGGAACATGGCTTCAACCTGTTCAACCTGACCGTCAACGAACACACCGGCACGCATGTCGATGCCCCACTGCATTTCTCGGCGGATGGGCAGTCGGTGGACGAAATCCCGGTCGCGAACCTCGTCTGCCCTCTATGCGTGGTGGACATTGCCGCCCGCGCGGCCGAGGACCCGGATGCGCAGGTGACCCCAGATGATCTGAAAGCGTGGATCGCTGCAAATGGCGACATCCCCGATGGCGCCTGCGTCGCCATGCATTCGGGATGGGCCGCCAAAACCGCCACGCCCGAGTTCCGCAACGCCGACGGCGAAGGCAAGATGCATTTCCCTGGCTTCCACGTCGAAGCGGCTCAGATGTTGATCGAAGGAACCGGCGCCGTTGCGCTGGCCGTTGACACGCTGTCGCTGGATCACGGGCCATCGGCTGATTTCGTGACGCATTACGCGTGGCTGCCCACCAACCGTTACGGCATCGAGAACCTCGCCAATCTCGACAAGGTGCCCGCCAGCGGAGCAACGCTGGTGGTCGGCGCGCCGGCCCATCGTGGCGGGTCGGGCGGCCCGGCGCGCATCTTCGCGATGGTCTGAGCATGGCAACGGTTCGCCTGTTGACGGACGAAGAGGTCAGCGCCGAGGCGCTGGCCGTCTTCGATGACATCCGCGCCACCCGCAACACTGATTACATCAACAATTTCTGGCGCGCTCTGGCCCATGACCCGGTGCTGCTGAAAGCGACGTGGGAGCGGCTCAAGACCGTCATGGCCCCCGGCGCGCTGGACCCGTTGATGAAGGAGATGCTGTATGTGGCGGTTTCGATCGCCAACAATTGCGAATACTGCGTGCACTCCCATTCGGCCGCGGCCCGCGCCAAGGGCATGACCGACCAAATGCAGGCCGAGCTGCTGGCGGTGATCGCGATGGCCAGCCAGACCAACGCTCTGGCCACAGCCTTGCAGGTGCCGGTGGATGACCGGTTCAAAGCCTGAAATCCTGCATTCTGCCCGCAGATTTGCATCAGACGCACGGCGGGTATTCGGGCAGAACCCTAGCTGCACCGCAGCATCGGGTCTAACTACGCGGGGTCAACTTCAGACCAGAGGAGTTCTGCTCATGGCACATACGACGCGCCGCCCGGCGGTCTTCAACCTGCTGTCGACAGCGGCCGATGTGTTCTACGGCATCTACGAGGCGCTGATCCGCATGGGCGAGGCCAACGCCAAAGTCGTCAAGATCAAGCAACTGCACGCGCTGACCGACGAAGAACTGGCCGCGCGTGGCATGAAGCGCGAAGACATCGTGCGTTTGGTGATGGCGGGCGTCTACTAAGACACGCCCGCATCCTGCATCTCGACCACGGCCTGCGCGGCCTTGGCATAGGCGGCTTTGCACAGGTCAAAGTCCGCTTCGGTCAGCGCCAGGGACGGATAGGTCTTGCCCGGTGACTTGAACATCCCGTTCTGCATCAGAACCGCATTGAACCGGGTGGCCTTGGCCGTATCCGCGCGGACTACATCCCTGTAATCCCGCACTTTTCCGTCCGTGAACACGATCTCGAACAGGGTCGAATCGCCAATGATACGATGGGCGACCCCCTGCTTGGTCAGCGCGGCCGAGGCCATATCCATCAGACGCTGACCATTGGCGCGCAGCCGGTCGTACTGACCGGGACGGCGCAACACCTCCATCGTCTTGAGCCCGGCCACCGCTGCCACCGGATTGCCTGACAGAGTCCCCAGCTGCATCAGCCATTTCTCAGGCCCAACGGCGGGTTTGTCGAAATGGGCCATGATCTCGGCCCGCCCGGCGATCGCGGCCAGGGGAAAGCCGCCGCCGATGATCTTGCCCAGCGTGGCGATATCGGGGGTCACGCCATACAGCTCCTGCGCGCCGCCATAGGCGAAACGAAACCCGGTCACCACCTCGTCAAAGATCAGCACGATGCCGTACTTGTCGGCCTCGTCTCGCAGAAGTTGCAAGAAGCCGGGTTCGGGCGGGATGATGCGTTGCAGCGGCTCGACGATGATACCCGCGACCTGGTTGCCGTGCTCGGCCAGCAGCGAGCGGATGTAATCCGGGTCGTTGAACGGCGCGATCAGCATTTCGGCCTGAACGCTGGCCGGTATGCCCGCGCTGTCGGGAACCGCCTGCGGGAAATTCACCATTCGTGACGGGGCCAGGCTCATCTGTGCTTCGGCGCTCATGCCGTGATAGCCGCCTTCGAACTTCACGATCTTGTCGCGGCCGGTAAAGGCGCGGGCCAGCCGGATCGCGTACATGTCAGCCTCACCGCCGGACGAGACATAGCGGATCTGATCAGCGCAGGGCACGGCAGCGCAGATTTCTTCGGCCAGTTCGACCGCGCGCGCGTTGTTGGCGAAGAACGTCATGCCCTTGGGCATCTGTTCGACGACGGCCTCTAAGACCTCGGGGTGGCCGTGGCCCAGCAGCATCGGCCCCGAGCCGATCAGCAGGTCGACATATTCCTTGCCGTCTTCGTCCCAGACGCGGCTGCCCCGGCCCTCGCGGATGAAGACCGACGGGTCGAAATTGCCAAAGCCGCCGCCGGGCAGCACCGCGCGGGCGCGCTGGCCCCAGTCGGATTGGCTGAGATGTCGCGGCATGGTCGCCTCCCTAATCCAGTATCACGTCCGGCGCGCCCAGGTATTCGCGGTCTGGCGAGACGCCGAGGCCGATCCCGTCGGGCGGCGCGATCCGACCGCCCTTGCGGGCCGGGCCATCCGGCGCCAGCCGCGGCGCGACATAGCCCGACAGGTCGCACACGTTCATCAAGCGCGCGGGTTCGGTGGCCGCGCCCAGATGCAGCAGGGCGGCTGTGGTGATGTCAGACCCCCAGGTGTCTTCGACGCACATCTTCGCGCCCAGATGCAGGCACAGATCACGCGCCCGGCGCGCAGCCGACAGCCCGCCGAATTTCGACAGCTTCACCGCGACCGCGTCCATGCAGCCCAGCGCATGCGCGGCCAGCAGGCTGGCGGTGTCGTGTGCGCTTTCGTCCAGCTTCATCGGCAGGCCGGTGGCGGCGCGCACGCGGGCGCAATCTTCAATCGTGGCACTGGGTTGTTCCAGCATCACATCCAGATCCGCAACCGCCCGCCCCACCCGGCTGGCGTCCAGAGACGTGGCGCCGCAGTTCCAATCGCCATAGACCAGCGGCCCGTCGCCCACCGCCTCGCGCACCAGACGCAGGCGTTCGACATCGGCCTGCCAATCGGCATCCGCGCCCAGCTTGACCTGGAACTGGGTGACGCCCTGCGCCTGCGCCTCGCGGGCGATGCGGGCCATCTCGGCCGGGGCGATACAGGTGATCGAGTGATAGAGCGGCATCGTCTGCGCCCGCCGACCGCCCAGCAGCGCGTGCAGCGGCAGCCCTGCCACCTGCCCCGTCAGATCCCACAGCGCGATGTCAATCGCCGATTTGGCATAGACATGCCCCGGCAGGTGCCGGTCCAGCCGCGCCATCAACGCCTCGGGTCCGATCGGGTCGGCGCCCAGCAGAGCCGCGGCCATGTCCTGAACCGCCGGAGCCACGCCGCGCGCATAGGCGGGCAGGTAATGCGGAATCGGGCAGACCTCGCCCCAGCCGGTCAGATCGTCATCGGTGTCCAGTGCCAGAACCACCGTTTCAACCGTGTCGCAGGCCTTGCCGTCAGCCATGTAATAGGCCTGGTGGCTGGTCAGCGGCACATGCCAGAGCGAAATGCGGGTGATGCGAGTCATTGGTACACGGCCTTGGGATCGCCCAGTGCATCTTCATCCGGGGCCAGGCCAAGGCCGGGGGCCTCGGGCAGTTCCAGATGACCCTGACGGTTGCGTGGGCCGCGTCCGCCCGCAACGTCCAGCGTTAGCATGTCCTGACAGGCCCAGACGCCCAGACGGTTGTGGTCGGGGATGGTGGCGGCCAGATGCAGCGCCTCGGTGTCGGCCAGAACCGAGCCGCCGGTGGCCATTACATACATGTCGATGCCATGCGCCAGCGCGATGTCCCGCATCCGAGCAGCCTTGGTCAGGCCGCCGACACGGTTGAGCTTGATCCCGAAGACCTCGGCCAGCCCGTCGCGGGCAATGCGCGCGGCGTCCTGCAGGGTGACCAGGCTTTCATCCACGCTGACCGGCGCGGAATGCAGGGCCCGGATGGCGGCGATGTCGTCCAGCGTCTCGCCCGGTTGTTCGAACATCACGCCCAGATCCTCGGTGGCCTTCATCACCCGCAGCGCCTGCTGCCGCGTCCAGGCGCGGTTGACGTCATAGAGGATGCGCTCACCCGCCGGGCGGTGCGCCTCGACATCGCGTATGCGTTCTATGTCGCGATCCACGTCGCCGCCCACTTTGACCGAATGTACCCAATAGCCGCGGTCACGATAGCGATCCATCACCGCGCGGGTTTCCTCGATGGTCTTGGCCCCGACCGATGAGGCGATCGGCGCGGGGCTGCGCGATCCGCCGCCCATCAGATCGGCAATCGCCAAACCGGCCGCCTGTCCGGCAATGTCCCAGCAGGCCATGTCGATCGGCGACTTGGCATAAAGATGCCCGGGCAGCGCGTGGTCCATCGCCCGCTCGACCTCTAGAACCCGGCGGGGGTCCAGCCCGAGGACGAAGGGCGCCATGGTCTCGATCCCCGCCCGGATACCCGGCCCGTGCGCGGGCACATAGGTGTGGCCCCACGGCGTGCCCTCGCCCCAGCCGGTCAGGCCGGCGTCGGTTTCGATCTTGACGAAGGTGGCATCCAGCACCTCGAATTTCAGACGTCCGCCAGACAGCCAATAGGGATGCTCGAGCGGCAGATCGACGTGAAAGACCGAGATGCGAGAGATCTTCATGCGGCGTCCATCCTGGGCAGGTCGTTCAACCCCTCGCCCCGCCACAGTACGAAAGTGAGGATCGGCTGATCCCCTGTGGACATGGCGTGACTTTGCCAACTGGCATGCAACCGCGTGCCCTCAGCGCCCACAAAGGCCCGATCCCCGTCAACCTTGAAGACCGCGCCGCCCGCCAGCGTCAGATAGAGCTCCTCGGCCTGGTGGCTGTGCCAGTCATAGTCCAACCCGGCGCCCCAATAGGCGACATAGCCTCGCAACTGGGTCGAATGGAAATGCCCGGTTGGCCCGAACAGTTCGAAATACCCGTACCGATTGCGGAAATCGGCACCGACCTCTGCCTCGGAATAGGTTCGTTTCCAATGGGCAAGATGCGCCGCCGACCGGATCGCCTGAACGAGCCCCGTGGTCCGGGGTGATCCGGGCTGATCCAGCGCCTGCACCAGCGGCGTGGCGGGGATCGCCCGCGGTTGCAAACCGGTTGCGGTCAGGTCGGTGGGCCAGTTGCCGAATGCGGACAGCGCCGGCAGTGCTTGATGCAGTTGCCGCGCGGCTTCGAGAACGTTTTCCAGAGTCATGGGATCACCACGATGTTGCCGGTATGATGCTTGTCGATGAAGGCCTGCTGGGCCTCTCGCAGCTCAGTCAACGGGTAAGTGGCGGCCAACGCTGGCTTGATTTGCCCATTTTCTATGTATTTCACGACATCAAAGAAGTTCTGCGGCGTGTTCACGGTCGACCCGGTGAAGGTCAGATCGCGCAGGTAGAAGGTGCGCAGGTCGAATTGCACGATCGGACCGGCAATCGCGCCCGAACAGGTATAGCGCCCGCCACGCTCCAGCATGTCGATCAGTTTGGGCCACATCTTTCCGCCCACGACGTCGGCGACGACGGTGATCCGTTCGCCTTTCAGCTCGGCCCGCAAGTTCCTGGGGCTGCGCGGCAGGATGCGATCCGGACCCAGTTTGGCGACCTCGGGGTGCTTGGCCGCGCTGGCCATGGCGATCACACGTGCACCGCGCAGCTTGGACAGCTGGATCAGCGCCCCGCCCACACCGCCCGAGGCACCGGGGATCAGAACCGTGTCGCCCTCGCCGACCTGCGCCCTGTCCAACATGCCTTCGGCCGTCACATATGAGCAACTGAAGGTCGCCAGTTCGGCATCACTCAGGCCGGAGTCGATCGCCGCCACGCCGCGGATGTCGGCCTTGGTGTATTCGGCAAAGCCGCCGTCACATTCCGAGCCGAAATATCCGGCCTTGTCGCGATTCATCGGCTCGGACCAGTCGCGCAGCCAGCCCGCCACGATCACCCGCCGGCCGATGATCGCAGGATCGGCCCCCTCGCCCACGGCCACGACCGTGCCGACCGCATCCGCGCCCTGGATGCGTGGGAAGGTCAGAGGTGCGCCGCCCCAGGTGCTGTCGTCGTCATCCACCTCGGAATAGGCGCCGCCGGTGGTCGGCTCGTCCACCGCCTTGGAATACCAGCCGGTGCGGGTGTTCACATCCGTGTTGTTCAGTCCACAAGCACCAACCTTGATCAGCACCTCCATCGGGCCGGGTGTGGGCGTAGGCCAGTCCTCATGCCATTCATATTTGTCCAGATCGCCATGCCCAGTCAGGACCATGGCTTTCATGGTTTTCGGGATCATACCGCAGCCTCCATCGCGGTATCGGTGCGGGGCTGAACGCTGTGCGGGTCATAGGCAGGCGCGCCCAAGATCCGCCCGGGACGCGGCGCGCCCGCGATCACCACCTGCACCTCTGTTCCCGGCACATTGGCCTGCGGTTTGACATAGGCAAAGGCAAGGATCTTGCCGACCGTATGCCCGTAGGCCACCGAGGCGGTAGAGCCCACGACCTTGCCGTTCAGCAGGACCGCCTCGCCGCCATGCCCATCGTTCTGGCCATCCGGTTCGATCTCCAGATAGGCGCAGACCCAGCGCAGATCGGGGTTCAGAGTCTGGTCCTTGCCCAGGTATTCCTTGTCCGTGCGGGCAAAGCGCAGGACGTCGGCTTCGGCCAAGGTGACCTCGTTGGTCAACTCACCCGCGCCCTTGAAGGCCTTCTCCATCCGCAGCGCGTTCATCGCGAACGACCCGTAATCGGCGATGCCATACGGCTCGCCCGCGGACCAGAGCGCATCGTAGACGGCCAAGGCGCTGTCACGCGGCATGTGCAGTTCCCATCCCAATTCACCGGCATAGGACATGCGGAAAGCCCAGAGCCGGTGGCCCGCCACGTCGATTTCCTGCGCGGTCAGCCACTTGAAACCGGCATTGCTCAGGTCGGCATCGGTGCAGGCGGCCAGAACCTCGCGCGCCCGGGGGCCATTGAGGCTGAGCGAGGCCCAGTCGTCGGATCGCAGGATGATATCGACGTTTTCTTCGTCGCGATGCTGGGTCAGGTGGTCCAGTAGGCGCTGCTCGAAGAAGGCGGCACAGACGAGGTAGTACCGGCCTTCGGCCAGTTTCACGACCGTGGTCTCCAGCTCGATCCGTCCACGGCGGTTCAGCATGTGGGTCAGCGCGATGCCGCCCACCTTTTGCGGCAGGCGGTTGGCAACCAACCGGTCCAGCAGGACCCGGGCATCTGGGCCGCTGACCTCGACCTTGGTGAAGGCCGAGATATCCATAATGCCGACCGCCTCGCGCACGGCCCTGCATTCAACGGCGACCATGTCATGCACCACATTGCGGCGGAAAGAATAATGGTCGCGCTGTTCAACGCCATCCTTTGCGAACCAGCGGGGGCGCTCGTGGCCATAGACCTCTTCGAACACCGCCCCCTTGGCTTTCAGCCGGTCATACAGCGGGGACGGCTTGATCGGCCGCCCGGCAAGACGGTTGAAATGCGGAAACGGAATTTCGTGGCGCAGTTTGTAATCCTCATGCGCCTTGGTGACCTGCCAGTCTTTGGTGGCATAGGCCCCGAACCGGCGCGGATCATAGTCGCGCATCGAAATGTCGGCCGCGCCATGCACCATCCACCGCGCCAGTTCGCGCGTCAGGCCCGGGCCCCAGCCGATGCCGATCTGCGTGCCGCAGCAGCACCAATAGTTTCGCACCCCCGGCGCCGGGCCGATCAGCGGATTGCCGTCGGGCGGGTGCGAGATCGCCCCGTGAACCTCGCGCTGGATGCCCAGATCGGCGAAAATCGGCATCCGGTTCAGGCTCTCTTCGAGCCACGGCATGACCCGGTCGTAATCGGCATCGAACAGCCAGTTTTCATAGTCCCACGGGCAGTGGTCATGCCAGACCGAGTTCGAATTTTCCTTCTCGTAGATCCCGATCAGCCCGCGCTTCTGCTCCATGCGGATATAGCCCGAGACCTTGCGGTCATCGCGGATCACCGGCAACTCGTGATCGAGGTCCTGGAACTGTGGCACCGGTTCGGTCACGAAATAGTGGTGGGTCATCGAAGTCATCGGTAGTTGCAGGCCCGACCATTCGCCCATCTGCCGGGCATAAGTGCCACCCGCATTCACCACGTGTTCGCAGCGGATCGTGCCCCGTTCGGTCTCGACCACCCATTCGCCATTGGCCGCCTGGGTGATGTTGGTGGCCCGGCAGCGGCGGATGATCCGCGCGCCGAGCTGACGCGCCCCCGCCGCCATGGCCATGGTCACGTTCGTCGGGTCCACATGCCCGTCATCCGGCGTGTGCAGCGCGCCCAGAACCCCGTCGAGGTTGTAGAACGGGTGGAGTTCGGCCACGCGGTTGGGGCCCACCAGCTCGATGTTGAAGCCCAGTGACCGGCCCACCGACAGGGTGTGGCGCAGCCAGTCCATCTCGTCCTCGGTATAGGCCAGCCGGAACGAGCCGCAGCCATGCCATGTCACCGCCTGCCCGGTCTCGGCCGCAAGCGCTCCGGAATAAAGCGCGATGTTGTAGTCCACGCATTTGCCCAGACCAAAGGAACTGGTCGAGTGGGTGATCTGCCCGGCCGCATGCCAGGTGCTGCCGCTGGTCAGCTCGGCCTTTTCCAGCAGAACGACATCCGTCCAGCCCTCGTGCGCCAGGTGATAGGCCAGACCCACGCCCATGACACCTCCGCCCACGATCACCACGCGGGCCTGTGACGGCAGTTCCTTCCCGGACATGATTTTTCCTCTCACCGAGTCGCATTTCTTCTCGACAGGCTAAGGCCACATTTGTACCATCGTCAATCATGAATGACACAAATGTATCAAATGCCGTTCTTGACCGGCTGACCCGTGAATGGGACGCACTAACGCCCGAGGCGCAGAAAGCCGCCCGCTATGTGCTGGAAAATCCGGCGGATGTGGGCGTTTCGACCGTGCGCGAGATCGCCGAGGCCGCGAACGTGAAACCCAACACCTTCGTCCGCATGGCGCGGCAGGTGGGGTTTGAGGGGTACGAGGATTTCCGCGCGCCGTTCCGCGACGCCATCCGGCGTGGCACCGTGTCGTTCCCGGACCGCGCCCGCTGGCTGCAGGAGATCGGCAAATCCGGCGAACTGGGCGGGCTCTATGCCGACATGGTCGGAGCCGCGATCCGAAATATCGAGGAAACCTTCGCCGGGATCGACGCCACCCGGTTGCAGGCCGCGGCCGAGGCGATCTGGACATCCCGGCAGATTTTCACGCTGGGCGTCGGCGTCAACAACGCGAACGCGCGCAACTTTACCTATTTGGCCTCGACCGGGATGAAGCAGTTCCACGCCATTCCCCGGCCCGGCTCGACCCCGGTGGACGATCTGGCCTGGGCCGACGAACAGGACGTGCTGATCGCGATGACTTGCCACCCCTACCGGACCGAGGTGATCGAGGCGGTAAAGCTGGCCCGCGAACAGGGCATGACCGTGGTCGGCATTTCCGACAGCCCCGCCAGCCCGGTCATTCTGAACGCGCAACATGGGTTTGTCGTCGCCGCCGACACGCCCCAGTTCTTTCCATCATCTGTTTCGACCATCGCGTTGCTGGAGACGCTTCTGTCTTTCGTGGTCGCCCTGTCCAGCGATGAAATCGTCGAGCGTGTCGAGCGGTTTCACCGCCGCCGGCACCAACTTGGCCTATATGCGGAGGAGCCTGAATGACCGCACCGCTGACCCGCTCGCTGGAAGCCCGCTATTACACCGACCCGGCGATATTCGAGCAGGAGAAACAGGGCCTTCTGGCCCGCACCTGGCAATTTGCCGGCCATGTGGCTCAGGTGCGCGAACCGGGCGACTATTTCGCCTTTGAAATCGCAGGTCAGAACCTGTTCTGCATCCGCGGGCGCGATGGCGAAATCCGCACCTTCTACAACGTCTGCCAGCACCGCGCGCATGAAATGGTGACCGGGGCCGGCAACACCCGCGTCGTCGTCTGCCCCTATCACGCGTGGACCTATGAGCTCACAGGGCACCTGCGCGCCGGACCCAACATCAAGTCGGTTCCGGGCTTCGACCGCAGCGCGATCTGCCTGACCCCGGTGCGGACCGAGCTGTTCAACGGCTTCATCTTCGTCAACCTCGACGATGACGCCGCCCCGATGGACGATTGGTACCCCGGGGTGCGAGCGGAAATCCGCGCATTCGTTCCACACATTGACGATCTTGAGCCGCTGGAATGGGTCGAGATTCCCGAAAACTGCAACTGGAAGGTCAGTATCGAGAACTACTCGGAATGCTATCACTGCCCGACCAATCACCCGACCTTTTCCACCGGTGTGGTCAAACCCGAGACCTATGACATTCAACCCGATGCAGGCGGCGGATACGTTCTGCGCCATACGACCGAGTGTCAGAGCCTCGACAAGATGACCTATCCCATCGACCTTTCGGTGCCCCATGCGGGCGACTATCGGTCATGGTTTCTATGGCCGATGTTCTCGTTCCAGTGCTATCCCGGCAATGTCCTGAACACCTATCACTGGCGCGCGCATGATGCCGATCACTGTACCGTCTGGCGCGGATGGTACACCGAGGGCGGGTCCGAAAGCGCGGTGATCCGCCAACTGGCGGTGCAGGACCGGGAAACCACGGTCGAAGAAGACATCCGGCTGGTTGAAAGCGTGCATCGCGGCCTGAAATCGCGCGGCTATCGCCCCGGCCCGCTGGTGCTGGACCCGGCTTGCGGCGTATTGTCGGAACATTCGATCGCCCGCTTGCAGCAATGGATGCGCGAGGCGGTGGATACAGATGCAAGCGGAGTAGACGATGGCCGACATCTTTGACGAAGACCTGTTCCTGAAAGGACTGGCACAGCGCAAGGCGACGCTGGGCGACGAATACGTGGAAAAGAACCTGGCTGCGGCGGATGATTTCACCCGCCCGTTTCAGGAGGCCATGACAGCCTGGTGCTGGGGCTTTGGTTGGGGGGACGAGGTGATCGATCCCAAGACCCGTTCGATGATGAACCTGTCGATGATCGGCGCCCTGGGCAAGATGCACGAGTGGGAGATCCACTGTCGCGGAGCCCTGAACAACGGCGTCAGCAAGGAGGAAATCCGGGCGATCATCCATGTCGTCGGCATCTATTGTGGCGTCCCGCAGGCGCTGGAATGCTTTCGCGTGGCGCGCAAGGTTCTGACCGAGGCCGGTCAGCTTTAGCCACCCCCCACCGCCGCAGATCGAGATCACCCGCCCCGCGCGGGTTTCCTCGTTTCAGCACGAATATGTTACTGAATTTCGATTTGATGCACAGTTGCGTTACATTTTCCTTGCTGCGAATCGCTTCCGGGCGTATTACCCGACCAAGCGGTCACCTAATGACCTGAGCTCAAGACACGAGGTTTGACGCATGGACGCTTTCATCTGCGACGCACAGCGCACCCCGATCGGACGCTATGGCGGGGCCCTGTCCCAGGTTCGCACCGACGATCTGGCCGCGATCCCGTTGGCCGCGCTGAAAGAGCGGAACCCGCAGGTGGACTGGGCTAGCCTGGATGACGTGATCCTGGGCGATGCCAACCAGGCCGGCGAAAGCAACCGGAACGTGGCCCGCATGGCCGCCCTGCTGGCCGGTTTCCCGGTTCAGGTGCCCGGCACCACGATCAACCGCCTGTGCGCCAGCGGCATGGATGCGGTCGGCATGGCCGCGCGGGCCATCAAGGCGGGCGATTATGACATGGCGATTGCCGGTGGCGTCGAAAGCATGTCGCGCGCGCCATTCGTGATGCCCAAGGCCACCAGCGCCTTTTCCCGCGCCAATTCGGTCTATGACACTACCATCGGCTGGCGCTTCGTGAACCCGAAGATGGAAAAAATGTACGGCACCGACACGATGCCGCAGACGGCCGACAACGTGGCCGAGGAATACAACATCAGCCGCGCTGATCAGGACGCATTCGCGGCACGCAGCCAGGCCCGCTGGGCCGCGGCGCACCAGGCCGGGGTGTTTGCGGAGGAGATCACCCCGGTCACCATCCCGCAGCGCAAGGGCGACGCCATCGTCGTCGATACGGACGAACACCCACGCCCCGGCACGACCGTCGAGAAGCTGGCCAGCCTGCACGGCGTCAACGGCCCGCACAAGACCGTGACCGCGGGCAACGCCTCGGGCGTCAATGACGGCGCCGCGGCCATTCTGCTGGCCAACGAGGCCGCCGCGCAGAAGAACGGCCTGACCCCGATGGCGCGTGTCGTGGGCATGGCGGTCGCGGGGGTCGAGCCTCGGGTCATGGGAATTGGTCCGGTCCCGGCCACCCGCAAAGTGCTGGCCCGCACAGGGCTGAGCATCGAGCAGATGGATGTGATAGAATTGAACGAGGCCTTCGCAGCTCAGGGTCTGGCCACCCTGCGTGAACTTGGCGTGGCCGATGACGCACCCCATGTGAATCCCAATGGCGGCGCCATCGCCATCGGCCATCCGCTGGGCATGTCCGGCGCTCGGCTGGTCATGACGGCGGCCTTTCAACTGCGCCGCACCGGCGGACGCTATGCCTTGTGCACCATGTGCGTGGGCGTAGGCCAGGGCGCCGCGCTAATTCTCGAACGCGTGTAAGGGAGGAGACCCGACATGTATGCTCAGATGATCAAGACGGCAGGAACAGGCGTCAAATCCCGCGAGGAAATGACCGAGCAGGAACGCGCCTTTCAGGACAAGATCGACGCCGACATCAAGATCGAGCCCAAGGACTGGATGCCCGACGACTATCGCGCGACGCTGATCCGCCAGATCGGGCAACACGCCCATTCCGAGATCGTCGGCCAGCTGCCCGAAGGCAACTGGATCACCCGCGCGCCCACGCTGGAACGCAAGGCAATCCTGCTGGCCAAGGTGCAGGACGAGGCCGGGCACGGCCTGTACCTGTACTGCGCCGCCGAAACTCTGGGCGTCAGCCGCGACGAACTGACCGAAATGCTGCTGGACGGGCGGATGAAATACAGCTCGATCTTCAACTATCCCACGCTGAACTGGGCCGATATCGGCGCGGTGGGCTGGCTGGTCGACGGGGCGGCTATCATGAACCAGGTGCCGCTGCAGCGCACCTCGTACGGGCCTTATTCGCGCGCGATGATCCGCATCTGCAAGGAAGAAAGCTTTCACCAGCGCCAGGGCTATGACGCGATCCGCAAGATGGCCGAGGGCACGCCCGAACAGCGCAAGATGGCGCAGGACGCGCTGAACCGGTTCTGGTACCCGTCGCTGATGATGTTCGGCCCGTCCGACAAGGACTCGGTGCATTCGGCCCAGTCGATGGCGTGGAAGATCAAGATCAACACCAATGACGAACTGCGCCAGAAATTCGTGGATCAAACCGTGCCGCAGGCCGAGTATCTGGGCCTGACCATCCCCGACCCGGACCTGAAATGGAACGAAGAGCGCGGGCATTACGATTTCACTCAGCCCGACTGGTCGGAATTCTTCGACGTGATCAAGGGCAACGGCCCCTGCAACACCGACCGCCTGGCCGCCCGCAACAAGGCCTGGGACGACGGCAAATGGGTGCGTGACGGTCTGCTGGAACATTCCCGCAAGAAACGCGCCCGCAAGGTCGCAGCCGAATAACCCACCCGATAGGAGGACACCTGATGAAAAACGAATGGCCCCTGTGGGAAATCTTCATCCGCGGCCAGCACGGCATGAGCCACCGCCATGTCGGCTCGCTGCACGCGCCCGACGCCGAAATGGCGATCAAGAACGCCCGCGACGTCTATACCCGCCGCAACGAGGGCGTCTCGATCTGGGTGGTCGAGGCCAACAACATCACCGCCAGTTCGCCCAGCGACAAGGGTCCGCTGTACGAGCCCAGCGAAAGCAAGGTCTATCGTCACCCGACCTTTTTCGACATCCCCGAAGAAGTGGGGGCGATGTGATGACACGCGACGAGGCATTCCTGCAATTCCTGCTGCGGATGGGCGACAATACGCTGATCCTGGGCCATCGCGTCAGCGAATGCTGCGGCCACGCGCCGGTGCTGGAGGAAGACATCGCGCTGGCCAACACCGCGCTGGACCTGATCGGCCAGACGCAGATGTGGCTGGGCCTGGCCGGAGAGGTTCAGGGCGAAGGAAAGTCTGCCGACGATCTGGCCTTTCTGCGCGACGCCTGGGATTTCCGCAACGTGCTGCTGGTCGAGGTGCCCAACGGCGATTTCGGCCGCACCCTGATGCGCCAGTTCCTGTTTGATGCGTGGCACTCGATCATGCTGGGCCGGCTGATGAAATCGTCTGACGACCGGGTCGCGGCGATTGCCGAGAAGGCCAGCAAAGAGGTCGCCTATCACCTGGAACGGTCCAGCGACACGGTGGTCGGACTGGGCGACGGGACCGAGGAAAGCCACAGGCGCATGCAAGAGGCGCTGGATAACCTCTGGCCCTATGTCGGCGAGATGTTCGCCAGCGACGAGGTTGATGCCGAGATGGCCGCCGCGGGTATCGCACCCGACCCGGCCGGCCTACGCGAGGAATACGACGCGCTGGTTCAGCGCGTACTAACCGAAGCCACCCTGACCATTCCCGACAGCCGCTTTTCCCACAAGGGCGGCCGCGACGGGCGCATGCATACCGAACATCTGGGCCACCTGTTGACCCAGATGCAATGGCTGCAGCGGGCCTATCCGGGCGCAACCTGGTAAAGGCCGATGGATCGCGCCACCGTAGAGCAGGTCTGGGAATGGCTCGACGCCGTGCCCGACCCCGAGATCCCAGTGATCTCGGTCGTCGATCTGGGCATCGTGCGCGATGTGACATGGGAGGGCGACACGCTGAAGGTTGCCGTGACGCCCACCTATTCCGGCTGCCCGGCGACCTCGGTCATTGCAATGGACATCGAAACCGCCCTGCGCGACCACGGCATCGACAAGATCAAGCTGGAGACCCGCATCTCTCCGGCCTGGACGACCGATTGGCTCAGCGACAAGGGCCGTGCGAAGCTCGAAGAATACGGCATCGCACCGCCCCAGCCCGCAGGCGGACCCGACCGCTGCCCGCATTGCGGCAGCACGGCAGTGGAAAAGGTCAGCCAGTTCGGCTCGACCCCGTGCAAGGCGCACTGGCGCTGCACCGAATGCCTGGAACCTTTCGACTATTTCAAGTGCATCTGAGGAGGACCGGATGGCACGTTTTCACGATCTGGAAGTCACCGACATCCACAAGACCATCCGCGACGCGGTCGTGGTCACTCTGAAGCCGGTGAACGGCGCGGCCGAGGCGTTCGACTTTGTCCAGGGCCAGTACCTGACCTTCCGCCGCGAATTTGACGGGGAAGAGCTGCGCCGCTCCTACTCGATCTGCGCGGGCAAGGATGACGGCGTTCTGCAGGTGGGCATCAAACGGGTAGAGGGCGGCGCTTTTTCGACCTGGGCCAACACCGAGCTGAAAGTGGGCGACAGGTTGCAGGCGATGCCGCCGATGGGGGCCTTCCACACGCCGCTGGACCCGTCCGCGCACCGGCAGTACCTGGGCTTTGCCGGCGGGTCGGGCATCACGCCGGTTCTGTCAATCCTAAAGACCACGCTGGCACGCGAACCGCATTCGCGCTTCACTCTGGTCTATGCCAACAAGGGCGTGAACACGATCATGTTCCGCGAAGAGCTGGAAGACCTGAAGAACCAGTACATGGGCCGCCTGAACGTGATCCATATCCTGGAAACCGACGCGCAGGAGATCGACCTGTTCACCGGGCTGGTAACCAAAGAGAAATGCTCCGAACTGTTCCAGCATTGGATCGACGTCGAAAACACCGACACCGCCTTCATCTGCGGCCCCGAGCCGATGATGCTGGGCATTGCCGAGGCTTTGCGCGAACACGGGCTGGATGACAGCCAGATCAAGTTCGAGCTGTTTGCCAGCGCCCAACCGGGCCGCGCCAAACGCAAGCAGGGCGATGCCGCCAGCGCCGCGCAGGCCAACCAGACCCAGGCGCGGGTCACGCTGGACGGCGCCACCCAGACCATCACCATGCCCAAGGACCAGACCATTCTGGACGCGGCGCTGGAAAACGCGATGGACGCCCCCTATGCCTGCAAGGCCGGGGTCTGTTCGACCTGCCGCTGCAAGGTGATCGAAGGCGAGGTCGAGATGGTCGCCAACCACGCGCTCGAGGATTACGAGGTCGAGAAAGGCTATGTGCTCAGCTGCCAGGCCTACCCGCTGACCGACAATGTCGTCGTCGACTACGACCAATAAAGGGAGAGGGACCATGGCCGAAGACATGAGCATCGAAAGCTACCTGGCCGCGGGCGGCGTTCTGACCAACCCGACCAACGTGCCGCCCCGATACCGCGCGGAGTTGATGAAGCTGATGGCGACCTTCGTCGACAGCGAACTGGCCGGTGCGGCTGGGTTTGCCGACATCATCAACCAGGGACCGGGCATCAAGGAACGCATCGCGGCGGCGAAGATCGTTCTGGAAAAAACCGACAATGCCGACCGCGTCCTGAAGATCATGGGCGAGTTCGGCGCGGATACCGACCGATATGCCACGCATCACCCGTGGACCGCACGGCTGGACCGTTCCGCCGATATCGGGGCCACGCGCAGCGAACATGACATGCGCCTTGCGGTCTTCAACTATCCGATCGAAGGCTGGACCGATGCGGTGGTGATGAACCTGCTGATGAGCCGCGCCGTGGGCGTGCAACTGGCCGAGTTCGCGCTGGTGTCCTATCAGCCGCTGGCCGAGGCCTTCCGCGCCATCGCCCCGATCGAGGCGCATCACGGTGAATTGGCCCTGGAAGGCGCGGTCAAGCTGTTGGAACAGGGCGCGGCGCCGGCCATGCAGGACTCGGTCGATTACTGGTGGCCCCGCGTGGCCGCAAGTTTCGGCGCGGGCGACCCCGAGAGGATGGAAAAGCTGCGCCAGATGGGCCTGCGCCGCGCCTCGGGGGTCGAACTGAAAAACCGCTGGCTGGCCGAGGCCGCCGAGGTCGTAACGCGGCTTGGCTTGCGCACCCCGTGATCACCGCCCGCTGGGGCGGCTGATCAGGCCGTATTTAAGGGCAAGCGATCGCAGGCCGCGACGCCGTGGCCGAGCCACCTTGCCCGTGCCCGCGTCACGCGCACCGGCCTTGCGGTTGAATTCATAGACGTCGATGATGCGCTCGGCGCAGCCGCAGGCCTCGCCCATCCCGACCTTGGCGAAATAGAATTCGTCGAACCGTTCGGGTTTTTGCATGGCGCCCTCCGACCGCAAGTAGACGCCGGTTTGGCTCAAAAGCCAAATCACAATGCCGGCAGGGCCGGTGCTACAGCGCCTTGACGCCCGACAGGGTCAGGTTGCTGACCAGCGCGGCATAGTCCCGGCGCGCCTGTGCATCGGCACCGGAATTCCACATGTAGTACCAGTTCAGCATGCCGAAGACCGACATCGTGGCCGAGCGCAGCTTGGACCTGTTGCCGCGAAACACGTCAGGAGCGACTTCGGCAATGATGGAACTGAGGAAATTCACCATGTCGCGCTGATACCCGCGCAGCAGGCGCTGCTGCTCCTCGGGCAGGGCCGACATGCCGCTGGTCTGAACCCGGTGTTCGTCATCCACGCCCTGATAAGCCAACAGGATTTCAGCCACCACGCGGTGAAGCTTGTCGGGCGGGCTGAGGCCTTCAATCTCGAGCCCGCAGATCAGGTCGCGCAATTCCCGCAGATAGGTCTCGAGAATGTCGAACAGGATCGCGTCCTTGCTGTCATAATAGTGATAGATGTTGGCCTTCGAGATCCCGCATTCGCGCGCAAGCTGGGTCATCGAGGCGCGGTCGAAGCCTTCGCGGGCAAAGACCCGCGCCGCCGATTTAAGGATCTGCGCGCGTTTCTGGTCGTGATCTTTTGCAATCGTACGGGCCAAACCTCACTCCTTGTCTCGGTTGTCGACGACGCGCTTGGCCTTGCCCTGGCTGCGCTCGACATCGCCGGGGTCCCCTACAACGATCTCGGTGGAAACGCCAACGATGTCCTTGATCCGCTTGGTCAGCATGCGGGCGGCGGCGGTCTTGCTTAGTTCATCGGCCGCGTCGGGCATCGCCTCGACATAGACGCGCATCGCGTCCATGCGGCCGGATTTGTACAGCTCGATCTGGTAATGCGCGGCAATGCCGCCGGTGGCCATGACCTGTTCCTCGATCTGGCTGGGGAAGACGTTGACCCCGCGCAGGATGATCATGTCGTCGCTGCGGCCGGTGATCTTCTCCATCCGTCGCATCGAGCGCGCGGTGCCCGGCAGCAACCGCGTCAGGTCGCGGGTGCGGTAGCGGATCATCGGCAGGCCTTCTTTGGTCAGCGTGGTGAAGACCAGCTCACCCATTTCGCCGTCGGGCAGAACCTCGCCGGTCTGAGGGTCGATGATCTCGGGATAGAAATGATCCTCCCAGATGACCGGGCCGTCCTTGGTTTCCACGCATTCGTTGGCGACGCCCGGCCCCATGATCTCGGACAGGCCGTAAATGTCGACGGCATGCATGTCAAAGGCCTGCTCGACCTCTTTCCGCATCGCATCCGTCCAGGGCTCGGCCCCGAACACGCCCACCGACAGCGAGCTTTCGCGCGGGTCCATCCCGACCTTGTGATACTGCTCGAGGATGTTGAGCATGTAGGACGGCGTGACCATGATGCCGTCGGGTTTGAAATCGGTGATCAGGGCTACCTGTTTCTCGGTCTGACCGCCGGACATGGGAACGACCGTAGCGCCCAGTCGCTCGATTCCGTAATGCGCGCCCAGACCGCCAGTAAACAGGCCGTAGCCGTAGGCGTTGTGGATCATGTCGCCCTTGCGCAGACCGCTGGCGCGCAGGCTGCGGGCCACCAGATCGGCCCAGTTGTCGATGTCGTTCCTGGTGTAACCTACCACGGTCGGCTTGCCCGTGGTGCCGGACGACGCATGCAGGCGGATGATCTGTTCGCGCGGCACGGCAAACAGGCCGAACGGATAGTGGTCGCGCAGGTCATTCTTGTAGGTGAAGGGGAACTTGGCCAGATCGTCCAAGGTTTTCAGATCGTCGGGATGCACCCCTGCCTCGTCGAACCGCTGTTTGTACATCGGCACATTGTCATAGGCATGACGCAGCGACCATTTCAGGCGGTCCAGCTGCAAGCTGCGGATTTCATCGATCGACGCGATCTCGATCGGGTCAAGATCCGCTTTGTTCGGGGTCAGATCCTTCATGATGTCCTCCTCACCTCAAGATTCTGGAAACAGGGTCCCTTTGATCGCCCGGGAAAAGCCCCGGAACTCGGCGATCTTGTGGCCATCCTGGTTGGTCACTGTCACGTCATAGATGCCGCTGCGGCCGGTCAGGCTCTGCTCGGTCGCGCGGGCGGTCAGACGGTCGCCCAGCCGGCCCGGCGCGACATAGCTGATCACGTTGTGCTGTGCCACGGTCGACTGGTTGCGGCTGTTGCAGGCAAAGGCAAAGGCGCTGTCGGCCAGCATGAAGGTCACGCCGCCATGGCAGATTCCGTGCCCGTTGCAATGGTGCTGCTGCACGGTCAGCGCCAGCGTCGCGGTGCCCTCGTCGACCTCGATCAGTTCCATCCCCGCCCATTTCGAGGCATGGTCCTGCGCCCACATCGCGGCGGCGGCTTTTTCGGCGCGTTCTTTCGGTGTCATGCTCATTTGCCCCGAAACTCCGGGCTGCGCTTTTCCAGAAAGGCCGCGACGCCTTCGGCATAGTCGGCGGATTCACCGCAGGTCTTCATGGCGTCGGCCTCGATCTCAAGATGATCGGTCAGGCTGTTGGTCGCGGCGGCCTGGATGGTCTGCTTGGTCAGGCCCAGGCCCAGCGTCGGACCGTTCGACAGGCGTTCGGCCAGCGCGCGCGCCTCGCTCATCAGATCGGCATCAGGCAGGGCTTTCCAGATCAGGCCCCAGTCCTCGGCCGTTTTCGCCGCCAAAGGCTCGCCGGTCAGAGCCAGCCCCTTGGCACGCGCCTCGCCCAGCAGATGCGGCAGGTGCCAACTGCCTCCGGTATCGGGGATCAGCCCGACCTTGGCGAAGGATTGGATGAATTTCGCGGACTCGGCGGCCAGCACGATATCGCAGGCCAGCGCAAGATTGGCGCCCGCGCCCGCGGCCACGCCATTGACCGCGCAGATCACCGGAAAGTTCAGCGACCGGATCAACCGCACCAGCGGCGCATAGAAAGTGCGAACCGTGTGGCCCAGATCCGGCGGACCGTCCATTTTCGACGGGTCGCGATCGGCCAGATCCTGCCCGGCGCAGAACCCACGCCCGGCCCCGGTCAGCAGGATCGCCCGCGCGCCCTCATCGCGCGCGCTTTCGATGGCGCGGCGCAGGGCATGATGCATTTCTTCGGTGAAACTGTTCAGGCGATCAGGGCGGTTGAGAGTGATTTCCACATAATTTCCATGCCACTGCGCAAGAATCGTATCGCTCATGGGCCGCTCGCTTTGCATTCGTTTCGATATTCTTCTTGCATTAACCGAACGGTTGGTCAATAAATTTCTCCGACGAAGTGCCGAATCCGGCTTTCGGCCGGTTGATGGTTACAAAAGTGACCATTAACGCATTAATGACTCATGTTTTGGAGGAGGAAACCAGTCATGAAACTCAACGGGATCAAAACGCTGTTGGCGACTGCTGCCCTGGCAGTATCGGGCAGCGTGGCATTTGCAGCGGACTACACCCTGACGATTTCCAGCTGGGCGCCGCCCACCCACGGAATCAACGCCAAGATGTGGCCCAAATTCGTCGAGATGGTTGAAGAGGCCACCGACGGCAAGGTGACCGCCGAGCTGAAGCTGGGCATCGCCCCGCCCCCCGCCCAGATGGACCTGATCATGGATGGTGCGGCGGATGCGTCGATCATCTTCCACGGTTATCAGCCGGGCCGTTTCGTGACGACCAAGCTGATCGAACTGCCGGGTTATGAGGGTTCGGCCGAGGCCGCCTCGGTCGCGTACTGGCGGGCCTATGACAAGTATCTGAAGGCGGCCGACGAACATCGCGGCGTCAAGGTCATCGCCCTGCACACCCACGGCCCGGCCCAGCTGCACACCAGCAGCCCGGTGACCTCGATGGACCAGATTTCGGGCCTCAAGGTTCGTATCCCCGGTGGTGTCGGTGGCGACGTAGGCACCGCACTGGGTGCGACCGGCATCCAGGTTCCGGCCCCCAAAGTCTATGAAACGCTGGCCTCAAAGGCCGCCGATGGCGTGGTCATGCCGTTCGAATCGCGCAAGGGCTTCAAGCTGACCGAGGTTGCCCCGAACGTCTATGAGATGCCGGGCGGCCTGTATCGCGGGTCGTTTGCCTTTATCATGAACGAAGACACGTTTGCCGCCCTGCCGGAAGACATCCAGCAAGCACTGGAGGAAAACGTGTTCGGCGAGCCGCTGAGCCGCGAAATCGGCAAGATCTGGGACGAGATCGACGCCATCGGCCGGGATGAGACCCAAGCCACCGAAGGCAACGCCATCCAAGAGGCCAGCGCCGAGGACATGGAAAAGTTCGCGACGATCGCCGAGGGCGTCCGCGCCAAGGTCATTGCCGAGGTCAACGAAGCCGGCGTCGATGCGCAAGCCGCCTATGACATGATCAAGTCAGAAATGTCCTCGAACTGATCTTTGATGCGGGGCGGCACTGGCCGCCCCCATCCAGCCCCTTCCGGAGCCACCCGATGACCCCTCTCATCCAGCTTGTACGGCGCGCCAGCGTCCTGCCGGTGATTGTCGCCTGCACGGCCCTGTTCATCCTGATGGTGATGACCTTCTGCGACGTGATCTTGCGGTCGGTCTTCAACGCGCCGATCGAGGCCGCCACCGAACTGACGCGCATCCTGATGGCGATTCTGGTGTTCTCGGTGCTGCCCATCATCTCGGTCACCAACGGGCATATCGCCGTGGACCTGACCGACGGTATCTTCCACCGCCTGCGGCTCAGCCGCCTTCGCGACGCGGTGATCTATATTCTCAGCGGCGTCATGCTGTACTGGCCGGTCCAGCGCGTCTGGGTCTTGGCCGAGCGCGCCCGCGATTACGGCGATGTTACCGAATATCTCAGCATCCCGACCTACCTCGTTGGCTGGTTCATCACTGCATCGGTGGCGATCACCGCCGTGGTGATGATCATCACCGGCCTGCTGCACCTTTTCGCACCCAAAACCCTGACGGAAACCTCCCAATGACCGCTGCACTGATTGGATTTGCCCTTGTCCTGATCCTGGTGCTAATGCGCCTGCCCATTGTCTTTGCCATGGGGCTGGTCGGTACGCTGGGCTTCGCCTATGAACGCGGCGGCTCGATCTTTGACGAGCGCGGGCTGAAGGCCGCGATGTCGATGGTTGGCCGCCAGATCACCGATACCGCGCAGGATTACGGCCTGTCGGTCGTGCCGCTGTTCATCCTGATGGGCCTGTTCGTCAACAAGGGTGGCATGGCGCGCGAACTTTATGCGGTTTCCAACGCTTTTCTGGGCCACATGCGCGGCGGTATCGCCATGGCGACCGTGGCGGCCTGCGGCGGGTTCTCGGCGATCTGCGGATCGTCGCTGGCCACCGCTGCGACCATGTCCAAAGTCGCCATGCCGCAGATGCGCCGTTACGGTTATTCCGACGAGCTCTCGACCGCCTCGATCGCAGCCGGCGGAACGCTGGGCATCCTGATCCCGCCCTCGGTCATCCTGGTCATCTATGGGCTGCTGACCGAAACCTCGATCGGCAAGCTGTTCATGGCCGGCATCATTCCCGGCGCACTGGGCATCCTGTTCTACCTGTTCGCCGTGCGCTGGACCGTCTGGCGCAACCCGGAGGCCGGCCCGGCCGGTGCACGCGCCAGCTGGGGCGAGCGCATCAGCGCGCTGGGGTCCGTCTGGGCGGTGCTTCTGCTGTTCTTCCTGGTGATCGGCGGGCTGTATGGCGTGTTCGATTTCGAACCGCTGAACCTGACCTTTTCGCCGACCGAGGCCGCTGGCATGGGCGCCGCCGGCGCCTTTCTGATCGCGCTGTTCCGCGGTGGGCTGACCGTGGGATCGACCTTTGAGGTGCTGAAGGAAACCTGCTTTACCGCAGCCGCGCTGTTCGCGGTGCTGATCGGTGCGCAGATCTTTTCGAACTTCATCAACCTGGCCGGTCTGCCCGAGGCGCTGATCGCCATGGTCACCGCTTATGACGTGGCGCCGTTCGTGGTGATCCTCATGATCCTCGGCATCTACATCATCTTGGGCTGCGTATTCGAATCCTTGTCGATGCTGCTGCTGACTGTTCCGATATTTTTCCCGCTGGTGACCTCGCTGGGCTATGACCCGATCTGGTTCGGCATCGTCGTGGTGGTGGTAACCGAGATTTCGCTGATCACCCCGCCGGTGGGCCTTAACGTGTTCATCCTGAAAGGCGTGGTGGGGGATGTCTCGACCGGCACGATCTTTCGCGGCGTGACCCCGTTCTGGGTGGCCGACATCTTCCGCCTGGCGCTGATCGTTCTGGTTCCGATCGTGGTTCTGTACCTGCCGCAACAGATGGGCGCGCTGGGTCACTGAGCACATTTCGCCGCGCAAAGCGGCCCCAATACAGGAGCATTTCATGTCTCTGAAACAGATTTCCAGTTTCGCCGCGGGCCAGTGGGTTGCGCCCGGAGCCGGGGCCCGCACCATCGCCTCGGCGATCACCGGAGAGCCCTTCGCCACCGCCGGAAACGACGCGCTGGACGTGCAGGCGATGCTGGCCCATGCCCGCGACGTGGGCGGGCCTGCCCTGCGCCGGCTGACTTTCCATGAACGCGCCAAGATGCTCAAGGCGCTGGCGCAGGCGCTGTCGGAACAGAAACAGGCGCTCTATGACCTCAGCTTTGAAACCGGCGCCACGCAGAAGGATCATCTGATCGACATCGACGGCGGCATCGGCACCATGTTCGTCTTTGCCTCGAAAGGGCGGCGCGAGATGCCCGACGGCCATGTCTATCTGGATGGCGATGTCGAGCAGCTGTCGCGGAACGGCACCTTCTTGGGCCAGCACGTCTGCACCCCGTTGCAAGGGGTCGCGGTGCATATCAACGCCTTCAACTTCCCGGTCTGGGGGATGCTTGAGAAACTGGCCCCCACCCTGCTGGCCGGGGTTCCGGCGATCGTCAAGCCGGCCACCAACAGCTGCTACGTCACCGAACTGGCCGTGCGGATCATGCTCGACAGCGGCATCCTGCCCGGCGGCGCACTGCAGCTGGTCTCGGGCGGGCTGGGCGACATGCTGAATCATTTGACCTGTCAGGACGTGGTCAGCTTTACCGGCTCGGCCGACACCGCGATGAAGCTGCGGCAGAACCCGGTGATCGTGACCAACTCGGTGCGGTTCGTGGCTGAGCAGGACAGCCTGAACGCCTCGATCCTTGGCCCCGACGCGGCACCCGGCACGCCCGAATTCGACCTGTTCGTCAAGGAAGTCGTACGCGAGATGACGACGAAAGCCGGGCAGAAATGCACCGCCATCCGCCGCATCATCGCACCCCAGGCGCAGGTCGAGCCGCTGATCGCCGCGATCTCAGCCAAGCTGGCGCAGACCACGATCGGCGATCCGCGGCTGGACGGCACGCGCATGGGCGCGCTGGTGTCGAACGGGCAGAAGGCCGACGTTCTGGCCAAGGCCAGCCTCATCGGGCAAGAAGCCGAACGCGTATTCGGCGACCCGGATGCCTTCGAGGTGATCGGCGCCGACGCCACAAAAGGCGCCTTCGTACCGCCGATGCTGTTTCACTGCGCCGATCCCGACGCCGCCAAGCATGTGCATGACACCGAGGCGTTCGGCCCGGTCTCGACCATCATGGGCTACCGCGATCTGGACCACGCCATCGCGCTGGCCAATCGCGGCCAGGGGTCGCTGGTCACCTCGCTGATCACCCATGACCCCGAGGTCGCGCGCCAGGTGGTGATGGGCGCGGCTGCCTTCAACGGGCGGATCTACATCAACGACCGCGACTCGATGCAGGAATCCACCGGCCATGGCTCGCCCCTGCCGCACATGGTCCATGGCGGCCCCGGCCGCGCCGGCGGCGGTGAAGAGATGGGCGGCGTGCGCGGCGTGAAACACTACATGCAGCGCACGGCCTTGCAGGGCTCGCCCCGGATGCTGGCGACGATCGGCCGGAAATGGATCCCCGGCGCGCCCGAGATCCAAGGTCCGGCGCATCCCTTCACCCGCAAGTTCGGGGAACTGCAGATCGGTGAGACGCTGCACACGGCGCCTCGGACCATCACGCTGGACGACATCGAACATTTCGCCCATTTTACAGGCGACACCTTCTATGCCCATATGGACGAGGACGCGGCGGCCAGAAACCCGTTCTTTCCGGGCCGGGTGGCGCATGGCTATCTGCTGCTGAGTTTTGCCGCCGGCCTGTTCGTCGAACCGAACGAGGGGCAGGTGCTGGCCAATACAGGGCTGGACGGCCTGCGCTTCATGAAGCCGGTCGTGGCCGGCGACAGCATCAACGTCCGCCTGACGGTCAAGCAAAAGACCCGCCGCACCGACGACTATGGCGAGGTGCGCTGGCACGTGACCCTGACCAATCAGGATGACGAGAAGGTCGCCGAATACGAACTGCTGACCATGAACGCCTACTGAGCGCACGGCAAAGTGTTTTTCTTGCACCGCCAGGCCGGATAGACTGAGTGTATGACCAACGCGCATCCGTGGTTCACCAAGGCCGTGGCCGAATTGGCTGACCCGCAGAATCAGCGGGTCTGGTCGATCATCGTGTCGCTGTTCGGCGACATGGCGCAGGAGCGCGGCGCCAAGATATCGGGTGGGGCGCTGGGCCGCATCATCGAACCGATGGGCATCAAGCCCGAGGCGATCCGCGTCGCCCTGCACCGTCTGCGCAAGGATGGCTGGATCGAAAGCGACCGGATCGGGCGCGTCTCGATGCATTTCCTGACCGAATATGGCCGCACGCAGTCGGCCCGGGTCACCCCGCGCATCTATGCCCGCGACCCTGCGCCAGATGCGCCGTTGCACCTGCTGATCGCCGAGGATGGCACCGGCACCCGGCTGCTCGAGGACATTCTGCTCAGCCACGATTACACGCCGATCGCGCGCAACGCCGCGTTGGGATCGGGGGCACCGCCCGAGGACCAGGACGAGCTGCTGATCCTTGAGGTTACTGCCCGCTCGGTTCCGCAATGGGTGCATGAAAAGCTGTTCCCGTCGGATCTGCGCGCGGCTTGCCGATCCTTGCACGAGACCGTCCGCCACGTGTCTCAGGACCGCCCGGCCAGTTGGGAGCCCACGCCCTGTCAGATCGGCACCCTACGCACTTTGATCGTGCATCGGTGGCGGCGCGTCGTTCTGCGTCTGCCCGACCTGCCCGACGGTTTCTGCCCGCCGGACTGGACCGGCCCGGCCTGTAGGGCGCAGGTGTTCCGCCTGCTGGACCAACTGCCGCGCCCCCGGCCCGGCGACCTGAATGACGACTGATCCGGCGGTGGGTTCCTCTTGGTGCCGCTCTTGGCCTATCCTCATGGGCGACACGCCCTGACACGAGGCCCTGCCTATGACCCTGCTGCCGATCGCCGTGACCGCAGTCTGCCTGCTGCTCATCGGGCTGCACCTGTGGACACGCTACCTGACGAAGACAGGCACCAGACGCGTGCCGCAGGCGGGGCGGATCGTGCCGGTTGACGGTGGCAGTATCCACTATGTCGCCGCGGGCGACCCGTCCAGACCGGCCCTTGTGATGATCCACGGGCTGACCGGGCAGTTGCAGCACTTCACCTATGAAATGGCCGACCGGCTGACCGACAGGTTTTACGTGATCGCGCTGGACCGTCCCGGCTGCGGGTATTCGACCCGAGATTGCGCGCGGCTGGCAACCCTGCCCGAACAAGCCCGCATGATCCACGAGTTCCTGCAGGCGATCCACGTCAAAGACCCGCTTCTGGTCGGACACTCCCTTGGCGGAGCGGTTTCGTTGGCCATGGCGCTGGACTACCCCAACCACGTCCGCGGTCTGGCCTTGCTGGCGCCGTTGACGCATCGGGTGCCCGAGACCCCTGCCATCTTCAAGGCGCTGGAGATCCGCAGCGAAAGGGTGCGCCATCTGATCGCCAACACGATCGCGGTGCCGCTGGCCAGACTCACGGCGCCGCATGTCATCGACCAGGCCTTCGCCCCCGAGCCGGCGCCGGATGACTTTCTGGACCGCGCCGGGGGCGCCCTGGGCCTGCGGCCGTCGGCCTATGTGACCGGATCGCAAGATTTGGCCGGTGTGGACGCGAGCATTGACTCGCAGGTCGCGCGCTATGGCGACTTGCGGGTTCCCGGCGGGATCCTGTTCGGCGCCGACGACCCTATCCTGTCGCCGGAATGCCAAGGCGCATCCATGGCTGACTTCGGTCTCGTGTACGAGCGGCTTGCAGGGCAGGGCCACATGATTCCGATGACGGCGCCCGATGACTGCGCAGATTTCGTCCGTCGCGTCGCAAACAATGCTCCGCGAACCGACCCGACGCCTTCCAAACCGAGACAGGCCTGACCAGAAAGAAATCTGGTGGATTGAGTATTTTTCCCTCTTGACCCTCTCGGGCACCTCCCGTAAATCGCCACTCACCTTGGCGGAGTAGCTCAGTTGGTTAGAGCAGCGGAATCATAATCCGCGTGTCGGGGGTTCAAGTCCCTCCTCCGCTACCACCGAACCCCCCACCTTTTCCGAACGGTTAGAAACCAAGGCGCCGAGGCAGCCCTTGACCTCGACCGGCACGCCGTCTTCGTCGGCCGGAGAGACAACGATCTCCGAGATAAAACTGCGCACGGCGTCACGTGCTTTCGGATTCGGATACCGAAGATAACTTTGTCGCGTTTGTTGCGCTCCGCCTCAGGGTCACATGTTATGTAGTCGACGATCGGCGTCACAACGCTCGCTTGAGCCAGCGTCTGGATCCGCCCCATGCCAGGATCGGCTTTGCCAAGACGCTTTGTTTTGTCATTTAGGGGCCCTTCCTCGAACCCTTAAAGGGCGTTCTCGATCGCAGATTTCGACTGGACCCTGCCGGCCCCGCCGCAGAAACAGGCCCGGCAAAGCTATCGGCTACAGGCGAGAGGTGTATAGATGAATTGCCCTAATCGATACGAAAGAAACGCCAATGCTGATGTGAGATCGAAGCCGACACCATCGATTCTCCGGAACAAATAAACCTTGATTGGTGAAACGCTGACCATCAGCATAGTCTGGGTAACCCCATCGGAGTTGATTGTGCCAGAACGCGAAGCCACAAATCTGCTCAGACCGCCGTACACAGCAAGATGATACGGCCGTCTCCAGAGTTGCTTGCGATTTCGCGCCGGATGCATCAGGCCATCCTCACCCGCAACACCGAAATTCTGCCGGGCTTTTTCTCTACCGCCGAAGAAATGCGCTTCATTGGCACGGCCGAGAACGAATATTGGAACGGTTCGGTTGTAAGCGAAGGGGTTGCCGATTTTTTCAGCGAAGTGCCTGACATACTTGCCGTGGAAGAAATCGAGGCCGAGGCGTTCGAGAACGGCGAAACCGGCTGGGCGTCTTTCGTTTATCGGGTCCACTTTTCAGGTTTGCCCGAACCCAGCCTTCAACGCGAAACATACGTGTTTGTTTTGGATGGGGCCCGGTGGAAAATAGTTCAGCGACATGGTTCTGCACCAGTACCGAACGCTGTTCATATGGGCACGGAACAAACAGCCATACAGCGGCTGGTCGATGCGGCGAGAGACGAAGGTCCGAAGCTGGAACAATCTGAGGGATTGGCTTCGATCCTGTTCACCGATCTGGAAGCCAGCACGGAATTGGCGGCTGCGTTGGGCGATGCACGCTGGTCGAGCCTGATCAATGACCACTTTCGCGATATTGCAGACATCGTGGAGGCGCAGGGCGGTCAGTTCGTGAAATCCCTTGGAGATGGCACGTTGTCGAGCTTCCCTTCGGCACAGCAAGCCTTGAAAGCTGCCGTTGAAATGCAGAAGGCCGTTGTTTCCCAAAATCAGGACCCGCAACTTGGTTTGCGCATCGGCATCCACACCGGAGAAGTCGTTCAGAATCGCGGTGACTTCTTTGGTGCTGTGGTAAACAAGGCTGCCAGGATAACAACCATGGCCTCTGCTGGTCAGATCTTGGTATCCAACGCCACATGCACCATGGCTGAGAACGCTCCGGACATGAAGTTTTCAGAGCCCGTATCTGTGTTTTTCAAAGGTTTTGAAGGAAGGCATTTGCTTCATAGGCTGGAATGGAAACGGTGAATTTGACGTTGCGCAGGCCGAATGTGGTCATCGCCGAATGAACGAAACGCCTGCACAGCGGTCGTTCATCCGAACTCCAAGATCCATGCTTGATCGAAACACCTGAAAGCTTGTGCAGAGCCGCCTCACAAATCCCTGATCCAGAACTGCAAAGGCTTTTGGGTTTCCGATGCCTCGCCCAGATCCTTCCACGAGAACTGGGCGATCACCCCGGGCAGCGGACCGTACCCGCGCGCGCGCCAGAAATCGTCCAGCGGGCGGTAGGTTGCGGGCCGCATCGGGTGGTCGTCCGGACGCTGCACGCCGCAGAAGGCAGACTTGGCTAAGCCCAAGCCCCGCGCGTGACCCTCGCGCATATCAAAGAACGCATGTCCGACGCCCTGCCCCCTATACTCGGGTAGCAGTACGGATTCGGCGCAGTAGAAGATCTTCGACAACTCCAGCCCGGTGCTGTCGAAAGCGGCTGCGAAATCCTCGGCATGGTCGGCCAGCGGCGCGCCGGTCGCGGCCCCCACAAGCCGGTCGCCGTCAAAGGCGCCGACGACGATCGCCCGGTCGCTGTCACGGTAGGATCGCAGGTATCTGCGCTCATAGTCCAGATCGCCGTCATAGAGATAGGGCCAGTCGCGGAACACCGAGATGCGCAGCCGCGCCACGTCGTCCAGCGCAGCCGACAACGCCTCGCCGGTCAGGGCGCGGACGGCAGTGACCTCAGCCACCCGACACCTGCTTCACCCAGTCAGCCAGGTTGTAATAGGTGGTCACGCGGGTGATCTTGCCGTCCTCGAGGTCAAAGAACGACCCGGCGGGCAGGCGATAGGTCTGACCCGAGGCCGCAGGCAGGCCGGCATCGGTTTCCAGATAGGTGCCGATAACGATGTATTCGGCGGCGGCGCGGGTGCCGCCCTCGGCCTCGAAGATCACAATGTCGGTCAGGGTCTCGCGATAGCAGCGGTTCATATGCGCGCAGAATTCGGCGAATTTGTCTTTGCCGACGCGGATCTGGCCTTCGTTCACGTGATGGGCCACGTCGTCGGACAGGCAGGCCAGCATGCCGGCCACATCCCCGGCGTTGAAGGCATCGAAATAGGCTTGGACAGTCTGGGTCATGCGATCTCCGTAGGTTCCCCCCAGCGATCCTTCAGGTGCTTGATGATCTGATCGCGGGTCTGACGGTAGTGGTGTAGCTTTTCTTCGCGCGTCTCGCCCAGTCCGGTAGGGTCCATTATTGGCCAGTATTCGACATCCAGGTGAAAAACCCGCGTCAGTTCCAGCGCCTTGCGCTGGCTGGCTGGCGACAGGGCCACGATCAGATCGAAGGAGCTGAGATCGTCGCCCCATTCCTGCATCTCGTCGAACGACCGCGACCGGTGGCGTGACAGTTCCACGTCGATCTCTTGGCAGACGGCGATGCTGAACCCGTCGATTTCCAAGTCGTTGCGCACACCGGCCGACTGCACGTAGGTGCCCGTGCCATAGAATTTCTTCATGATACCTTCGGCCATGGGCGAGCGCACCGCGTTGTGGTCGCAGCAGAACAGGACCGAATGCGGCAGAGGCTTCACCCGTCAACCTCCGAAGTGCAGCACGCAGATCAGCGTGAACAGGCGGCGGGCGGTATCGGCGTCGATCTCGGCCTTGCCCTCCAGCCGTTCCTGCAGGACCCGACTGCCTTCGTTGTGGATGCCGCGCCGGGCCATGTCGATGGTTTCGATCTGGCTGGGCGGCAGGGTCTTTACCGCATCGAAGTAGCTTTCGCAGATCTGGAAGTAGTCCTTGACCACCTGCCGGAACGGGCCCAGCGACAGGTGGAACTCGGCGGCTTTCTGGCTATCTTCGGTGCTGACGTCGAACACCAGCCGCTTGTCGCGGATCGACAGCTGCAGGTGATAGGGGCCATCGGGCACCACTCGGTCGTCGCGCTTGGGCAGCGTGAACGAGTTTTCCTCGAGCAGATCATAGATGGCGACCTTGCGCTCCTGCTCGATTTCCGGTGTGGGCGGCGGCAGGTTTCGATCGTCCAGTTCGATATGCGAAATGCGGGTCATGGTCATCGACTTCCGTTCAGGTCAGGCCAGACCTAGCGCACCTATGCCCGCGGGACAACGCGCGAAACCGGCCGGACGCAAGGTTAGATGGGGTGATCGTTGGGGTCGATGCCGTGCTTGCGCAGCAAGGTGTCAACCAGCGAGCCGGGATTGATGTCGCGGTCCTTGAATATCTTGCGGAACCAGGACCCGTAGAAATGGATCGAAGTTTGGTTCTGCCAGTCCAGGAACTCAAGCTTGTCCTGATCCGGCTCGTTCCACAGTGCCCGGTGGCGCAGCGGAATCGCATACAGCGATTTCCGCGAGATGGCCTTGGCATGTTCCGGCGTCGGAAAAAGGTAGTGAAACAACATCGGCGGGCCAAAGCTGAAGATCGGCAGGCTCCAGTAGGTCGAGCGCCCGAAGATCTGAAGATAGGCGCGCTGCTGTTCCTCGGGCCACCAGGGCGGCACCAGATCGCCGTCAAAGGCAAAGGCGCACATTTCGGCCAGGGCCGGGCTGTCGATCGGCAGGGCAAGAACGCCATTCATGATGCGTTGCCGCCTGCGGTTGGCCGCTGGAAACAAATAGCCCTGATCGGTCTGGAAAGGTTTGACCGCATAGGCGTCGGCATCGACCCATATCTGGTCGGTCTGCTGCAGCAGTTTCAGGCGGAACAGGTCCGCGTGCACGGCGACCGACCGCGTGATCGGATCGCGATAGATCTCGGGCGTATCGAAAATCTCGCGTGCGTCGCGGGCCTCGACGTAACTCGGAATGTCCTGCAACTCGCCATAATGATAAACGATCGGAGTCTGGCCGAGATCGGCAAAGGACTTCAGGCACAGATGCTCCAGAAAGCTGAAGCGCTCTCCGATCCAGAGGGTTGCGACACGTTCCAATTTCGGCTCCGGGTTTGTCCTAAGACATCACCGGTTAAAACGCACGGGTCGGACGACCACCGCAAGTGGTTTTGCGCCGGCCGCGGCAGTCCCGGGCCGGATGTGACCCCACCGCAATTGTCCCTAGATCAGCCGTTCAGCCGCTTGAGCCGCGCCCCCACCGATAGCCCGTGCGCCTCAAGGCTTTCCGACTGCGCAAGCTGCTCGGCCGCCGGGCCAATGGCACGCAGAGCCTCGGGCGTCATGCGGCTGAGCGTGGTTCGCTTGAGGAAATCCATAACCGAAAGGCCCGACGAGAACCGCGCCGAACGCGCGGTGGGCAGCACATGGTTCGGGCCGCCGACATAGTCGCCGATGGCCTCGGGCGTGTACTGGCCCAGGAAAATGGCGCCAGCGTGGATCGTCTTTTGGCTGAGCGCCACCGGATCAGCCACGCACAGTTCCAGGTGTTCCGGCGCGATGCGGTTCGACAGGGCCGCGGACTCGTCCAGATCGCGCACGGTGATGATGGCGCCATAGTCGCGCCAGCTGGCCCCGGCGATCGTGCGGCGCTCGAGCGTTTCCAGCCGCTTGTCCACCGCCTCGGCCACCGCGCGGCCGAAAGCGGCGTCGTCGGTGATCAGGATGGACTGGGCGCTTTCGTCATGCTCGGCCTGGCTGAGCAGGTCCAGCGCGATCCAGTCGGGATCGTTGTCCCTGTCGGCGATCACCAGGATCTCGGACGGCCCCGCGATCATGTCGATGCCGACCTTGCCGAACACCCGCCGCTTGGCCGCCGCGACAAAAGCGTTGCCCGGCCCGGTGATCTTGTCCACCGGCGCGATGGTTTTGGTGCCATAGGCTAGCGCCGCAATCGCTTGCGCGCCGCCGATGCGGTAGATTTCATCGACGCCCGACAGGCGCGCGGCCAGCAGGACCAGCGGGTTGACCTGTCCGTCCGGCGTGGGCACCACGATGGCCAGACGTTCGACCCCCGCAACCTTGGCCGGGATCGCGTTCATCAACACCGAGGACGGGTAAGAGGCCAGCCCGCCTGGCACGTAAAGCCCCGCGGCGGACACCGCCGACCAGCGCCAGCCCAGGGTCGCACCCGCCTCGTCGGTCCATTCACGGTCCTGCGGCATCTGGCGTTCGTGATAGGCCCGGATGCGCCCGGCGGCCAGTTCCAGCGCCGCGCGGTCCTCGGCCGAGACGCCTTCGATCGCGGCATCGATTTCCCCGGCCGTGAAGGCCAGCGTGTCCGGCGTCAGCTCCAGCCGGTCGAATTTCGCGGTCAGCTCGATCACGGCGGCATCACCGCGCGACCGAACGTCCGCTATGATCTGCGCGACGACCGCGTCCACGTCCGGGCTGTCCTCGCGCTTGGCCGAGAGCAGGTCGGCGAAGGCGGTTTCGAAGTCGGGCGCAGTGGTATCAAGGAAAACGGGCATGATGGTGTCTCCGGCAGTCCTGCGGGGAATATCCGGGGGCGGCCCGCGCCTCAAGGGCTTAGATCAGGGGTGCAGCGATTTGCGCATCGGGTATCCGACGATCCAGCGCCCGGCGCGCGGCTGTCCTGCGTCCACCCACCCGCGCGACAAGTAGAACCGGTGCGCGGTGGCGGTGCTGGTGATACGCGCCTCGGTCACGTCGACGGCCGAGAGGCGCGATTCGAGATGGGAAAGCATGGTGGAGCTTGCGCACTGCCCCCGGTAATCCGGGTCCACGTAGTTGAGGGTGATGCGCCCGGTGCCCTGCCCCGGCTCGACCTCGCCCAGCGCCCCGACCGAGGCAAGCCTGCCATCCCTCAGAAACAGCCAGACCTCGTCATCCGAGTTCGACAGGTAGTTCCGCAGAGCCTTCGGTGTCTTGTTCGCCGTCCAGCGGGCGATCACGTCCGCATCGTTGCCGTGGTCGTCCACGCAGAGCCTCTCGATCGAGCGGGTCAGAACCCGGCTCATCTCGAACAGGTCGAACAGGGTGGCGCGGCGAATCTCTTCACCCTTCGGCGCGGCGGAGAATACCTGTGATATCCCGCGCTTGTTCTTCACCTAGACCGGGTGCTTGGGCGCATGCCCCGAGGGCGCGCGGTAAGGGCGCGTGACGTCCCTGAGCGTGGCCTCGAGCGCCTCGACCGTCAGACGAATCGCGCCATCGCCGGCCAGCGTCAGCAGCACCTCGCCAGCACCGTCCTCGGCCGGGTGGAACTCGATATCCAGCAGCGACAGGATCAGGTCCTTGTCGGACCGGGTGATGCCCTGGCTGGCCACCGCCAGGACCGAATCGAACACCAGCACCGACTGCACCCGCTCGTAGGGGCGGTCGCGGCGCTCGGCGGCCTCCTTGTCTTCCCACCGGAACCGGTTGAGCAGCAGCGCAAACCGACGCTCGGCCGGGCGCCATGTCATTTCGGTCACCGGGAACACGGCATCCTGCCCCAGCGCCGCGATCACCCGCAGGTCGTCGGCGTCCAACGCGCCCAGGTTCAGCGGCGCCTCGCGCCCATCTTCAAATGTTGCGTCTGCCATCAGCCCTTGATCCGTTCGATTTTGGCGCCCACGCCTTCCAGCTTGCGGACCACATGCTCATATCCGCGGTCAAGATGATAGACCCGGCTGACAAGTGTTTCGCCCTCGGCCGCCAGACCGGCCAGGATCAGCGAGACCGAGGCCCGCAGATCGGTGGCCATCACCGGCGCGCCCTTCAGGCGCTCGACCCCGGTCACCGTCGCAGTGCCGCCATGCACCTCGATCTGCGCGCCCATCCGCACCAGTTCCGGGGCGTGCATGAAGCGGTTCTCGAAAATCCGCTCCTCCAGCACCGAAACCCCATCGGCCGTGCACATCAGCGCCATCATCTGCGCCTGCAGGTCGGTGGGGAAACCCGGGAAAGGCTCGGTCACCACGTCGACCGCGCGCACCCGGCCATTCCTGCGCGAGACCTTCAGGCCCTGTTCGGTTTCCTCGACATCGACCCCGGCGGCAGTCAGCTTTTCCACGAAGGATTCGACCAGCGACAGGCGGCCACCCAGCAGCTCGACTTCGCCGCCGCAGATGGCGGGGGCCAGCATGTAGGTGCCCAGTTCGATCCGGTCGGTCACCACCTGGTGCGTCGCGCCATGCAGCCGGTCGACGCCCTGAATCTCGATGGTCGAGGTCCCCTCGCCCTGAATCTGCGCGCCCATCTTGCGCAGGCATTGCACCAGATCGACGATCTCGGGTTCGCGCGCGGCGTTTTTCAGAACCGTCGTGCCCTTGGCCAGCGTCGCGGCCATCACGATGTTCTCGGTGGCCCCCACCGAGGCAAAGCGCATTTCATGCACCGCGCCCTTCAGCCCGTTCGGCGCCTTGGCGTGCAAGTAGCCGTCCTTCAGCTCAATCTCAGCGCCCAGGGCTTCCAGCCCTTCGACATGCAGGTCCATCGGCCGCGCCCCGATGGCGCAGCCGCCCGGCAGCGAAACCACTGCCTGACCGAATCGCGCCAAGAGCGGCCCCAGAACGAGGTTCGAGGCACGCATCTTGCGCACGATCTCGTAATCGGCGGTGTGGCTGGTCAGGTCGTGGCTGGACATCGCCAGAACCTGCCCGTCCTGCAGGGCCGACACCTCGGCCCCCAGCGACTGCAGCAGCGCGGTCATGGTCTTGATGTCACTCAGACGCGGCGCGTTGGTCAGCGTGAGCGGTTCTTCGCTGAGCAGCGTGGCCGGCATCAGTGTGAGGCAGGCATTCTTTGCCCCCGCGATCGGGATTCGGCCATGAAGCGGCCCGTTGCCCGTTACAAGAATCGAATCCATCTGCTCTAGCCCTTGTCCTGACCGGCCTTGCCGTCCGAGCCCGCCCGCGCCTTGGCCTGCGCCTTGCGCCGCGCGAGATTCGCCTTGAGAGCGGCCTTGAGCCGATCCTCGCGCGTATCGCCGGATTTGCCGTGTTTTTTGGGTGAATTTTTGTCTGACATGATCTTTCTCTACAGGAGGTGAAAAAAACCGTCCAGAGACCCTTGCGCCCCGTTTCGTTTGAGTCTAATCACCCGCCCACAGCGCTGCTGTAGCTCAGAGGTAGAGCACTCCCTTGGTAAGGGAGAGGTCGAGAGTTCAATTCTCTCCAGCAGCACCATCTCTCTTGAAATTGCAGGATTTAGACGTGTTGCGGCGTAGCTTGCGCGGCGCGGTGTGGTGCTGTACCCAACCCGCAGCAGAGGTATTTCCATGACTCCGAAACGTCTTGTTTTTCATGTGGGGCTGCCCAAAACGGGCACGACATCCATTCAAAGGTACCTTGTCAGACATGCTCCGCAGCTGCGGGAGGCAGGCATCGCCTTTCCGTTCGATCTGTCCAGGCGCCCGAAAGGTGCAGATGGAAACCCGATTGGCGTCCCCCAAATTGACGGGTCAGAGTATTTTTTCAAAACGCCCAGGCGGGACGTCCCGGCCACATCGATCGATTGGGCACAGGAACTTCGCGAGTTTGCCGAGTCCGAACACTTGCACTCTTTTCTGACCTCGGATGAGACCCTCTTCAATTCTGTGCAAGGCCTTCGTACCGAAGTATTTTCCGGCCTGCCCAAAAACATCGAAGTTATTTTTCTGGCCTATCTCCGGCATCCTATTGACCTTATCAACTCCAGAACATTGCAAGGCATTGCCGGAAGCGCCGAAGCGTATCCCCAATTCCTGAAGGCTCTGCCGAGAATTGCCAGACGATATGTTCACAAGGGCTATAAGGATTCTCTTGCTGAATTTGCACAGCACGGGACGATGCTGGTTCGCTCCTACGAACAAGCTGCCCGGATCGGCGTCGTGCGCGATTTCTGTCAGGCTTTAGATATACCGTACCTTGAAGACGGGCCGGAAAAATACGCAAACACTAGATCATTCGGCTACAAGACCGGGTTGGTGTTGATGGGCTTCCGGAAAGAACTGGGCGTCTTTAGTATCAGGCACAACCCAACGACACACCCCAAAGTAAAAGGCCTTGGGGAAAAATTTGACGATTCAAATAAAACCTTCCTGCCGAAAAAGGTTTTCGACGATGTGCTTGCAAAATGGGACGAAGAACGCCCCCTGATCGAGGCACGGTTCAACGTCTCGCTGCAGGCGACCACGAAACAGAAACCTGCACCTGACCATCTGAATATTGACCAGCCTTTTGCCCAGGCATTCCAGAATGCCGCCCGAGGTATATTCGACCCCGAAGAAGAAAGGCTTCTGGAAAGCGCCTTGAACACTGCCCAGCAGGGTTTTGAAATCTTCAAGGACTACCAGCCGGCAACCAGCCCCGAACCGATTGCTGCACCTCCGCAGAAAAATAGAGGCTGGTTTACACGGATCTTTGGAAAACGGGCCGCAGACTGACCAATTTCCGCGCCAAAATCGCACGGTTTGCCTCTGCATCCTCCAGATTCAAGCAGCGCGCTGGCCATGACGAACCGAAGCGTCATGTTGACGCGACGTCAGGATGCAAACGGGCAAAATCACAAAATTATGACACCTTTCGGCACCACATATGCCCATATTCGGATACAGGTGGAACTCACCCCTGCTGATCTGTTTTATGGTGTTTTTTTAACGAGGGGGTACTTCGGCAGGGTCAGGGGAAGGACCGATCATCAGGCCCTGTCGCCGAAATGACCGTGTCTTTCCCCGCCTAGCCGCCCCGCAACCTCTGCATCAGATAGACCTCGGCCCCGTCGGGAATGGGTTCGGACAGACCCGCTGCAATGATCCTGCCATTGACGGCAATGGACACGCCCGCATCGATCGGCGCCTGCAATTGCGGATGGAGACGCACCAGTTCGCGCAGCAGCTCGCCGGTTGTCTCGGCCTCAACCTCGACCACCTCCTGACCCCCGGTCAGAGACCGGAGGCCGGACCAGAGATGGACCTCAACCATTGTCCTTGAGCGCGGCCAGAATGCGCGGCGGCGACATCGGCAGTTGCCGCATCCGCACGCCCGCCGCGTTCGAAACCGCATTCGCGATGGCCGCCAGCGGCGGCACGATGCCGGTTTCACCCACGCCGCGCACGCCGAACGGGTGGCCGGGGTTGGGCACTTCGACGATCACCGTGTCGATCATCGGCAGGTCGCTGGCCACCGGAATACGATAGTCGAGGAACACCGGGTTCTGCAGCCGGCCATCCTCGCCATAGATGTATTCCTCGTTCAGCGCCCAGCCGATGCCCTGCGCCGCGCCGCCCTGGTACTGGCCCTCGACATAGGCGGGGTGGATCGCCTTGCCCGCGTCCTGGATGACCGTGTAGCGGGTGATCGAGGTCTTGCCGGTTTCGGGATCGACCTCGGCATCGACGATATGGGTGCCGAACGACACGCCTGCGCCTTCGGGGGTCGCCTCGAAATGGCCCGAGATCGGGCCGCCGGTGCGCCCCATGTCAGCGGTGATCTCGGCCAGCGGCAGCGGGTCGAAGTCGCCCGCGTTGGGGCCGGATGGCACCGCGCAGCCGTTTTCCCATTTCACCGCGTCCACGGGGATGCCCCATTTGGCCGCCGCGCGTTCGCACAGTTTCTCGACCGCGTGCTGCGCCGCCTTTATCGTGGCCAGACCGCTGGCATAGGTCACGCGCGAGCCGTGGCTGACGTCGTTGTAACCCAGCGTGGCGGTGTCGGCGATGGTCACGCGGATGTTCTCGTACGGGATGCCCAGCACTTCGGCCGCCATCAGCGCCATCGACGCGCGCGAGCCGCCGATATCGGGCGTACCGACCATCAGCTGCGCCGAGCCGTCTTCGGACAGGGCCAGCGACACCGACGTCTCGCCGCCGTGGTTGAACCAAAACCCGCAGGCGATGCCGCGCCCCTGACCCGGCTTCAGCGGCGCGGAATAATGCGGGTGGGCCTTGGCGGCCTCGAGCGTCTCGACCAGGCCGATCCGGTCATAGGTGGGGCCATAGCTGGCCTTGGTGCCCTCGCGCGCGGCGTTCTTCAGGCGCACATCGACCGGGTCGAGACCCAGTTTCTTGCACAGCTCGTCGATGACCGATTCTACCGCAAACGCCCCCATCGGCGCGCCCGGCGCGCGATAGGCGGCCTGTTTCGGGCGGTTGGACATGACGTCATACCCCACCTGCCGCACGTTGGTCAGGTTGTAGGGGGCAAAGGCGCACATCGCGGTCATGTCGCCTGGCGCGCCCGGAAAGGCACCGCCTTGCAGACGGAACACGCCTTGGGCGGCAGTAATGGTGCCATCCTTTTTCATGCCGATCTTGACGTCCATCGAGGCCGAGGCAGTCGGCCCCGTGGCCCTCAGAACCTCGGACCGGGACATCACGATCTTGACCGGACGGTTGGCCTTGCGCGACAGCGCCAGCGCCACCGGTTCGATGAATACGGTGGTCTTGCCGCCGAACCCGCCGCCGATTTCCGATGCGGTCACGCGCAGCTGCGCGGTTTCGATCCCCAGCAGCGCGGCACAGGTCTTCTGCACGATCCAGTGGCCCTGCGTACAGCACCACAGCTCGCCCTTGCCGTCAGCGCCCAGCGAGGCAAGGCAGGCGTGCGGTTCGATATAGCCCTGGTGGGTGGCCTCGGTGACGAACTGATCCTCGATCACCAGATCGGCCTCGGCAAAGCCCGCCTCAACATCGCCGTGACCGCTTTCGTGATAGCGCACGACGTTGGGATGCATGCCCTCGGGCACCGAATAATCGGCCGCGCCTTCGCGGATCACCGGTGCGTCGGGCGCCATAGCCTTGTCCACGTCGGTGACATGGGGCAGCACCTCGTATTCGACCTCGATCAGCTTGAGCGCATCCCGCGCCGCCAGCGCCGAACTGGCCGCAACCGCCGCCACGGCATGCCCGTCATAGAGCGCCTTTTCCCCGGCCATGACGTTTTCCAGAACGTTCCAGAATTCGCCCTCAAGCCCCGGCTTGAACGGGACATCGGCGAAATCGGCGCGGGTGACCACGGCCTTCACGTCCCGATGCGCCTCGGCCTTCGAGGTGTCGATCCGGACGATCCGCGCATGGGCGTGGGGCGAGCGCAGGATGGCGCCGAACAGCATGCCCGGCGCGGTCACGTCGGCCCCGAACCGGGCGCGGCCCGTGACCTTGTCCAGCCCGTCGGGGCGGTTCGGGCGGGTGCCCACGAAGGTGAAGTGCGACTTGCGATCGTCGAGTGCCATTACGAAGCCTCCCGCAGCTCGGCGGCCGTGTCCAGAACGGCGCGGATGATCTTGTCATAACCCGTGCAGCGGCACAGGTTGCCGGCCAGCCAATAGCGGGCCTCTTCCTCGGTCGGGTCGGGGTTCTTTTCCAGCAGCGCCTTGGCGGCGACCAGAACGCCCGGCGTGCAGACCCCGCATTGCAGCGCGGCATGTTCGATGAACTTGCGCTGCAGCGGGTGCAGGGTTTCGCCCTCGGCCATGCCTTCGATGGTTTCGATTTGCTTGCCTTCGGCCTCGACCCCCAGCACGAGGCAGGAACAGACCAGCCGCCCGTCCAGCGTGACCGAGCAGGCCCCGCAATCGCCGGTGCCGCAGCCTTCCTTGGCGCCGGTCAGGTTCAACTTGTCGCGCAGACAGTCCAGTAGGGTTTCGCGCGCGTCGCACAGGTATTCGACCGTGTCGCCGTTGACGGTGGTGGTGACGTGATGCTTGGTCATGCGGTTTCTCCCTTGGCGCGGGCATAGGCGATTTTCGCGGCGCGTTTTGCCAGAACGCCGGCCACTTCGGTGCGGAATTCGATCGTGCCGCGTTTGTCGTCGATGGGTTTGCAGGCGGCCGAGGCGGCGGCGGCCAGCGCCGCCAACGCGGCATCATCCAGCGTGGTGCCGATCAGCGCCCGGGCGCAGTCTTCGACAAGCAGGACGGTAGGCGCCACGGCGCCCAGCGCAACACGGGCCTCGGTGATGGTGTCGCCATCGATGCGCAGGTTCACGCCCACTCCGACCACGGCGATGTCCATCTCGGTGCGCGGAATGAAGCGCAGATAGGCGTCACCGCCGTTCTCGCCCCGCGCCGGGATGTGCAGGGCCGAGATCAGTTCGCCCTGCGCCAGCGAGGTCTTGCCGGGGCCGGTCGGGATGTCCTCGACCGCCACGACCCGATCGCCCGCGGGGCCGGTCACCGTCACGCTCGCCCCCGCAGCAACCATGGCCGGAACGGAATCGGCGGCGGGCGAGCCATTGCACAGGTTGCCAACCGGCGTGGCACGGCCCTGAATCTGGGTCGAGCCGATCAGGTCCATCGCCTCGACCACACCAGGCCACTCTCGGCCCAGTTGGGGGTGTTCGTTCATCTCGGCACCGGTGACGGCCACGCCCAGCGTCCAACTTCCGTCGGCGTGGCGGGTGATGTCGCGCACCCCGTCGATGGTCTTGATGTCGATCAGGGTGTCGGGGGTCACGATCTCGGACCGCAGTTGCACCAAGACGTCGGTGCCGCCGGCCAGAAACCGCGTGATGCCCGTTGCATGGGCAGCCAGATCCGAAGCTTCGGCAAAGCTGGCGGGGCGGTGATATTGCATGATTGTACCTCGCGCCTGTTGGTCAGGGTTCACTGGGTTTGGGGCGACGTTAGAGCAGCCGCGCGGCGGCGTCCATGGCCCGCGCGACCTATTTTTTTGCCTGCAAATGTCGCTTTCCGACCGGGGTCAGAGGTCGATCTCGACCACCCCGCCCGGCTCGGCCGCGCGGCTCTGGCACAGAATCAGCGCCGATTCCCGCTGCTTGTTCGACAGGACGAAATCGCGATGCTCGACCTCGCCCCCGATCAGCCCGCATTTGCACACGCCGCAGATGCCGTCGGCGCATTTCACGTCGACATGGATGCCGGCCTCGTTCAGCACCTGCGCCGCGTCCTTGTCGGCGGGCACCTCAAGGTCACGCCCTGACCGTGCCAACCGCAGGGTGAACGGGTGGTTTTCATATTCGGGCTGCTCGGGCACCGAGAAATACTCCAGATGCCGGGCCACCTCGGGCCAGCCCTGACGTTCGGCAGCCTGCATCACCGCCTCCATGTACCGGTCGGGACCGCAGGTATAGACATGCCAGCCGTCGCGATAGCCCGCCAGGATCGAGTCCAGATCGGCGCGGGTGCCTTCGTCCGAGACATGCAGATGCACGTGGTCCGCCCAGGGCGCGGCGGCCAGATCGGCCAGATACCCGGCCTTTTCCCGTGAGGGGACGGAATAGTGCAGATCGAAATCGCGCCCCAGCGCGTGCAGGCGATGGGCGAAGGCGATCATTGGGGTAATCCCGATGCCGCCGCCCATCAGCAGGGTGCGGGTGGCGGTTTCGTCCAGTTCGAAATGGTTGATCGGTTTTGACACGAACACCTTGCGGCCCGGCGTGAAGATCCGGTGCAGCAGGGCCGATCCGCCGCGGCCTTCATTCTCGCGCAGCACGCCGATCTGGTATTTCGACCGGTCCGCGGGGTCGCCCGACATAGAATACTGGCGCAGGAACTCGGGGGCCACCAGCACGTCCAGATGCGCGCCCGCCGTCCATTCCGGCAGAGGCGCGCCATCCGGGGCCGAGAACTCGTATTTGCTGACATACGGCGTCATCTTCTCGACCTTGGTCACCTCGACCCGCATGACCGGGGCGTCGCCGGCAATCGTGTAGCGATGCACCACCGACGTATCCCCGGCGGCCAGACGGGCCTTGTATTCCCCGACCGTGACCATGGCCTGATAGGCGGCGATCCCGGCCTCGCGATCCATCGCAAAGGGATAGGGCCAGGGATGCGGCGCAAGCGGGGCGGGATAGACGGCCAGCGTCTGGTCCTCGTATTTCAGGTCCAGATCCTTTTGCAGATCGCGTCGGTTCAGCGGGTGTTTCGTGGGGCGATAAGCCCCGTCGGACTGAAGCTCCAGATCCCACCACCACTTCTTGGTGTCGTTCAGCCCGCCATTGCCCAGCGCGTCATCCAGCCGTGCCAGCGCGGGCGCTGCAGCGGGGATGTTCATCGCGGCCCAGCGGAAGGGGCGTTCGGCAAAGATGCCTTCGAGGTTCCACGGGCAGGTCTTCATGCAGCGCCCACACATCGCACCGCCGGGCGTGGTGATCCGGTAGGTGGCGCATTTCTGGCTGTCGGATTTCCAGATCTCGTAGCCGTTGAACATCAGCTTGGGCCCAGCGGTGATCGCCCCCGAGGGGCATTCGCGAGCGCACTTGTTGCAGCTCTCGCAGAATCGCTGCAGGCCGAAGTCGATGGGCTTGTCATGCGCCATCGGCATGTCGGTCGTCACGACGCCCGACTTGAGGCGCGGGCCCAGATAGGGGTTCAGGATCACCTCGCCGATGCGGCTGACCTCGCCCAGCCCCGACAGCAGCAACAGCGGCGGCTGCAGCACCTCGCCATCCATCACCGTATGCGCCTTGGCCTTGTAGCCCAGGTTGCGGATCTGCTGGGCGATCACACCGCCCAGAAGCGAGAACCGCAGATAGGCGCGCATCGACTGGGCGACGCTGATCCAGTCATCGCCCGAGGCGCCCTCCATCGTCTCATAGCCCTGGTCGATGATCATGCTGACGGCCTGATCGTGGGGCGGCACGATTTCCTCGCCGGTGGCGTCGTGGGAATACCACGCCCAATCGGGGCACCGGCTGAGGCCCACGGCATCGACGCCAAGGAAATAGCTGGCCGCCTTCAGGTTGGCGGCGTTGCGATCTGCGTCATTGGGTTTGGGGCCATCGGCGCTGTCGCCGTCCTGCAGCAGGACGAACGCCCCCAGCGCACGCCTTTGCGCAAAGCTGGGCGCGGATTTTCGGACGTAATGCCCGCCTTTGGCCGCATCCTGCAGCGGTGTGCCCATATCGCCGAACTGCGCCCGCGCGAACATATCGGCGCGTTTGGGCACGCGGGCCACGTTTGCCTCGTCGATATAGGTGGTCGGGCTGTCCACGCGTTTGAGCGTTTCGAACGGGTGCGCGCCATCGGCATAGCGGCGGCGGGCGAAAGGGTCGCGGTTCAGCGCGTTTTTGGCAAAGCCAGCGCCCAGCCACCACGCGGGGCCTTGGGTTCTGAACCACGGCTGCCGGTCGCGCGGGGCCAGCGGGCGATCATGGGCGATTTCCATCTCGGTGGTCACAGCGGCCAGGCCAAACCGATGCCCCAGCCAAGGGGCCACGGCGGTGCCACCCTCGGCCCAGACCAACCCGGCTGCGGCGGCAAGGCGCGGCAGGTCCACGTCCGAGGACATCACCGAATGCGCCCGCGCGTCATACCCCAACAGACGGATGTAATTGGCGATCACCACCGCGTTTTCGGTGGCCAGCAGGCAGGCGCGGTGGTCCTGCGCATCCAAGATCCATTCGGCACCAGGCTCGGCCGGGTCCGGGTCGCGGTGATGTTCGTACAGGAACACGATCGCATGGCGATGGGCGGTGATTGGCCCGGGCTGGGCTGCCACGCTGTCGCGCAGGTCGGCCATGATCATGTCAATCCCCGAGGCCAGGGTCTTCGTCTGCCGGGTCTGCAGCGCATGGGCCAGCCGGTCGATATCGGGATTGCGCCGGGGCCGATCCAGCAGCGCCTGCGGCGGCAGAGGCCCGCAGCCCATCATCGAGGCATCGTTGAAATAACCGAATGCCTTCAGGTGGTTGGCGCGCTCGACCGGGTCATGGGGCATCTCGGCTCGGGCCGGATTGACGAAGCCATCTCGGATGGTGTCCAGCATCGCCTGAAACTCGCCCATCGCGTTGACGATGCTGTGGGGCTGCTCGGGGCGGTCAAAACTCAGCACCGACATCGGGGCCAGCGCCGACAGATCGGGCAGCGTATCCTGTCGCCGCAGCCGCTCGAGCGGATAAGGACCCATGTGAACGGGTCGGTTCTTGTCCGAGAAAAAGCGGATCCCCATCGCGTGCCTCCTGTTGCCAAGCTTCCCCTAGCGCGGCATGAACAGCAATACCATTCATGACAGATAATAAACGGTATGAAGAAAATCGATTTCATGGACCTAGACGGCAAGGTCCTGCGCACCTTCCTGACGATCCTCGAGGAAAACTCGGTCTCGAAGGCCGCTGACCGGCTGGGCGTCACGCAATCGGCCATCAGCCACACGCTGGCCAAGCTGCGGCAAGTGCTGGGTGACCCGCTGTTCATACGGTCGGGCCAGGGGCTGCGCGCGACCGAGCGGGCTCTGGCGCTGAAAGACCCGGTACAGCAGGTGCTGGACGGGATGCGCGCCCTGACCGACGAGCGGCCCTTTGACCCGCTGTCCGAAGAGATCACCGTCCAGATCGCCACCAACGACATGCCGCGCGAGCTGATCTTTCCGCAGTTGCTGCGCGGGGCGCGGGTTGATGGGGTGCGGCTGCGGCTGGGGTTCATGCCCTCGGGTGTGCCTGACCCGGAACTGCTGCGCAGCGACCGGTGCCAGCTGATGCTGACCCCACTGCCGCCGGACGGTCCCGACATCTTTCAGAAACTGCTGGTGAGCAGCCGTTTGATGGTGTTCTACGACGCCGAACGGCGCGACCCGCCCGCCGACTGGGCCGATTATTGCGCCTCGGACCATGTCGAGGTGCGGTTTCCCGATGGGCGCAACGCGCGGGCTGTGATGCGCGGCGTGGACCAGAGCCAGATCCGCCCGCCCACCGTGACTCTACCGCATTTCAACGCGATCCCGGCCTTCGTGAAGGGCACCGATCTGATCTCGACCGACACAGCGCTGATGAAACAAGGGCCTTTGGCGGCACTGGACTGTGCGCCCCTGCCCTTCGATTGTCAGCCGGTGTCGATCTACATGGTCTGGCATCAGCGGTTCGCCAACGATCCCGCCCATCGCTGGCTGCGGGGGCGGATCGCGGCGATTGCCGCCACGCTTCAGGCCTGAGCCCGCAGCCAGTCGCGCATCAGCGCCACAAGATCCGGCTGCCGAGGCTTGCACGGGGTGACGATATGGAACCCCAGACCGTCCAGCAACACCTGCGCCAGCGGTTGCACCAACCGCCCCGTCGTCAGCTCGGCGGCGACCAGTGGCGCATTGGCCAGCGCAAAGCCCTGCCCGGCCACGGCGGCGTCAATGGCCAGACTGGTCTGACTGAAATTCATCATCCTCGGGCGCCCCTGCACACCGGCGCGATCCAGAAACAGCGGCCAAAGGCCATGAGAATCGCTCAGCAGTACATGCGCCAGCAGGTCTTGCGCCGATGTCACCTGCGCGGCCAGGTCGGGGCTGCCGACCACGACGAATTCGGTAGGGAACAGCGGCTCGGCCACCAGGCCATCACCAAACGGTGCGCGGCCCTGCCGGACCGCGATATCCACCCCGTCCGTCTGAAAATCAGCCAGCCGCTCGCGCGCATCGACCTGCACTAAGACATCCGGATGCCGCGCGGTGAAATCACCCAGCCGCGGCACCAGCCATTTCGAGGCAAAGCTGGGCGTGACCGACAGGGTGATCTGGCGCTGGCCGGACAGATCATCGACCGCCTCTTCGATCAGACGGAAAGCGCGGCGCAGGGGCGCGTGGAACCGCCGTCCGGCCTCGGTCAGCCGCAGGCCGCGCGGCAGGCGGTCGAACAACGGAGTGCCCAGCCGCGCCTCGAGGCCCCGGACCTGCTGTGCCACTGCCCCTTGGGTGACACCCAGTTCCTGCGCCGCCAGCCTGAAGTTCAGGTGGCGGGCCGACGCCTCGAAGGCGCGCAGGGCGTTCAGCGGGGGAAGGGCAGCCATGGCGTCTACACAATAGATTTTCTACAGCCATAGGGCAGAAGAACTGATTGGTCAAACGGTCGGCCACGCTTCATCTTGGCGACAGATGGAAACGGAGAACGAAGATGACGGACAAAGTGGCTCTGATCACCGCCGGCGGCAGCGGCATGGGCGCGGATGCGGCGCGGCGGCTGGCGGCGGACGGGTTCAAGTTGGGCATCCTGTCCTCGTCCGGCAAGGGCGAGGCGCTGGCGGCTGAGCTGGGCGGCGTGGGGGTGACCGGCTCGAACCAGTCGAATGACGATCTGCAGCGGCTGGTGGATGCGGCGATGGCCCATTGGGGGCGGATCGACGTTCTGGTGAACTCGGCCGGGCACGGTCCCCGCGCGCCGGTTCTGGAGCTGACCGACGAGGACTGGCATCGCGGCATGGAGGTCTATTTCCTGAATGCCGTGCGCCCCACCCGGCTGGTGACCCCGATCATGCAGGCGCAGGACGGTGGGTCGATCATCAACATCTCGACCTTCGCGGCCTTCGAGCCCGACCCGGTCTTTCCGACCTCGGGCGTGTTCCGGGCCGGGTTGGCGGCGTTCACCAAGCTTTTCGCCGACAGGTACGCCGCCGAGAACATCCGCATGAACAACGTCCTGCCCGGCTTCATCGACAGCCTGCCGGAAAAGGAGGAGTTCAAGGCCAAGATCCCCATGGGCCGCTATGGGCGCAGCTATGACGAGATCGCCTCGGTCATCGCGTTCCTGGCCTCCGAAGGCGGCGGCTATATCACCGGGCAGAACATCCGGGTGGATGGCGGGATCACCCGCTCGGTCTGATCGGTCAGAACCGCGCCTTAACCAGATGCGTCAGCGTCGCGCCGGTTTCAAAAAAGGCGCGGCGTAGGCCTGTCCAGCTTTCGCTGTGCGCAGGCACCGGCGGCAGCGGCAGGCGGGCGGGGTCGCCCGACAGCAGGCTGTCGGCCATCATGCGGCCGAACACCGTGCCCGGCCCGATGCCGCGCCCGGAATAGCCATGCGCCGACAGCGCGTTCGGCCCGATCTGCACCAGCTTCGGGATATGGTCCGAGGTCATGGCGATACGCCCGTGCCAGCCGTCTTTCAGCGGTTGGTCGGCCAGCGCGGGGTATATCTGCGCCATTTTCCGCGTGATCCAACCGCGATGAGCAAAGCTGCCCGCATGGCCCAGATCGCCCATCGCCCCGATCACCAGCCGCCCGGCCCGATCCATGCGGAACGAGGTCATGATTAGCCCGGTATCCCAGCACCCCTCGCCCCCCGGCAGCAAAGTGGCGCGGGTGTCCTCGGGCAGCGGGTCGGTGGCGTATTGGAAGTAGTAGACCGGCACATAGTCCTGCCGGGTGTGGGACAGCCCCGCGTGATAGGCGTTGGTGGCCTGGATCAGCGCCTTGGCCCGCACCGAACCCTGCGGGGTGTCCAGATGCCAAGTATCACCATCGTGGCGCAGGGCCTGCACCGGGCTGTTGGCGTGGATCGCCGCCCCGGCCTGCTGCGCTGCGCGGGCGAGGCCCTGCACATAGGCCAGAGGCTGGATCGTCCCGGCGCGCGGGTCGAAAATGGCGCCGTGAAACGCCTCGCTGCCAGTGCGGCGGGCGGTCTCCTGCGCGGACAGCAGCTCGACCGGCGCACCATCGGCCGACAGTTGTTGGTGGCGGACCTGCAGGTCGCGCAGGCCTTTGGGCGAGTGGGCCAGGTGAAGGGTTCCGGCCTGCACCGGCTCGCAATCGATGGCGTGATCACAGATCAGGCGGAACACTTCGGCTGGGGCCTGCGCCAGCAGGGCGATCAGCCGGTCGCCCGCCGCGCGGCCCAGATGGCCCCGGATCTCGGCCGGGGGCAGCCACAGTCCGGCATTGGCAAGCCCGACATTGCGGCCCGACCCGCCATAGCCGATCCGGTGTGCCTCGAGCAGGCAGACCGACGCCCCCGCCTGCGCCGCCTGCAGCGCCGCCGAGCAGCCCGTATAGCCGCCGCCGATCACGGCGAGGTCCACCGTGGCAGACCCGGTCAGGGGCGGGGCGTCCACCCGCTCGCGGCTGGTCTTGGTCCAAAGGCTGGTTTCCGGGTCGGTGGTCATGGCGGGATGTCCTTGAATGCGCACGCAGATTTCCCGAGGGCTCAGCCGATGGCAAGAGGTCTTTGATCCTCGCGCCCCAGCGCGATCAGGAACGGGTCTTGCGCTTGCAGGGCCTGAAAGCTCTGCTTGTCGGACATGCCGCGCCAGTTGGCCAGCACCAGCGACTGCGCCACCGCGCCGCCCAGCGTGGCGCCGGGGCCGGTGACGATGAACAGGTCGGGCGCGAATTCGCGGGCCGCCGTCTGCGCCGCACGGGTGAAGTAGTAAGGCTCGGTCACCTGATGGCCCAGCGTGTAATCCCACAGCGCACCCGTGTCGGTTGCGCCGGGCCACCAGATCTTGCCGCGCCCGTCGATCATCGGCAGGTCCGGTTGAGTGAACAGCGTGGCGGGCAATTGGCGGCGACCCTCCTGCGCCACCGGGGCCTGAAGGCGCGTGTGAAAAGCCGCGTGGTTGGCCAGCCGCATCGGGAACCGCTCCTGCACCACGGGCTGCGCGGCCTCGAAGGCCTTGAGTCCGGCCTCGTTGCCCGCCAGCACCAGCATCCCACCCAGGTCGATCGACAGGGCGAGGTCATGTTCCGACAGAGAGTCGATGCGCGCCACCTCGGCCAAAAGCTCGGCCTTGCGGGCCGGGTCGTCGCGCCAGTCGTCGCCGGTGAAGGGATAGACCAGCTGCCCGCCGATCAGGTGAGTCTGCATCAGCGTTCCCATGGTGTTGACCACCCGGAAGCCGTTTTCGGGCGACAGCGCGCCAGCGGCGGCCAGCGCGATATACCAGCCCATCGAGTTGCCTGTGACGGCCACCACCTCGATATCCTCGGCCAGCGCCTGCGCGTCGGCCAGCGATGCGGCGTAGATCAGGGGCGAGGCCACGTCGCCGCGCGAAAATTTGCTGACCGAGAAGCGCGAAGCGCCGTCCAGCACGGTCACCGCCTCTTGTCCGCTCTCGGCGCGGATCGCGTCGAATTCGCGGAACAGCTCCATCCGGCGCGCGTGGTGGCGGTGCAGATAGCCCAGCTCGGGCTTGTTGTAGGTGCCCCGGCCGGGGCAGATCACGACGGCGGTACGGGTCATTTCTGGGCTCCGGTCAGGGTCAGGGCGGCGGCCACGATCCCCTCGCGCGAGGGCAGCGACGCGGCATAGGCGGGGCCGGTGGCGATGAAGCAATCCTCGGCCGCCACGCGGGCGGTGGGCAGGTCGGTCTGTTCGACAAACAGCGCCATCAGCGCCTCGGACTGGCTGCCGGTGCGGCGGCATTCATCGACGATCAGGACGTGCCTGCAGCCCCTGGTGGCCTCCAGCAGCGCCTGTTCGGGCAGCGGCGCCAGCCAGCGCATGTCGATGATGCGGGTCTTGAGGCCCGCCGCTGCCAGCTCGGGCAGCGCTTGTTTCGACAGGCAATGGCCGTTGCCGTAGGTCACGATCGCCAGATCGGTGCCGTCGCCATGAACACCCACCTCGCCCAGCGCGATCCGTTCGCCGGGCGCGGGATAGCGGGTCATCCACGCGCCGTCCTGCCCCTCGTGCAGGTCGCGCATCGGGTAGAGCGCGATGGGTTCCAGGAACACCACCACGCGCTGCTCCTCACGCGCAAGCCGCACGCATTCGCGCAGCATCCGCGCCGCATCGGCCCCGGTCGAGGGGCAGGCGATGATGACGCCCGGAATGTCGCGCAGAACCGCCAGCGAGTTGTCGTTGTGGAAATGCCCGCCAAAGCCCTTCTGGTATCCCAGCCCGGCGATCCGCACGACCATCGGGTTGGTGAACTGCCCCTTCGAGAAGAAGGGCAGCGTGGCGGCCTCGCCCCGGATCTGGTCCTCGGCATTGTGCAGATAGGCCAAGAACTGGATCTCGGGGATCGGGACGAAACCGTTGTGGGCCATGCCGATGGCGAGGCCGAGGATGGACTGTTCATCCAGCAGCGTGTCGATCACCCGGTCGGGGCCAAAGCGCTGCTGCAGCTTCTGCGTCACGCCATAGACGCCGCCCTTGCGGCCCACGTCCTCGCCCATGCAGACGATCTCGCCATGTTCCAGCATCAGGTCGGTCAGCGCCCAGTTGATCAGGCGCGCCATCGGCTGCGGGTCGTCCATCGCGCGCAGGTCGCTGCCGAAGGCGGCGGCGCGGGCCTCGGCGCTGGGGCCGTTGGTGGGCTTGCAGAGGCGCTTGGGTGGGATCAGGCTGGCCGCGACCTCGGCGGCGGTAGCCAGATGCGGGCGGGTGGCGGCCTCGGCCGCGATGCGATCGGTGCGGGCGCAGGTCTGCTCATAGATCTTCAGCGCCTGTTCGGGCGACAGCGCCCCGGCCTGATCCAACAGGCGCACCGAATGCAGCAGCGGATCATTGGCCTCGTCGGCCTCGACCTCGGCACGGCTGAGATAGGTGGTGGGCACATCCGCCCCCGCATGACCATACAGGCGCACGGTTTTCAGGTGCAGGAAGGCCGGTTTGCGCCGGGTGCGGACGTATTCGGCCGCCTGCTGCGCCACCGCGAAGGTTTCATAGATGTCCAGCCCGTTGGCCTGAAAATACTTAATGCCCGGTCGATGCTCCATTGAGGCCTGAATCCAGCCCTTGGGCGTCTTGACCGAGATGCCGATGCCGTTGTCCTCGCAGACAAAGAGCAGCGGCAGCGGGATCGACTGGACACTGGTCCAACCGGCGGTGTTGATCGCCCCCTGTGCAGTGGAATGGTTCGCGGACGCATCCCCGAAGGAACACATGGCGATGCCGTCCTCGGGCAGTTGCCGGTGTTCGGGGTCGTGACGCCGCGCCGCGCCCAAGCTATAGGCCGCGCCCACCGCCTTGGGCAGGTGGCTGGCGATGGTCGAGGTCTGCGGCGGGATCATCAGCGCCTTGGAGCCCAGCACCTTGTGCCGCCCGCCCGAGGTCGGATCTTCTTTGGAACACGCGAAACTCAACATCATGTCCCAGGCGATCTGCTGGCCGGGCACCTGCTCGGCCCGTGCGATCTGAAAGGCGGCGTCGCGATAGTGCAAAAAGGCGATATCGGTCGGGCGCAGGGCGTGAGCCACGGCGGCCATACCTTCATGCCCCGAGGATCCGATGGTGTAGAACCCCTGCCCCGCCTTCTGCATCGCCCGGCTGGTGCGGTCCAGCGCACGGCTGAGCACCTGCGCGCGGAACAGCCACACAGCCTCGGGCGCGCTGAGACCTGGGCGCGGCGGCGCACCCGCAGGCAGGTCGCGATTGGCGACGCGGGTCAGGAAGTTTTCGTGAACGATCTGGGCGCGATCCATCTGATTCCCCCGGTCAGGTCAGAGTTTGGCCGTGGCGTCCGAGATCCGGCGCAGGCCTTGGGTCAGGCTATCGGTGTCATAGGCAAAGGAAAGCCGAAAATGCCCCGGCATGCCGAAGGCCCGCCCCGGTACCACCGCGACGCCCGCGTGATCCAGCAGGTTACGGCAGAACTCGGGGTCCGAGGGCATCGCAGCGGGCGTCTGCGGAAAGACGTAGAAGGCGCCGTCGGGCACCGGGCAGTCCAATCCGGCGGCGTTCAGGCCCGCCACGACCAGATCGCGACGCGTGCGCATGGCCTCGCGGCGTTCGGCCAGCAGGTCCTGCGGGCCGGTCAGCGCGGCCAGAGCTGCCGCCTGCGCGATGGAACAGGCGCCCGAGGTGATCTGCCCCTGCACCGCCGCCATCGCCTTGATAAGCGGCGCGGGGCCGATGCCCCAACCGATGCGCCAGCCGGTCATCGAATAGGCCTTGGACACACCGTTTACCGTCAGTGTGCGGTCTGCCAGCGCCGGAACCGCCTGAACGAAGGGCATGAAGGGAACGTAGGCAAGGTGCTGATAGATCTCGTCCGAGATCACCCAGACCTGCGGGTGCAGCTCCAACACTGCGCCCAGCGCCTGCAATTCGGCCTCGGTGTAAACCGCCCCGGTCGGGTTCGAGGGCGTGTTCAGCAGCAGCCAGCGGGTGCGCGGGCTGATCGCGGCCTCGAGCTGTTCGGGGGTCAGCTTGAAACCCTGTTCACGCGGGCAGTCCAGCACCACCGGAGTGCCGCCCGCCAGTTTCACCATGTCGGCATAGCTGGTCCAGAAAGGCGCGGTGGTGATGACCTCATCACCCGGATCGAGCGTCGCGAGGAACGCGCCCGCAATCACCTGCTTGGCCCCGGTCGAGACGATGACCTGCGCCGGCTCGACCCCGGCCTGTTCCGCGACGGCGGTACGCAGGGCCGGGGTTCCGGCGGTGGCGGGATATCGAGTCTGACCGTCCAGCGCCGCCTTGTGGGCGGCCTCGACCACGTGCGGCGGCGTGGGAAAGTCGGGCTCGCCGGTGCTGAGCGCGATCACGTCCACGCCCTGCGCCCGCAACTGCGCGGCCCGTTCCGAGATCTGGACGATCTCGGACAATTCGATCCCGTCGAGTCGCCCCGCCCGGCGAAATCCGCTCAAACTGTTCTGAATAGTCATGACATTACCAACGCTCTCTGGCCGCTTTCTCGCCCTTTTCGCTCTGGAACAGGGAAAACACTAGTGATATTCCCTCCACAAAACATGAGGAAAAGTCATATGATCGCACCCCGCCGCTTCCTGCCCTCGATCTCGTCTCTGCTGGCGCTCGAAGCCGTGGACCGGCTGGGCAGCGCGTCAGCCGCGGCCGAGGAACTGTCACTGACCCAAAGCGCCATCAGCCGCCAGCTGAAGGTGATGGAAGAGCAACTGGGCGTTTCGCTGATCCAGCGGACGCAGATGCGCCTGCAACTGACGCCGGCCGCCAAAGAATACGTGGAAACCGCCCGCTCGGCGCTGCATCAGCTGGCGCAGGCCTCGCTGAAGCTCAAGGCGAACCCGACCGGTGGGTCGCTGAACCTGTCGATCCTGCCCGCCTTCGGGATGCACTGGCTGGCGCCGCGCCTGCAGGATTTCGCGCGCCGCCATCCGGAAGTGACGGTGAACCTGAGCACGCGGCTGGAGCCGTTCGACTTTGCCGCCGAACCCTTCGACGCGGCGATCCATTTCGGTGAACGCAACTGGGCCGGGGTGAACTACCTGCGGATCATGCGCGAAGAGGTGCTGCCGGTCTGCGCGCCGGGGCTGGCACAAGAGGCGACGGACAGCCCCGACTGGCTGTTGAGCGCACCGCTTCTGCATCTCGACACCCGGCCCGACGCCTGGGAGCGGTGGTTCGCGGCCGAGGGTATCGCGGCGCAAGGGTTGCGCGGGATGCTGTTCGACCAGTTCTCGACCATGATCCAGGCGACCATTCACGGACTGGGCGTCGCCTTGCTGCCCAGCTACCTGATCTCGACCGAACTGGAAGCCGGCCGGTTGGTTCCGGCCTGCCCCGCCCCACCGGTCAGCTTGGGCGACTACTACCTTGTCTGGCCACAGGATCGATCGGAACCGGCCCCGCTTGTCTCGTTCCGCGCGTGGCTGGAGAGACAATTGGCGGCGCAACCCGAATGAGCCCATCAGGGCTCAGAATTTGCCATTGTCGTTCTTCCATTCACTCTTCGGCGCGATCTTTTCGGTCGTGTCCCAATGTTCGACGATCTTGCCGCCCGCGACGCGGAACAGATCGTAAAAGGCGCTGGGAACGCCATCGAATTCGCCCTCGCACTGGGTCAGAACGAAATCCCCCTGCGCCAACAAGCGATGCAGCTGGTGATAGTCGATCCGCCGCCGGCCCGCACGGCCTTCGGTCAGCGCCGCTCGCAACAGGGTGACGTCGTCGCTCAGTCGCGGATTGTGTTCGGTAAAGCTCTCAGTCTCCAGATACGCCTGCAATCCGCCAAGATCGCCGCCCACCAGAACGCATTCGACAAAGGCACGGACAAAAGCACGGTTGTCTTCGGTCCGATCAAGGTCACTCGCCTCGGTGGGCCCGTCCACCATGGAATGGCCCGACAGGTTAGGCCCTTGTCGCGGCTGGATGTTGTCCCAATGCTCGACCGCGCGACCATCTTCAAAGCGGAACAGCTCGAACCCGATATTGCGGCGCGAGAAATCGTATTCGGTATGGGCGAACACGAAGTCCCCATCCTCGAAGGCCCGCACGACATTGACCCGCGGAGAGGTTCGGGACAGGCGCTGAAACAACACGGCCAGCCCCTCGCTGCCCTCGTGGGTCTGTGGGTTGTGCTGGATGTATTTCGCTTCGTTGACCACCGAAACCGGCGCCGGGTCGCCGGTTTCAATACTTTTCAGCAACGCGCGGATCCGGTCCTTGTTCGATGCGGTCATGGGCCCTCCTGCCGGGTGGCGGTCATGCCACACCGATCAGTCTGGCAGACCACCGGACATCCGGCAATGGGGCGGACGGACAGTGCCTCAGCCGCGGCCGAGCATCGCTCGGGCGCGGCCGGGCCCAACCGGAGGAGGCGGCCCGCCAGGGCCGTAGACGACGGGCGGGAGCGCCCTATCAGACGTCGATCGAGCGGGCGATGAGTTCCTTCATCACCTCGTTGGTGCCACCATAGATCATCTGCACCCGCGCATCCGCATAAAGCCGCGCGATCGGGTATTCCATCATGAAGCCATAGCCGCCGAACAGCTGCAGGCATTCATGCATGATCTCGTTTTGCACCTCAGACCCCCAGTATTTCACCATCGAGGCGGTGGCCGCATCCAGTTGGCCGGCCTCCAGCTTGGCGATGCAGTCATTGACAAAGCTGCGCAGCACCTCGGCCTTGGTCTTGCACTCGGCCAGCTTGAAGCGGGTGTTCTGGAAGTCCATCACGCGCTGGCCGAACGCCTTGCGCTCTTGGGTGTATTTGACCGTTTCAGCGATGGCGAAGTCGATCGCGCCCAGCGCCATGATACCGATGGTCAAACGTTCCCACGGCAGCTGCTTCATCAGCTGATAGAAACCCTGACCCTCCTCGGAGCCCAGAAGGTTGGTCATCGGCACCTTCACGTCCTCGAAGAACAGCTCAGCCGTGTCATTGGCCTTCATGCCCAGTTTCTTGAGGTTGCGCCCCCGGCGGAAGCCCTCGGCCCCCTCGGTCTCGACCGCGATCAGCGACACGCCCTTGGCGCCCAGCGACTTGTCAGTCTTGGCAGCCACGATGATCAGGTCCGCGGTCTGGCCGTTGGTGATGAAGATCTTGGACCCGTTCATCCGGTAGGAATTGCCATCCTTCTCGGCTGTGGTGCGGATCGCCTGCACGTCCGAGCCGGTGCCCGGTTCGGTCATGGCCAGCGCACCGACCATCTCGCCCGAGGCCAGCTTGGGCAGCCATTTGCGCTTTTGATCCTCGCTGCCATAGGCGGTGATGTAATGGGTCACGATCGACTGGATGCCATAGCCCCAGCCCGCATCCCCCCGCGAGGTCTGTTCATAGATCGTGACCGCATCAAAACCCATGCCGCCACCGACACCGCCGAATTCCTCGGGGATGGCCCCGGCCATCAGCCCAGTTTCCCCGGCCTTCCGCCAGAAGTCGCGATCGACGACGCCCTGCTCGGCCCAGGCCTCGATGTTGGGCACCAGTTCATCATCCATGAACCGCCCGGCCATTTCGGCAAACATGCGGTGTTCGTCAGTGACCCAGGAAGCGGTCGAGGTAAAAAGCGACATGATTGGTTCTCCGGAATTCTGCTGGCGAAAAGGGTAGCTTTCGCGGCCGATTCCGCCAATCCGGGTGACGCCGCGTCGGTTTGCGCTGCTACGCAACGTCCTTTGGCGTCAATGCCCTACGCGGTGCCGGGCGCCGGGCGGCGGCGGCGTTTCCGGGGCGCCGGCGAAACACTGGGCGATGTCCATCCACTCCCGCGCGACCGCCCCCCGCACCGACAGGCCGGTGTCCGCCACGTTTCGGGTCTGGGTCACCACGCGGGCGAAATCGACGGCCAGCCCTTCGATCAGGTCGGCACCGGGCGCGCCGAACTCCCACAGCTCCCCGGAGGGCGCGGTCAGGCGCAGATGGGGAGGCACCGGTGGCACCGGGCGGCCATGCACCGTGAAGGTCCAGCCAAAGGTGTTCACCCCCAGCACGACGATGTTGCGGATCCGGTCGGTCTCGGGTCGGGTCAGGCCAAGGATGTCGAACACCTCCTGCCCATGCGCCCAGGTCTCCATCTGACGCGCGGTCATCGAGGACCGCACCGACATGTCCGGCCCCACCCATTTGACCCGCGCCTTGGGGTCCAGAAGGGCCCAGTCATAGGCCATGCGGGTGTACAGATCGCGCCAGGCCAGCCGCAGGTCATGGCCCCGCTGGGAGATCGCGGCGTTTTCCGTGGCGCGAAAACCCTCGGCCTGGATGCGCGGCATCACCTGCTGCACCCTTGCATCGAACGCATCCGCATCGCGCTGTGACAGGTCGGCCATCTGGTTCCAGAAATGCAGGTGCACCAACACATCGTCGATCGTCCAACCCTTGAATTGGGTCACGGTGCGCCAGGCGCTGGCACCAAGACGCTCAAGGGCATGGTCGAGAACCTGGCATTCCTCAAAGAAATCCGCAGCTTGATCCATGGCACTCCCGCTCTCTGCCCATTGGGCCACTAAAGCGGGTTTCGGCCGGTCAGGCCAGCGCGTTCTGCAAAAGGACCTGCGCGGCCGCTTTCGCATCGCGCGCCGGATCGCAACTGTGCAGCAGAACGGCGGTGACGATCGCGCCCTCTTTCAGCAGCAGCAGCTGGCAGGCCAGCTTGTCCGGGTCCTGCGCGCCGGCCTTGCGACACAGGTCAGTGAAATATTCCAGCAGCAGGCGCTTGTGCTCGCCCGCCTGCACATGGATCGGGTGGTCGGGGGCCTGATATTCGGCCCCGGCCTTGATGAACATGCAGCCGCGGAAATTGTCCTCGCGGAACCATTCGCCCAGCGCATCGAACGCGGCCAGCAGTTGAGCGGCGGGGGTGTCGGCCAGTTCCTCGATCCGGCGTACGAACCAGTTGCGGAAATTCTCGTCCCGTAGGCGCAGCACTGCCAGGATCAGCTCTTCCTTGGTGCGGAAGTGCTTGTACATCGAGGTCTTGGACACGCCGGTTTCGACCACCAGCCGGTCCATTCCGGTGGCGTGAAACCCGTCGCGATAAAACACCTGCAGTGCCTTGCGGACCAGCTCATCCCGTTTGTTCGGACGCATGATTCGGCTCCTTCGCGTACAGATCAGTACATAATCCTTCTGCCGAACGGCTGCAAATCACCAATCTGAATTCTCTGTTTTTAATCAATAAATTTTTCTTCCGGCCACCGCAGGAAAATAAATTCCGCAAAAATGGTTGAAAAAGTTAACCGAACTGTACACCTTATCAGCACAGTTTACTGATCTGTACACCCAAAGGATTTGACCGATGCGACGCCGCGCCAGCCTATTTCCCGCAAGCTATGTTCCCTTCCTTCTGACCGTAGCCCTTCTAGCCGCCACCCTCGCCTGAAAGCCCCCACCATGCCCCGCGCCTTTTCCGAACTGACCTTCACCCCCGCCGTCCGCGCGCACCAAGAGCGGATGGGGTCCGCCGCCTCATACGCCAGGTTCATCGACGGCGGCCCGCAGCAGGGCCACCTGATCGGCCCGGCCGAGCAGGCCTTCATCGAGGCGCGCGACGGGTTCTATCAATCCACCGTGTCCGAGACCGGATGGCCCTATGTGCAGTATCGCGGCGGCCCGGCGGGGTTTCTGAAGGTGCTGGACGATCGGACCATCGGCTATGCCGATTTCTCGGGCAACAAGCAGTATATCTCGCGCGGGAACCTGGACGGCAATGACCGGATCGCGCTGATCCTGATGGATTATGCCAACCAGCGCAGGCTCAAGATCCTGGGCCGTGTGGACTTCTGCGAAGGTGCCGAGGCCGCGCGCGATCTGTTTCCCGATGGGGCCGAGGCCGAACGCGCGGCGATCATCCATGTCGCGGCGCTGGACTGGAACTGCCCGCGCCACATCACTCCCCGCTTCACCGAGGCCGAGCTGCGCCCGCATCTGAACGAGCTTGGCCGCCAGATGGCCCAGCTGCAGGCCGAAAACGACCAACTGAAGCAGGCCCTGGCCCGAAAGGCCTGAGCCAAACCCCAAGACCCCGAATAAGCCAGCAACAGGAGTATCAATGCCATGCTACGCGCGATTACTAACACACTTGCCACCCTGATCGCCGGATCGGTCTTTGCCGTCTCGGTCGTGACCGTCGGGTTCTACCTCTCGCCCGAAGCCGTGCGCGCCGCCGAGCCCGACCCGTTCCAGACCCAGTTCCGCGCGCAGACCATCGACGGCATGAAGATCACCTATCGCAAGGCCGGCGACCCGGCCAACCCGACGGTTCTGCTGTTGCACGGCTTTCCGCCCTCGTCGCGCCTGTTCCGCAACCTGATCCCGCTGCTCGCGCAGGATGACCATGTGATCGCGCCCGACTACTCCGGTTTTGGCGCGTCCGATATGCCCCCGGCGGATACATATGACTAAAGCTTTGCCGGAACCGCGCATATGATGGCCGAGCGGCTGGATGCGAAGGGCGTCGATCGCTGTGCCGTCTCCCTGATGGACTACGGCGCGCCGGTGGGATTCCGGATGTTCCCCGAGGCTACCGACCGCGTGACCGGCTTCATCATCCAAAACGGCAATGCCTATGACGAGGGCCTGCGCGAGTTCTGGGACCCGATCAAGGCCTATTGGGCCGACCAGTCCAAGGAAAACGGCGATGCCCTGCGCGCCTTCTTGACCATGGATGCCACCCAGTGGCAGTTCACCCACGGCACCCAGAACCCCGACGCGATCAGCCCGGACAATTTCTGGCACATCCAGTACCTGCTGGACCGTCCCGGCAACCGGGAAGTGCAGTTGGAGATGTTTCTGGATTTGGGCACCAATGTGGGCGGATACCCCAAATGGCAGGCGCTGTTTCGCGAATACCAGCTGCCCGCGCTGCTGATGTGGGGCAAGAATGACGTGATCTTCCCCGAAGCGGGCGCGCATCCATACAAAAACGACCTGACCGATCTGGAGTCCCACATCCGCACACCGGGCATTTCGCGCTCGAGGAATACGGCCCCGAGATCGCCGCCGAGATGCAGGACTTCCTGGCCCGCATCAACTGACCCCCCTGCCCCCCGGGCCTGTTCGGGGGGGGCGCCCTATACCGGAGGACTTACCCATGACCTCGCATGTTGACCGTATCGCCGCCTTTTCCGATGGCCCCGCCGGGGGCAACCCAGCCGGGGTTCTGATCGCGGGTACCCTGCCCTCGGATGCCGAAATGCAGAAGATCGCCGCCGTTGTCGGCTATTCCGAAACCGCCTTTGCCGCGCCGCAGGGCGTGGGCTGGCGGGTGCGCTATTTCGCACCGGTGGGCGAGGTCGCCTTTTGCGGCCATGCCACCATCGCGTTGGGGGCGCAGCTGGCGCAGCGGTTCGGCGATGGAGAATACGCGCTGCAGCTGAACGACGCGCAGATCACGGTCGAATGTCGGCGTGACGGCGACAGGGTCGCGGCCACGCTGGTGTCGCCGCCGACCCACAGCCGCGCGGTGACTGACGATGTTCTGGCGCAGGCACTGACCCTATTCGGGCTTGCGCCCAGTGACCTGAGCACCGATCTGGCGCCCGCCATCGCCAATGCAGGCAACGACCACCTTATCCTGGCGCTGACGTCCCGCGATCGTCTGGCTCAGATGACTTATGACCTGCAAACCGGGGCCGAGTTCATGCAGGCCCAAGGGTTCACCACGATCAACCTGATCTGGGCCGAAACGCCCCGGCTGTTTCACAGCCGCAACGCCTTTGCCAGTGGCGGGGTGCTGGAAGACCCCGCCACCGGCGCCGCAGCCGCCGCGCTTGCCGGGTATCTGCGCGACCTGGATTGGCCGCATGGCGGCGAAATCAACATCGTGCAAGGCGAGGATATGGGCGCGCGATCCCTTCTGCGCGTTCAGATCGGCGCCGCGAAGGGCGACGGCGTGCGCGTCTCGGGAACCACCCGCGCCATCGACTGAGCCGGGTCAGGGCCGTGCGCGGCCCGAGTGTACCATTGCCTCGATCCCCGCAGCGCAGAACTCGACCAGTTGGTCGATCCCGGACAGATCGCCCCCCTGTGACAGCGCCTGCACCCGCCAGGCGCTGTTGAGATGCGCCAGCATCGCTGAAACCGTATAGACTTGGCCCGTAGCCAACAGCGCCCGGTCGGCCTGCGGATACAGCGCGGCGATTTCGCGAATGAATAGCTCAGCGGTGGGGTCGAAACACGCGGCCGCGATATGGCGCCAGCGCGGATCGACCGACACATGCGCCACTAGCCGCCCATAGGCCATCCAGCCCGGGCCGCCCGTTTCTGCAAGGCTGACATAGGGGCGGATGAAACAGTCCAGAATACCCCGCAGGGTCAGCGGGCCTTGCGCGCGCCGATCCTCCAGCGCCTGCATCCGGATCTGCGCAAGCTCGTCAGCGCGGCGCGCGACGGTCTGGAAGAACAGCTCTTCCTTGCCGCCGCCATGGTGGTGGACCAGACCCACCTGTACTCCGGCGCGCGTGGCGATGTCGCGGATCGAGGCGCCCTCGAATCCCCGCTCGGCAAACAGCGCCTCAGCCGCGTCCAAAATCCGCGCCTTGGTTTCCAGCGACCGGGCCGACGGCGCCCTTTGCCTTTGTTTTTCAATGTATTTCGCGCTCATGTTTTTCATCTTGCCTTATTTTGGACGATCGTTCAAGTTAAGCGCCACGAGCAGGGGAGGGTTCATGATACAGGCGCGCAAGGCTTATGCCTTGATCGGCGCAGGTCCGATGGGGCTGGCGGCCGCCAAGGTGCTGAAGGAACAGGGCATCCCGTTCCAGGGATTCGAATTGCATTCCGATGTGGGCGGGCTGTGGGATATCGATGCGCCACGGTCGACCATGTACGAATCCGCGCATCTGATCTCGTCCAAGTCGATGACCGAATTTGCCGATTTTCCGATGGGTGACGACGTGGCCGAATACCCGTCGCACCGGCAGATGCGCGATTATTTTCGGGCCTTTGCCGATTATTTCGGCCTGCATGATCACTACAGGTTCAATGCCGAGGTGATCGAAGCATCGCCCCTGGGTGCGCCGGGCGATGGCTGGCGGCTAACCTGGCGGGACAGCCAAGGGACTCATAGAGCCGAATTTGCCGGTGTGCTGATCGCCAATGGCACCCTGTCCGAGCCCAACATGCCCGATTTTCCCGGCAGGTTTGACGGCGAGTTGATCCACGCCGCGCAGTACCGCTATCCCAGCCAGTTTCACGGCAAGCGGGTGCTGGTCGTGGGCGCGGGCAATTCCGGGTGCGACATTGCGGTGGACGCCATCCACCACGCCACGCGGTGCGATTTGTCGATGCGGCGGGGATACTATTTCGTGCCGAAATACGTCTTTGGCAAACCCGCCGACACGCTGGGCGGGATGATCCGCCTGCCCATGTGGCTGAAGCGCCGGATCGACGGGATGATCCTGCGCTGGTTCGTGGGCGACCCGCAGAAATACGGCTTTCCCAAACCTGACTACAAACTCTACGAAAGCCACCCGGTGGTGAATTCGCTGGTCCTTTACCACGCAGGCCACGGCGACCTGCGCATTCGCCCTGATATCGACCGGATCGAGGGGCGCACGGTCCACTTCAAGGACGGCAGCGCCAGCGACTATGACATTATTCTGGCCGCGACCGGGTACAAGCTGCACTATCCGTTCATCGACCCGAACCTGCTGAACTGGCAGGGCGACGCGCCACATTTGTATCTGAACGCCATGCATCCCGAACGCGACGATCTGTTCGTTCTGGGCATGATCGAAGCCACCGGGCTGGGCTGGCAAGGACGCCATGAGCAGGCCGAAATGGTGGCGCGCTATATCAAGGGTCTTCAATCCGGCTGCCCCGTGGCCGCGGCGCTGAAGGCGGAAAAACAAAAAGACTATAAGCGCGCCACCGGAGGCATGCAGTACCTGAACCTGCCCCGAATGGCCTATTACGTGGACAAGGCGACCTATCGCAAGGCGGTGACAGACTGGATCGCGCGGTTCCGGAAAGCCCGCGCATGACCGGCATCGACGAGATTACGCTTAATTTCAGCCCCGGCTCGCTGACCCTGCTGAACGCGATTTTGGCGATCGTGATGTTCTCGATCGCCATCGACCTGTCACCACGCGACTTCGACCGGCTGCGGCGCGCGCCCAAGCCAGTGGTGGTGGGGCTGGCCTCGCAATTCCTGGTACTGCCGGCGCTGACCTTCCTGTTGGTCTGGCTGACCGAGCCGCGCCCCTCGATCGCATTGGGGCTGATCCTGGTGGCGGCCTGTCCGGGGGGCAATATCTCGAATTTCATCACCCATCGGGCGGGCGGGAACGCTGCGCTGTCGGTGTCGATGACCGCCTTCGCCACCATCGGGGCCATCGTGATGACCCCGTTCAACATCGCGCTGTGGGGCGGGCTGTACCCGCCGACCCGCGCCATTTTGCAGCAGACCCAGATCGACCCGGTGCAGATCGCCATCATTGTCGGGCTGATGCTGATCTTGCCGCTGGTTCTGGGCGTGACCCTGAACCAGAAGCGCCCCGCCCTGACGGCGCGGCTGCGCGGGCCGCTGCAGATCCTGTCCATGGCCATTTTCGTGGCCTTCATCGTACTCGCCCTGGCGGCCAACTGGAGTTTCTTCCTGGGCTACGCGGGGGCGGTCGCCGGGCTTGTGATCGCTCACAACGCACTGGCACTGGGGGGCGGTTGGGTCGTGGCCACTCTGACCCGGCTGTCCCCCTATGACCGGCGTGCAATCACGATCGAGACCGGCATCCAGAATTCGGGCCTTGGACTGGTGCTGATCTTCGCCTTTTTCAACGGCTTGGGCGGCATGGCCGTGGTGGCCGCCTTCTGGGGAATCTGGCATGCCATCTCGGGGCTGGCGCTGGCGCAACTGATGGCCCGGACCGAGGCCGCCCGATGACCCGCATCCTGATCACCGGCGCCGCGGGGCTGGTTGGCCGCGCCCTGCTGAACGAGCTGAGCGACCATGAGGTGTTTGCCACCGACCTGCGCCGCCCCGACACGCTGCCGGACGAGGTTCCGTTTCTGCGCATGGACGTCACCACGGGCGACCCCGCGCGGGTGATCGCCAAGGTGAAGCCCGAGGTGATCGTGCATCTGGCCTCGGTCGTCACACCTCCGCCGGGGATGTCGCGGGCCGAGGCCCATGCGGTGGATGTGGGCGGCACGCGCAAGGTGATCGATGCCGCGCTGGCCCATGGCGTGCGGCGGCTGGTCGTCACCTCCTCGGGTGCGGCCTATGGCTATCACGCGGACAACCCGGTGCCGCTGCGCGAAACCGATCCGGTGCGCGGCAACCCCGAGTTTCCCTATTCCGACCACAAGCGGCAGGTCGAAGAATTGCTGGCCGAGGCCCGAACCGCCGCGCCGCAGCTGGAGCAGGTAGTGCTACGGGTGGGCACGGTGCTGGGCGACGACACCGACAACCAGATCACTGCCCTGTTCCGCAAATCCCGCCTGCTGGCGGTGGCGGGTAGCGACAGCCCCTTCGTGTTCATCTGGACCCACGATCTGGCCCGCATCCTGAAACGCGCGGCCACCGACGGGCCGCCGGGAGTGTACAACGTCGCCGGGGACGGCGCGCTGAGTGTCGACGATCTGGCCCGCGCGCTGGACAAATCTGTGCTGCGCCTGCCGGCCTGGGCGCTGAAGGCGGCGCTGGCCGTGGCCCGCCCCCTGCGCCTGTCGCGATACGGGCCCGAACAGGTGCGGTTCCTGCAATACCGACCGGTTCTGGACAATACGGCGCTGAAAACCGTGTTCGGCTATGTCCCGCAGAAGACCAGCGCCGAGGTGTTCGACCTTTGGAAAAGGAGTGTGGGCCTATGAAAACCGCAGTGATCTCGGGCGGGGCCGGCGGCCTGGGTCAGGCGCTCTCGGCCGCGCTGCAAGAGCGTGGATGGCGTGTGGTCTTGTTGGACCTGAAGGTGGATGGGGTGCAGGACACCGCCACGCAGATGGCGATTACCTGTGATCTTACCGATCCGGCCCAGTTGGCGCGCGCCGTGAACGATACGCTTGCGCACTGCGACAGCATCGATCTGGTCGTCTATAACGCCGGGATCACCCAGATCTGCGGGTTCGATCAGTCCGACGATACCAGCCACCGCAAGGTGTTCGAGATCAACTATTTCGCAGCCGTCTCGATGGCCCGCTCCTTTCTACCGGCGCTGCGCCAGTCGCGCGGGGCGCATCTTGCAATCTCGTCGGTGGCGGGGTTTGCGCCGCTGTATCACCGCACGGCCTATGCTGCCTCGAAACACGCGCTGGAAGGTTTCTTCAAATCGCTGCGATCCGAAGAACGGCCCCATGGCGTGCGGGTGCATATCGCGGCGCCCTCATTCGTGGCGACCAACCCGGGCCGGGCCGAGCGGCAGCCGGACGGCACCGCACGCCCCGGATCGGCCAGCGACGGCATGGACGAGATGACCCCCGAGGCGGCCGCTCGCGTGATCCTGCAAGGGCTGGATCGCGGGCGGCCCGTCATCCCGGTGGGACGGGTGGCGCGGCTGGCCTGGTGGCTGAACCGGCTGGCCCCACGCCTGTACCAGCGCCTGATGGAGCGCAATATCAGCGGCGCGTGACGCGCGGCCATTATTTGCGGCCTGTTTCCCGGTGCGGGGTTGCCCTTTGGGCGCGGCTTTGCTTTGTCTTTGACGAACAATCCGGCCAGCGGGCGTTCTCTGCCCCGGACCGGTCACAGGGAGGATCTCGAAAATGGCAAAAGTTGCATTCCTTGGCCTTGGCGTCATGGGCTATCCGATGGCCGGGCATCTGCAGGCGGCCGGGCATGAAGTGACCGTCTACAACCGCACCGCGGCCAAGGCGGAGCAATGGGTGTCGCAGCATGGTGGCCAGATGGCGACCACGCCGCGCGATGCCGCCGAAGGGGCCGAGTTCGTGATGGCCTGCGTCGGCAACGACGACGATCTGCGCATGGTCTGCACCGGCGAGGACGGCGCGTTCGAAGGCATGGCGGAAGGCTCGGTTTTCATTGACCACACCACCGTTTCGGCCAAGGTCACACGCGAGCTGTACGCCGCGGCCAAGGCCCGCGGTATCTCCTTTGTCGATGCGCCGATCTCGGGCGGCCAGGCCGGGGCCGAAAATGGGGTTCTGTCGATCATGTGCGGCGGCGATCAGGCAGCCTATGACCGGGCCGAGCCGGTGATGCAGGTCTATGCGAAGATCTGCCGCCGTATCGGGGACAGCGGCGCGGGCCAGATGACCAAGATGTGCAACCAGATCGCCATCGCAGGGCTGGTGCAGGGGCTGAGCGAAGCGCTGCATTTCGCCGAGAAGGCCGGGCTGGACGGGCGCGCGGTGGTTGAGGTGATCAGCCAGGGTGCCGCCGGAAGCTGGCAGATGTCGAACCGATACGAGACCATGCTGGACGACCATTTCGACCACGGCTTTGCGGTGGACTGGATGCGCAAGGACCTTGGCATCTGCCTGGACACGGCGGACGAGACCGGGGCATCGCTGCCGGTGACTGCGCTGGTCGATCAGTTCTACAAGGATGTGCAGAAGATGGGCGGTAGCCGCTGGGACACCTCGTCGTTGATCAAGCGCCTGCGGGCCATGGGGTAACGCGGGGGGCTGTCTGCCCCCTATCGCGCCAAGGCGCGATTCCCCCTGAGGATATTATTGGCCAGATGAAAAGGGCTCCGGCGGGCGCGGGGCGGAATTTCGAATGAATGATGTCAGTGCTTTTTGGGCGGTCGCGCTGCGGCGGGTCTGGGGGCTGGACGCCCGGCTCTCGCGGCTGGATGGCGAGTATGACCTGAATTTCCTAGTTCAGGCCACCAATGGGCAGGACTATGTTCTGAAGGTCATGCGGGCCGAATGCGACCCGCAGCTGGTGGATCTACAGATCACGGCGTTGGAGCATATCGCGGCCGAGGCCCCCGGGCTACCGTTTCCCAAGGTGATCCCCGGTCTGGACGGTAGCTTGTTGCCGCAGATCGACGACGACGCGGGACGGCCTCGGCTGGCGTGGCTGTTGGAGCGGCTGCCGGGCCGGTGCTATGCCAAGGCGGCGCCGAAAACCGAGGACCTGATCCTGAAACTGGGCCGGGTATTGGGGGCGACCGATCGGGCGCTGGAGCGGTTTTCGCATCCCGGCCTGGAGCGGCCGGATTTCAAATGGGACCTGACCCAGGCTGGCTGGATCGCTGACAAATTAGATGCGGTTGCCGACCCGGATCGTGCAGCCCTTCTGCGCGAGATTTGTACACAGTTCGATGCCGTCTCAAACATGCTGGCGACGCTGCCCCGGCAAGCCCTCCACAATGACGTGAATGACTACAACATCTTGGTCGAAGGAGAGCTGTCGGAGCGCCGTCAGGTTTCGGGCCTGATCGATCTGGGCGACATGTGCGCCGCGCCGCGGGTGTGCGAACTGGCGATCGCCGGGGCGTATGTGGTGCTGGATCACCCGCACCCCGAACGGGCACTGGTTGCGCTGGTGAGGGGCTATCACGCCGCAAACCGACTGCGCCCGCAGGAAGTGGACCTGATCTGGCCTCTGCTGCGGATGCGGCTGGCCGTGTCGGTCGTCAATTCCACGCTGATGGCCGCTGAAAACCCGGACGACCCGTATGTGACCATCAGCCAGGCACCGGCCTGGCGGTTCCTCGAGGATGGTTCGGTCAATGGCGAGCTGATGCCGGCGCGGCTGCGGGCGGCCTGCGGGCTGCCCGTCACCGACGGGGCCGAGCGCATTCACGCGTACCTGTCCGAACATCGTGGTCAGTTTGCGCAGCTGTTGGGACAGGATCTGTCGAACGTTCCGATGGGTTCGCTGTCGGTCGAAAACTCGACCTGGCCGCAGAACCCGTTTCACATGCCGCTGGACGAGGCCGCGCGGGTGGGCGCGGAATTCGGCGACGGGTTGTGGCTGGGCTATTACAACGAACCGCGCCTGATCTATGCCGAGCCGACGTTCCGCAAGGGCCCTTGGAAGGCGTCGGACCGGCGCACGGTACATCTGGCGGTGGATGTGTTTGCTCCGGCGGGGACGCCTTTGCTGGCGCCGCTGAGCGGTCGGGTCGAGGCGGTCGAGAACCGGGCGAACCATCTGGACTATGGCGGCGTGGTGATCCTGCATCACGAAACCCCCGAGGGTGACGCGTTTTATACGCTATATGGACATCTGGATCCCGAGGTCTGTGACCGGTTGAAACCCGGCGATCCGGTGGCGCAGGGGGCGGCGTTCGCCCGGCTGGGCGATGCTGGCCAGAACGGCGGCTGGGCGCCGCATGTGCATTTCCAGCTGGCCCTGACCACGGCCGGCATGCAGGCCGACTGGCCCGGTGTCGCTGACCCGGACGAGCTGGACCTGTGGCATGCGGTCTGCCCGAACCCGGCGGCCCTGCTGAACCTGCCGGACGAGAAGGTATACTATCACCCGACCGACAAGGCCGAGATCCTGAACAAACGGCGGGCGCATTTCGGCGGCAACCTGAGCCTGACCTATGACGACCCGGTGATGCTGGTGCGTGGGTGGAAACATCACCTGTTCGACGAATGGGGGCGGCCCTATCTGGATGCCTACAACAATGTGCCGCATGTGGGGCACGCGCATCCGCGCATTCAGGCCGTCGCGGTGGATCAGTTGAAGCGGATGAATTCGAACACCCGCTATCTGCACCCCGCGCAGGTGGAATTTGCCGACAAGCTGCTGTCGAAGCTGCCCGATCACCTGCAGGTGTGCTTCTTCGTCAACTCGGGCACCGAGGCCAACGAGCTGGCCCTGCGCCTTGCCCGGGCGCATAGCGGGGCCAAAGGTATGGTGACGCCCGATCACGGCTATCACGGCAACACCAATGCGGCGGTGGCCATTTCGGCCTACAAGTTCAACAAGCCCGGCGGCGTGGGTCAGGCCGATTGGGTCGAACTGGTCGAGGTGGCCGACGATTATCGCGGCCGGTTCAAACGCGACGACCCCGACCGCGCGCGCAAATATGCCGACCTTGTGGACGACGCGATTGCCGCCCTTCAGCGCAAGGGGCACGGGGTGGCCGGGTTCATCGCCGAGACCTTCCCCTCAGTTGGGGGGCAGATCATCCCGCCCAAGGGCTATCTTCCGGCGGTTTACGAAAAAATCCGCACCGCCGGCGGCGTATGCATCGCCGACGAGGTGCAGACAGGCCTAGGCCGGTTGGGCGAGTACTACTTCGGCTTCGAGCATCAGGGGGCGTCGCCCGACATCGTGGTTCTGGGCAAGCCCATCGGCAACGGCCACCCTCTGGGCGTGCTGGCCACCACGCGCGAGATCGCCGACAGTTTCGACAACGGGATCGAGTTCTTCTCGACCTTCGGCGGCTCGACCCTGTCCTGCCGGATCGGCAAAGAGGTGCTGGACATCGTCGATGACGAGGGCCTCCAGGAGAATGCCCGCGTGATGGGCGCACGGCTGATGGATGGTCTGCGCGCGATCGAGGCCGAGTTCGCTTGCGTAGGCGACGTGCGGGGCATGGGCCTGTTTCTTGGGGTCGAACTGATCAACCCCGACGGCTCGGAAGGCACCGAGATCTGCCGATACGTCAAGAACCGCATGCGGGACCACCGCATCCTGATCGGCAGCGAGGGGCCGAAGGACAACATTCTGAAGATCCGCCCGCCTCTGACCATCGAGGCCGAGGATGTGGACATGATCCTGTGGGCGCTGCGGTCTGTGTTGGCCGAGGTGGGCGACTATGCCCCTGCCCCGGTTTGTAACCACACCCATCACCATGAAGGGTGCGGCTGCTGCTAAGATACGCCCCGGCCGGATTCGGCCAGGCAGTTGACCGCGCTGTCAATGCAGCACGGCCGAGGGGATCTGATGGCCGGTGGACGGTAGCGGGAAGTCCGCAGTCATACGCCGCAGAGCCAGCCCGAACTGTTCGGACAGCGACGCCAGCGCGGGTGCGAAATCGGGGCGTACGATCAAGGCCGCCAGCATCATCGCATCCTCGCGCGCCCCTTCCGAGGCCGCGGCGATCATCTGCGCGAAACAGCTTTCGTCCGCGCCTAGACAGGCGCAACCCAACTCGTGCCGGATCAGGGGGCGGCGGCCGTGATGGGCGCACAGGCTGCACAGACGATCCAGCGCCAGCATAGCCAGCTGCCCATGATCGGCGCCCAGCGCGACGTCGAAATCATGCGCCGCGTCGGCACGGCCGGCGGCACCGTCACTCCACATCCGCAGATACATGACGGCGCCAGCCTCGATCGGAGTCAGATCCGCCAGCCGCCCGACCGGGGCGCCGCCCCGGGTGGATGCGCCGCTCATTTCGTCAAGATCAATTTGCCCGCGCGGGTGATGCGCAGGGTGTAAAGTTGGTCGCCCAGCTCGATATGGGCCAGGTTGCCGCCCTGGGTCAGATCCTCGGCCTTGTGGGCCGGCAGCATCGAAACGGCATAGGCTTGGGTCGGATTCGGGTTCTGCGCGTTCATCGGGTCATCTCCGGTTGTGTTCAGGCAAAGCGCCTTTTCCGTTCGGTTTTCATGGATTTGGCTGGCCCGGCGCCGGGTTGGCTATGCGTTTACGCTCTTAATCTGATAAAAATACTAAGGTATGTCAAGAGCCGGTTTTTCAACCGAACCGTTGCGCCCCATCGGCAGGCCCGCTAGGCCGGGGCGGATGACCGACGGAAGGGACAAGGATGACGGCGGCAATCGTGTTTGATCTGGACGGCACGCTGGTGGACAGCCTGGCCGACATCGCGGCGGCGGCAAACCGGATGCTGGCCGATCAGGGCCTTGCGCCCCTGCCCGAAGAAACGATCCGAGGATTCGTCGGCAATGGCCTGCCCAAGCTGGTAGAGCGGGTGATGGTTCATTGCGACATGGACATGAACAGGCACGGTAAACTGACCCAGGCGACCCTGCGCCACTATACAAACGCGTCCAGCTCACGGACGCGTTCCTATCCAGGGGTGCAAGAGGCGTTGGAAGCCCTACGGCAGGCGGGCATGTCCTTGGGTCTGTGCACCAACAAGCCCGAGGCACCGGCACGACACATTCTGCAGGCGCTGAATCTGGAGCCCTACTTCGACGCGGTGATCGGCGGTGACAGCTTGCCCGTGCGCAAGCCCGACCCCGATCATCTGAACGCCGCATTCGACGCTTTGGGCCAGCATCCGGTCAGAATATTCGTCGGCGACAGCGAGGTTGATGCGGAAACCGCGCAGAGGGCAAACGTGCCGTTTCTGCTGTTTTCCCGCGGCTACCGGAAATCGCCAGTCGCTCGGATCCCGCATCATTCCACGTTTGACGAATTTCTCGACCTGCCCCAACTGATCCAGTCGCAACTCACGGCGTAGTCCGAACAAGCCCAACCCTGGGGCACAATCAGATCGCGATCGTCAAGAATTTCGAGGGGCCGGCCGAGGGGGTAGGTAGCCAGCCCCTCGCGGGGAAAGTGGTAGGCCAAGTTCAACCTTGGTTAATCAGAAACTAGCCCAAGCGCAGCCCCGCCAAAATTGGGGGTTTCCCGTAGTCCCGACATTTTTTTGACGCTCCAAGGCGTTTTGATTGCGTTTGACGCGTCGATTCAGACTGTCCCGGCCGCTGCTTTATCTAAAAGTGCCTCGTACATGTGAGGATAGACGAACCGCGCGGCTGCACGGGCGATCACCAATTCTTCGTTGGTGGGAATCACCATGACTTGAACCCGCGACAAGGGCGTCGAAATTATCCGCACATGCTCGGTATTGGCGTCATGGTCCAGTTCGATTCCCAGCCAGCCCATGTTGACGCAGATGCGTTCACGGACCAGCGCCGAATTTTCGCCGATCCCGCCGGTGAACACCACCGCATCCAGCCCGCCCAGAACTGCGGCCAGGGCGCCCATCTCGCGCCGGGCGCGAAAGTTGAAATAGCTGATGGCGCGGCGCGCGGCCCCGGTATCCGCCTGCTCGAGCGTGCGCATGTCGTTGGACAGGCCGGACAGGCCAAGCAGACCCGACTTGCAATACAGCAACTCGGTGATTTCGTCCGCAGTCATGCCTTTCTGCTGCATCAGATACAGCACAACGCCCGGGTCAAGCTGGCCGCAGCGGGTCCCCATGGGCAGGCCGTCCAGAGCCGTAAAGCCCATGCTGGACCCCACCGAACGCCCATGGATCAAGCCGCACATCGACGCGCCATTGCCCAGATGGGCCACGATCACCCGCCCCCCATGCAAAAGAGGCGCGGTCTTGGCCAGATGGTCCGCGATGTATTCATAGCTGAGCCCGTGGAACCCATAGCGCCGCACGCCCATGTCGTAATATTCGGTCGGCAGTGCAAAGGTATCGTTCACCCACGGATGGTGGCGGTGAAAAGCCGTGTCGAAACAGGCGACCTGAACTGCCTGGGGAAAACGCTCGATCGCGGCGCGCACCCCTTGCAGGTTGTAGGGTTGATGCAGCGGCGCGAAGGGCGCCAGATCTTCCAGCGCGCGCAGGCTGTCTGGTGTCAGCTGAATTGGGCGATCATGCTTTGGTCCGCCATGGACGATACGATGCCCGACGGCCACGATTTCGGCCTTTGGAAACCATTGGGTCAACAGATCCAGAACCCGGTTCATCGCCGCCATGTGATCCGCGATGGGCCCGACCTCGTCGCCTCCGAGGACCCGGCCATCCGATGTCTTGGCTGCGATGGTCGGCTCGGGGCTACCGATGCGCTCGACCGCGCCGGTGCAGATCGCCACCGGGTCATCCTTGTGCAGCGTGAACAGGCTGAATTTCAGCGAAGACGAGCCGGCGTTCAGGGTGACCACATGGCTCATGTGACAACGCCTCTGGTCCGGGCCGCATGCAGGGCGGCGATGGCGCATGATGCCAAACGGGCCTTGTCGTCGTCGGACCTGCTGTTGAGAATGATCGGCACCCGGGCACCCAAAACGACCCCGGCGGCTTTTCCGTTGGCGACATAGGCCAGTTGCTTGGCCAGCATGTTCCCCGCATCCAGATTGGGCACGACCAGGATCTCGGCCTGCCCGGCCACCGGCGACATGATGCCCTTGGTGCGGGCCGCGTCCAGGCTGACGGCGTTGTCCATGGCCAACGGCCCCTCGACCAGACCACCCGTGATCTGCCCGCGGTCCGCCATCTTCGACAGCAGCGCCGCGTCGACCGAGGACGGAATCGCAGGATTCACCGTCTCGACCGCCGAAAGCACGGCCACCTTGGGCGTGGCGAAGCCCAGCGACCTGGCAAGGTCGATTGCGTTCTGGGTGATGTCCACTTTGGTCTCCAGATCCGGCGCGATGTTGATCGCCGCATCGGTGATCAGGATCGGGTGCGGCTGGCCCGGCACATCCATGACGAAGACATGCGTGAAGCGCCGTCCAGCCCGCAGGCCGCGCTCGCGCCGAAGGGCCGCCCGCAACAGATCGTCGGTATGAAGATGACCTTTCATCAGCGCCCGGGCGCGGCCATCCGCCACCAGGTCAACAGCCAGGCTGGCCGCATGGGCATGCGAGGTGGCCTCGACGATCTCGACGCCGTTCAGCGTGACGCCAAGCTCTTGCGCGGCCGCACGGATCTTGGCCGGGTCGCCGACCAGAATGGGATGGATGATCGTTTCGCGCGCCGCCAGCATGGCCCCGCCCAACGAATTGGCGTCCTCGGGGGCGGCAACCGCCGTCGGAATGGGGTCGAGCGGCCGGGATTTCTGCACCAACGCATCGAAGTGACGGTGACGCAGAACGACAACTCTTGGCGTTTCGATCCCGTCGACCGGCACGGGGCGGTCCGGCGCGACCGCCACGACCTGGCCTGACAGGATCAAGGTGCCATCGCTCGGACGAGTCACGGCGACCTCCAGCAGCACCTCGCGGTTCGGGCGCTTTTCGGCCACGGTCGCTCGGGCCAGCAACGCGTCTCCTGCGGCGGCGGGCGTCGCCAGGTCGAAGGTGCAGGATTTCTGAACCGCACCCAAGCCGGGCAAAAGATTGCCCACGACCGCCGAAACCAGCCCGCCGACAAAGGCCGGAGACGCAACCAGATTGCCGCTTTCGGGCAAGGCGGAATGCAACGCGCCGTGATCGCCGCAGGCCGCGGCAAAAGCCAACAGATCGTCATCGCTGCACACGCGTTCGAGTTCGGCGGTCTCTCCGACCTGGATCTCGTCATAGGGCTTGGTGTCGTATCGCATCTGATGCTCTCTGCTGCGCCGGTCCGGTGTGAAATGCGGTGTAAGCCGCCGTCAACGGCGCCCGCGGTGTTTCCGACCGGACCCTGAGGGAATGCGGTGGAAAAGTCCAACCTTTCCCGATCTACACCGCCCGACGCGCGTCGTCTTCCGGCAAACCGTCAGAATATCGGCAGAACCCGACGGGCCATGGTCCGCCGCGGGCGGTTGGTTTCAGACCCGCGACTTTTCGAACGCGGCCCACGCCTGCTGAAAGGCTTCGAAATCGAAGCCCGGTTGGCAGGCTGCATCCAGAACGATGCGTTCGGTTTGAATCAAGCGCCCGATGGCGTCCTCCAGCCGGTCGATGACTTCGGCGGGCACGACCACCGCGCCGTGACGATCCGCATGCACCAAGTCGCCGGGCCGGACCGTCAGGCCGAAAATGGAAACCGGCGTGTCGATCTCGCGGACGTGGACAAAGCCATGGCTGGGGCCAATCGATCCCGCAATCACTGGAAAGCCCGCCGGCAAGTCACCTAGATCGCGCATAACGCCGTTGGTCAACGCTCCTGACAGGCCGAACCCTTTGTGGACCGTGGTGTTGATTTCGCCCCAATAGGCGCCGATGCAATCGGGAAAGTCGAGGTCTTCGATCACCGCGACCGAAGGCGACGGGGCCGCTGCCATGTACTCATAATAGGCCATCCGGCGCTGGCGGATGACCTCGGGCGCCTCGGTCGGCGGATGCACCGCGGCGATTTTTGCGGTGCGGGCAAAGCCCACGACCGGCGGCTCGGTCGGGGCCGAACACACCATGGTGCCGCGCGTGAACCCGTCAAAGCCGCGCTTGCCCTGTGCGAACTCGATCGCGTTGCAGACGGTGGGGGTGTCGACCTGGCGCAGCAGGGTCAAAAGGGACGGTGTCATCATTCCTCCAGCCAGCGGCGCAGGGCCGCCGTTGTTTCGTCGGGTTGCTCGAGCGTCGGCAGATGCCCCGCGCCCTCGATCACCGACAGCGTGCCGTTGGGCAGCAGACCGTGCATCAGCTCGTGCCGCTCGACCGGGCATAACCCATCCTGCCGCCCGCACAGAACCAGCGACGGTCCTACGAAAGACCGCAGCGTCTCGGTCTGAACCGGGCGATCCATCAGGGCGCGGGACTGGCGCAGAAAGACATCCGGGCCAAGATCCATCGCCATGGCCATGCACAGATCGAGAATCGCGCCTTGACGCGGGCCATCGGCCAAATAGTTCGGCTTCATCTCGTCGCGCATCACGCGCCACAGCTCGCCCCGTTCGACCGCCGCCATCTGGGGGATGCGACGGGCCTTGACTTCGGGCCGTTCGTCCAGCGGGTTGGTGTCGAGCAGCGCCAACCGCGCGACCCGGTCCGGCGCCTGACGCAGGACCTCCATCGCGACGATGCCGCCCATGGACAGGCCGGCCAGCGCAAACCGGCCGGGGGCGCAGGCCAGCACATCGGCGGCCAGCGCCTCAACACTGTCATGGCCCGTCAGCGGCACGCTGATCAGCGGGGTTGTGCCCGACAGCGCCGCGATCTGCGGGGCGAACAGGCGCGCGTCGCACATCATGCCGGGCAGCAAAACCAGCGGGGTCATTTGACCAGCGCCGCCCCCTCGGCCAGGGCGGCCAGTTTGGCATAGGCGATCTGCGGATCGACGGCCCCGAACCCGGCGAAGGTGCCGAACCCGCAATCGCTGCCGGCGATCACGCGGTCGGCGCCCACGACCTCGGTGAAGCGGCGGATCCGCTGCGCGACCAGTTCGGGGTGTTCGACAAAATTGGTGGTGGTGTCCACGACCCCCGGCACCAGGATCTTGTCGTCGGGGATCTCGGCCCTGCGGTCTCGGAACACGGTCCATTCATGGGCGTGGCGCGGGTTCGAGGTTTCGAACAGGACATAGCGTGACCTGGTCGCCATCAGCGTCGAGAACACCTTGTCCATGGCGATGTCGCAGCAATGCGGGCCTTCGTAGTTGCCCCAGCAGATATGCACGCGCACGCGGTCCTGTGGTACGTTCTGCAGGGCGTGGTTTAGCGCTTCGACATGCAGGTTGGCGACCTTGACGAACTCATCATCCGACAGGTCGGTGAACAGCATGTGGCGCGACAGGGCCAGGTCGGGGCAATCGAGCTGCAGATCTAGCCCGGCGGCCACGATGGTTTCGTATTCGTCCTTCATCGCATCGGCCAGCGCGGCGAGATATGCCTCGCGCGTGGGGTAATGCGCGTTCTGCAGGAACAGCGAGATCACGCCCGGCGAGGCTGCGTTCATGAACCCACGCTCGACCCCGTGCTGCGCCATGGCCGATTTCAGATTGGCGATGTCCTTGTTCAGCTCATCCTGCCCCTTGGACCGCACCTCGCCCGTGCATTGCGGACGGGCGTATTGCGGGGTGCCGCCCTCATCCGCCAGCCGTTGCAGAAAGCTGGGGAACATCTTCAGGTCGGCGGGCGCGTTGCGCGGGCTGTCCCCGGAAAAGCCGGTGTAGCGATCCTTGACATAGGTCGCGTACGAGATCTTGGAGGTCTCGCCGTCGCTGACGATATCTACCCCCGCCTCGACCTGCTTGCGCACCGTTTCGGAAACGGCCCGGGTCATGCAGGCATCGAAGGCGGCGGCATCATAGGGTTCGCCCCGTTCGCGGGCGAAGATGAAATCCACCACCTCCTGCGTGCGGGGCAACGAGCCCACATGGGTTGTCAGTATCCGTGTCATGCGGGCTCTCCTTTCGTTACTGGCCGGTCCAGGTTGCGCCGGCCGGATCATCGGTGGCCACGACGCGATACAGGCTGGCCTCGCCGGTCATCGACGGCTCAAGCGTATAGGCCTCGCCCGGGTTCAGCAGGCAGGTGTCGCCGGGATTCAGGATCGCCTCGGCCTCGTCGGTACGCAGCAGCCAGTGGCCGCGCACTGGCATAAGTACGGTGTGCTTCTCGGGCGTGACCCTCTCTGCCCCCAACGAACCACGGGTCAGGAATTCGACCTCGAAACCGGGGCGGTCCTTCAGCAGGGCGTCGGGGCCGATCACCCTGGCCGGTGCCTTGGCGGCCAGCGCCATCAGGTCCCAGTAGCGGGCCACATAGTCGCGCACCACGTTCTGCACCGGAACCTCGGGGAAGGCCTTGAGTTGCTCCTCGGTCAACAAAGGCATGGGTTCGACACCGTCGGGCAGGTTTTCGCCCTTCTTGGTGTCGTACAGCACCCCGTTTTCGCCCAGCACCAGACCATGGGCCGAGGCATCCTGAATGACCTGCGGCGCCCAGGTCACCCCGCCGCCGGCATCATCGCCCCCCAGGATGGCCATAATCATCCCGTAATCTGTGCCGATATTTTCAAAGCCGCGGAAGATACCGGTGGGAATGTTGAAGATGTCGCCTTCCTCCAGCACGACCTCACCGGCGTCGCCCCAGCGGCCCCAGAAGAAGCGCCACCGCCCCTTGAGGACAAAGAACACCTCGGCGGTGGTATGGCTGTGCAGCGAGTTGCGGCATTTGGGCGGCTGGCCCGCGGCGCCGATGTTGAAGCCGGGCGTGTCGCGGATGTGGACATGCTGATCGGGGCTTTCCGAGACGCCGCCGCCGATGATGGTGAAATTCTCCTTCTGATCCGAGCCGGGCGTGTGGGCGTCGATGAAGGCGGTCTTGCAGGGCTTGAGTTCGCCATAGCGGACGATGCGGGTTTCAAGCTGGGTCATTTTTGGGCTCCTGTGATTGGGTTGAACGATGGGAAGAGACTCCGTTCAACCCGGTGGCCGCAGGTTCAGACGCCGCGCCCGCAGCGAGGCGCGATGGGCATGGAACCGTCGCGCAGCCTGGCTGTGGTTCAGCCGGTATGGCCACGGTCTGAGCATCAGGCCTCGCCCGTCTGCAGCAGGATCTGCTTCCACACGGCGGTTTCATCGAACAGCGTGTATTCGCGGCGCAGCCTGGGTTGGCCGGTGATCAACGCGCCGAACTCGGCATGGCTGATGCCCAGCACATAGACCTGCGCCCCGGTCGGAACGCCGAACACGCCCCAGCCCTCATGCTTGCCCCACAGGCTCCAGCGGATCGCGGCACGGGGCGGCATGTTGGGATCGTCGCGGCCGATCTGGTGCTCGATGCGGAACTCCGCATTGGGGAAACTGGCGCGCAGCCCCATCCAGAACCGGTCCACCGCATCCCAGCCGTGCCCCGTCAGGCCGCCGACATATTCGGACTGCACCGCGCGGTCGTATTCGGCCCCGATCACGCCCATGTCGGCGCCCATGATCCGGGTCAGGATGTCGGCATAGCGCTGGCCCCACTCGTTGTCGTTGCCACTGCCCGTGTAAGGGCCTGGCTGGTCGGTGTCGGGCGACAGGGGTTTGACGCAGTTCTGCGGCCCGCCTTCGCGCGCGATGAGGTCGGCAGCGTATTCCTTGGGGTCCCAACCCATCTGGCGCACGATCGCGCCCTGATCGCGGATCAGCCATTCATCGTTGATCTGGTTGTCGATCGCGTGGCAGTCGGCCAGAATCCGATAGCGCAGCTTGGTCCCCGTGGCCTTGCCATAGACCCCGTCGCCCAGATGCGTGGCGGTCGAGATGATCCGGTGCGAGCTCAGCATGCCGTCCTCGGGCGTGCCCGACCAGATAACGTCCTCGCCCAGCAGCTGCCGGTCTGGAAACTCGGCCAGGGTCGCCATCGTGGCGCCGATGACGTTCTGGTTGCCCAGCACCACTGAGGCGGGCGACCGCACCACGATGTCGGGGCTGTAATAGTCGTGCAGCGTGGCGATGCCGCGGTCTTCCCAGATCTCCTTGGTGATGCCGATGATATAGTCAGGGAAATCCTTGAACTTGGGATCGAAGCCTTTCATGAGTCAGTCCTTTTGGGGGTCCACCCCTTGGGCAGCCGCGCCGAGGTCCGCACGACGAGAGGTCCGTCGATGGCAACCTTGCGGGGGGCGGCGTCCTTTGGGTTTTCAATGTGATCAAGCAAAGCGGTCACCGTTTCGGCCACCATCAGGTTGGCGCGCTGACGGATCGTGGTCAGGTTGTAGGCCGGCCAGCCAGCGGGCGGCACATCGTCGTAGCCGATGACCGAGACATCCTCGGGGATGCGCAGGCCCAGTTCGAACCGGATTACGTCCATCACCGCCAGCGCCATGTGGTCATTGGCCACGAACACGGCATCCGGGCGCGCCTCGGGCGCCACGTCGAACATGCGGCGGGCGGCTTGCCGGGCGTTTTCGGTGTGGAAATCGCCAGTGTCATGGGCAAACAGGCTTTGGCCGGCGGCGGCCAGCGCGGCGCGGAATCCCGCCTCGCGGTCGCGCTGGGTCGAAGCACCCTGCCAGCCCGCGATGTAGGCGATGCGCTGGTGCCCGCCCGCCAGTAGAAACTCGGCCACCTTGCGGCCGCCGGCATAGTTGTCCGAGGTCACGGTGGTGATGCCCTCGATATCCTGGCTGCGGTTGAACAGCACCACCGGAACGCCCGCCTGCTGGCAGCGGGTGGCGATATCCGACGACATCGGCACCGAGGCCAGAATGACCCCGTCCACCTGATAATCGAGGATCTCTTCCATCACGTCGTCGATGTTTCCGGCCGAGCGCGAGGCCATGAAGATCAGCACGTGATAGCCATGCTCTTGCAGGCGGTTCGACAGTTTCTCCAACGCCTCGGGATAGAAGTAGTTGTCCAGGTAGCCGACCACCAGGCCGATGATCCGGCTTTTGCCCGACACCATCGCCCGGGCCAGCACGTTGGGACGATAGCCCAGTTCGGCCGCCGCCTTGCGCACCTTTTCCTCGGTCTTCTTGCTGACCGAAGCGCCGGGCGTGAACACCCGGCTGACCGCCGACTGGCTGACGCCGGCCAGTTGCGCGACCTGAAGCGATGTGACCTTGTCAGCCATCAGTCTGCCGTCCATCCGCCGTCGATCAGCATCGACGTGCCGGTGACCAGCCCCGAGGCGTCGGACGCAAGATAGAGAACCGCGCCCATGATGTCCTCGACCTCGCCTACGCGGTTCAGCTTGATCTTGTCCATGATCCAGGCCGCGCGTTCGGGGTTGTCGAAGGTCGATTGCGTCAGCGGGGTTCGGATGAAGGTCGGGCAGACCGTGTTGATGCGGACGCCCTGCTTGCCCCATTCGATCGCCATCGCCTTGACCATGCCTTCCAGCCCGTGCTTGGTCGCGCAATACAGCGCCCGGTCGATGCCGCCGACATGGCCCATCTGACTGGAGATATGGATGATCGAACCAGGCCGCCCGGCCGCCATCAGCGCCTTGGCGGCATAGGCCGAAAGGAAATAGGCCGAGCGCAGATTGACACTCGTGACCGCGTCGAAATCCTCGGGCGTGGTTTCGACGGCTGGCCCGTGCCGCGCGGTCCCGGCCGAGTTCACCACCACGTCAAAGGCTTGCGCGGCGAACAGCGCCTGCAACGCGGTCAGGTCGCTCTGATCCAGCACCCGCCCCTCGGCCGACCAGCCCTGCGCCTGCAGGGCGGACACCGCTTCGTTCAGCCGCTCGGCCCCGCGCGCGGCGCAGACCACATGCGCGCCGGCCTCGGCCAGGGCGACAGCGCACCCCAATCCGATGCCCGAAGATGCGCCGGTGACCAACGCGGTCTTGCCGCTCAGCGAGAACGAAGGGGTGCGGGGCAGTTGGGTCATCAGCTCATTCCATCCGGGGTTTCAATGCGGCCCAGGTTCCGGGCCTTGTTGAATTCCCGCAGGCGGGCAAAGACGTCAACGCCAAGCTGCGCATAGGCGTCCAGAAGATCGACCAGAACCCAGTTTTCGCGGATCCGTCCGTTCTCCAGCCGCCAGAAATCGAGGCTGCGCATGGTGATCCGCTTGCCCGAAGGCGCGATGCCCATCCACCCGTCATGGGTGACGGTCTGGATCATGTTGGGCCAGCCCGTCACTGCCGCATAGTCGCCATCGCCGAAGAAATGATAGGTGATGTCGTCGACATATTGCCCGCGATCCGGCATTCCGTTCAGGAACGGGATCTGGTGCCAATTACGGAACCCGGCATAGCCGCGCCCGGTGCCGATGCCCGAAGGCCCGTACCAGTTCATGCGCGGATGCCAGAACCGCTCCATCTCCATCACCTCGGGCCCGCCCTGCGAGGGGTGCTTTTTCAGATGTTCCAGCATGTCGATGATGTGCTGGCAGGTGGCGCGGCCCTTGTCGGCGTCGTAGGGCCCCGGCACCAGACCGTCCTGCGTGGCCGGGCCGGGCACATGCCATTCGCGTCCCAGGCTGGGCGCCATCGGCCATGCGCGGGCCTGCATCATTACCTCGGGGATGTCCCACAGGGCCTGCATTTCTACGATCCGGCCGTTCTCGAACCGGTAGAACTCGTGAAACCGCATGGTCACCTGATGGCCGGTGGGCGGGATGTCCAGCCACGGACCGGTGAAGGTTCCGGTATAGTAGCCGCCGCAGCCGACCCAGTCGGCGCCGAACTCGTCCGGTCCGGCCATCACGATATAGTCGCGCCGTTCGAGGTCCGGCCAGGCATCCAGCAGGCCCTTGAAGGCCAGATCGTAGAACGCCTCGCTGCCGGTGCTGTCACCGAAAGGATGGCACAGGCGGAACAGAGCGTCAGGCGCGGTCACCTGCGCCAGCGCGTCCCGCACGCCGGCTTCGTCGAAATCATACATCGCCGCCCGAAGCGGCGCGATCAGCGCCTTGTGCTGCGTATGCTTGTCACTCATTCGGCGGCATCCCGGTATGGGGCCGGTGCGCCATACGGCACGTTGATGCCGCCATAGCGGCGCACCCGTACGTTACATTGTTCGGCATGGCCCACGAACCCTTCCAGCAGACACAGACGCGAGCCGTACTCGCCGATCAGGGTTGCCGCCTCGTCGGTCAGGATTTTCTGATAGCTGTGGGTCTTCAGGAATTTGCCAACCCACAAGCCGCCGGTATAACGCCCGGCCTTCTTGGTCGGCAGAGTGTGGTTGGTGCCGATCACCTTGTCACCGTTCGACACGTTGGTACGCGGCCCCAGGAACAGCGCGCCATAGCAGGTCATGTTGTCCAGGAACCAGTCATCGCGATCGGTCATCACCTGAACATGCTCCGAGGCGATCTCGTCGGCGACCTGCAGCATCTCGTCATAGCTGTCGCACAGGATCACCTCGCCATAATCCTGCCAGCTGACCCGCGCGGTGTCAGCCGTCGGCAGGATGCCCAGCAGGCGGTCGATCTCGGACAGCGTCTCCTCGGCCAGCTTGCGCGAGTTGGTGACCAGAACCGCGGGCGAGTTGTAGCCGTGTTCGGCCTGCCCCAGCAGGTCAGTGGCGCAGATCTCGGCATCGACGGTTTCATCGGCGATCACCATGGTCTCGGTCGGGCCGGCGAACAGGTCGATGCCGACGCGGCCGAACAGCTGGCGCTTGGCCTCGGCCACGAAGGCGTTGCCGGGGCCGACCAGCATGTGCACCGGGTCGATCGTTTCGGTACCCAGCGCCATCGCGCCGATCGCCTGAATACCGCCCATGACATAGATCTCGTGCGCGCCGCCCAGATGCATGGCGGCGATCACCGCCGGATTCGGCTTGCCCTGGAACGGAGGGGTGCAGGCGATGATGCGCGGCACACCCGCAACGCTGGCCGTGGCCACTGACATATGAGCCGAAGCCACCATCGGGAACTTGCCGCCGGGCACATAGCACCCGACCGACTGCACGGGGATGTTCTTGTGGCCCAGGATCACGCCCGGCAGGGTCTCGACCTCGATATCGGTCATCGAGGCGCGTTGCGCGCGGGCAAAGTTCATCACCTGCTCCTGCGCGAACTTGATGTCGGCCAGCTCACGGTCTGACAGCTGAGCGATCAGGTCGTCGATCTCCTGTTGCGACAGGCGGAACGAGGCGGGCGAATAGTTGTCGAACTTCTCGCTCAGCTCGCGTACGGCGGCGTCGCCACGGGTTTCGATATCCTTCAGGGTCGCCTCGACCACGGCGCGGGTCTTGGCGTCATCCTCGGCCCGGTCTGCGTCGGACTTGCCGCGTTTGAGATACTCGATTGCCATTGTCTTGATCCTCAGTTGTCTGGACGGGGCGGAGTTTTCTCGCCCCGGTCATATGCTTCCCAGCCGTGGCCCTGGAAGAGGTCGACGCCCAGCTGCGCGGCGACATGGGCGAAGTCGACGTTCACCCAATTGTCGACGATCTTGCCGTCGACCACTTTCCAGAAATCCATGTAGCGGATCTCGACCCGCTTGCCGGTGGGCTGAATGCCCAGAAATTCACCCGAATGGGTCGCCTCCTGCCGGCCAAAGGCCGCGGCCCATTCGCCCATGTAGAGCCGCGCCTCGTCGATGCAGACCTTGTCGGAAAACGCGGCCTGGAAGGGGCGCTGCCAGTTGTCCTGAAACTCTTGCAGACCGTTCTTCGTGCCGCAGCCTTGGTTGCCCATCCAGCGGAACCCTTCGGCGAAGAACTCGCCAATGTCGTTGATGCGGTGGTCATTCAGGCCGTCGACCATGGCTTCGATCACGCGGCGCGTGTCTTCGGTCTTGGTCAGGTCGGTGTCGCGGGTCAGAACCGCTTGTTCAGGTCGGGAACCTTTCATCGTCTTGTCCTTGTCAGATTGTCAGGTATTGGGGATCGGGGGAGCATGCCCCCAAACCCGGGAAAATCCCTTGGCAACCTGTTTAGCGCCGGGTGGCGCGTCAGGGCGTTATGGCGGAACCGGCGGCTCATCAGCCCTTGACCGCGCCGGCGGTCAGTCCGCTGACGATCTGGCGCTGGAAGATCATGACCAGGAAGAAGAGCGGCGCGGTGATCGACACGGCGGCGGCCACGGCGACGACCTGGTCGGTGGTGGTGGTTTCGCGGTTGAACATGCCGGCGATGGCGGGAACCATGGTCTGGTTCTGCGCGTCCAGCAGCAGCGAGGTCACCAGAAAGTCGTTGTAGGCCAGCAGGAAGCTGAACAGCCCGGTAGTGATGACGCCCGGCCACATCACAGGCATGATCACCCGACGGAAGGCCTGGAAATGGTTGCAGCCATCCACGCGCGCGGCTTCGTCCAGCTCGGCCGGGATGTTCTGGAAGAACGACCGCAGCATCCAGATGGTAAAGGGCTGGTTGATCGCCACCAGAACCGCGATCACGGCAAAGGGCTTGCCATATAGCGTGGGCGCGTTTTCCCCCAGGATCGGGCGCAGCCATTCGGCCGAGTTGATGAAGACCGGCAAATAGCCCGCCACCAGAACCGAGTGCGGCAGCGCGCGGAACACCAACGCGACGATCAGGATCCAGAACGCAAGCGTCGAGCCGGACCGCGCCAGCCCATAGCCCGCCAGCGTGCCCACTGTCAGCGACACGGTCACGACGCCCGCGGTAACGATCAGCGAGTTCTTGAAGTTGTTGGAAAAGCCGCGGTCGATCCAAACGGTCTTGTAGTGCTCGGTCGTCAGGCCCAACACGTCGCGCCCCAGCGGGCCGAACAGTGGGTTCAGCACGTTCAGAATGGCCGGCAGAACAATGAAGAACACCAGCAGAAAACCCAGCACCAGAACCAGCCCGCCGATGATCCAGCCGAACCAGGCCTGCCCTGGCCGCGTGTAGGACTTCACCATTTCGGGCAGGGTCTTGGTGGCCAGGCGCGCGGTGGCCCACAGCACTGCGATGCCCATCAGGATATCGAGGATCGAGATCCCCTTTCCGGTCTCGAGCGTAGCCGGACCGAAGATCACGTTCAGCGCATTGCCGTCGAATGCGTCCACCGGCGACTTGAAGCTCATCACCGTGATCCAGAAGATCGGGAAGGCCGCCACCAGGCACCAGAAGGCCAGGCAGAAATTCGATGTCAGCCGCAGACCGAGCGGTTGGCGAAGCGCGCTTGAGGACATGTCAGTGGCCTCCCTTATGGTCGCGCCATGTCCGGCGCAGCGGTGCGATGAGAAGGATGACGATTCCGACCATGGTCAGCATGGCGCTGGCCGAGGCCCGGCTGATCGAACGGTTGCCCGCCTGATCCGGCACGAGGAAGTCATAGGTCAGCCATTGCAGCGAGATGACGTAGCCTTGGCTCGAGAAGCCGACGATTTCTTCGAACACCCGGTATGCGTCCATCAGATGAATCATCGACACGAAGATGATCAGCGGCATCAGGTGCGGGATGACGATGTATTTCAGGCGCTGCCAGCGGCTTGCGCCGTCGATAACTGCGCTTTCAAGGCTGTCCTGGTTCACGGTCTGAAGACCGGCATAGAACACGATCGCGGCAAAGGGCGCGACATGCCAGACGCGGTACAGCATCATCAGCAACTCGATCGTCCAGGCCTGCGCGAACAGGGCGATGTCGCGGTTCAGCCACCATTCCAGCATGGCCGTCAGGATGCCGTCACCGCGAAACAGCCAGTTGATCGACAAGGCACCGATGACCGGCGTGATGATAAAGGGCAGGAGCGACACGAAGATCACCGGCCCCCGAATCGCCTGCGCGGCGTTGTTGATGACGATGGCGATGGCCAAACCAAACCCGATCACCAGCGGCAGGGTGATCAACGTGAAGGTCAGCGTAAAGCGCAGCGCCTTCCAGAAATTGATGGTGGACAGCACGCTCCAGCTGCCTTCGCTGATCGCGCGCCAGGCCCGTTCGGGCTCCAGCACGTTGCGATAGCTTTCCAGCCCGACAAACTGGGTCTGCGTGATGATCTCGCCGTGTTCATCAAGTTTCGGAATGGACTTTTCTTCAGTCACGCAGGTCTGCGTCAGGAAGCCGGGCGTGCAGGTCTCGACCTCGACCGTCTCGTAGATGGGCTGGGTGACATAGAAACTCTGCTTGAACACGCTGACCAGCGGGAACGCGATGAAGAGAAGCATCATAAAGACAGAGGGGCCGACAAAGGCGGCAAATGTCCGGAAATTCATGGCTCTGCCTTTCTCATGGTTCTCGGTGGTGGAAGATGCGGGAGGAGGTCGGCCCCCTCCCGCGTGCGGATCAGTTGCCGACCAGGCCGGCTTCTTTTGCGGCGGTCAGATAGTCGGCTTCGATGTCGGCCAGGGTGGTCTGGGCGTCCTTGGCACCGGTCAGATAGTCGGCCAACCCATTGCCCAGCGCGGTGTGCATGATGCCCATCGGCCCCGACGCCGGGTAGGGCTTGGCGCCTGCTTCGGCCGAGGCGGCAGCACCCGCAGCCAGTTCACCGGGCGTGTAGGCCGGGTTCAGCCAGACTGCGACGTCATTGTTGGCCTGCACCATTTCCGCGTCGATGCCTTCCATCATCACGCGGAAGGCGGCGTCGGCTTCCTCGTCGCTCATGTTCTTGGCCAGAACCATGCCGTCCCACCAGATCGTGGTCGCCGGAGCCGCCGACCCCAACGGAGCCGCCGCCATCGTCACCTTGCCGACCACTTGGCTTTCGGCCTCGTCGTTCATTGCGGCCGCGCGGCTGGCCCACAGGTTGGCCATGGCGATCTTGCCCTGCTGGAACTGCTGCTGAACATATGTCGAATCCGAGACCAGGTATTCCGGGTCCATATATGCCGTCATCGCCTTGAGCGTTTCCAGCGCGCGAACCCCCTGTTCGTTGTTGATCGCGGGCATGTTGCCTTCGGCAAAGAACTCGCCGCCCTCGCCCAAATACATGTTCACGAATTCCTGACCCAGGTTCCAGCCGGTCTTGAACGTGCCGCCCAGCGGATACTCGACCACGCCGGCTTCCTTGATCTTTTCCGCCGCGGCCAGCACGTCGGCATAGGTCTTGGGCTCGGCAATGCCCAGATCGGCCAGAATGTCGCTGCGGTACATCAGGTGCTGGGCGTTCACCATCATGGCGATGGCCATGGTCTGGCCGTCCACCTTGATCAGCTGGTTCGGCAGCAAGTCCTGGCCGTATTTGGCGACCAGATCATCCAGCGGACGAATGGTGCCCGCGTTCAGCAGCGGCACCAGCGTGGCGTTCGACACGCCGCCGATCTGGTACAGCGCCGGGTTGGCCGCAAAGGCTTCGGGTTGCTTCTCGCGGAATTCCTGATCCAGCGAGGCGCTGAAATTGCCGCATTCGGCCATGGCGTCGGTGGCGGCCTTCCAGGCCTCGAACCCGGCCGAAAGCGATTTAAGCGGAACGGTGTTTTCGAACGAACAGGCGGCCCAAGCGGCGCCCGAGGCCACCGACATCGCGCCGGCCAGTATGAGAGTCTTGAGTTTCATGCGTTTCTCCCTGTCAGGATCGGTCCGTCGTCGACGTCCGGACCGGTGGTTTGCCCTTGCGGGCTGTTGCGGGGTCAATCCCCGATCCGCGCACCGCTTCCAGCTTCGAAGAGATGACAGATTTCGCTTGGCACCGAGAACGAGACGGAATCGCCGATCTCGGCGCGGAAAGACTTGTCGGCCTTGACCGAGACCAGCGCGCCGCCGACCCGGACCGAGATCATCGTGGCGTCGCCCAAAAGCTCGAGCGTATAGATCGGGGCCGTGATCTGACCCTGCTCTGAAGCAAGAGCGGCGTCCTCGGCCCGGAACCCCAGCGTCAGCGGCCCGTCGGGGGCATCTATTCCGGGGATGTCCACGTGCTGCGCGCGGAACACGCCACCTTCGACGCGACCCTCGATCAGGTTCATGGCGGGTGAGCCGATGAAGCTGGCCACGAAGGTGTTGGCGGGGCGGTCATAGATGTCGGTCGGGCTGCCGACCTGTTGCACGATCCCCTTCTTCATCACCACGACACGGTCGGCCAGGGTCATCGCCTCGATCTGATCGTGGGTGACGTAGATCGTGGTAACGGCCAGTTCGTGGCTGAGGTTCTTGATCTGCGCCCGCGTCGATACCCGCAGCTTGGCATCCAGGTTCGACAGCGGCTCATCCATCAGGAACACGTTCGGTTCGCGCACGATCGCGCGGGCCAGAGCGACCCGCTGGCGCTGACCGCCCGACAGCTCGGCCGGTTTGCGATGCAGAAAGTCGTCCAATTCGACCATCGCGCTGGCGCGGCGCACTTTCTCGTCATGGGTCGCGGGGTCGATGCCGCGAACCTTCAGCGGAAAGCGGATGTTTTCATAGACGTTCATGTTGGGGTACAGGGCATAGCTCTGGAACACCATCGCCACGTCGCGGTCCTTGGGTTCCAGATCGTTGACCACCTTGCCGTCGATCAGGATCTCGCCCTCGGTCACGTCCTCGAGCCCCGCGATCATACGCATCGTGGTGGTCTTGCCGCATCCGGACGGCCCCAACAGCACAAGGAATTCGCGATCGGCGATGGTCAGGTCGAAATTGTGGACCCCCACGAACGACCCCCAGCGCTTGCCGACATTGCGCAGTTGAATTTCCGCCATGGTGCCTCCCGGGAAGGAATCGTTTTGCATACGTTTGCAAAAGAGTAATCCAGCCACATCAATTCTGGCAAGACAATTTTGCAAACGTATGCAAAACTGTCCGAAGCAGGTGATTCACACACTCCTGACCTAAATCGCAACCCTCTGCCAGGAAACGGAAAAACCGTGAGTTTTCAGGACCAGAAAAAACTGATTTTGGCATTCCACGACGCGCTGGATGACACGGATGCCGCCGGCGTCGGCCAGGTCATCGAACAATTCTGCGCACCCGATCTGCTGTGGCGCGGCTTTCACCCCTTCCATGAAATCGTCGGCGCAAAGGCCGTGGCCGAGACGTTCTGGCAACCGATCAAGCACGGCCTGAAGCGCATGCAGAACCGGATGGACATCTTCTTTGCCGGCCGAAACTCGCTGACCCAATCCGATGATGTCTGGGTCGTGTCGATGGGGCATCTGATGGGCCTGTTCGACGCGCCGTGGCTGGGCATTCCGCCCACCGGCAAGCTGGCCTTTCTGCGGTACTGCGCCTTTTACAGGGTCGCAGATGGAAAAATCACCGAAACGGCCATGTATTTCGACATTCCCCACCTCATGGTGCAGGCCGGGCTGAACCCCTTTCCTCCACAAACCGCGGCACACCTCGTGCAGCCCGGCCCCAGAACCCATGACGGGCTTTTGATCGACGACCAGCCCGCAGCCGAAGGCCAAAAGACACTGGCGCTGATCAACGCGATGATTTCGGACCTGGGCCAGTGGAACAGCGGCCTGACGCTGGAGGAGGAACTGGCACGCACCTGGCATGACGACATGCTGTGGTGGGGTCCCGAGGGGATCGGAGCCACCTACACCATCCCGCGCTATGCCAAGCAGCACTCGGGCCCGTTCCGCGCCGGTTTCGCCGAGCGGTCCAAAACGCGACACATCTGCCGCATGGCCGAGGGGCATTATGGCGGGTTCTTCGGATGGCCCAACTTCACCGCCGTTCCGACAGGCGGCTTCATGGGCATGCCCGCAACCGGCAAACCGGGTGAGTTTCGGGTCATCGACATCTATCGGCGCGCGGGCGACAAGCTGGCCGAAAACTGGATTTTCATCGACCTGCTGCATTTCTGGAACCAGCAAGGGGTCGACATCCTGTCGCGCACGCTAAGGACTGCCACGCCATGATGATCGACGCACATCACCATTTGTGGAACCTGAAGGCGGTGCACTATCCTTGGCTGATGGAAACCGGCGCTGTGAGGTTTTTCGGTGACCCATCAGCGATCCAACGCGACTATCTTCTGGACGAATTCCGCGCAGACGCCGCGGCGCAGGGGTTTTCTGCGTCCGTGCACATTCAGGTGGGCGCGGCGGACCCTTGGGCCGAGGCCGCTTGGGTGCAATCGGTTGCCGATCAGACACCCGACTGGCCGTTGGTCCAAGTGGCTTTCTGCGATCTGACTGCCCCGGACCTGGGGCACCGGCTGGACAGGCTGCAAACCCTGCCCTCGTTGCGGGGCGTGCGCCAGATCGTCGGCCGCGCACCCGAAGAGGACATGGCATCCGGCACCAATGCCCTGCTGGACGACCCACGTTTTCTGGCCGGCCTGCAGGAACTGGGCGCGCGCGGTCTTTCATTTGATTTGCAACTGCTGCCCGAGCTGATGGAGCAAGCCGCCCGCGTTCTGGAGCGCGCGCCCGAAACTTCGGTTGCCCTGTGTCATGCCGGCTCGCCACATGATAGAACAGAGGGCGGGATAAAATCCTGGTCCAGATCCCTTCGGTCGCTGTCCGCGCTGCCGCATGTGTCGTGCAAACTGTCCGGGCTAGGCATGTTCGACCACGGTTGGACGGCAGACTCCGTCCGCCCGATCGTTCAGGAGTGCCTGAACCAGTTCGGCCTCGCCCGCTGCATGTTCGGGTCCAACTTCCCTGTAGACAGCCTGTCCTCGGACTATGCGGAACTGGTGTCTCGCCACCGTTCGCTGATTCCGGCTGAGATGCAGGCGGATGTGTTCGGGCGCACGGCCCGACGTTTTTATCGGTTTTGACGGGTCGGGGTCAGAAACCACTGACCCGCTCGATCAGCCAATACATCGAAACGGTTCCAATTCCATATCCGGTTACCGTCGTCGCCCAGTCGAGTGCGCCACGGGATTGGAAAGCACCCAGAACACGCAGCACCGCCAAGCCAAGCGCGACGACGGCGACAAATGCCAATTGGCCGGCTTCGACCCCGATATTGAAGGCTAGCAATGCGGCTGGAATGTCACCTGCAGGCAAACCGATCTCGGACAGGGCCCCGGCAAACCCCAAACCGTGCAACAAACCGAAACTGAAGCAGACAATCCACGGATATTGCTCGGACAGTCGCAACTGCCCGTCCTTGTGCCGCAATATCTCAAGGGCAAGAAACACGATGGACAGGGCGATCACCGCTTCGACCGGAGGACCCGGCACTTGCAGCAAGCCAAGTGTGGCCAAGGCCAATGTGATTGAATGTGCGACCGTAAACGCCGTAATCGCCCCGACAAGCCGCCAAGGATCGCGCACCAGAACGATCAGGGCAAACACGAACAACAGGTGATCCCAACCTTCGAGAATGTGTTCGAACCCCAATTGAAAATAGCTGGCGAAAACCGCCCAGGTTGACGGATCGGCCGGGATCGTCAGCTTGGTATTGTCTGGGGTGAAACGCAGCGTTACCGCTTCTGCAGCCAATGGCTGCATCCGCAGCAATACGTCGTTGCGTTGCAACTCAAGCCCATCAATCGCGATCGGTTGATCCGCGATTGGTCCTTGGCATTGCGCCACCCAGACCGAAACCCACGCAGCCCCATCGTTCTGCGGCGCGGGTCCTGATTGCGGCGTACAAATCTTTGGCAAGACCGCCTCGATTGCCATCGGCCGCCCGTTCACATCCGGCAGCCTCCACAGAACCTGCCACGTGTTTTCCGTCAACTGCCGCAGATCGAGGAAACCGGGATCCAAGGCATGGGCTTGGCTTTGCCCGGCCGCAAGCATCAACCAAAAGGCGGAAAGCGCTGCGAGGATCCTCGTCATTCTTGCGGCTCCCACGCGGGCAGCGAGATCTCATACCTGTCAGCCAGGCTCTGGTATTGTGCTTCGGCCAGTTCCTCGGAGGTTTGTCTGCGCCAATCTTGAATCACCATGTCACGAACGTCATCCAGCGGCGGCAGTATGCCCGGCTCCACTGCGTTGACCCTCACCAAGTGCTGGCCATAGCCCGACACCACCGGTCCGGCCCATGCTCCGCTTGGCAACGTCGCCAGGATCTCGGAAAAGCCGCGCCCAAACGTGCTATCGATTGCGCGCGCCGACGACAGCGGCACCGTCTTTGGCAACAGCGTGGGCAGCCCCACCTGCATAGGGTCATTGCCCACCGCAAGAGCCGATTGAGCCGCCTCAACATCGGCGCTGCCGGGGGTCTCGCCCAAGAAGACTTGTTCAAAGGCGAATTTCGGGGGCGTTCGGAATCTATCTGGATTGTCTTGCAGATACGCCGCAAGTTCCGCATCTTCGGGCACGACAGACGACGCAATCGAGCGAGTCAGGAATTCCATCTTCTGAGCAAGCCGCGCCCGAATGACTGGATCGCCCCGGTCCAGACCAAGATCGCGAGCCTCGCGCACCAATATTTCTTCGCGTACCAAGCCATCCACCAGCCGCCGCAATTCTTCTGGGGTGGGCGCACGATTCCAACTGGCGCTGAACCGGCTTGCCAACATCGATACATCATTGTCGTCAACAACGATTGCTTGCTGCTGAGCCTGCTCCTCGGACGGTGGGGATATCCAGTAGAACCACGCGAAGATTGCCACTCCAATCAGCAGGAAATGTGCCAGTGGTTCTTTCAGAAAACGCATCAAATTACCTGTACTCTCGAAAAGCTTTCACGGAAAAGTGGCCACGACACCGGGGCAAAGCCCACTCGCCCATCATGACAAAAAAAACCGGGCGTTGTCATCCGCCCGGCTGAAACATTTTCGACAACCGGTCATCCCTCCGGTGTGTACCAGATCGGTGACGAATAGGCGCGCTCCTGATGCACCAGTTGCGCCTCCTCGGGAAGCTCAAGGTCAAAGCGCAACTTGTCGTACAGAACCCAGCGTGGGGTCGGGATTTCCAATACCCGGACATAGTAGAAAGCCCGGGCTGCCGGATCGAATTCGGGATCGGTCCAGACGGTCACCAACTCGGACGCGCCGATCGTGTTGGTCCAGCTTGCGGTGTCCAGATCGACCGTATTTCCGACCGGGGGCAGTTTGCCATTTGCGTCCGGCTCTCGATCCCCTGACCAAACAACGTCGAACACCTTTTCCTGCATCTCACCCTCGGCGTCCAACCAGCCCTTGACCACCTGGACACGATCCAGGTTGGCGCCAATCGGATCGCGCAACGCCCCGATCAGGAAGGTCGGTGAACCCTCACCCTCGCGCGGGCGGAGATCACTGCCCATGGGTACGCCCTTGGTATAGCCTACATCGGCCACCAGACGCGTCAGCAAATCGTCCTCGACAAAATCCCATCCGCCAAAGAACCGCAGCCCGATCCGAGGCCCGGTCGTGGCATAGGTTTCGCGCCGCTTGAACGCGTCGAAAATGGCCGAGCGCGTGTTGTCCGACGCCCAGACCGCCGTGTAGCCCGAGGCCACCAGCGTATGCCCTTCGAACGCGCCCAACTCGCTTTCGACGAAGGGGTGCAGCACACGGGTCGGCGATGGTTCGGCACTGACGGATTTTCCGAAATAGTTTTCCTCCTCCGCTGTGGTCAACGAAGTATGGCTGTCGGTGGCGCCGCCCATTCCGAACTTGTAGGGGTTTACGCCGAATTTCTCTTCGAGCATCAATCCGCGTTTCAGCGCCTCGCGCGCGTATTCGCCGGCCAACATGTCGTCGGTTTTCAGTTGCGTAATATCCAGATTGCCCACATCCCAATTCTCGTAGTCGGCAAATTCATCATCCGGGCTGAGAAAGGGATGCGCCTCTCCGTCGCCCTTAATCTGCGTCACCTCGTAGTGCGGTTCCCACTTGGCACGATTCTTGACGTATTCTTCGTCGACCTTGCCACCGTGATAGGTGTCTTCGGTCGGAAACATCCAGCCGTTGGACAGATTGCCATTATGCGCAAAGGCCAAAGCCCGTCCGCCGGTCCGGGCCTGATAGTCTTCCAACCAAGCATAGAGCGCCTTGGGATCCGTATCCCCGTAGGGCGGTTGTGTGACCGGTGGCACCACCTGCAGCGCTCGGATCGGCCCGTCCCGCAGCATGACGTTGCGGTGCAGGTTGAACCCCTTGGGTACCGAAGTCCATTCGAACCCAATGAAAGCGGTGAAATTGCCGGGGTCGTTGTGCCGTTCGGCGGCCAGAACGATCTGCTCCCATGTAAAGGCAAATGCATCGGCGCCGGGGCTGTAGGATTCCAGCAGCACCTCGGGCAGGGTCATTTGCGAAAAATTGGTAATGATATCAAAGGCGGCCTTGGCGGCCTCTTCCCCGCCAGCCTTGTAGCCCTGGTACCATTGCAACCCCTTCGGATCAGCCAGCACACCCGGCTTGCCCGCCTGCAGGTCAGGCGCAAACCCCATCAAGTCGGTGTGATCGGTCAGAACCATCCAGTCGAGAGGCCGCGCAAGGCGCACCGGCTGACCTGTCGAAGAGATTACCTGCTCGCCCTTCGCAAATCGCCACGCCTCATCCGGACCGAGCGTATTGCCGAAAGCGCCGGCGTCCAATGACAAGGACGTGTGCAGATGTGTATCGCCCCACAACGGACGTTCGGGAAAAGTACGATTTGCATAAGGCGAAAACGGTGCTTCGGCGAAAGTGCCTTCGGCAGCCTCCTTGCTGGGAACGGCATCCGCAAAACCCGAGGTTGGCAAGGCTATCAATCCGGCGAGTATCGCGGTCACTCTAAACATCTGGTCCCCCCATTTCCGTTTTGTGCGACCGGTCTTTGCCGCAGGCTCGACTCACAGAGTATCACAGTGAGGCAGCGCAAGTCTGAGAAACTTGCCTTGGGGCCAGATGACCACCTAAAGACCCTGAAAAGTCGTCAGAAACGGTAAGTCGCCCCGATCACTGGCCCAGATTGGCTGAACGTGAAGTCGTTGCCGTTCAGGACGTGATCAAAGGAAATGTAGCGATAGCCACCCCGGATCAGCCACCTTTCGTTCAAAGCATAATCCGCGGTCAGCAGCACCTGCCAGGTTTCGCTGTCACTCTGAAAGCCGCCATAATCGAAAAAGGCGGTGCCGGTCCACCGTTCGGACAGGACGAAACGCGCCCGCGCTGCAATCACCGCATCGGTCCAACTATTGTCGACCGAACTTGTACCACCCGGCGCGGAACCGGGCCGAAGCGTGAAGGTAGTTTCAGTACTGAACCAGCGCAGACCACCCGCCAGATCCAGTTGAACGGTCGGATCCTCGTAGACCCGATAGCCCAGATAGGCGCTGAGGAATTGTGTTGTTGCCGAGGTGTCGAGACCCGAGAAAATCGGTCCGGGCGTATCGGTTCCGAACGACAGGTCCGTGTAGTTGTAGTCCGCCAACAGGGTCCAGCGCCCGTTGGTCGCGGAAAATGTACCCATGAAGGCCAGATCCAAGTTGCTCAGCGCGTCCGAGAAACTCAACGTGCCCTCTACGCCTCCTGCGGGCGTGTCGAGGCTGGTCTTGGTTTCCGGCATGAACAGGTAGATCGTCGCCTGATAGGACCAATCGCCTTGCTGGGCCCGGGCCGAATCTGCCCCGATGACAAACGCAACCGCACACGTGGCGGTCGCTGCGATCAAATTTCGTGTTGTTCCAAACATCATTTTCCTCCCGCAAACACAAAAATTTTTTTCTTTCGCCCAGAAAGAGGGGCAAGCAGCACTGGTTGCCCAGTTCAACATAAAAACATCTTGATGTCGCCGCCCGAATTGCCGCTCGCCCTGATTAGATCTCGTAAACGCTGCTAAACGGTACGCGCCGTCATGCAGGCCACCGGAAGGAAATCTTCGGCCGGTTTACAGCCACGTTACCCGTCGAATTCGCGGCGCTTCGGCGCCAGTTCCATGTACTGCGAACCGGAGTCTGCGCCGCTCAGCCCGAACGACTTGCAGCAGAAGTGCCCCCCACGAGGATGTGAGCTCTTGCAAAGTGACGGGTCAAATCAAACGGCTATTCACCTGCCCCAGTCCAGATGCAACGCCGCGGGGCAGGCCGGTTCTTCCAGAACCCGAAAGGGCCGCCTCCCGTCTGCCAGAAGGCCGCACCGACCGGCGTTTTGGATACCGCAAAGAAATCCGATGCCAGTCCATCACTCTTTGTATTGCTTCCGCCGCACGGCAGGGTCACACCGCGCATTTAAAGTGCATTGCGGCCGGGAGTGTCGGCACCTTCCAGATTGTCTTGGGGGAGAAAGACAGTCGCCGACTTGAAAAATTTCTCTTGGAAGTCACCGGCTGGATTTTACCAAGTGGCGGACCGAGGAACCGCCTCAGTGCTAGTGCAACCTGTATCGCCACAGCGCATTAAGATTTGAAAATATGTAATTTTCTTGGACCTCCTGAAATTTCCCGTTGCTATCCGTAACGCCCAATATCATAATTTATGGCGGGTAGGTTGGCGGGACGAAAAAATCGGGAGTCGAACTATGCCGAAGAAGGCGAGAGAACTATCAGCCCTTGAGGTAAAGCGGCTTGAACACCCTGGCCACGGGGGCAACGCCACCTTTGCCGTCGGCGGTGTTGATGGGCTTCTCTTGCAGGTCACGCCAAGCGGCGCTCGGTCTTGGTTGCTCCGGTGCAAGGTTGGCAACCGGCGACGTCACATTGGTTTGGGCGGATATCCCGACGTTCCGCTGGCAGAGGCGCGTGAACGAGCGCGAGAGGCGCGCCAGATGATCCGCGAAGGGATCGACCCCGTTGAGCAACGCAAAGCCAACAGAGCAGCACTCATAGCTGCTCAGAAGCGCGGCATGACGTTTGCTCAGGCGATGGAAAAGTTTCTGGTGGGCAAGCTGAAGGAGTTTGAAAACCCCAAGCACAAGAAGCAGTGGCGCGCGACCTTGGACAAATACGCGGTTCCGGCAGTCGGAAACATGCTGGTCGCGGACATCGAAGTCTCGGACGTTCAACGCATCCTGGAACCGATCTGGCTGACCAAGAACGAAACCGCATCCCGGTTGCGCGGGCGCGTCGAGGCCGTGTTGGCATGGGCCACGGTTGCGGGACACCGGACAGGCGACAACCCGGCCAGATGGAAAAACAACCTGGACGCGGTTTTGCCGAAGCCGTCCAAAGTGGCGAAAGTCGAGCATCATCCTGCCTTGAGTTTGGATGATGTTCCCGATTGGTTTAGCGATGTTCAATCGCGCTCCGGCTATGCAACACGCGCGTTGGAGTTCATGGCAATGACTGCCGCCAGATCCGGCGAGGTACGCGGTGCAGTGTGGTCGGAATTCGACTTGGACAATGCACTTTGGACGGTGCCAGCCGAGCGCATGAAAATGCGGAACGAACACCGAGTTCCCTTAACTCGCGAAGCGGTGGAGCTTTTGCACGGTCTCGACCGGATGGAGGGCAGTGAGTTTGTGTTCCCAGCAGCACGGGGTGGAATGCTATCTGATGCCGCTCTGTCAGCCTGTATGAAGCGCATACATGCAGCGAAGCCTGAACGTTACCTAGATCGACGCTCAGGGCGTCCAGCGGTGCCGCACGGGCTGCGTAGCACGTTTCGCGACTGGGCGGCAGAAAGAACCGAATATCCGCGCGAGATGGCAGAGATTGCCTTAGCCCACTCGGTCGGGTCCGAGGTTGAACGAGCGTATCGACGTGGCGACATGATCGAAAAGCGACGTGGTATGATGGCCGCATGGGGGCGCTTTCTACGCGGGGAAGCAGGGGCAAAAGTCGTTTCGATGGAGGCGACATGGTGACGGATAGAGTAGAGGAAATCCTTTGTCAGTATCTGGACATCGAACCGAACCTCGCGCCGCTCGTGCATGATCGGCTGGCAAAATACGCATTCGGTGATGATCCGTATCTCTACGATGAGATTCACGACATTGCCACGTTGGAGAAAATTGAACGGTGCGTTCGCGACCTCGTGAGATTGTTGGATGTGGATAGCATGACGGAATCGGCACGCGACACGCTTGCAATGACTGTTCTACGCGGACCACATCAAAGGCGGGTAAACGACGGGTTGCTCTATGCCGACGCCGAGATGCAAAAATATCTTCAAGAAACTGGGAAACCGGCCAGTGAGGTCTTGTACCGTTTTCCAGAGAATAGCTCGGCAATTCTGTTTGCTGTCGCAGAAACAAAGCGCCAAATCCAAAAATCAGATCGAAAACGCAAAGCTCTGAGCAAAATGAATTTGCGCGGAATTCAATTGGTCTCAGCGGCACGAGACATTTGGAGACAGTACACAGGCAAGTCCGCCCCAGCGAAAGCACTGAATCCCGCTTCGAAGTTTGGATTTTTTCTTTCTGAACTGTTTGACGCCTTCGAAGTAGGTGGAGATCCGAAGGCGGCTTTTCGCGCCTGGGCAAAGAACGCTGAAGAGGCCGAAAAGTAGGTGAACACATAACCAAGAATTTGCCATCCACCTGTGGACGCATTTTCCGGTGAGCAAGGCCAAATTGATCGTGCTGAAACAAAAATAGGCACGACAATGGCAGATATTTTCCTTTCCGATACCGAAGTAGCAAATCGTTACAGCATCGCCCGCCCGACAGTCTGGCGCTGGCATCGTGAGCAACCCAACTTTCCTCGCGTTGTAAGACTGACACCCGGTTGCGCACGCTGGAAACTGTCCGAGCTTGAAGCTTGGGAACAGTCCCAAGCTCACGGAACAGCGGCATGAAAAACCCCACCTGCGACGGTCGCGGGCGGGGTTCTAAATCCAGAGGCTTTGCGGGCTTCTCTGGGTCAGAATTTACCACTCTGCGCCGTCAAAGGCAAACCTTTGAGGCAAGAGCAATGAAGACACTTCAAGTCAAACTTCTGATGCGCCTTCACGGGCTGACAGAAGCCCAGGCAAGCGCGTTGGCCTTCCTGATCTGGGGAGGTTGAACCATGGCGGAAAAGCGGAAACTCACCCGGCAGGAGCAGTGGCGTCGGCGCAACCCGAAAAAGGTTTGGGCGCATGTTGCAACGCAATCGGCCCTGCGGCGCGGCCTAATCCAGCGCAAGCCATGCGAGATCTGTGGGGAAGAAAAGGCCGAAGCCCATCACCCCGATTATGACCGCCCCCTTATGGTGGAGTGGTTATGCCGCAAGCACCACAAACAGGCGCACAAGCGTTCGGGGGCGCTGAAGTGATGGACGCCAGTATTGGCATTTTCGCACAACATGCGGAGGCATATGCTGACGCTGGCCTGCCCGCCTTCCCGGTGGACACGCGCAACAAGCGACCAGCCGTTCGGGGATGGAAGAATGCCACCCCTCAGCGGGCGCGGACGTGGGCAAACATTCCTAACCTCGGCGGTGCCGATGGCCTTGGCATCGTCATGGGCAAACCGTCAGGCCTGACCGAGATTGACGTTGACGGTGTTGGGGAGGCTTGGCTTGCCTTGGCGGTGGAACGCTTCGGGGAAACACCCGTTGCCATCCGCACGGCCAGCGGCAAGGCAAAGCTGTGGTATCGCCACAATGGCGAAGGGCGGCACATCCGCCCGTTCCCAGGTCAGCCCATCGACGTGCTGGGGAATGGCTTCACCATCGCACCGCCGTCATGGCGAGAGGATCTTGCAGCATCCTACACGTTCAAATCTGGCGGTCTGCATGACGTTGCCAATCTGCCCACGATCCCCTCAGAGGCGCTAGAGGTTGTCTCTGGGCATCGGGCAAGTCTCACCCTGCCCGGTGAACGCAATCAAAGCCTATGGCGCTACTGCATGGCTCAGGCGCGCCATTGCGACCGCCTAGACGACCTCGTGGACGTTGCACAGACCTGGGCCAGCGCCTTCCCCGAGCCGCTATGTGCAGCCGAGATTGAGCGCTGCGCACAGTCCGCTTGGAAATACGAGGCCACGGGCCGCAACTTCCTCGGTCTTCGCAAACCCCAAGTCACCGATGGAGACCAGATCATGGATGACCTCATAGACCATCCCGAAGCCTTCACGCTGTTGCAGATGTTCCAGCGCTGGCACAGCAACAGAGCGTCGTTTGCCATCGCGCCAAGGGCCATGAGCGAGGCCGGAAGCCCGCCTTGGTCACGTCACAGGATCGCAACCGCGCGCGATGTTCTGTTGCAGCGGGGCTTTATCGAGGAACTGGCAGCCCCAGACAAGTTGCGCCGAAAAACGGGCCTCTATCGCTTAGCGACTGACTATCCCAGATCTGGGCACAATCACTATACACCCTTTTCCCCCTGCTATGGGCACCAGTCTGGCGAGGGCTTGGGGCAATCATTCAACCAATCGACAGCAAAGGAGGTCGGGCAATGACGACCGAGAACGAACTGCAATTTCAGGTCGAGGCTGAGCGCTCAATGGCAACTCTGGAACACGCAATCTCCACGATGGAGCAATTCGGCGGCAACGTTCACATGTTCAGCTACGCCATGTTGCTGGCAAGTATGCGCCTCTTTGCCGAAGTGCGTGGTTTCCCGGAACTGGAAAAGGCGATCCCACATCTGTTGCACCGGGAACAGCAACGCCACCAACCCCGCGGGCGGGCTTGATATGGCGAGAACGCGAAAATCCATTCGGCGTCGGAACTTCCATGCTGCGCGCTTACGCCGAAAGCTGCGTTTACGTCGCACTGCGGTTGACAGAACATTACAAGAACATGTATCTTGCAGGCAGTGTGATTTGCCCGGTCAACGACCGGAGCACGCCGCCGGAAATTCGGCAGGCCACCCTTCGCCCCAAGCGCAGGAGAAAGCACAACCCCATAAACCGGGGCGGCTTTCCGACGCGCGCCCCAAGAGCGAAGGACACGAGCGATGATTCTCGAAGAGTTGAGAGCGGAGCACAGGGCCAAGGTCAAACAGGCCCGCGCTCTGTCGAAGAAGATCACCGACGACACGCCGGAGAAGGAGGCGCGGAAGATCGAGCGCGAATTTGACATACTTCTGGCCGAAGCAGACGAACTGCGCGAGCAGATCGAGGATGCAAAGGAACAGAGTTCCGACGATGGCGACACCCGCCGCCCGATTGGCAGCAATATCGCGATTGATGGCGCTGGCGGTGAAACCGGCGCACGCGATGCGGCCTTTGGCTTGAAACCCGAAGAACGCATGACGACCTGGGCGCAGGCGAAAGACCCGGCCAAGCACGACCTGACACTGGGGCAGTATCTCGGCGCTATGGTGCGCGGCGCAAAGACCGAAGCCGAGAAACGGGCGCTTGCGGAAGGCACCGACAGCGCGGGCGGCTATACAGTGCCCACCATGCTCTCGGCGCAACTGATCGACCTGTTGCGCGCGAACTCGGTTGCCATTGCAGCAGGGGCGCGCACGGTGCCGCTCGGCAGCGACAATAACAACATTGCCAAGCTGGCATCCGACCCGGTTCCGGCATGGCGCGTTGAAAACGCGCTTGTTGCCGAATCCGATCCGACCTTCACCAATGTGCCGCTGGTTCCCAAGTCTCTGGCAGTGATGACCAAGGTTTCGCGGGAATTGTTCGATGACACGTTGAACCTCGACACCGAGTTGCCGCGCATCCTCGCAACCGCCCTGGCGAAGGAACTGGACCGCGTGGCCCTGTTGGGCAGCGGCACTGCTCCCGAACCCAAGGGCGTGGCGAACATGGCGGGCATCGGCACCACGGCACACGGTGCGGCGCTCACCACATACGCGCCTTTCGTGACGGCACGCACGGGCATCCTCAGTGCAAATGCAGGCTCGGTTTCGGCGATCATCATGCACCCGCGCGATGAAGGCACCCTCACCGGCCTGACCGACAGCACCGGGCAACCCTTGATGGCCCCCAAGGCAATCTCGGACATTCCGCTGCTAACGACCACGGCAATCCCGACCGATGGCGGCGCTGGCTCCGACGAGTCCACCATATTTGTCGGCAACTTCGCCCACCTGATGATCGGCATTCGCTCCGAGATCCGCGTCGAGGTTCTGAAGGAACGGTTCGCCGACAACCTTCAGTATGGCCTCTTGGCGCATATGCGGGCGGATATCGCCGCACAGCACGAAGCGGCCTTCCACACCATCACCGGGGTTCAGGGCTGATGAATGGTAGGATGCGCATCCCTTTGAGTGTGCATCCACTCCCAGCGGGCGGTGGAGTGCCAACAAAACACCCGCAGCCGGAGCGTGGCACCTCCTGTCACGGCTCCGGCCAACAGAGGGGGGGGGTGGTTCGATCTTCAGGGCAAACAGCCTGCTAACCGCCCGCCCCACTTTCTTCACGCATCCCCAATTCAGAATTTCGAGGTTTGAGCATGGCACGACGCAAGACACCCTTGGCAAAGGCGGCGCTCACAGGGGCGCTGAACAAGCACCCGGAGCGTTACAAGGGCATCAAAGAGCCGACAGGCACGGGCGAACTTGGCGGGCCTCCTGACTATCTCTCCGAGGCCGAGAAAGCGGTCTGGGCAACCTTCTCTGACGAACTGCCCTGGCTGGTTTCGTCGGATCGAGCATTGCTGGAATCGGCCTGCCGCCTGCGCGCTGGCCTTCAGGCTGGTGGCGACGTGACGGCGGCGCATATCCGGGAACTGCGGATGCACTTGACGGCCTTGGGCGGCACCCCGACGAGCCGTCATAGCGTTCAGGCACCGCAGGAACCGGATGAAGATGATCCTTGGGCGCAGTTTGAAGTTGGGAACTGACAGGTATTAGCAGACTTCAATCCTCATTAAGCCGGATCGCTCCGACTCCGCCTAACAACTTTGCTGGCCCAACCCGGGCCTTGGACTTGCCAGAAAATCCGCCTAGCGTGCATTCGACCAGCCGGAGCGGAGCGAGATCGTGGATCAGAACAAAGCAGCAATCAATGCACTCCATGAATACGCAAAGATCAAAAGTCCAGGATACGCCTTTATGATCGAAGCCCCATGGGGAGCAGGCAAAACATACCTAGTGAGGAATGAGTTCAAGGATGCCCTCAGACAAGGTACTGCCCGCTATGCGACGTTGAACGGCGTCAACGATCGAAGGGCCTTCCGACGTGCGCTTCTCGCCGGGACTTCCGGTGCAAAATTAGCGGAGGCGGTTGGAACACTAGGTGAGTCTCTAGGAAAGCTAGCGAAACTGGAAAATGTTGGATCCCTAGCCCAAGACGCTCTCGAAGAAATTATGATCAATAATCTGCCCGACATCCTTATCTTTGATGACGTCGAGCGGTGCGAGATACCACCTACTGAGCTCTTAGGGCTGCTCAACGAACTCGTTGAACACAAATCGAAAAATGTCATCCTTTGTTCTTTTTTCGAACGGGAAGAAAGATCCGATGGAGAAAAAGAAAAGTGCGATAAATTCCTGAAGCGTAAGGAAAAGGTAGTAGGCCGAACCGTCAAAATAGTGGCTGAAGCAGGCAGTGCTCTTCCCGTATTCATTGCTGCGATGCCAGACGGCCCCGGGAAAACATGGTTTGAAGCCAACAATGATTTAGTTCTCGAAGTTTTTTCTACGGAAAAGAATGGAAACCTGAGAGTTCTAAGGCAATGCGTGCAAGACTGTGGAAGGGTTATTGACGTACTTGACCGAGACCTTCGCGAATCCAAGGATGCAATGCGCCGGTTTGTGCGCACCTACCTAATTTTGTCGATGGCGCTTGCAACTAGAAAAATCAAACCGGAACATCTGGCCGAAAGAGGAAATTACAAATGCTTCACAAAGCCGGACGGGGAGGAAGAACCCCATCCTCTATTTCAATACCATACTAACCACCAACGAGCAGAGATTTTCGCGGGTAGTTCCACAAATATACTCCCGATCGATCTAGGCGTGTCACTAATCGGGGTTGGATTTGAAGAGCCAGAAAAAATCAATTCGTCCCTTCGCGCGACAAATCAGTTTACTGGTATGGTTGACACCCCCCTATGGCGGCGCTTCGTCGAATGGAGACGTATGCCAACCGATGATCTAAAACGCACCTATGAAGAAGCAAAACACTACGTGTTTGAAGAAGAAAGCATCGAACCCGGCCCTTACCTGCATATGGCGCATGACCTCATTACAATTGCCAAAGACGGTGATGGAAACGAAACCGAACTAGCGAAAAGTATTGAGAAACGGATCAATGCTCTGTCCAACTCGGGGAAGATCCCTGCTGCGAAATATGGGAGGGAATATGGCTGGAGCCTTTCAGGAGGGTTTTCTTTCGGAGGATACCGTTTCGATCTCGATGAAGTGAGTAAACCAATTGTAAACGCTATGATACATGCTCAACGTGCGGCCTTTGAGGCAACCATCGCTGACGAAGCAGGTCGGCTATTAGGTTTGTTGGCTGAAAATCTTGAAGCGTTCAGCTGCGAGTTTTCTGGACAAGATGGTCGAGTTGGCTTCAGTCGCACTGAAATTCTACACGAGATAGACCACGGTCAATTCGCAGCTCTGATCTTTGGCTACGTGACCTCAGGAGAATTCGACACTGTTGGGGAGGTGCTGAAGGTGCTGGCAGATCGGCACACGGGCTCGAACGGCTTCAAAAAGGAAGTGGACTGGGCCAAGAGCGTAAGAGCTTCACTAGTTGAAATGGCGACACAAGCTGGACCGATTGAGAAAGCGCAAATGCACTGGTTCCTGAAACGCTATTGGAGATTCCCAGAGGATGTTGAAAACGGCGCATAGACCCTCGACCAGCTTAGATAGGTCGCTTTTTTTTTAACTGCAAAGCAGTTTCGTGGGATGTGCAGTGAAGGTCCGCAATCCGACTTCGCGCGCGAACAAGACCTAATCTATCTCCTGGTCTTGGGCCTACTTCCGCGGAGATTTTTTGGACTGACCCTAAACTGCAAAGGGGTTCAGGAACGTATGGGAAACCGGAGCCGTTAGAGCTCTCTGCAAAAAGGACGAGACAGTTAGTGTCAGGTCTCGCAGACCATATCCTGCCCGCAGCACATAGGCGACTTGATCTTGCCATTGCATTTTGGGCAGCGCGAGATCTGAACCTTGCGACCATCTTCCAGTTCAAGCGTATCGTTGATGAGCGGCTCGTTACAGTCAGCACAGGTGGCATTTACCCTCATGCCGCAGACACCGCAGCGATAAGTTGCCATATCTCTCCTCCTGTTCTCTATTTACAAGAATGCAGAAAGAAACCTTAAAGGTTAATCGCCAACGGGCAAAGACATGGCTCACCCTGAGTTTCCTAGCCCCACTTCAGCGAGGCATTTTTTTGTGGGTTGATTCGATGCTGCGCAGGAGCAGACGGATTGCCTGCAAAAGAGGTTTAAAAACTTAGGGTATGAGTGTGATTTGAGTTTGGCGGGTAGGTTGGCAGGCGAGCCGCACCCCAACAAATTTTCTTACCGCAAATCAATGATTTAAAGCACCAAGTGGCGGACCGAGGAGGATTCGAACCCCCGACCCCTTGATTCGTAGTCAAGTACTCTATCCAGCTGAGCTATCGGTCCGCGTTGGTGAGGCGCTATTTAGACCCGCCGCCCGAGACGTGCAACCCGATTCTTCAAAAATATTTCAAAAACCCGCATCGCCGCGCGGAAGCCTTATTTCAAAGGCCGTGCCATCGGGTCCGGT